>DASYDE010000030.1:0-281947 GCA_036499725.1 Kofleriaceae bacterium
GGAACTGCTCCGGATGCGAACCGATCGGCGATCTAGTGGGTAACAGCGTGGGGGTTCGAGAGGTCAGCAGCTTCAACTGCTGGCCTCTTCGCTTTTCGGAAGCTGTTTCCACGATTGTTTCCACCGTGGTCACCGCTTCCCGCCCGCGATGATCCGGAAGCCGCGCTCCTGACGAGCATCCGCAACGATGGTCCGATCGCGGTAGCTGCGGTCCGTAACGACCGAAGACTCCTGGCCGAGGTGAGCCGCGATCACCGGACCCAGCTCGCCCGCATCGGTTGCGACATCGCTCGCGGTGCGACGGAACGCCTGCGGAGAGAGCGCCGGCACCTTCGCGAGGCCGCAGATCCGCAGCATGTGGTGGTACGCCCAGTAGCGGGTTGCCCGCTTCCCGTCCTCGCGCGTGAAGATCGGATCGTCGGCGCGCTTGTTCTTCACGAGCTTGAGCAGCGGCACGCTGATCTTCCAGCTGGTGCGCCGCGCGCCATAGTCGATAACGGGCGCGACGCTTCATCAGGCCGCGATGGACCGCCTCGAGGACGTGCTCGCGTACGTGAAGGTCGGGGCGCACTGGACGATCACCTCGAACCGCAGGACGTCACCGACGAAGCGATCGTGACGTTGTACGAGGTCGTCCGCTACGAGCACACGCGGCTCACTGCGCTCGGCGCGAAGATGACGAAGTTCATGTCGCATCGCCAAGCGGCAGGTTCGAGGGAGTCGGACCCTGGCTCCGAGTGGCAACACGGCGCGCTGCCGATCATGGCTGAGCTCGGCTACGACGACGTCGGGCCTGGATTCAGGATCGACGACGGCAAGCCGAACCCGCACGAGTGGGACGCGACGCGGCTAGAGCGGTATCGCTAGCAGCGCGGGTTAGGCAATCGGTCCTGGCGCGGCGGAGATGGCCTGGAGCAGCATCATGGCGACTTCACGCTTCAGTGGATAGCTTGCTCTCGTTGCAGGCTGGCTCGGATCGGGTGCTTGCATCACGAACGACAAGGACGGCTCAGGGAAGCTTTGGTCGCCGGGGTTGAACAGTACAAGCAGCCGATGGTCCTGCTGCAGGTTGATCGTCACGATTGCCTTCTTCGGATCGATGTCGCTCATGCGCCGTCTCCTCGTCGAGAAAAGCGTCGTCACCCTGACGCCACCGCTCGATCAAGAACGACGCTCGCACGAAGTGGCTGATGCGATGTGCAGCAGAGACCCGAGGCGTAACCGAGGTGAGCTGTTCACCCTTTGATTGACGATCGTCGAGTGGCACGAGCCGAGACCATCGCCACGAGAAGCGACGCCTCCTCGTATCCAACCTTCAGCTCCTTTGGCTTGCTCTCATCCTTGTCCGTGATGCTCCTTGGCTTTGCGATATGGAACAGCACCTTTCCTGATTCGTCGTAGCTCGCGTGCAAAGCATGTCCGTCGGGAAATGGAAGGACGTACAGCTCTGTTCTCTTGCTCATCGCGTGTCTCCAACGTCGGGGCACGCTGCGCCACCCTGACGCCGCCACCCGACCTTGGATCACGGTCGCATGACGAGGGTGATGCGATGTGCAGCACAGCCCCAGCAATACCCGAAGGCACGACAGCTTCGTGCAGCATCAGCCACGGAGGTCTGGATGTCGAAGGTGCAGTTCTCGATCGTCGTGGTCTTGCTGTTGGCTATCGGTGGCGCGTCTGCCGCGCCGCTTTTCATCCGTCCGGAGCCGCCGAAGCCGGCGCCAAAGGAAGAGAAGAAGTACGCGTATCGCGTGGAAGGATTCCCCGACGATGGCCTTGTGCCCGCGCTGAACGAGGTCGGAGGCAAGGGATGGGATGTAGTGTCAGCGCGCCGCGCAATGGACGGCTCGTCCGGCATCTACGAACTTATTCTTCGCCGAGAAGTTCCGTGATCCGACCTCTCGCACAGCGCGGGTGATGCGATGTGCCGAGCTACGCGTCCGCGAAAACCCAGTCGATCGACGTTACGTTCGGTGTTCAGCTGTTCGGCGGGATGTCGCGGCCGCAGCGATCGCAGGTCACGTCTTCGGCCGCGGCACGCGTAGCGCACCGAGCTTCACCCGCTCGGTGCCATAGTTGGGCGGCTGCATCCGCGTGGGCAGAATCTCAACCTTCGCGCTTACTCCGCCGTCGATCTCCGCGTTGCAGCAGGCGGTAATGCGTCGACGAGGATCGTTGTGGTCGACGATCACGAATGCATCAATGCGACCACACCCCACGCAGGGCGAACGTTCGGATTCTTGCGGCATGACTACCTCGAAAGCTTCTGGCTGATCAGCCGGTTCATAGAGACGCCCTGATCGGCTGCCTCCATGACGAGCTCGCGATGCTGCGATGGCGGCACGCGCACCTGAATCTTCCCGTTGAACTCTCTCTTCGAGAGCGGCTCGGGCACCTCCTCTCCGGTCGTTGCGAGGTCCGTGAGTACTTCGCTGACCAACTTCGTGATGCCGTTGAGTGCTTCGCCTGGCGTGGCGGCGAGCCAGCTTAGCGATGGGAACTCGGTAACGAGTCCAACGTGCTCCTGGTCTTCCTCGGACCAAATAACTCGGTACGCGTACTTCTCCGCATTGTGGGGCCTATCCAGGCTCCGTTTCTGCTCCTTCTCCTTCATCTCCTTCTTCCTCCTTTTCTCGTGGTGTCACGCTCGCTACCCACCCAGGCGCCGAGCGTGTTGCTCGCAAATCATTCAGTCACCGCTTCTTCGGCGACTTCCTCCCCGACTTCGGTTCTGGTTTTACCGGCCCCTTCTCTGCTGCCGCCTTCGCCGCTGGCTCTGCCTTGATCTGGGCGAGCTTGTCGATCGCGGCGAGAACCTGACGAACCTGATACGGCTTCGCCTTGCCTTTGTCGTTCTGGATGTTGACGCGCGGATCCAGCGGCCACGGCGTCTTGTAGACGTTGTGGCTGGTGCCGGTACTCCTGGGGATTCCGAAGTAGTGCTCGCAGACTTTGGCGAGGTCGTTGAAGTGGATCTCCGACCCGCCCCGCATGTCGTTGATGATGTCGTCCACGTTCGCCATCGGTAGGAGCATGATAGCAATAGTGGGAGTGATGTCAATAGTGACATCAAGTCGCATGATGCCACTTTATCTACGGGGACTTACGCGAGCGTCTGATAGCGCTGCCACAGCGGCATCGCGCGCAGCAAGCACCAGTGCTTCGCCACCTGCATCCAGGCGATGCGCGCGAGCTCGACGCGGATCTCTTCTTCGCGTGCGAGGTCGTCGACGCGCAGCAGCGCCATCGCGCGCGAGCGATCCGTGTCTGGCCAGTCTCGCGCGAGAAGCTCGACCTCGAGGCCACGCCGGCGAGCGGACCGAAGCGCTGCGATCGCCCATCGTTCACCGCGCAGCATCGCGACGCCGCTGTGCCAGCGCAGCGCCTCTTCGAGCGCGGTGAGGACTGCCACGCAAACCGCCTCAGCGTGCGATGCGGTTCGGCTCGGGTTCGGGCATCTGCGCTGTCTGGCGAGCAGTGGGAGGTGGAGCGCGAGGCGCTTGGATCCAGCGGGCATGGGCCGGCTATCGACCGCGCGACGCTGCGGTTGCGTTCTTGACCTGTTTCCATTCACAACCTAACGACTTCACCGTGGAATCGCCGCACCGTGGAACCGGTTTGGGCGGTGTCGTCGTCGGGTGGAACGAGCTTGCGGTGCTAGTGGGTAACACCGTGGGGTTCGAGTCCCCCTCAGCGCACGAAGAACGAAGATTGGTCCCTCAACCAGTCACGAGAGCAGCCGGTCCTTTGCGGGGGCCGGCTTTTCCCGTTTCGCCCGCCCGCGATGATCCTCGCGCGTGAAGGTCGGATCGTCATCGCGCGCTCTTCATGCGGCGCCGCGCGCAGCAGTGTCGCGATGCGCTCGACCTCCTTCTTCCGGCCACGCGTCTCTGCGACTTCTGCGCTCTCGCGCGCGCCGCGAACAGCACGTCGCAACCGTACTACGGACAACAAGCCGTTCTGATAGCCTCGCGGGTATGCGGTGGTTGGTGGTGTGGGCGGCGGCGGTATCGTTAGTAGCGTGCGGAGGCGACGACTCGTCCGGCGGCAGATCAGCCTCCGACGCCAGTGGCGGCTCGGCGCACTACATCCGCTGGGACGTCGACGGGACGCACGACGAGGTGACTTCCTCTGCCACGGCGCGCGTGGACCTCGGCAACCTCCAAGGCGGTGGCGCTGACGACAACCACCACGCCATCACGATCGCGGTGCTCAGCGTGTCTACTGGTACGTTCGCTGTTGGCACGGGGGGCGCTTCGATGCTCTACAACGAGGCCTCGCTGACATGGCTAGGCGACCAGCTCAGTAGCAACGGTCAGATCACGGTCTCGGAGTTTGGCGACGGCGAGGTGAGCGGAACGTTCGAGGCCGAACTGCGCCCCTACGGAGACGCAACTGGTAACCGCAAGATCTCCAACGGCGCGTTCAACCTGTCGTACTAGACCGAACTTCACCTTCCTCGCTCGCTCGCTCGAAAGAAGAAGCGCGCCGCCGAGCGGTTACTTCTACTTGTGGTCGTGGTCGTGGTCGTGCTCGTGCTTCGGCATCTCGACGGGCTTGCCGTCGGCGTCGACGAGCGTGTGGCAGCCGGTGCAGCCGAACTCGCCGGTCTTCGTCTTGGGATCGAACACGGTCTTGCCGAGGAGCTTGGCCATCTGCGGCTCGACGGTGCCGCCCATGAACTGCGCCCACTTGCCGGCCTCGGGCTCCTTCTGGAGCCACGCCATGAACGCTTCCTCCGTGTTCGGGAGCGGATGGATGCCGGGGTTCGGCATCTCGAACGTGCCGTCCTCGGCGCTCTTACCGTGGCAGGTCTTGCAGTCCATCGTCGCGAACTTTGGATCGAACGCCGACCATGTCTTGATCGACTCGGGCAGCACGGTCTCCTTCATGAACGCCATGCGCTGGTCGAGGTTCATGTCCTTCCAGGCGACGGGCGCGGCCGGCTTGGTCGGTTCCGTCGACTTGTTAGAACCACCACACGCTGCGAGCAGCACAACAAGAGCAATCGAGGTTCGCATGCGACCTGCTAACGCGGCTCGGGCGTAGGACGCAAGATGCTTGCGAGGCTAGAACACGCCGGGCAGATGTCGCACCAGGCGATCACCACCGAGGAGGCCGATCGCGATCGCGAGTAGGGCGACCGTCAGGATCGCGAGCGGCCAGCGGCGTCCCGCGCGACGCGTATCGGCAAGCGGCGGATTCATCAGCCGCGAGACGCGATCGCGCAGCATCTCGCCGTGACCGGTGAGCGACGCACAGACGTCGAAGCGATACGGCGTTCGGCGAGCGAGCTTGGCCACGGTGACGATGGCATCAGCAAGAGCGTCACCGTCGGCGCCATCGTCTCGCGCCTCTTCGTCGCGTGCGAGCTCGAGCGCGTGCAGCCAGTGGTGGAAGCGAGCGGTCGCAGAAGAGGCGGGCCATTGCAGATCGGTCGCGAGTTGCGCGAGGAGGATCCTCAACGGATCGCGGTGCCGGGCGTGCGACGACTCGTGCGCCAGGACGGCCACTAGCGCCTCTCCGTCGAGCGTGTCTTCGAGTAATGGATCGATGATCACGCGGGGCCGAACGAGACCGACCGTTCCCGCGAGCGGCTTGATGCGACGCGCGGCCGAGAGGGCAGCCCGAGCGACAGCGCGCGATCCGATGATGGCGCCTGGAATCGCCGCGAGCATGAGCGCCGTCGCGACGCCATCGTCTGTCTCGTCGGGCTCCTGTGCTGCCCAGCCGATGAGCACGAGCAACGCGAAGCCAGCGGGCGCGAGTGGGAGCCACAGTCGGCGCCACGCGAGTCGCTCGACGTGCCGACCGGAGGCGTCGAGTCGTTGAAGCGGTCTCGCCATCACACCGAACAGAACGCACAGCGGTCCGCAGATCGCGAGCGCGAGAACGAGCAGCGTTGCTTCACGCTCCACGGCGAGACCTCCGCTTCCGCAGCTCGCGCGCCATATCATCGAGCAGGTCTGGATCGATCGCTTCGACGGCGTCGACGAGTGTCGCGATCGCGGGGCGTGGCTCGTTTCCGAACAGCGTCGTGAGAGCCGTTGTCGTGCGCTCGCGATCGATGACCTCGCGGGGAACGGCGGCCCGGTACACGAACGACCGACCAACGCGGCCGCGGACAACGAGCTTCTTGGCGAACAGCCGATCGAGGACCTTTGCCGTCGTCGTGTAGGCGAGGCCATCGGCCTGACCACAGCGCTCGTGGACCTCGGGCGCCGACGCGCTACCGAGCTCCCAGACAGCCGCCATCACGGCGTACTCGAGCGCTCCACCGGGTGCTCCGCGCTTGGGGGCCATCGCGAAACTTTAGCTCAGTTACAGACTGAAGACGGCCCACAACTGAGCGAACACACGTGTCGCGTCCTTGTTCTCGTTGAAGAGCGTGTTGTCGTACGCGCCGAACTTCTCGAGCGCCATATCCAGCTGCAGGCGCACCTGGCGGTCCGGTTGCCAGTGCAAACCAAGCTCGCCCATGATCAGGGTCGCGGCGGGCTGGTCGACCGGTTTTACGTGCATGCCTTGCACGCGAGTCACGATCTCCCATCCATCGAGCAGTGGTGCCGCGGCGACGGCTGGACCGTAGTGGCCGCACGGCGAGACGCCGAGCACGGCGGAGAAGACCTCCGCTTGTAGGTGGCCGTCGAGCGTCACTTCGGACTGCACGGTACCGTCGGGATACGCGAGCTGCTTGCCGTCGCGGCGGAAGCCAATCTCGGCCGTCGCCTTCCAGTGCGGCTGCGAGATGGCGGCGTCCGCGTTCACGCGCCACATCAAGCCGCGATACGGGCGGTTCGCGAGCACCGTCGTGTCGTACGGCTCGACGGCGATGTTGCCAAAGTCCGGCTCGTCGGGGCGATAGCGTGCGCCAGCGTTGAAGCTCACCTCGAACGCATCACCGGGCGTGAAGCCGATGCGACCCGACGTGTTCCATTTGCTCGCCGCCAGGGTGATGTCGTCTTTCTCGACTCCGGTGGGAATCTGGGGCGCATCCTCCGGATCCGTGCCGGGCAGGGCCGGCGGATCGCGCATGACGGCGGCGGCCCAGAAGATGTTCTCCTGTTCGTTGGTGCCTTCCGCCTTGAACCCGACCTCGTGGTCGTAGTTGAGAAAGGTCATCACGCTGCGCTCGATGAACGGCTGATCGAACGAGTACGTGTCGCGCTCGAGACCGCCAGGCGCTTTGATGAAGCCGAATTGCAGCTCGAGGTGTTTGTTCGGTTTCCACGCACCGAACATGTTGTGCACTTCGTAGTGCATGTTCTTCGCCGAGATCTCCATGCGCGCACTCACGTGGTGAGCCAGGTCAGCCTGAAATCCGACCCTGGCGCGGCGAACGATCATGTTGACGCTCGCATCCGATGACGGCCCGGTCGGAAAGAACGCCTGCGTGTATCGCATCATCGGCTCGACCATCATGCGAAAGCGGAGAGCGGTGTGGTGGCCGAGCTTGAGGCGCATCCAGTGGCCCGGGCTGTACTTGATGTCGCCGTGGTGCTTCTTCTTCTTCTTCTCCTGTTCCTTGTCGTCGTCGTCGTTCTCATCGACCACTGTCGTCGGATCCGTCGAGAGTTGAACATCGACGGCGGGATGCGGCGTGGCCGTGAGCGGCTCCGTGGGCTTCACCTCGGGCTGCGCGGGCGGCTCGGGCGCTGCGGGTGGTGTGGGCGCTGCGGGCGGCGCTGGCGGCACTTCTTGAGCGAACGCTTCGACGGAGAGCAGAGAAAGGAGGAGGAAGGCTGCACGATTGGTGGCTGCCATGAGCGGACACGAATCTACGACACGTGTCGTAATCTGAGAACCAAATCTCTTCGCAATGTCGCCGTCGCGCGGCATACTTGTCACATGCGTCGTGTCCTGATCGTCGCGTTCGCGCTCGTGGGCCTTGCCGTACCCGCATGGGCCAGCCCTCGGGTCTCCCTCGCGGAAGCGCGTCAGGTCGCGCTCGCGCGCGTTCCTGGCAAGGTCGTCCACGAGAAACTGAAGAAGAAGAAGAAGGGACACGATCACTACAACTTCAAGATCGCTCCCACGCAGAACGCCAAACCTCACAAGTTGGAGAAGGTGTCCGTCGACGCGGATACGGGCGCGATCCTCTCGATCAAGCAGGTCGCGGACAAAAAACACTCCGACGACGACTGAGCATGTTCGACCTAGAGCAGATCCTCTCCATCAGCGGTGGCACTCCACCGACGCTAAAGCTCGCGTTCTTCTCGCTCATCGGTGCCCTGCTCCTGGGCCAGCTGATCGCAGTCGCGTACGTCTGGAGCTACCGCGGTATGTCGTACACGCGGTCCCAGGCGCACGCGATCACCATCAGCGGTGTCATCGCCTGCATGCTGATGCAGGCCGCGAACAACAACCTCGCCGCAGGCATCGGTATCGCCGGCAGTCTCTCGGTCCTTCGCCTCCGTATCGCGCTGCGTGATCCGAAGGACCTCGTGTTCATCTTCGCGGGCGTCGCCGTCGGCGTCGCGTGCGGTGTCCATGCGTTCACGGTCGCGATCGCTGGCACCGTCGTGTTCATCGGCACGGCGCTCGGCCTCGTTCTGCTCGAGATGGGCGGCCGCGACGATTTCGACGGCACGCTGCGGTTCCACGGTCCAACGGATGAAGTGACCGAGGCTGCGATCTCGACGCTGTTGAACAAGTACGCCAAGCGCTTCGTGCTGCTCACGCTGCGCGAGACGCGGCAGGGTGAAGCCGTCGAGTACGCGTATCACCTGCGCCTGCGTCAGGAAAAGGATCGCGTCGCGCTGGTGCGCGAGCTCGAGGCAGTCAAGGGCGTCGACGGCGTCACGCTCTACTACCAAGAAGCAACGACGGAGTTCTGATGCGCATTGGTGGTCGAACCCTCGCCGGTGCGGGCGTCTTTGCGGCGCTTGTTGGCGTCGAGCTCTTTCTCGCTCACTCGATGGCATCGGGCGCATCGATCCGCGGTTTCGTCGAAGCGCGCAGCTACTCCGTGACCGCGCCCGTCAAAGGCGTGGTCGGCACGATCGATGTTGCTCTCGCGCAGAGCGTCAAGGCAGGGCAGGTGATCGCCCAGCTCGACACCGCGGCCGTCGCGAGTGAGCTCGCGGACGCCAGAGCGCGCCGGGTCCAGATCGTTCGCGACAACGGAGATTCCGACACGCTCGCGGCGGTGGATACCCAGATCGAGCAACTAGCGCGACGTATCGAGGAAGCCCAGCTGCGCGCACCGGCCGATGGATTGGTCGAATCCCTCGAAGTGCATGTTGGCGAGACGATCGGTGCGTCCGGGGCGGTCGCGACCATCGTCTCGGCCGACACACAGCGCGTGCTCGCGTGCATCCCGGAGAGTAGGCTCGGCGAGGTCGCAGTCGGTCAGGTCGCGGAAGTTACGACCGTTGTCGGAGAACACGTGCGGACCGGCGTGGTCGAGTCGGTCACGCCGGCGATCGCGCCCCTCGAGTCGCGGTGCGCGTCGCCATTCGTGAAGCTTCCACCGCTCGGTCGGATGGCGGTCGTTCATCTCGACGCGGCTGCGCCGATCATCCCCGGGCAGAGCGCGATGATCTCGTTCCGCGCCGAGACACGCCCCGTCCCGCAGACGGTCCCCGCCGCCACGACGGGAGTTCTGACTCCGCTGGTAGTTCCCGACGCGCTCGCGGCTGTCACGCCCGTCGAGGCGTCGGGCATCGTGTGGGCGCCAGCCCTCGAGCGCTACATCGTGGTTAGCGACGAGACAGGAACCGACGAATCGCATCCGCCGTGGTTGCTGACGATGAATAGCCATGGCGTGTTCGATCCGACGCCGCTCGTGGTGCGCGACTGCAAAGGTTTCGACGACGCCGAGTCGATCGCTCTCGACGATCACGGCGGCTTGTTCATCCTCGCTTCGCAGAGCTACAGCGAGCACGGTAAGCGGCCCGAGTTGCGGGAGATGCTGATCCACGCGGTGCCCGAGCAAGGCGGCTATCGCGCCGAGGCGCAGATCGCGTTTGCGAGTCTCCTCGATGCGGCGCCAGATCTGCGGACGACGCTCGGAATCGCTGACACCTCGCAACTCGACATCGAAGGCATGGCGTGGCGTAACGGCGCCTTGTACATCGGCCTCAAGGCACCACTCGACGACAAGGGACGCGCGATGATCTGGCGTGTCGGTGACCCGGCGAAGTTGCTCGCACGGGACCTCGCGGGCGCGCAGATGACGCGGTGGGCAAGCGTTGCGCTGCCGATCGAGACGGCGACGACGACGCTGCAGGGCGGGATCGCCGATCTTCTGTTTCTCGACGATACACACGTTGTCGTCGGTGCGACTCCATCGAGCGGGTCTGCAAAGCACGCGGGCGGTGTCGTGTTTGCCGCGACCGTCCCGGGCGACGCGACAGCGACGATTTTGCATGCGTTCCCCGGCGAGCGGCCCGAGGGCATCACGCGTGGTTCGGATCCCTCGCACTTGGTCGTTGTCTTCGATCGCGGTCGCGGCGCTCCGATGTGGAGCATCGTCGAAGCACCGCCAGGCGCGCCGTGATCCAGCGCCGCGAGTACAAGTACCTGATCGACGAGAGAACGGCGGCGCGCGTGCGCAGCTTCATCAGCGGGCTGTGCAGCGTCGACGAGTACGCGGCGCGTACCGACGGTCGCTACATCTGCGACACGCTCTATCTGGATACCCTGAGGCGGAGCAGCTACCACGCGACGATCGAGAACGCGTCCGATCGCTACAAGGTGCGCGTCCGCAAGTATGTCGGTGCGGAGCCCGTGTTCCTCGAAGTGAAGCGCCGCGTCGACGACACGATCATCAAGACGCGCGCGAAGCTCGGCCCGGATTGGGTGGACTACCTCGAGCAACCTACGCTGCTCAAACAGCTACGCGACCCGACTCGCGCTGCGCTCTCCAACTTCATCCGCTGCTACGACACCGTGCACGGCCCGATGCTCCCCGCGGTGCTGGTGCGCTACGAACGCGAGCCATACTCGAGCACCGTCGACGACTACGTTCGCGTCACGTTCGATCGCAAGATCGAATACCAGCCCAAGGGCGAGCTCTCGCTCGACCAAGAGATCCGGCACTGGGTACCGATCGACTCTACCGCGGTCGTCCTGGAGCTCAAGTTCAACGACCCCGCACCGTCGTGGATGATGGCGATGGTCCGTTCGCTCGAGCTGCCTCGCGCGCCGAACTGCAAGTACACGCTCGCGATCGATTCGATGCTGCTCGCACCGACCGGCCGCATCTCGACGCTGTATCGCGGTCGCTAGGCGATCTGGATCTGAAACTTCGAACCGTAGAACGCGACGAAGTCCTTGGTCGCTGCGGTCGCCGGCTTGGACTCGAAGTACGTCCAGGCGCCGTTCGCGACGCGCGTTTCACCGACGGTGACGTCGAGGTGGCGCCACTCGCCCTTCCACGGGCACGTCCCAGCTCCCGCGCCAGGTGAGAGCGCTGCCCGCACGTCCGCGACGGGTACGTAGTAGCGATCGTCGAGGCCTTGCTCGTGCACCACATAACCGCGCGTCGTCTCCGCGACGACCTCGTTGTTCAGCGTCACCTTGATGCTCGATACCGGATCCACACTCACGCGTTCACTCATGAGGGTGGGTAGCACGCTCAAGCGTGAAGCGAGTTGTTGTTGGTCTCGCTCATGCGCGACATCAGCGCGAGACCGATGACGCCGTAGATCATGACGTAGCCCGCGAGCGCCATCGGAGGCAGACCCAGATCGAGCAGAGCGCTGGACACGAGCGGCGCGGTTCCACCTGCGAGTGCGAGCGAGATGCTGTAGCCGACGCTCATCGACATCACGCGCGTCCGCAGCGGATAGATCTCGACGAGCATCGCGCCTTGCAGGCCGAGCGCCATGCCACACGGAATCGCCATCATCGCCTGACCAAAGAAGAACAGCGTCGGTGAGCCGTTCAGCATCAACCACACGCCAGGCGGGGTGACGACGAGGAGGGCGAGGGTGAGGACGCGCATCAACTTCAAGCGACCGACGCGATCACTGAGGAAGCCGCCCGTCGGCTTCGACAGCAACACGACGAGCAAGCTGAGCGTGTTGACGAGGAGGAAGACTTCGCCGCCCGCGCCGCCGGCCGATTTGCGCGTCTCCGTCGCGTACGTGAACACGAAGTAGTAGGCGACGTTTGTCATTCCGACGATCCCGAACGTGAGCACCATCGGCCAGCGATCTCCGTGGAGCGCGGCCCAGATGCTCGGACGCGCGGCCTTTGCTGCTTCGGCATGCTCGGACTCGTGAATGCCGTGGCGGAGGAAGTAGCCGAGGATGCAGAACACGACGCTCGCGATGAACGGAATGCGCCAGCCGTACGCGGCGGCGTCCGCCGGCCCCAGACCACGCTCGATCGCATACGCCGTCAGCGAACCGAGGATGAACCCGAGCGACGTGCCGACGGCGGTCGAGCTGGAGATGAGGCCGCGCATGAGCGGTGACGACAGCTCGGTCGTGTAGACCATCGAGCCCGTGAATTCGCCGCCGAGCGAGAAGCCTTGGACTACGCGGAGGGTGACGAGGAGGATCGGTGCGAACACGCCGATGCTCGCGTAGGTCGGCAAGCAACCGATCGCGAGCGTCGCGGCGCCCATCAGCGCGATCGAGAGCGTGAGCAGTGCGCGCCGGCCGATGCGATCGCCGACCATGCCGAGCACGATGCTGCCGACGGGACGCGCGAGAAATCCCGCCGCGAACACCGCGTACGCCAGCAGCTTCTGCGTGCCCGGCGATGCCTTGGTGAAGAAGTGCGCGCCGATCGCGGTATTGAAGAATCCGTACACCGCGAAGTCGAACCACTCGAGGACGTTGCCGATGAGGCCGGCCATTGCCGTGCGCACGGGCGATTGCCGCGGTGCGGAGATCTCGCCAACCAAAGGCGCAATCTCGGGCGGGATCTCGGTCGAATCCATCCCCGCCACGACGCGCGCTTCTGGCAGCTCGCCGTCGCTCATGTCGGCAACGTGATCGTGGCGGCCTCGCGGTCCATCCACGCCTTCATCCACGGGGTGGACTTGTAGCGATCCCAGAGGTCACACGCGATGGTGACGACGGGCGCCTTCACCTTGCCGCTCGCTGCGATGCGCAGCGCGATGACGACGTTGAGCCCCGTCGAACCACCGACGGTCAGGCCCTCTTCTTTGACGAGGCGCTCGACCATCGCGTAGGCCTCGTCGTCGGTGACGCCGTGCGCTTCGTCGATGACGTCCTTCTTGAGGTTGCTCGGCACGGTGCCAGAGCCAATGCCCTCGACAGACCACGGACCATCGGGGCCGAGCGTGCCGGTGTTGATGTAGCCGTGAATGGAGCTGCCCGCGGGATCCGCGAGGACGACGCGGATGTTCGGGTCGTGCTCCTTCATGCGCCTACCGCTGCCGCTGATCGTGCCGCCCGTGCCCGACGACGAGACGAACGCGCCGATGGTCGGATAGCCGAGCGCAGCCATCTGCGCGAGGATCTCCTGGCCGGTCCCGGTGAACTCGTCGTTGCCGTAGTGGGCCTCGAGGTTCGCCGGGTTGTGGAACTGGTTCGTGAGGAACCAACCGTTCTCCTCGGCCATGCGCGCGGCGACGTTGCGGAAGTTGTGCGGCTGCGAGAGCGGGCCGTTCCTGGTGATGATGACCTCGCTGCCGAGCTGACGGAGCGCGATGCGCTTGTCGACGGAGACCTTCTCCGGCAACACGCAGATGCAGCGGTAACCGCGCGCGCTCGCGAGGAGTGCGAGGCCGTAGCCGGTGTTGCCGGCCGTGCCTTCGATGATCGTCGAGCCGGCCTTGAGCAGGCCCTTCTTCTCGGCGTCGCGAACGATCGCGCGAGCGGTGCGGTCCTTCACGCTGCCGCCTGGATTGAGGTGCTCGCACTTGATGAACACCTTCACGGGCAGGCCTGCCGCTACCTTGGTCAGCTCGATGAGCGGCGTGTTGCCGATGGCCTGGATCACATCCATGCAGCGACGATACCCCAGGCATCCGGGGCACGTGCGGCATCGGCACCCCACCAAAGGCCCTGTGATCGCGCACATCTGGCTGGCACGCCGCGCGCTTTAGAGGAGGGCATGCAGCTCGATGCCTTCGCGATCACGATCTCCGGCCGCCGTGCGAACAACGAGGACGCGATCTGCGCGCGTCCTGACCTGGGTCTCTTTGTCGTCGCCGACGGTATGGGCGGCTACGAGGGCGGCGAGATCGCGAGCGCGCTCGCTGTCGAGGCGATCCACGAGCTCGTTCGCCGCACGGCAGGTGATGCGGACGTGACGTGGCCGTATGCGATCGATCCCAAGCGCAGCGTGCACGAGAACGAGATGATCGTGGCAACGCGCCTCGCGAACGACCGCATCATCGCGCGTCGCGTGGGCGAGCTCGGCGAGATGGGCTCGACGGTCGCTGTCCTGCGCTTCGTCGCGGACTGCGCTGCCGCGGGCTACGACTGCGCCGTCGCGGGTCACGAATGCACGCGGGGTGGATGCGGATGCGCGATCATCAGTCACGTCGGTGACAGCCGGATCTACCGGATGCGAGGTGGCGTCGTCGAGCAGCTGACGGCGGATCACTCGCTCTACAACCAGCTCGTCGCGGCGGGAATGGAGCCCGCGTCGGACTTCGCGTGGCGGCACGTCGTGACGCGCGCGCTAGGTACGACGAGCGGTGTGCCGGACGTGCAGTGCACGCCGATCGTCTCCGGCGATGTGTTCCTCGTCTGCAGCGACGGGCTCTCCGAAGTTCTCGGTACGGACGAGCTCGCGAAGCTGCTCGCGCTCTCACCGGAGACGGCGTGCCGTCAGCTCGTCGATGCGGCGTACGACGCGGGCAGCCGCGACAACATCTCCGCGATCGTGGTGCGCGCGTCGTGACGCTACTCGTCGTCGGTATCGCTGTCGCCCACGAGGCCGTGCTTCTTGGCGATCGTGCGCAGGTTCTTGCGGTCCATGTCGGCCTCGCGAGCGGCCTGCGAGATGTTTCCACCGGTGCGCGCGAGCAGGTCGCTGACGTAGCGGCGCTCGAGGTCGTGCAGCACGGCCGCCTTGGCCTCGGCGTACGGCAGGTCGCTGCGCACCGCGATGCCATCGCCCGCGAGCGAGACAGGCTCGAGACGGATCGTCAGCTCGCCGAACGACTTCGCGCCGGGGGCGAGCGCGATCGCGCGATCGATGACGTTGCGCAGCTCGCGCACGTTGCCCGGCCAGCTGTGAGCGAGCAGTCGCTGCATGTTCGGTCCGCTCGGTGTCTCGTCGACGAGGCCGCGGCGACGGCCCAGCTCGCGCACGAGCACCGGCAGATCCTCGCGGCGGTTGCGCAGCGGCGGCAGCGCGACACGTACGACGGCGAGCCGGTACAACAGATCTGGCCGGAAGCGCCCCGCCGCGACCTCCGCGTCCAGATCGTCGCGCGACGCGGCGATCACGCGAACATCGATGGCGCGCTCGGTATCACCGCCGAGCGGTCGCACGACGCGCTCCTCGAGCACGCGAAGCAACCGCGCTTGCACCGTCGGCGAGATCTTGCCGAGCTCGTCGAGGAACAGCGTGCCGCCATCCGCGCGCGCGATCTGCCCCGTTCGCGCATTCGCCGCGCCCGTGAACGCACCGCGCACGTGACCGAACAGCTCGCTCTCGAGCAAGTTCTCCGGCAGCGCGCCGCAATCGACCGCGATGAACGGACCTTTGCGCCGCGCCGACGCATCGTGCAGCGAACGCGCCACGACCTCTTTGCCGGTGCCGGTCTCGCCCTCGACGACGATCGTGGCATCGCTCGCCGCGATCCGCTCCAGCACGGCGAACACTTCGCGCATCGCGAGGCTCTCGCCCACGAGCTCGCCAAACCGGCGCGCCTGGCTCGGCGGAATATCGAGCGGTGTCGCCTCCGGCTCGATGCGCATCGGCGTCTTTGCGACGAGCAACGTCGAGCCAGCGGGCAGCGTCGCTTCCGTGATCCGCGAGCCTTCGAACCACGTGCCGTTCTTCGACCCGAGGTCGCGCACGACGAAGCGACCGTCATGAGCGCGGATCGTGACGTGCTTGCTCGACACGCGTTCGTCGGACAGAACGAGATCGCAATCCCCGTGCGTGCCGATGCTCTTCTCGACGTCGCTGATCGTGCACGCGCGTCCGCGATCGGGGCCTTCGAGCACGACGACCTGGCAGCGCATCCGCCCCGTCCCTCCGTCGAGGATGTCGCTGTACACGGTCGCGGCCCGGCCCATACAGTGATGATGACATGGCAGCCGCAGAGATGATGCCGACGTCGATCGGTCCGTACGCGATCGTGCGCCGTTTGGGGCGTGGCGGGATGGCGGAGGTCTTCCTCGCGCGAGCATTTGGGGCGAGCGGGTTCGAACGGCTCGTCGCGATCAAGACACTCGCGCCGGAGCTCGCGGGCGAGGCAGAGCTCGAACGCGCGCTCGTCCACGAGGCAACGCTCGGCGCGCGGCTTGCGCATCGCAACGTACGCTCGGTGCTCGGGTTGGATGTGGCGACCGACGGCGCGTATCACGGCTACTACGTCGTGCTCGAATACCTCGACGGCGGCGATCTCGCGACGCTGTTGCGAGCGGGCCCGCTGCCCGAGTCGCTCGCACTGCATGTCGCGCACGAGGTCGCGCTCGGCCTCGCGTATCTGCACGGCGCGCGCGACGAGCGGGGCTTGCCGCTCGGCATCGTTCATCGCGATGTCGCACCCGCGAACATCCTTGTTTCGACGAGCGGTGACACCAAGCTCGCAGATCTCGGCATCGCGAAGGCGACCGCACTCGCGGATCGCACGGCGGCGGGGACCCGTAAGGGACGGCATGCCTACATGGCGCCGGAACAGCTCGCGGGAGAGCGCGTCTCGCCGGCCGCGGATCAGTTCGGCCTCGCCGTCACGCTCGTAGAGCTCCTCACCGCGCATCGACCGTTCGCCGGGCAGGATGCGGACGCTCCGCCCTGGGTCCTGCTCGAGCAAATGAAGGACGCGCCGGATCTCGACGGCGTCGCGCCCGATCTCGTCCCGATCCTCGAACAGGCGCTCGCGCCGGAACCCGCCGCTCGCTTCGCGTCGGGCGACGAGCTGCGTCGCGCGATCCGCGACCGACAACTCTCTCGCGGCCCTGCGGGCCCATCCGAGCTCGGAGAATGGGCGTCGGCGCTCCTACGCTGATGCGGCTGCCGCGATACGATACGCCGTGGTCCTCTCGCGAGTCGCGCTCGGGATCGTGCTCGCGTGCTGCGGCTGCGGCCGCCTCGCGTTCGACCAGGACCAGAGTGGCCGGGACGCGAGCGAGCCCCGCGTGTGCGATCTCCCGGTCGGCCACGACGAGGACGGCGACGGCGTCGACGATGCGTGCGACGGGTGCCCTCACATCGCCGATGCGGCGCAGATCGACACCGACGGGGATGGCGTCGACGACGCGTGCGATCCGGAGCCGGACAATCCACGCCAGACCATCGCCGTGTTCGACCCGATGACCGCGCCGCGCCCGGAGCTCACCATCAACGGCGCAAGCTCGGTGTACGCGAACGATGCGCTCACGGTCGATGCGCGAGACGGGTACTCGTACTTGGCGCTCGACCACATGATGCAGAACGATGTTCTCGAGTTACGAGCGACGGTCGTGCGGGGCACTGCGGCCTCTCATCAGCTGACCATCACGGGCGCCGATGACAACACGGGCGCGCTCTACTACTGCGAGCTCCAGGACGACCCGAGCGGTTTCTTCTGGCGACTCACGTACACGTACGACACGGTCGACTTCCAGATGCCCGACGAGCAGGTGCTGACCGGCACGCTCGACGCGGCCACGGTCACGCTGCGCATGGTGTGGGCGGTGCCGGACGCGCGCTGCGATTCTGACTGGCCGACGACCCGGGAGCTCGCGGGCACCATCCCGTCGGACATCAACGGAGACTCGACGCTCATCGGCATCGGCGGCGAGCTGCTCACGTTGGACTACTTCATCGTGATCCAGACCCACTGATCACTCGTCGTCGTCGTCGTCCTCGATGTCAGCCGGATCCGTGTGCTCGGGATCTGCGTCGATCGCCGCCTCCATCGCCGCGACATCCTCGTCGTGCTGCTTTGCCTCGATGCGCTTCACGATCTCGCGGAACAGCGCGCGCTGCGCACCGGGCGGCTTGGTCGTCTCTTTCTCGCGGCGCGCCGCCATGATCATGCGAACGAGCTCGTCGTCGACGCCACCGGGCAGATCCTTCGCCGCGTCGACGCCGCCCTCGATCAACTTGGTGCGCCACTCCTCGGCATCGTGCAGCTTGCGCGAGTCGACGTTCGTGGCCTCGGAGAGCTTCGCCATCTTGGCGGACAGGTCCTGCAAGTCCCAGCGGCGCAGCTCTCCGGCGAGCGTGCGCTCGGCGCGGCGGCGCGCGATCAGGGCGGTGATCTTGCGGGCCTCGTTGATGACGTCGCGCAGCTCCTCGTCGATGACGAGCTTCTTCACGTGCGCGTCTTTGATCAGCATCAGCTCGCGCGCGATCCTGGCGCTGACGTCGCCCGCGCGCCGGCGTTTGCCGCGCACGAGCTCGCGGTTCGTCCGGTCGCCACCCGTGAGGCGGTTGCCGTCCTGTCGATTGCCTTTGTCTCCGCGCTGGACGCTCATGATTCGGCCCACACGGTAGCCGCGACCTTGCGATGAAACCAGTGCGGACCTTGCTCGTCGTCGGGGGCGAACCGCCCGCGGGGGGCGAATCCCGACCGCAGGCCGCGGCTGACCTGCGCCAGGGCGTCCACATCCTCGGCGTCCACCTGCGAGCTCAGCCAGCGGCGGTCGCGCTGGGCGTGCTTATCGCGGTCGTGCGCCCACTGGTACCAGAGGAAGCGCGTCGCGTCGGGGCGGTCCGCGATGGGCTGGTAGCAGTTCACGGACAGGCCCCACGGATAGAAGTTCAGGGTCAGGTTGGGCCACACGAACCACCACAGCGCGAACACGCGGCGATTCTTTCCCGTGGGATCCGCGAACCGCGCGGGCAGGGCGCTCGGGTCAAAGCCGTCCTCGGGCTTCGCGGCGTACACCCACTGCAGCACGGAGTCCGCGTACAGCTCCGTCGTGTAGCTGCCCAGATCGATCGCGTCGGCGAGCCCACCCGGCGGGCGATGCACGAACGCGATGTGGAACCGATCGAGATAGTTCCACGCATGCTGCTTCCAGTTGCCGGCGATCTCGCGAACCTCGACGGAAGGCACGCGCGCAGCGTCGGTCGCGGGCAGCTGCGCGATCGACTGATCGATCTCCGCGAACGTCTCCGCGAATGATCGAACACCACCGAGATTTGCGAACAGCATGCGCTGCCAGCTCGCGACACCGAGCGACGGCAGGTGATCGCACGCGCGCGGGAAGTCCGGCACGTCCTTGCCAAAGCCCGTCTGCGACACGAACCGGCCCGTGCAATCGAACTTGCGGCCGTGCTGCGCACACACGAGCGTCGGACCGCGCGTCGCGCCCAGGACGAGCGGGTACCACGCGTGCGTACACGTGTTCGGGAACAGCCGCAGCTGATCATCGTCCCACCCGCGCTGCAGGAACAGCGGCCGACCATTCAGTGACACCGGGACGCGCGAGCCCCGCGATGCGACTTGCTCCTCGAGCGGCCGCGGATCGTCGCCGCCCGGCTCGGGCATCAACAGCCAGCTCGACTGGAACACCGTGCCGAGCTCGCGCGCGAGGAACTCAGCGTCCGTGAACGCAGCGGCCGGCAGCGTCTCCGCGCGACGGATGTCGGAATCGACGTGGCAGTCGTCCGCGGTCAGGGCCATCCACGCAGTGTATCAGCGACCAAACAGCGCGAGGTGCGCGCGACCGCCACCGGGGAGGTTGCCGTAGCGGAACTCGACGCGCTTGATCACGCGCGCCCCGCCGGGGAGGTCGATATCGCGCGACCACTCGCCCTCGCGGAACACGAGGCGCGTCGGGGGGAAGAACTTCTCGCCATCGCCAAACACGACGAGCACGTCGAACAGCTCGAGCGCGCTGCCCTCGGCCTTGAGGCGAATGCCGTGGAAACGTCCATCCGCGCGTCCCACGTGAATGACATCGTGATCGCCACCGCCGTTTACCTCGCGCTCGCCGAGGAACACGTAGCCGCCCTCACCGGGAGCCACGGGGCCCTGAGCCACGGTGGCGGTGCAAGCGGTGGTCACGGACGCGACGGCCAATGCACATGCAAAGAGAAGCTTGGTCATGGCTCATTGGACGCCGCTCGTTGGTGTTGGTTAAGGGGGCTGACAGTGAGTTCGTAGGACGTCAAACAGCGTGTGGCGATTCGCCCCTTCGTGCGTTTCGACTACAGTGGGCATCACGTGAAGTCGTCGTCGCGCGCCGCGTACTACATGGTCGCGAGCGCGTTCGGCTTCGCCGCGATGGCCATGCTCGTCAAGGTGGCGGCTCGGCGCGGGATCCCGACCGGCGAGGTCGTCCTCGTGCGCGCGGTCGTCACGCTGATCGCGTCGTTCGTGATGGTGCGGCGAGCAGGGCTCTCGCTGTGGGGGACGCAGCGCGGCAAGCTCGTGATGCGTGGGATCTACGGCTTCGGCGGCCTGTCGTTCTACTACCTGTCGCTCGCGCACCTGCCGCTCGCCGACGCGACGGTGATCCAGAACGCGACTCCGCTGATCGTCTCGGTGCTCGCGTGGCTCGTGCTCGGCGAGAGCGTCGGGTGGCCCACGGCGGGCGCGATCGCGTGCGGCATCGCGGGTGTCGTGATGATCGTTCGGCCAACCGGCGAGTCGCTCGACATGTTCGGCGTCGCGACCGGACTCGGTTCGCTGATGTGCTCGTCGGTCGCGTACGTGACTGTTCGCCAGCTCTCGCGCACGGAGCATCCGCTCGTCATCGTCTGGTACTTCCCGCTGATCGCGACGCCGCTGTGCATCCCGTGGGCGATCGCGACGTGGCGCACGCCGCAGCCGATCGAGTGGCTGCTGCTGATCACCATCGGGCTGTGCACACAGATCGGTCAAGTGTTCCTGACGCTCGCGCTCTCGATCGAACGCGCGGGGCGCACGATGACGTACGGCTACGTGCAGGTCGCGTTCGCCATGGTGTGGGGCTATCTCGTGTTCGCGCAGGTGCCGACGATCTACACGTTCGGCGGCGCCGCGCTGATCATCGGCGGGACGGTGCTGCTTGCCGCGGTCGGATCAGCGCCCCCAACACCCAAGTGAGTCCGCAGACGAGCGCGATGCTGCCCGTCACGTCGCTCAGCCAGTGCGCATCGACGGCGAGTCGCGCGCAGCACGCGTAGAGCGGAATCACGAGCAGCGGCCACAACCGGCGAGGATTCACCGCGACGAGCGGGATGATGAGACTCGCGAAGATCGACACGTGCCCCGACGGGAACGAGTACGCCTTCACCCACGCCCAGCTCGTCTCCGGCATGCCTGCCTTGATCCACTGCAGCGGACGCATGCGACCCGTCCAGTCCTTGATGTGACCCGTGAGCAGCTGACCGACCAGGTGCGTCGCGGTGATAAATGCGAGCGCGGGCACGGTCACGCGCGTCTTGGGCAGCGCCGCCGCGATCATCATCGTCGTCGCGAGCACGATGCACGAGAACCACGGGAACGTATTGAGCCCGATGCCGAGCTCGAGCGCGTCGATGCCGCGGTCCCAGATCGGCGACGGCTCGTACTGCGCCATCAGCAAGCCGAACGGCCGATCGAGGACGAGCACATTCACGACCGTCAGCAGCCCCGCTGCGATCGCGATCCACAGGAACGCGCGCGGTACTCCTTCGCGGTCGCGGCGATGCAGCTCGGTGCTCACGCCTCGCGGTTAGCATGAAAAAGGGCCGGACCCCATTTCGGAATCCGACCCACGTGCGAACGCTGTGCGGAGCTTAGCGGTGGTGACCGCCGCCTCCGCCACCGTGGCTGCCACCACCACCACCGGACGAGTGGCTTCCGCCAAACGATCCGCCGGAGGAGTGCGAGCCACCACCACCGCCGAACGATCCACCGGACGAGTGCGACGGCGGGCTGTACGACGAGGACGGACGCGACGGGCTGTAGGACGACGACGGGCGCGACGGCGGGCTGTACGAGTGCGTCGATGGCGAGTAGCTCGGCGAGTACGACGGACGCGACGGCGGCGAGTAGCTCGGCGAGTACGAGGGACGCGAACCACCGGTCGGCGGCGAGTACGTGTTCGAGTACGACGGACGCGAGCCGCTCGTCGGACGCGAGCCGTAGTTGGGGTTGTACGAGTTCTGCGGCGGCGTCCACGTACGCGGACCCGAGTAGTGCGGTTGGCTCCAGTTCTGCGGCTGCTGCGCCGTCGGCTGCTGGCCGCGATTCCAGTTGTTGTTTTGGCGGAAGCCCTGCTGACCCGTCGGCGGTTGCTGCGGACGGTTCCACGTGTTGCCAGCGGGGTTGCGATTCCACGAGCCATCGCGCGGATCGCGCGGACCACCCGCGGTGTTCGTCGGTCCAACGCCGGGACGCGTCGGGCTGTGGTTGGCGCGCGCGTGCATCACGGCGGAGAGCGGCGTGCGGTGATCACCGCGCGGAGGCTCGACGACAGCCGACGTGTTGCGCAGGCCCGTGTTCACGTCGATGCGATTGCCGTGCGTCGGCCCGCGACCGAAGTCGTGATCGTTGTTGAAGGTCCACTTGCCCTCGTTGAGATGGCGGTGGTCGCGGATGATCGTCGGCGTGCTGCGGTGATCGCGAATGATTCGCGTCGGCGCCTGCGGCTGCCAACCGACGTACCCGTTGCCACGGCGCCAGTCGACCCAGCCCGGACCCCACGTGTAGTCGCGCATCCAGGACCAGCCGCCGTCGAGATACGCCCAGCGACCGTAGTGGAACGGGAGCCAGCCCCAGTCCCAGCTACAATTGAAGGTCCAACCGTAGTCCGTGTAATCCCACGTACCGCACGAATCGTAGGGTGTGAACTCGGCGCCAACGACTGTGGCGTACGGACGCCACACGCGACCGTAGTCCGGGTCCTCGACCCATTCTCCGTACGGTTGGAGCGTGTTGTCGATCTCGGCGTCGGTCACATCACCGGTGCCGGTCGCGCCGCCATAGCCATAGCCACCGTTCGGATCGGCGTAGCCCGCGTTCGGATCCGAGGAGCCACCGTAGTAACCACCATCGGTGGAGTCCGGAGCGCTCGAATCAGGCGACGACGAATCGTTCGGCGTCGAGTCGCTCTGATAGCCGTCACCCGCGTACTGCTGATTCTGCGGATACGTCTGCGGATTCTGCGGGTAGCCCTGCTGATTCTGCGGGTAGCCACTGTTGGGATCCATGCCGCCACCAGGCGGTCCGCTCCACGAAGGCTCGCTCGCCTGTTGGTATCCCTCGTACGTCGGGCCGTTCGATTGGCCCACGGGCTCGGGATACGCCGGTTCTGCCGGACCTTGAGGAGCGCTCGAAACGCATGCACCCGAACCGAGGGCGATCGTTACGAGGAGAGTACGCAGCGACATGTCTCTATTCTGTGCACCGAACGTGCCCGTGGCATCAGCAATCGTGGCCCGTCAAAAACGCCCCACTTTCGGCAGATCGCGGCGAACCGAAAAGAGCGCAACTCGGGAAGAACATGGGGGCATTCCCTGGTTTGGGGCCGGCCACAGTTGACTTACATGGGCCCACGTCATAACAAAGCCCAGCGATTCCGCGCCTATGGCGCCCGCGAGGTCGAATGATTCGAGCATCGAATCTCTCAAAATTCTACGGAAGCAAACGCGCCTTGGCGCAAGTCTCGTTCGAGATCAACGACGGTGAAACCGTCGGTTTTCTCGGACTCAATGGTGCGGGCAAGACGACCGCGCTGCGGATTCTCGCGTGTGATCTGCGACCGAGCAGCGGCACCGTCGAAGTCGGCGGCGTCGATGCGGTCAGTGATCCGCACGAGGTGCGAAAGCGCATCGGCTTCCTTCCCGAACATCCGCCTGTCTATCAGGACATGTCCGTCGTGGATTACCTGGCGTTCGCCGGTGAGATCCGCGGCATGTCCAAAGGACAGGTGCGTCGTCGCATGCCGGACGTTCTCGACATCACGTCGCTCACCGACGTGCAGAACGAGATCATCGCGACGCTCTCGCACGGCTATCGCCAGCGCGTGGGAGTCGGGCAAGCGATCATTCACCAGCCGAAGTTCCTCATCCTCGACGAGCCGACGCGTGGACTCGATCCCGTGCAGATCGTCGAGATGCGTAACCTCATCCACGATCTCAAGCAGAACCACACGGTCCTGATCTCGAGCCACATCCTCACCGAGATCAGCGCGACGTGTGATCGCTTGCTCGTTCTCGGCAAGGGCAAGTTGCTCGGGCAGGGCACGGAGGCCGAGCTCGCATCGCGCGAGACCGACATCCGCGCGATCAGCGTCACCGTGCGGACGAGCACGGAGGCGACGAAGGCGAAGATCAAGACCGTGCTCGAAGGCGTCACCGGCGTGAAGACCGTCGCGGATCCGTTCGATCAAGACGGCGGCCTGTCGTTCGCGCTGTCGACTACCAAGGATTGCCGCGCGGAAGTCAGCCGCGCTGTCATCGAGGCGAAGTTGGATCTACTGAAGCTCGACTACTCGCGCAGCGAGCTCGAGAACACGTTCATTCGACTCGTTGGAGGGAACGATGCGAGCAATTAGCATCATCTATCGCCGCGAGCTCGGCGCGTATCTGCGGTCGCCCCTGTCATGGGTGATCGCGGCCGTGCTGCTGCTCGTGCAAGGCATTCTGTTCTACGCGTTCGCGATGAGCGGCGATCAGCTGTCCGCGTACGTGCTGGAGCGCTTCTTCTACTTGTCGAGCGGCATCGCCATCGCGGCGGGCCTCTTGCTCTCGTTCCGCTTGATCAGTGAAGAGCGGCAGACGCACTCGATGGTGCTGCTGACCACGTCACCCGTGCGAGACACCGAGATCATCTCGGCGAAGTTCCTCGCGGCGCTGACCTACCTCGCGCTCCTGTTGCTGCTGTCTCTCTACATTCCGTTGCTCATCAAGGTGAACGGCAAGATCACCATGGCGCAGGTCATGGTCGGCTATCTCGGCCTGTTCCTCCTCGGTGGAACGGTGCTGTCGATCGGCCTGTTCGCATCCTCGCTCGCGAAGAGCCAGCTCATCGTCGCCATCCTCGCAACGGCGATGGTGATCGTGATGGTCGTGCTCTACCCGCTGGCCAAGGTCATGGACCCGCCGGTTCAGACCGTGTTCCAGGAGCTGGACCTCTGGTGGATTCACTTCCAGCAGGGCTTCATGCGCGGCGTGCTCAACCTGAAGGACGTCGTCTTCTACCTGGGCGTGTCCTACTTCTTTCTGCTCCTCGCCACGAAGACGCTGGAGGCGAAGCGATGGCAATGAGAACTGCATCCCCGTGGTGGCTGTCGCTGGTCTTCGGCATCGGCCTTCTCTTCATCCTGCTCGGCGAACGCGTGTTCGGCGATGGTGGTCTGCGCGCCGCGCTCACCATGGTCGGCGTCATCCTGGTCGTCGGCGTTACCGGCGTCCGCGCGTGGACGACGATGGGTACGTCCGGCAGCCGCAAGAAGGTCGAACGCGCGCTGCTCTTCTATCACCTGGCCACGGTCGCCTCGCTCGTCGTCTACACGCTGACGACCGAGTGGGGCCTGTCCAAGCTCTCGATGAGCGAGATCGCTTCTGCGCACTTCAAGGGCGCTGCGACGGTGCTGTTCGTCGTGATCCTCATCGCATCCGTCGTGCCAGTGCTGATGATCGAGTTCTCGCTCGGCACGGCGCTGCGCGAGGAGTTCGAGATCTCGTCCAACGACGGTGACGACGGCGGTGTCGAGCTCTACCGCGTGCGCGATGTCGGCTGGTCGGGTCTCTCGATCGCTCTCGCGACCGCGTTCCTGATGGTGACGTGCAACGTCGCCTCCGAGCGCAACATCCAGCGCGACGTCAGCTACTTCAAGACGTCGGCTCCCGGCACCTCCACCATCAACATCGTCAAAGCGCAGCAAGAGCCGCTCAAGGTTCTGTTGTTCTTCCCGGCGGTGAACGAGGTGAAGGAGCAGGTGAAGCAGTACTTCGAGGCGCTCGCCGCGGCGACGGGCCAGAAGGTCATCATCGAGGAGCACGACCGCTACAGCGACGCCACGCTGGCCGGCAAGTACAAGGTCACAAAGGACGGCGTCATCGTGCTCGTGAAGGGCAAGGACGACGCCGAGAAGTCGCAGACGCTCGAGATCGACACCGACATCGAGAAGGCGCGCAAGCAGGGCACCGGCAAGCTGCGCAACCTCGATCGCGAGATCAACACGCTGCTGATGAAGGTCGTGCGCGACAAGCGCAAGGCCTACGTCATGACCGGCCACGGCGAGATCAACGACCCCGACTCCGTGCCGCCCGACATCAAGGGCAAGATTCCGGATCGCCGCACGACGGTGTTCAAGAAGCGCCTCGGCGAGCTGAACTACGAAGTGAAGGACCTGGGTCTCATGGACCTGACGTCCGACGTGCCCGACGACGCGACGGTTGTTATCATCCTCGCGCCGACGGTGCCGCTGCAGGAGGCGGAGTGGAATTCGCTCGCGCGCTACCTCGATCGCGGCGGTCGCGTGATGATCGCGATGGATCCGAAGGCGCAGATGTCGATGGGCCCGCTCGAGCAGAAGCTCGGTGTCCGCATGGCGCCGGGTGACATCACCGACGACGACCCCAAGCACTTCCTCCCGACGCGCGGCGGCCCGGCCGATCGCCGCTGGGCGATCACGTCGCAATTCAGCGCGCACGCGTCCACGACGCAGCTCTCGCGCTCGGTCGACAAGGGCCTCGTGCTCATCGATGCAGGCGCGCTCGAGGAGGTCACTCCGACGGCGCCCGCACCGACCAAGACGATCACCATCCGCACGATGGATACGTCGTGGCTCGACCTCAACGAGAACTTCACCTTCGACGCAGTCGCGGGCGAGAAGCGCCAGCGCTACAACATCGCCGCCGCGTTCGAGGGCCCCAAGCTCAAGGACAAGGACGGCAAGGACAAGGACGGCTACCGCGCCCTCGTCTTTAGCGACGTCGATCTGTTCGCCGACCTCATCTACTCCAACGGCATGATGCGCCAGGTGATCATGATCTCGGGCCCGTTGCTCGAGGACTCGGTCCGCTGGCTCGGCGGCGAGGAAAACTTCACGGGCGAAGCCGTCTCCGAGGACGACAAGCCGATCAAGCACACCAAGGATCAGCAGGCGAAGTGGTTCGCGCTGATCATCATCGGCGCACCGATCCTCGTTCTGACGATCGGTCTGCTGGGAACCTGGGCTCGCCGCCGGCGCAGCCTCGGCAAGAAGAGCGAGGTGATGTCATGAAGGGCGCAGTCATTCACGGCGTTCTGCTCGCCGTCATGCTCGTCTACGGCTACCGCACGTGGACGCGCGAGAAGGTCGACACGGTCAAGGTCGGAGACGTTGTCCTGTGGGACAAGTCCGACGCGGACCTCGTCGCGATCGAATGGAAGAGTGACCGTCGCGAAGTGAAGCTCGAGCGCAAAGGCTCGGGCGACGGCGCCTACTGGTGGGGCGTCGACACGACGATCGACAAGAAGCCCAAGAAGCCCGCAACGCCTCCCGCCACGGGCTCTGGCTCGGCCGCGGGCTCTGGCTCGGCCGCGGGCTCTGGCTCTGCAGCTGCGACGGGCTCCGGTTCGGCTGCGGGTTCGGCCGCGGGCTCTGGTTCCGCCGCGGGCTCCGGCTCGGCCGCTGGCTCGGGCTCTGGTTCGGCAGCGACGCCGCCGCCCGAGATGGAAGAGACGCGCAAGACGCGCGAGTTCCCGCTCGGCGACAGCGGCGACAAGCTCGTCAAGACCTACGTCAACGCGCGCGCACTTCGTGACCTCGGCAAGCCGACGGACGCGAACAAGAAGGACTTCAAGCTCGACGACGCGAAGACGACGATCACCGTCACGTTCAAGGACGGTAAGAAGTCGTTCCTCGTCGGCGGAACGGTCTACGGCGGCAGCGATCGCTACGCCCTCGATCAGACCTCCGGCACCGCGTACGTCCTCTCCAAGGAGATGATCAGCGCGCTCGAAGTTGGCGAGTCGCAGCTCAAGCTCACCGACCCGCGCGGCTTCGCGCAGGACAAGCTCGCGAGCGTCACCATCGAGGCGGCCGGTCAGTCCAAGACCGTCATCCGTACGACGGCGACCGGCGAAGACAACAAGCAGGTCAAGGCGTGGGCGGACCCGGTCACGAAGAAGCCGAATCAGACGATCGCGAACTTCATCGATAACGCGAACAACCTCCGCGTTCGCGAGTACGCGGTCGACGCCAAGCTCGACGGTCTCGCGCCGATCGTTACCATCACGTACAAGGACGAGCACGACGCCGTCCTGTCGACGCTCAAGCTCTACAAGCGCGAGAAGCCGGCCGTGCTCCCCGACGGTGTGACGCTCGATCCGGCGAACCCGCCGAAGGGCGAGACCGAGTACCTGATCCTCACGCCGCGCACGCGCGTGCCTGCGCTTGTCGTCAAGGACAACGCCGAGCGCGCGGAGCAGGACGTGCCGACGGTGTTCAGCGGCAAGGAAGTCGATAGCGTCGATCCGAAGGGCAATCCGTTCGGCAAGGTGAAGCCCGACATGCTCAAGGGCAACGGCCCGGCGGAGACTCCGCCGGGTGGCGCGCCTCCGGGCATGATGAATCCGCACGGTGCGGCTCCCGGTGAAGCGCCTGGTGCTGCTCCGGGTGGAGCGCCTAGCATGATGACGAACCCGCACGGCGCTGCTCCGGCCGCGCCGGGTGGTGCGGCTCCTGCGGCTGCTCCGGCAACGGGTGATCAGACCGCGCCTGCGCCGAAGATGCCCGCGCCCGCAGCTCCGCCTGCCGTGGCGCCCGCACCGGCTCCGGCTCCCGCGCAGTAGTCACGCAACTCGCGAGTCCTCTCGCGCCACGCGCATCGAGCAATCGGTGCGCGTTTTCGTTTGGGTCGGGGGGAACAGCGCGACTTCGTAATGACGCCGTACGTACGGGACCTGGACGTGGTCTTCCGCGTGCGAGAGATACTGGCGTTCGTCGCGGTCGTAATTACGTCGTCATAACGAGATCCATGGACGGCCCCCCTGCGACGGGCATCGAGCGATCAGTCAGAGAGACCGAAGTGCGGTGAGCAGCTCCGTCGTTCGCTCGGACATCGTCCCGCCGCGGCGCCGATCGCTATCAATCGAAAGCTCGACGCGCTTGCCGGAGTCGAAGGTCACGATGACCCGGCGACGCGTCACGTGCGAGTTTGCGACCGGCTGCCACCTCATCTCGATGACCTCGTAGCTCGCGTTGCGTTGCGGGAGCCCGAGTAGCCGACCCGCGCGGGTGCGTTGTGGATCGATCATGGCGAGGATCTGGATCACCACCGACGCGAGCGAGAGTGGAGCCGCCGCCGCGACAACCAGAATTGCTTTGAATTCGGGGCCGTCAGCCCAGAGGTGGTGAAGTCGTTCGCGGCCGCCGTTGTTCGCCTGCAGCAGAGCGAGAGCGAGCGCGACGAACGGCAGCGCCATCCAGAACCAGCGTTTCCTCAGCCTGAAAAACGCCTCGGTGGAGATAGAAGTGTGAGGAAACGAGCTCTGTGAAACCGGCATGGCCAGCGCGAGGAGCAGTCGGCGTACCAATCGCCCGCGAGCGCGTCGCCGAGAGAAACGGCGGCCTTACCGAGATGCGTACCGGCGGTGCGCAGTGCGCCAAAAGTACAGTTGCCAGCGACGAGCGCGCGTCGAGCAGATCGCTGCGCAAGTTGTCGGCCGCCCTGCTGGCTATCGTGAGCAGTCGAGACGCAGCAGCGGGTTGCTCATGCTCGACGCGAAGTACGTGTCGGTGATCGGATCCCACGCGAATGATCCGTACCAGGACAAGCTCATCGGGAAGTTGCCGGTGACCGTCGGCATGTCGACGACCTTCGTCCACGTCGCACCAGCGTCGGTCGTCTTGTAGATCGCCGAGCCCGTGCCGCTGAAGCTGTTGTCGGCGTCCTGCACGCCCACCACCATCGTGTGCTCGTCGTCGCCGAAGAACGGCCCCTGGAACAGGATGAAACCAGGGATCCCGACGCCCTGCGGCGCCCACGTCTTGCCCTTGTCGTTGCTCACGAGCAGGCTGGCCAGCGTGGTCACGTAGAGCTTGTTCTTGAACGTCACCGCGACGTGGCCGCTCGGCGTGACCGTGGAGACGGAGGTCCAGTGCGCGCCGAGATCCGTGCTGCGCTCGATGCCGGTCGTGCGCGTGGCGATCAGCGTGCTCGCGTCGACGACGCCCACCATCGGAGCGACGTTACTGGCGGTCATCGCTGGCCACGCGGCGCCTGCCGTCGTCGACACCTCGTACTGATTTCGCGGCGTGGTCTCGTGCAATACGCCGAACACGGTCTGCGGCGACGAGGCCGACCAATCGACAGCGCCGAAATCCCAGTTGCGGCCCCAGCCCGACTCCGCCCAGCGCTGCCACGTGGTGCCGTCGGCGGTGTAGCCCGCCGTGCCGTCGAGCGTGAACGCGGCGATGCGTTCGGGCGCGTCCTGATCGATTTGAAGGCTCCACCCGTTCTCGGTGCGCCCACCGTTCATGTCGAGCGTCATCTGATCGATGCGCGTCCAGGTCGCGCCGTGATCGGAGCTCCGCCACAGACCGAAGCCGACGATGTGCATGGTGACGTCGCCGGTGAGGCGATTGACGACCACGCCGGAGACGCCGCCCGGATACGACTGCGCGGCCGCGCCGCCGAGCGCGGTGATCTGCGGCGAGCTGACGTCGGTCCACGTACCCTCACCGGTGCACGGAGCGGGTGGAGGTCGAGCGTCGACATCGCCGCCGCCGTCGGTCGCACTGTCGCTGCCACTGCCACACGCGGCGAGGGCGAGCAGGACGACCGCCTTCACTTGGAGACCAAGAGGTCGATGCTGTAGACGACGGGCGGATACGACGTCGGGATGTTCGTCGTCGCAAACTCGATCGTGTTCGTGCCCGAGTGGAGCTCCGCGACGTCGACGTCGAGGTCGAGTCCCAACGTGCCGGCCACGGGCTGTTGCGCGGCGACCTGCGTGGCGATGAACGCGAGCTGCTGTGCGTCGGGGCGGAACGAGTGTGGTGGTCCACCGTTGATCCGATAGTCGAGCTCGTATTCCGCCACGTTGCCCTGACCGGTGTACGACGGAAACAGCGACCACCAGAGCAGCGTGAGCTTCGCGCTCGTCGCACCCGTGAGGTCGATCGACGTGAACGAGAGGGCAGGCGCGTAGCCATCCGTCGCGAGCGTGCCGAGCTTGTAGCCGATGTTCGCGGCCGCGGTGAACGGACTGCCAGCGGGGACGGGCGCCGTCGTCATCGAGTCAGGAATCTCGGCCGCGACCTCGACCGGAAGCACGGGGCCGTCAAAGCCGACGTTGTCGAACTGCGCGATGTACGAGTCGACGTCGTGGTTGGCGCTGTACTTGATGGATGCGTGATTGTAGACGCCGAGCTGCACGTAGCCGCTCGTGAACGCGAGCGAGATGTCCTGCTCGGCCAGCTTCTCGACGGGCGCGAACGTCACGCCGTCGTCGGAGGCGGGCGATGCGGAGATCACGACGTGCTGGGTCGAGACATCCACCTCGATATGGTTGAGCGTTCGCGGCTTGATCGAGACGCAGTGGCGATCTTCGTTGGAGACCTCGACGCGCGTCTGCACGTAGTCGTGAATGGAGATGATGTAGCCGACGGAGACCTGATCCTCGACCTGACAGTTCTGGTTGAAGTGGATCTCGAGCGCGTTGCGCGGCACTGCGCCGTTCTCCTCGTTCTGCACCTTGAGGTAGCTCGGTGCACCGATCGGCGCCTCGGTGATCGAGAGCGCGACCCAGCCGAGGAGTCCGCTCGGGCGCAGCGTCGCGTCGAACACGATCTTGCCGGTGCGGGTCGCGAAGTCGAACGGCTGACGGATGCGCGCGGCTGCTTGCCCGTAGTTCTGCTCCGCAACGGCGACCAAGAGCGTGCTCGATTGCAGCGTGCTGATCGTGTCGCAGATCAGGAAGTCCTGACCGGGCAGCACCTTTGCCGGGAGGTTCGCGCGGCACGGCGGTAACGTCGCGGTCCCGACGGGCACGGCGTACTGGCCGGTCGTCAGCGCCTCGCCGCCGAGGCCCGCTTGCGTCGCGCGCACGACGGACCACTTCTTCGGATCGAGCTCGCCCTCGCGGCCACCGGTGCCTGTCGGCACGTCGAACGTGTCGCAGAACGCGGCGGAACCGAGGCCGCATCCGGGCGGTCCCGGCTGACCGGGTCGCGGCATCTCGGCGTCGGGTTGAACGTCGTCGTCGCCGCCCGTGTCGTGGTTCGGCGAGCCGCAGCCGGCGAGAGCAGTGATGATCAGCAACGTGGTGTGGCTACGCATGTGATCTCCTAGTGCGTGTCAGCGAGTAGCGCCGCGTCGGGACCGGGGCCCTGCAGCGTCGAGAGAAACGCGGTGAGGTCTGCTTGCTCGTCGTCGGTGAGACCGAGCGCGACGAGCTCGCTCACGCCGGGATACGGGCCGGATGGATCGCCGCCGCGATTGAAGAACTCGACGGTCTCCGCGACGGTGCGCAATTGCCCCGTGTGCATGAAGCTCGGGTGGTTCGCCGCGCACCGCAGCGATGGCGTGCGGAACGCGCCCGTCGTCGGGAGCGGCATCAGCGCTTCGTGACGTCCGTCGTCTCCGTCGCTGAACACGCTCTTCACGTTGAGCGGATCTGCGAGAGCCGCGGCGAGGCCAACCTCCGCGCCGCCATCGTTGTCGTCGACAAATGCTTGGGCCACGTGCTTGGGCGCCAGGCCGACGTTGTGGAACTGGTTGTCCGTCAGGTTCGGACCGGCGTGGCAGCCGGCGCACTGCGCTTTGCCGACGAACAGCGCGGCGCCGCGCTTCTCCGTCGCTGTGAGCGCCGCATCGTCGCCGTCGATCCACTTGTCGAACGACCCCGAGCCACAGCGCAGCAGTCGCTGGTACGCCGCGATCGCCTTCGCCATGTTCACCATCACGCGCGTGATCGCGACCTGATCGTCAGCCGCGAGACCGTCGTACTCCGCGCCATCGCCGGGCAAGCCGTGGCAGATGTATTGCTGGGTGGTGGACATCGCCGCGCTCGCGCAGCCCGTGAGCTCGGGCGTGATCGCGGGGAAGCGCGTCGTGTCATCGAGCGGCGGCAGTGCGCCGAAGATTGTTTCGTAGTCCGCGCGGTAGAACTTGAAGACCTGCTCCGCGACGAACAGTCGGCCGGAGTTCGCCTCGCCGAAGCTCTCGAACACGCCGATCGACTGACGCCACATCGAGTCGCGCTGACCGTCCCAGTTGAACATCGCGACGTGCGCGCTCTCGAGCAGCGTGGGCGCCTTGCGATGCGTCCACTGCGACGCGAGCGAGATCTGCTTTCCGGGGCTGCGCGTGTCGACGAAGCCATCCGCAGCGACGTGGCAGCTCGCGCAGCTCACGAGGCCCGGCGTTCCAACAGGGCCGAGCGAGCCGGCGAGGGCGCCGTTATCGGGATCGAGCAAGCGGCCCGAGAACCGCGTGTCGAAGAACAACTTCTGACCGAGCGCCGCCGCGGTGGCGTCGTCGCCATAGCGATTGCTGAGATCAGCGGGAGCCGCGCCGTCGTCGTAGCGCAGGGACTGGAAGTCGGCGCGATCGTCGCCACCCGACGTGCACGCGGCGAGCATCACCGCGAGCAGCGCGACGCGGCTCACTGATAACCCATCGCCGGAGCGACGACGCCGCCCGCGTCGAGCAGCGCGATGTTGATGTGCGCCCACTCCGCATTGCCGCTCTCCTGGCCATCGGTCGTCGTGCCGAGCGTGATGGCGTTGGGACCCGCGACGAGCTCGCCGAGGTCGACCGGGATGGCGAGCGTGCGCGGCGTGTTGCCCTGATTGTCGGGGTACGGCCAGGCGTACGTGTGAGCGTGGCCGTTGATCGAATAGTGGAACGTCGCGATCTGCGGCTCGCGCAGATAGAAGTTGAACATCAGCAGCGCGCTGGATGCGGCCGAGATGTTCTCCGCCGTCATCGGCAGCGTCGACACGGAGACCGGCTGCGTCGGCGTGGACGACCAACCGAGCAACACGCCGCCCGTACCGTCGGTGACGGGGACCTTGGAGTCGAGCACGTCGAACGAGAGGTGGCGCGGGAGCAGCGGACCGTCGAACGCGATGTTGTCCCACGCGAACGTGTGCACGCGCTGCGACGGACGATCCTCGGGACCCTTGTCAGCGTTGTAGTGCGAGTCGTCGATCCACACGACGCCGTTGTCGAAGGAGAGGTTCGCGCCCGTGATCGACGCGATGTGCTTGAGCGGCGTCGCGACGCCTGCATCGGTCGCGTAGACGTCGATCGTGTCCTTGCTGACCTTCACCTCGACGTGGTTGAAGCCGCCGTTCGGGCCCGCATCCGGGTCCTCGGTGACGCAGTCGAGGAGGTCGACCTTGAGATCACCCGTGAAGCAGCTCTTCGCGCCGAGGCACGTGCTGTCGTGCTCGCTGACCGTGTCCTCCATGACGAAGTTGCGGATCACCGCCGCCGAGTCGACCGTCCAGCGCGTCTTGTCGAGGTTGTCCTGATTGGGGCATTCGCCTTGACCACCCGGACCGACGGCCGCCGCCATGCGGATCGCGAGGCCGTTCTTGGGATGCGAGATGAGCGAGCCGAAGTGGATCCACGGCGCCGGCACCGGCTGATCCGTCACCCACAGCTCGGGCCACGCGGCGTGCGTACCCGCGGAGTCGTTCGTCACGTCGAACGCGATCGTTCCCGTGCGGCCTTTGAAGTCGAACGGCTGCTTCGCGTACATCGTGATCGCGGTGGGACCACCTGCTTCGAACGTGCCCGGGAGGTTGTCATCGGTCGCTTCGCGGAGCTGACCGCTGCACACGCGCAGATCGCTCTCCGCCGACGCGTTGATCATCGTGCCGCACAGATCGAGCTTGGTGTTCGCCCACGCGAACGGCTGCCCGATGTTCAAGGGGCCACCGATGCGCTGCACGCCCCACACATCGCCGTTCATCTCGCCGGAGCGATTGAAGATCGGGTTCGGCGAATCGAACGTCTCGCAGAACGCGACCGGGTTCTCGTTGAGCTGCATGCCGCAGCTGTGGGTCGGCATGCCGCACACGCCGGGCGTGCCCGTGCCGCCGCAGGTCTGGGGTGCGCCGCACGTCCCGCAGGTGCCGCCGCAACCGTCGTCGCCGCACTGCATGTCGCCGCACTCCGGCGTGCAGGTTTCTCCGTTGGTCTTGTCCCCGCCGCAGGCCCCCGCGAGCAGTCCAACCGAGAGGGAGGTGACGATCCAGATCGAGCTGCCCATGCCCGGTAAGTGCGGGGAGAGGCCCAGGCGGCTAAAGGCGGCAGAGAGTTTTCGCAACGCGCTGACATTGTTCTGAAGACCCCTGCCTGATCGCGTAGTTAGCGAAGCGGAATAGAGGCAACCCCTTGACCGGTCCTTGGCTCGAACACATGTCAGGCCTACAAACCAAGCCTGAGGAGAGACGGATGACTCTACGCTCGAAGCTCGTTGCCGCTGCTGCCGTGGTCGGACTCACCGGAACCGGCTTTGCTCTCACCCATGGCTCGCACGCCTACGCCAATCCAGGCCCGCCCACCGTGCTGACCGATACGACGATGTCGGATGTCGCCGAACGCTCCGTGGAGAGCGTCGTGAACATCAAGAGCGTCACCAAGACCGACCCGCAAGAAAACCCGATGGCGAGTGACCCGTTCTTCAGCGATGAAGACTCGCCAGCGTACGGGGATCAGGCCGGGATCGAGAGCACGAGCCTCGGGTCCGGCGTCATCGTCAATTCGAGCGGTCGCATCCTCACGAACTCGCACGTCGTGAGGGGAGCTACGGAGATCACCGTGACGCTGCACGACGGGACCGATGTCCCGGCCAAGGTCGTCGGCATCGACACGCGCGCCGACCTCGCCGTCATTCAGCTGCAGGGCAAGAACCTGCCGACGTTGAAGCCGCTCCCGTTCGGTGACTCGTCCACGCTTCGCCTCGGCGAGGTCGTCCTCGCGATCGGCAATCCGATGGGCGTCGGCAAGAGTGTCTCGATGGGCATCATCTCCGCGAAGGGCGTCAAGGACCTCGGCATCGAGACGTACGAGGACTTCATCCAGACCGACGCGGCGATCAACCCCGGCAACTCCGGCGGCGCGCTCGTGAACATGAAGGGCGAGCTGATCGGCATCAACACCGCAATCGCGTCCAAGACGGGCATGTACGCCGGCATCGGCTACGCGATCCCGACGGCGATGGCGCGCCCGATCGTCGACGAGCTCGTCAAGAACGGGCACGTCACACGCGGGTACCTCGGCGTGGGCGTCGCGACGTCGAGCGCAGCGATCCAGAAGCGCTTCAACCTCGGCTCGAGCGTCGGTGCGATCGTCACGGGCGTCGAGAAGACCGGTCCGTCCGCGAGTGTTGGCCTCGACGAAGGCGACGTCATCACGAGCGTGAATGGCACCGCGGTGAAGACGGACCGCGCCGTGATCTCGATGATCGGCCAGATGAAGCCCGGCGTTACCGTGTCGATGGATGTCGTCACGCCGCGCAACGGCACGAAGACCGTGAAGGTGAAGCTCGGCGAGCAGCCGCAGGAGGCGATGCAGGAACGTCCGACGGCGACGCCGCAACGGCGCCAGCAGCGCGGTCAGCAGCAGCAGGGGCAGTCGGAGATGCAGCGCTGGGAGAACAACGGCAGCGGCTGGCGACAGGTCCAGTAGGCAACCCTTTCTCGCCGCCGCGTGTCTCATCACCAATAACGCGCGGCTCGCGAGGCAGCGCCGAGAACGCCGCAGACATCCCCTCTCCAGTCTGCGGCGTTCGCCGTTTCGGCCATTCGGCTGTACGATGGGAATGTGCGGCTGGGGTTGATCGGTGCGGTGATCGCGTTCGCGGCGTGCGGACGCATCGGATTCACCGCGACCGGAGGTGTGGGCGACGACGCCGGCGATGACGCTGGTGGCAGCAACACCGACGCCACCCCGGCGTGCGCGACGACGGGCTGGGGCAACTTCGTTCACCAGACGAACCTCGCGTCCAGCTCGGAGGACTGGGAGCCGACGCTGAGCCCCGATGGTCTGAACATCATCTTCTCGTCGGATCGGAACGCGGGGTCGCACCTCTATTTCGCGACTCGCTCCACCATCGACGGAGCGTTCGGAGTGCCGACGCAGCTCATGCAGATCACCTCCGCCGATGGCGAGTACGCGCCGCAGTGGTCCCGCGACGGGACGCAGCTGTACTGGCATCACCACGCCGCCGACTTCATCTTTCACTACGAACGAGTGGGGATCGCGAGCGTTGGCGCGACGATCTCGCTCGACCTCGCATCGCGCGTGGAGCTCGGCCAGACGACCGATCGCGATTCGTTTACCACCATCGCGGACGAGCGCGAGGTCTTCTACACGCTCGGCAAGCCGAGCCGGAAGGACATCGGTTGGTCGACAAAGCCCACCAATGGCTCTCCCTTCAGTACGTACTCAGAACAGACGCTACCTTCCACGTTCAACGGAACTGTCGCTGCGTTCGACGATGGCTGGCCAACGTTCGACGACACGCGGCAAGAGCTGTGGTGGGAACGCGATGACGCGAGTGCCGGGACGACCGCACTCGGTCCCCGCATCCTGTCGGCCACCCGATCGGGCGGCGGGATGCCGTTCGATTCGGCGGTCGTAGAACATCCCGAGCTCGGCATCGCTGGCGATCCGGACGTCGACGCGGATGGACTGGCGCTGGCCCTCTCCGCCGACATGACGCAACCGCCTGCCGGCTTGCCGAACGTTGGTCAGAGCGACATCTACACGGCGACCCGCACGTGTAGATGACATCTATAAGTGTCCGCGTTCCGGACACTGCATGTGTTCCGATGTCAGAGGGTACTGACAGGATGTTCACATGCTTCGCGATCCTCAACTCGTCGCTGGTTGCCTCGCCTTCTCGTTCATCGTCTCGCGCGTCCTGCGCCTGATGTTCCTGCGCCGCCCGACCTGGGCGCGCGGATGATCACGGCGCGCGTTCTCGCCGCGCACTCGGAGTTGCTGGTCGCCGCCTTCGTGCTCGTGGGGGCGCTCGTTGCCCTCGTCCTCGCCCGCCTGATGCGATCCTGGCGTGGCTCGCGACGGGCTGTCCGACGCGCCGCACGGGCAGGGGCGGGCGAGGTGGACGCGGTCGATCTCCTCGAGGAGGCAGGCTTTCGCATCGTCGCGACGCAAGCGCGCACGTGGTGGTCACCGCTTGTAGATGGTGAACCGCACGAGACGGAGCTGCGGGCTGACTTTCTCGTCGAAGGCGAGAACAGCGACGGCGTCACCGAGCTGCTCGTCGCAGAAGTGAAAACGGGCGAAGAAGCACCGGATCTCTCCACGGCGGCCACGCGCCGGCAGTTGCTCGAGTACCAGGTCGCCTTCAGCATCGCGCTCGGGACCACCGGTGTCCTGCTCGTATGCCCGGAGCGCGGGACCATCCACCGCGTCGAGTTTCCCAGCGCACCGCAGACCGCAGCGAACGTGCCACGCGAGCAAAGCCGCGCATCTCTACAATCAAACTAGATCGTGCAGAGTCGGCGCGCGAGCTGGATGCTCGGCTTGCCCGGAGCCTCGGCGTCAGGGATGACTCCGACGATCGTGTACCCGACCCGCTGCCAGAATTCGAACGGGTGCGGCTTGAGCGCGCGAACCCTTCCGAACCAAGCGGTCGTATCCGTGTAGAGATCGATGCTCGATAGCGAGGTCGCGTCTGTCAGATCGCTCGTGCCGAGCAGCATGGTGAGCGCGTCGTGCTCGCGGGCGATCGCTTCGATGTCGCGCACGAGTAGGCGACCAATCCCGCGCCGTTGATGCGCGACGCCTACCATCAGCGGGTGCAGCTCCCAGATCCGGCCCCACGCTTTGCTCGCGCAGACCCAGCCGAGCGGCGAATCCTGCTCGAGCAACACGCGAGCGTGCTTGCCAGCCTCGCGTGTTTCGTCGACCTCTTCGCGAGCACTCTCGAGCGTGGGCAGCCATCCCGGTGCGTGCTGCGCGGCTGCCTCCAGCGTGAGCTCTGCGAGCGCGTTGATCTGCGCTCTCGACAGCGTGGCGAGTGACACGATCGTCATGCCGCGAGGATAGCTGGCGCTAGCGCGCGGCGAGGCCGGTGCGAGCAGCGATGGTGGCGGCGAAAGACCTCGCAGTCACGCGCGCGGGTTGCGCAGCCGCTATCTCGTCGGATGTCGCGACGCGCACCCCGAGCGGAGTGTCGCCAATGGACGTGAGTCCGCCCGCGACCTCGATGACGAGCGCGCCGTGCGGACGCTCGAGGATCGCGATGTGCGCGCCGGGAGGTGGTTGGGGGAGCGTCGCGCGAGTGGCGCGGGCGAGCTTGCCGAGCGGTGAATCGTCGACAGGGTTTGCTGCGCCGGAGCGCGGGACGGTACCGAGCGTCACGATGCCGAGCGGGCTGTCGATGTGCGTGCCGTCGAGCAGCAACGCGGAGAGCTCGCGCGCCCACGGCGTACCGATGGTGTAGCCGGCGAGACGAGAGCGGCCGCGCCGCAAGGAGAGCGTGCGGTTCGCCGAGCGCACGACGTCAGCCTCGGCGATGGGAACCGCGACTTCCAACGCGGCGATCACCCACGCATCGCCGACGCGAACACCGAGCCGGGGATCGCGCCCGCGGACCATGCCGATGACCGCGTCGCGAAACGAATCGCGATGACCGCCACGTACTCCGTGGACGTCGCTAGCGTGTGTCGCGGCGAGCGCGTCGACGCGCACGAGGCGTTCCGCCGTTGCTGGATGATCGTCGAGAGTCTCGCCGAGCTCCTCTCCGACAAGCGCGTACGATCTGGTGCGCGAGTTGGCGCTCGCGTCGACGCCGTCCGACCATACGTCGTCGTCAGCATTCTCATCGTCCGCGTCGCTCGCGTCCGCGTCATCAGACGAGCCGAGGACGGCGCGCAGTGCGCGGCCCACCGCGGCCGGGTCGTAGCCGCTGCGCGCGAGCAGCTCGACGGCGCGCTCGTCCGCGATCGACTCGGCATCGCGCCGATTCGCGAGCCATTCGTCCTCGGACGGCTGCTCGAACAGCGCGATCGCGGGGTGCCGACCTTCGAGATGCGCGAGCTCGTGACCGAGCACGGCGGCGAGCTCGTCCTCGTCCGCGAGTAGCTCGAGTGTGGGCCGACCGACGACAATGCGCGCACCGAGCGTCGCGTACGTGCCGTCGCGATTCGCGATCAGGACGCGCGGTGGCGAGTGAAGTAGCGAGCGAGCTGACAGGCGCGTCGCGACGGACTGCACGTAGGCGCGAAGCTGATCGTCCTCGTAGAGACCGAGCTCCGCCGACACGAGATCCTGCTCGACCATCCAGCCGAGGCAGTTCTCGACATCGTGACCGCGGCACGGCGACGGGACATCCACCCCGAGGTACGTCGGCGGCGCGCAGCCGGCGAGAATCGCGATGAGGAGCCAGATGCGGAGCGCGAGCAACAGCGCGCGGATCACTGGTGGTCCTCCGCATCCGCCGCGCGGTGATTGCTTGGCGCCGTGTTGGGAGTCGCGCGCACGCGCGCTTTGCTCGGTGCGCCGATGTGTCGACCACCCGTCGGCGCGGTCCGCGCGCACTGCTGCGCAGCATCCGCATCGTCGTCGGCGTAGCGACACTCGCCGGACGGTTGGTGAGGTGGCTCATCCGTCGCGTCGTCGTGGTCGATGTCGTCGTCTTCGGAACCGCGCGCGCGGCGATCGACAACGGCCTCGACATTCACTTCGTCCACCCCGGGCGCGAACACGGCGCGCAAACGGATGCCCCGACCGAGCACCCGTCGCGCGCGACGGATACCGGCGCGAAGCTTGTCGCGGTCGTAGTAGGTGCCTTGCTCGAGGCCGAGCGCATCGAACAGCTTGTCGCCGTCGGTGCCCGCGTTCACGGCGGAGACGGCACCGATGCGAAGGCGCGGGCCCGCGTGGATCTGAATCGTGAGCGAGACACGGCCGGACGAGTCGTCGTAGTCGGCCTCGACGGTTCCGACGTCCGCGCGCGCCCAGCCCGCGTCGCGGTAGTGCTGGCGCAACTGAGCGAGACCGGCATCGAGGCGTTCGGCGACGTAGATGCCGCCGACGGTATTGACGGTGCCGAGCGCGTCCTCGATCAGCTCGAGGCGGCGCGCGGCGGGGAATGCGTCGTCGGTGACGAACGTGATCGCGCCGATGCGAAAGCGCGGGCCGAGCGTGACGGCAGCGGTGAGCGAGACACCGCAGCGATCGGTGCGCGAGAGCGCCATGGCTGCGTGCGCGTAGCCGGCAGCGTGGAGAGCGGCGGTGGCGACGCGAACAACGCGTTCGGTGCGGCGCGGATCGTCGAGCGTGCCTTGGAGGACGGCGAGCGGCGCGACGGCATCGGTGGGCGCGCCCGACGGAACGCCGCTGATGTCGACGTGCGCGATGCGCTCCGCGACGCACGGATCGGCGGACGCGCGAGTGATGCCGGCGGTAGCCAGCGCGATCGATGCCAGGAGTAGATAGCGCGCAGGCTGCACGCAGGCCGGAAGAGCAAACGTGGGTCCAGCGCCAACCGCGCGAACTGCTTGGCGACGCGGCGAGAACGGCGCGTTCTGCGGGTGGCGGTTCGTCTACGGCTGGCGACGGCGCGGGGCGGAGCCAGGTAGATAAGTTGCCCCCGCGCGCGGCCGGGCCGAGGCTCGACGCAATGGACTACGTGCATTGTCCCAAGTGCCGCAACGCCTACAACGTGGCGACTCAGCTGGGCTGCCCGACGTGCGTGATGACCAACGCATCGGTTCCCGTGGCGGCGGCGACGGCGGAGGGCTCCGGCCCGCTGCGCATCGCGACGGAGCCCAACCGGTTCCGCGCGGCCGCTTCTGCGAACGGCTCGTATGCGACACGCCGGGACGCGGCTACCCCACCGATCACCGCGATCATTGCGGCGGACCCCATCGCAGATGTGGTGGCGGCCGCGAGCCTGCTCGTTCGCGCCGCGGCACGGGTCTCGCCGCGCCAGGTCCTCGGTGCGGTTCTCACGCTGGTTACCCGCGCGCCGCGCTTCCTTCGCTCGTAAACTAACGGCGTGGGACGCTTCGCGCTGGTCGCGCTCTGGGTCGCGAGCCTCGGGTGCCGCGCTCATTTCGATGAGCTGCCGCCGACCGATGGTGGAGGTAGCGAAGGCGAGGTCGATCCGTCGCTCGCGCACGTCAACCTCGCGGCGGGGTGGAAGATCCGCGTCTATCGCGACTTCTCGGAACAGTTCACGTACGACGCGACGGACTTCGTCGACGGCACCGAGACGTACGACAACCAGCCCAGCACGCTCGAGTTCCTGAGCGCGCCGTTCCCTGACGAGCTCGTCGTTTCGGCGGGCCGCTCGCTTCTCGAGCTCACCGATACGGCGTATCGCAATCGCACGTATGGTTCGCACGCGCCCGACACCGCGGGCCTGCCTGACAGCTTGCGTTGTCCGCAGCTCGTCGCCGATCTGAACGGCATGCCCGGCATTCTGGTGTCGTCGTCATCGCTCAGCAACGGTGACGGCACGTTCATCGTCCGCTCCGACTTTGGAATCACGCTCGACAAGACCGTGAACAACACGCGCTGCGCGATCTGGGACGCAGACGGCACGTTCGATGGTCGCGGAACGGCGGAGGCGTATCTCGCGACGAACGTCGGCCTTCAGCGTCGATCTGACGGCGTCAACATCAACACCGCAGACCACGAGACGATCGCGTTCAACCCGTCGCGCACGGAGATGATCGTGTCGCGTTACGACGCCACGGGTGAGATGATGGACCTCATCTCGATCGCATCGGGCGGGCACGCGGAGACCATGCTCGCTCACTCGACGTTCAATGTGAGCGTCGGAAGCGGCGCGCTCGCCGGCACGAACGGCTGGGCGACGATCGATCTGCAGAAGCTCTACACCATCGGCGACGGCACGCTGACGCTCGTTGCAGAGTCCACTGACGCGGACTGGCTATTGCACGCCGTCGGCACGCCGCCAGCGGGGCACGTGCTCGACGTGACTCCAAACGGCACCGCCTACCTCGTCGAGTCGAACCGCACGCTCGACATCGATCGCATCCTGCTGCTCGAGAAGATCTAGAGGGCGAGCACGGCGATAAGTCCCGCCTGCACGACGATGGAGAGCGCGAGGATCATCAGATCCGTCCGCTGTCGCTTGACCAGCGCGTTCGCGAACGCGATCGGGTCGCCGTTCGAGGGGCTCGCGAGCACGACCGCCGGCTCGGAGCCGAGCGAGACGAGCTTGTACGTGAATTCGCTGATGCGCGTGAACTGACCGTACGCCGCGACGCGTGCACCGGCATCGATGCGCGATCGCTTCGCGTCGAAGTTTACCTCCTTCGACATCTCGCGATCGACGGTGGAGCCCCACACCACGTCAGCGGGGTCGACCATGATGCGCGTGCGGTCAGGCAGGTCGAACGAGAATCGCTCCACGTTCACGTGGTCGATGATCGATTCACTCTGCAGGAAGCGACGGGTGGTCCTCGTCGCCGACGCAACGATCTTGTCGCCAACAAGCGTTCCCATGACGGTCGCCAGTGCGCCGTTGGAGAGCTCGGACGGGGCATCGGCGAGGTTCCGCAACATCCGTAGCTCTTTTCCAAGCGCGACGAGAAGTACGGCACACGCGACCTGCACCGCGATCATGACGAGCGGCAAGTACACGAGCGGAAGTGTCACGGCCGGCGCGCCCAGGACAACTGCTGCGAAGCCGAGCCAGATCGACGTGCGCAGCGGTGGATCGATCGCCTTGTCGCCCGACCACAGCAGCGGTGTCTTGGGACCGCCGCGCGCGAGCAGCAGAATGCCGATGCTTCCGAGCGCCGCGATAGCGATCGCGAGCGGAGCGAAGCCGAGCGAGACGTACTCGTAGATCGATGCACCTGCGAGGAGCAAGAATCCGGCGACGAGCGCGAGCTGCGAGCCCGCTTCGGGAACGTAGACCGGCGAGGGCGCGGGCGCGATCGCAGCTGGCGCCGCCGGCAGATCGCGCTCACGAGGATGCGGCTTCGTCCCTGCTGTGCCGACCGAGACGAGCGTCGCGCGGATGATCGGAACTTGGCTTCCGTCGGGGCGCTCGTTGATGCCGCCGTCTTCACCGTCGAAGCGGACGCGCTTGCCAGGTGCGAGAGACACGCGCTCGATCGTCACGAACTGGTCGTCACCCGTCGCGGCACGCGAGAGGTTCTTCGCGACTGGCATATCGCGGACCTCGCTCCAGACGCCCGCGCCGGCTGGCTGTGCAACGAAACGCGTCTCGTCGTTCACGAGGAGCTGGAATTCCGAACCGTCCGCGCGCCGGACGGTCAGGAGGCTGCCATCGCGGTGCTCTGCGAGCAGCACCTCGTCGCGGACGAGGAGGGTGACCTCCAACGTGCCGCTCGTAACTTCCCCCGCATCGGCGGCCATGGGACGAGTGTATCAGCTAGCGCTCGACGAGCTGTCGCAGCTGCCACGCTTGGAGGTGCAGTGTTTTCTTCGCTTCGCGCTCTCGGTCGCGCATCTGACTGGCGATGCCGGCCGAGATGACGAGCAGCGCAACGACGTACGCGGCACCGACGATGTAGACCGGGAGTACGTCGGCGGCGATCGCAGGTGCGGCCATACTGATCACGCCGGGAGTCACGGACGTCGAGCGTGTGACCACGCCGGAGAGCTCGAGCGCCCACGGGCCGAGCACGGCGATGATCGTGACGATCACGAGCGCCGTCGGGCCCGACAGCATCGAGCGCGTCGGCGTGAACAACAGGCCCATCACGCTCATCGCGGCGAGGCCAGGCGCGATCAGGAACGGCGTGTACATGTGCGAGACGCACGCGAGCACCAGGCCGTTCGCGATGCCGAGCATCCACTCCTTGCCGAGCGGATCCGTCTTGGTGCCCCAGTAGGCGAGGCCGAGGTTCAGCATCGTCGCGCATGACAGCAGCAGCACCCACTTGGAACCCTGCGGTGCGATCCACCACAGGAGCGGCGTCATCAGCATGAACAGGATGTAGCCGCGGATCGCCGTGCGTGCGGCGTCGCGGATCGTGAGCACATCGTCCTCGCGGATCGCAGCGAGGACATCGGCCGGCGTTTCGCGCGGCGGCTCGAGCATCAGACGTCCGACGAGCTCGGCGGCTGCCGTGAGCTTGGGATCGAGCGCGATCGCACTCGCTGCTTCCCGCATCGCGACGGCCCGCTGCGCATCGCCGCCGATGAACGCGGTCTGCGCACGTGCGAGGTGCTCGCCGGCGAGCTTGTGGCGCATCGCCATGTCGCGATCTCCGTCGAGATAGCGCTGCACGCTCTCGCCCAGCTCGCGCGCCGTCGGGCGCTCGTCGCGCTGGAGCGCGCACGCGCGGACGCAGAGCTCGTCGAGCTCGGGCGGAACAATCCGCTCCGGTGCCCGCACGCTCGGCCGCGCGTCGATGCCCGAGGTCGCGCTCGCCATGCCCGCTTTGCCCGTCGGGTGGAGCATCTGACACGCGAGCGCCTCGAACAGCACGCAGCCGAGGGCGTACACGTCGGCCTTGCCGTCGATATCCGCCGCGGTCTTCACCTGCTCGGGAGCCATGTAGCCGGGCGAGCCGATCACCTGGCCGTGCTGCGTCGCGATCGCCTCTGCCGCGATCGTCTCGAACTTGCCGCTCTGGCTCGACTGACTGGACCCGAGCTCCCAATCTGCATCGTCGCCGATGATCTTCGCGACGCCCCAATCGATCACCGACACCTCGCCGTACTCGCCGAGCACGATGTTGTCGGGCTTGAGGTCGCGATGCACCACGCCGCGCACGTGCGCGAACTCCACGGCCAAGCACACATCCACGAACGCGCGGAGCAACTTGTTCAGCGGCCACTCGCGCCGATCGCGCTCGAAGATCTTCGACAGCGTCGGGCCCGTCAGCTTCTTCATCGTGAAGTAGGGCAGGCCAGTCTCGTCGCGCCCGATGTCGTACAGCGGCACGATCGACGGGTGCTCGAGGCGACCCTGGATCGTCGCTTCGCGCATGAAGCGAGCGATCAGGCGATCGCTGGGCGCGGCTTTGCGGATGCGTTTGAGGGCGACCTCGCGGCCGATCACCTCGTCACGCACCGACATCACCTCGCCCATCCCGCCCTTGCCCAGGCGACTGAGCACCTTGTAGCGCTCGGCCTGGACCTTGGTCATTCCCTCGGTCGCATCGCGATCTTCAGCCTCGAGATGAGGCTTACCGTCGACCGTCGCGACCTCGGTGTGGTCGTCTTTCATTGACGACCATCATCGCACTTACGCGAGGTTCTTGTTCGCGAAGTCCCAGTTGACGAGCTTCCAGAACTCCTCGACGAACTTGGCGCGCGCGTTGCGGTAGTCGATGTAGTAGGCGTGCTCCCAGACGTCGAGCGTCAGGACGCACTTCTTGCCGGCCGCGAACGGCGTGTCGGCGTTGGCCGTCGTCTCGATGACGAGCGAGCCGTCCGCGTTCTTCACGAGCCACGCCCAGCCGGAGCCGAACTGGCCGATGGCCGCCTCGCTGAACTTGGTCTTGAAGTCCGCGAACGAGCCGAACGACTTGGTGATCGCGTCCGCGATCGCGCCCTTGGGCTCGCCACCGGCGTTGGGCGCCAGCGAGTGCCAGAAGAACGTGTGGTTCCACACCTGCGCCGAGTTGTTGAAGAACTTCTTCTCCGACGGCTGGTTGTAGGAAGCCTTGATCACGTCCTCGAGAGACATGTTCTCGTACTTGGTGCCGGGCGCGAACTTGTTGAGGTTGTCGACGTACGTCTTGTGGTGCTTACCGTAGTGGTAGTCGATGGTCTCGGCCGAAATCGTCGGCGCAAGCGCGTCCTTGGCCCAGGGAAGCTCGGGAAGAGTGAAAGGCATCCCGAGGTTGTAGCCCCGTGACGCCGTCCGCGGGAGCCCGCCGCGACGCAAAATGCCTGCGAGGCCAACCCGCTAGCCATCAGCTAACAGCTGGGCAGCTCCCGCGCTCAACGCGAGCTCGATCGGCTTCGTGGACGAGGCTTGTTCTGCTTCGCGCGGGACGCTGGCGCTTTGCTCGCAGCCGGGCGTTTTGGTCGGCTCGTCGGTTTGGCGCTCGTCTTCTTCACGGCCGCCTTCGGCGTTGCCTTGGGCTTGTCGTCGGCACCCGGCGGCGGCTCGGTGTTGCCCATCTCGACGATGCGCGCGAACTCCGCTGCCTCGACGGGTTGGACACTGAGGCGCCCCGGCTTGAGCAGGACCATCTGCGCGAGCTCCGGATCTTTCCTGATGCGATTGATCGTCACGTAGTACGGAAACCTCTCGACGAACTCGACGTCGACGCAGTCCCACACGGGAGCTTCGCGCGTGGCCTTCTCCTCGAAGTACTGGCTCTTCGGATCGAACTGCGTCTCGTCCACGACGCCGACGCGCACGATCTTTGCGAGGCCCGCCACGCCCGGCGGCTGTACGCTCGAGTGATAGAACAGCGCCATGTCGCCGACGCTCATCGCGCGCATGTAGGCCCGCGCGAAGAAGCTGCGCACTCCGCTCCACGGCTCGACGCGCACGCGCTCGAGGTTGTCGATGGAGAACGTGTCGGGCTCGGACTTCATGAGCCAGTGGCGCATCGCGGTGACTCTATCCGAGCGTGTATCCGTGCGGCGAATGAGGCATCCGGGAATGTGGCCACCCCGCCCATCTTCGGATCGAAAAAGTCCTGGGTTGCGTCACATCCGGTCTGCCGACCGGCTCTACCTCGGATGGGGTCTGCGCGGAGCTCGGTCTTGGTGGTGACGTGCGTCCTCGGGGGCTGCATCGATTCGAACGCGACGACGTGCCCCGCCATCACGTGTCCTGAAGGTGCGCTGTGCGCGACCCGGACCATCACCGATGAAGTCGTTCCTGTCTGCGCGACGCAATCGCAGCTCGATGCGTGCACTGACCACGCTGCGGGCGACACGTGTTCCCTCGCCGCCGCGGGCGATGGCACGTGCCACGACGGTTTGTGCTGGCCGACCATCTGCGGCAACGGCGTCGTCGACAACGGCGAGGTCTGCGACGACGGCAACACGAGAGATTCCGTCGACGGTGTCCCCGACTCGTGCGCGTCGAACTGTCGCTCCACGCAGGTCTGCGGCAACGGCGTGGTCGAGCCGATCAACAGCGAGGAGTGCGATACCGGCGACGCGATCCAACACGATGGCTGCTCGAGTGGCTGCCGTATCGAAGTGCCACGCTTCGGTACGCTCGACTCGGTCAACTCGCTTCCCTCCTTTGGACTCGCGTACGACACGGACCGCGAGCGCCCTGTCATGTTCGGTGGCTACCTCGACAACAACGCGAACACCGACATCCAGGAATGGGTGCACGGGCATTGGCAGCGCGCGCCGAGTCCGGTCACTCCGCCCATCTTGCCGGACTTCATGGCGTACGATCGCGACCACCACGAGCTCGTGCTGTACGGCACCCAGTTTCCCGACGGGGGGAACACCGATACGTGGACGCGCGATGTCCACGGTTGGCGATTGCGTGAGCCCACCGTCGCCCCTGACGTGACGGTCGAGGGCATCGTGTTCGACGCCAACCATCATCGCGTCGTGATGGTCGGAACTCACCGAACTAGCAACGCTCATGAGATGCAGACGTGGATCTGGGACGGAGCCGACTGGTCACCGCTCGCGACACCGATGGTTGCTCGCGACGTACCCGCAGTGGCGTACGACGAGCGGCGCGGCGTCGTCGTGATGTTTGGCGGAGGTCCGTCGGACTCTCCGGACCCGACTCTCGACGAGCTTTGGGAGCTGGACGGTGACTCGTGGACACAAGTGCCGCATGCGTTTGGCGCATCCTGGCCCGCGGGCATGAGCTCCGCGACAATGAGCTACGACCCGACGCCGCAGCACATGGTCCTGATCGGACGCTACTACACCCAATTCGTGGCTCACGCCGCCGCGTGGGAGTGGGATGGCTCGACGTGGACAGCGGTCGCGGCGCCGCCTGGCATCGATAGAGCGTCCGTAGCGATGGTCACCGATCTCACCAGGAAGCGACTGTTCCTCACCATCACGACGAACGTGGTGCAGGTGGTCACGCGCGCCGCCGACGGAGCGTGGATCTCGGAAAGCAACGCCGTCCCCCACGAGGACAACGTGCCGTACAACCGCTCGTTGGTCGCGGCCGCGTCGGATCCGCAGAGGGGCGAGGTCGTGGTCTTCGGTGGCGGAATCGCACCGGACGCGAACAACTTTCCCCACGTCTATGGCGTGCTGCCAGGCGACACGTTCGTGTGGCGTGACTCGTGGAGGATGCTGCCAGCCTCGTCATCGTCGCCGCTGCCACGCGTAGGCGCGTCCATGGTGTTCGACCCCGTGCACGACGAATACGTGATGTTCGGCGGGTACGACGGTTTCAACGGAGTCGCGTTTCTCGACGACACGTGGACGTTCAAGGCAGGCCAGTGGACGCAGCGCACGCCGACGACGAAACCGCAGGGGCGCATGAGCGGCGCGATGGCCTGGGACAATCGGCGCGGTCGCGTGATCTTGCTCGGCGGTCGCGACCGAGTCGACGAGCAGGGAACTCCGTCGCTCGCCGGGATGTGGTCATGGGACGGCAGCGAATGGACGAGCGAACCACTTACGTCGGAGGAGCTCCCTCCTCTGCGCTCGGCGACGGCGATCGCCTATGACCCGCTCTCGAACAACGTCGTCCTCTATGGCGGTTGCCAGTACGACGCGACCTTCGCCCCGCTCAGGGTCGGATCCGACGACACGTGGATCTGGGACGGTACGAGCTGGACGCAGCCTCCTCTCACGGTGCGTCCACCGCCGCGCACGGGGGGCAAGCTCGCGTGGAACCTCGCGCGTCAGCGGCTCGAGATGTTCGGCGGCGCGTCGACGTTTCAGACGAAGAGCGATGTGTGGGAATGGAACGGCAACGCGAGCGAGTGGAAGAGGGTTGCCATCGTCGGGCCCGAGACGTCAGGACACGAGCTCGTCTCGTTGCCCGACGGCACGGGCGTCGCCGTGATCGGTGGCGGCAGAACGGACTATTTCTCCGACCACACGAACGTGCGCACGCTGCGCTGGGAGAGTGACGATGGTCGCGAAGAGGCGTGCGTGCCTGGCGTCGACTTCGATGGCGACGGCAAGACCGGGTGCGATGATCCCGATTGCTGGGTCGACTGCAACATCGACTGTCCGCTCGCGACGAGCTGCACGACGGGACCGCGCTGCGGCGACGGCACCTGCAACGACACGGGCGAGCGCGAGAGCGAAGACTGCGTGACGTGCCCGGTAGACTGCGGCGCCTGTACCTAGAGGCCGAGCCAGGCGCTCAGCGCGTCCGCGCGATCGTCGGGGAGATCGACGCCCGGCTGCGCATGCGCATCTTCGGGACCGTGCCAGTCAGAGCCGCCGGTGCACACGAGGTTGCGACCATCGGCGACCTGCAACCAGCGATTGCGCTCGGGCGCGTTGTAGCTCCCGTAGAACGCCTCGATGCCGGTGAGACCTTGCGAGCCGTACTCCTTCACGAGCGCGATCGAGAGGTCGTCGTAGAGATGCGGATGCGCGAGCGCCATCGCGGCGTTTGCTTCGCGACCCGCGGCCAGTGCGTCGGCCATCGACAGGGCGCGGTTGGGAACGTCGACCGGGCCGCCATCGAACAGGTGGCGCTGGAACGCGTCCTTCATGGACGTCGAGTAACCAGCGGCGACCATCGCGCGCGCGAGGTCCGGACGGCCGATCGAGCGCTCCGCGGATTGCGCGAGCAGAGGTTCGATGTCGATCTTCACGCCGCGCTGTTCGAGCTTGACGCCCATCACGCGAATGCGATTGGTGCGTGCGATGCGGATCGCCGCGAGCTTGGATTCGAGTGCGTCCCACGCGGATCCTCCGCGGTCGAACGCCAGGACGTGGATCGTGCGACCTCGGTGATCACACGAGATTTCGACACCGCGGAGGACACGGGCCCCGGGCACGGTGAGGGCGCTGCCGGCACAGGTGTCGTGGTCCGTGAGGGCGAACACGTTCACCGAGCGGCTCGCTGCCCTCGCGGCGACGGCCTGGGGGGCCTCGGTACCGTCGGAACAGGTCGAGTGGCAGTGCAGCTCGAACCGCATCTCCGCACGCTACCCGATCCGTCCCCCGCAGAGGGGGCAATGGCGACGATGTAGGCCGGTGCGGGGCGCCGGGCTCTGCTAGAATTTCAAGGTCGGCATGGGAGTTCCCGGGATCCAGGCCCCAACTCGGCTGGGTCGCTACGAGCTGCTAGCTCGCTTAGCGACTGGCGGCATGGGCGAGATTTTCCTCGCGCGCCTCGAAGGCGCGGCCGGGTTCGAGAAGCTGTTTGTCGTCAAACGCATTCTCCCGCACCTCGCGGACGATCAGCGCTTCCGCCAGATGCTCATCTCCGAAGCGCGGCTCGCGAGCAAGCTGTCCCACGCGAACATCTGCCAGGTCTACGAGCTCGGCGAGACCGACGGTCAGCTCTACATCGTCATGGAGTACCTCGAGGGCATCACGTTGCTGCCCTTGCTGCGCAAGCTGTCCAAGGAAGCGGGTGCGCTCGACTTTGGATTTGTCGCGGGCGTGATCCAGCAGGCGACGGACGCGTTGCACTACGCGCACGAGCTCCGCGATCGCGACGGTAGCGAGATCGCGCTCGTCCACCGCGACGTGACGCCGTCGAACATCTTCCTCACCGAGGCCGGCGTCGCAAAGGTGTTGGACTTCGGTATCGCGAAGGTGAAGGACGCGTCAGCGAACACGCAGACCGGCGCCGTGAAGGGCAAGTACGCGTACATGGCGCCGGAGCAGCTGCGCGGGGGCGAGATCGATCGCCGCGTCGACGTCTTCGCGCTCGGCGTGTGCGTGTACGAGATGCTGGCGCTGCGCCGGTTGTTCCAGCGCAAGACGGACTACCTGACGTTCCGCGCCGTGATGGAGCAGCCGATTCCAGACATTCGGCGGTATCGGCCGGATATCCCGGATTCGCTCGTGCTCGTCCTCGCGCAGGCGCTCGATCGCGATCCCAACAAGCGCTTCGACACCGCTCGCCAGTTCGGTACCGCGGTCGCCGACGCGCTCGCGCCGTTCGGTCGTCAGTGGTCGCAGGGAGAGGTCAGCGACTTCGTCCGCAAGGAATTCGCGGACGACATCACCAAGCGCAGCGCACAGGTCCAGAGCGCGGTGAACCGCACCGGCCAGCGCGCGACGATGCCAGAGATCGCGAGTGAGGACGGGCCGAAGACGCATGTCGACGACGACGACGATGACGAGTTTCCGTCGGTCGACTCGACGATCACCGAGCTCCCGCCCGAGATGCGGCAGGTGCGCCCGCCGCAGGACACGAAAGACTTCTCCAGCCAGACGGGGCAGGTAACGCCGCCGCCGTTCGCGAACGAGACGAGCGTCTCCGGCGTCGCGCTCCAGCCCATCCTCGCGGCCGGCCAGTCGTTGAACATGACGATGCCGCACGCGCAGCTGGTGCCGCAGCAGAAGCGCAGCATCGTGTGGCCACTGTTCGCGATCGCGATGGTCGGCATCGCGGGCGGCGCGCTGTTCCTCGTCTGGAAACAGATGCAGCAACAACAGCAGCAGGCCCCGACGACGGTGAACATCACGTCGGAGCCGGCCGATAACACCAGGGTCGTCCAGAACACGCAGCCGGAGACGCCGCCGACGACAGGTGACGACGAGCCGACGACGCAGGCCGACGACACGCCGAAGCAACCGGTCGGCCCCAAGACGAACATCAAGACCAACCAGATCGCGCCCAAGCCGGTGAAGAGTGGCAACCCGTACAACGACGCGATTCGCTCCGCGAAGCCGGCGGTCGATCAGTGCGCGAACGAGCATGGTGCGCCGGCGACGGGCGTGCGCATCAAGATCCTCGTCTCGACGGATGGTCGCGTGAAGAACGTGAACCTCGATCCGGGCTCGTTCAACTCCACTCCGCTCGGCACGTGCATCAAGAACGTGCTCTCCGGCGTCACGTTCCCCAAGGCCGACTCCGACAAAGAAGTATCGGTCGCGATCAAGGGACCGAGCTGATCATCACACAGCCCCGTGGCGCGGTTACGAGCGCGCTTCGGTGACCAGGTTCGACCAATCCGTTACAGGAGATTGGAGACGACCTTCGGCGCGCTCCGCTTTGCCGCCGCCGCGACCGCCGAGTGTCGCCGCGAGCTTCTTCCACAATGCACCACAGTCGAGTGCGCTTCCCGGTGCGCGAAACAGCACGACGGCCGCACCGGTCTCGTCGGGCGCGCAGACGATCGCATCACGACCCGCGTTCGACAGCTTCGCGGCCACGGCGCGAAGAACCTCGACGTCGACGGGGAGCGCGGCTACGACTGGGTTGGCACCCGACGCGAGGTACGAGTCGACCATGACCTGCGCGAGCTTGCCGCGCATCGCTGTCAGCTCGGCCGCCGTCGCGTCGCCCGCTTTCTTTGCTTTCTCCACCGCAGCAGGAACGTCGGCCGGCGCGCACGAGTACAGCGTCGCGAGTTGCCGCAGCACGCCTTCGCGCGCGAACAACTCCGTGCGTCCGCGTCGCGCCGCGGTGAACGTCACGCGCGTCATTCCTTTGTAGCGCTCGACGCTGGTGATCCGGACTGCCCCGATCTGCGACGTGCGAGCGACGTGCGTGCCGCCGCAGGGCGAGAAATCGAAGTCGCCGATCGAGACGACGCGGATGTCCGCGGTGACCTTGGGATCGCGGCGCAGCTTGATCGCAGCGAGCTCGCCTGCGTCGGGGAACCATTGGCGCACCGCCAGATCGTCGTCGATGATGTCGTTCGCGAGATCCTCCGCAGCGGCGAGCTCCGCCTCGGGAACGCGGTCGCGCGACACGTCGATCGTCAGCGCTGATTCACCGAGTCGCGCGGAGACCGTCGGTGCCTGTGCGCGATCGAGCAATGCGCCCGAGAGCAAGTGCTGCGCGGTGTGCTGGGCCATGTGTTGGCGCCGGCGCATCCACTCGATCTCGCCGCTGACCTCGGAGCCTATGCTCGGCAACGCGGTGCCTTCTGCGACGACGTGCGCGATGCGACCATCGTCGAGCTCTTGCGTGTCGACGATCGCGATGCCGCCGACGGTGCCGTGATCTCCGAGCTGGCCGCCCGCCTCGGGATAGAACGCCGTGCGATCCAAGACGATTGCGGGAGCGTCTTGCACCGTCGCGTGAGCGAGCACGGCCCCGGTGAAGCGACGGAGGGTTGCGTCCTCGTGATACAGGCGGCGCGTCATTTGGGAGCCGCTGCGCTCTCGGGGGGCGCGATCGAGATCAGCCACGCGTCGCAGCCGCCGGGGCCACTGTCGCCGCCGATGCGGCCCGACACGGGACAACCATCGTCGCGCTCGTCGGTGCGCAGCACGGTCGCACCGTCACTCTTCAGCTCCTCGATCACCTCGGCGTCCGGCAGAACGGTCTTGCCATACTGCTTGGGGCCGCTCGATACGAGCGCGACCTTGGGCGCGACGGCCGTGATGAAGTCGTGACGACTCGACGTCTTCGAACCGTGATGACCGACCTGCAGGATGTCCGCTTTGATGTCGGTCCTGTGATGATCGAGTAGGTACTCCTCGACGTCTCCGACCTGATACGACGGATCCTTGCGCGGACCCGACTCCGCGTCGCCGACGAGCAGGACGTGCGTGGTGCCGAGGACGAGCTCGACGACGATCGAGTTCTCGTTCGGATCGCCGCCCTTCTTGGCGTTCGCCGTGAGCAGCGTGAAGTCCGCGCCTTCGCCGAGGTGCACCTTGTCGCCCTCGTGGAACGTTTCCCAGTGCGGGATCGTGATCGCCGTGTCCTTCACCATCACGGTGTGATCGGACGGGACGTCGGCGGCTGTCTTGTAGACACCCGAGAACTTCGCGATCGCGGAGAGCAACTCGCGATAGAACACCGCGTCGTTCACGCGCCCCGAGTCGTAGAACGTGCCCACGTCGTAGCAGTGGATCACCAGATCCATCGCGGACGCATGATCGAAGTGCGGGTGCGAGAGCACGACGTTCTCGATGCGCTTCTTCTCCGTCGGCGCGGAGCCGTGGTCGACGCAGAGATCATCGCCGGAGGGACCGAGCACGTCCGCGAGATACGCGACCACGCGCATCGGCTTCTCGTCCTTGTCGTTGGAGCCCGCGTCGTACAGCATCGCGAAGTCCGCGCCCTGCACGAGCACCGAGAGCCCGGTGCCAACGTCGATCAGATGCAAGCGATACGTGCCCGGCGCCGGCGGATCGGTCGGCAGATCCGCGGCGATGGACACGCGCTTCCACGTGATCCTCGCGGCGCCTGGTTCGGTCTTGGCTGCGCCTCCGCCGGGAGCTGGCGGTGGAAGCGTTGACCGCGGTGCCGGGCACGCGGCGAGAAAGACAAGGAGGACTACGAGCGCCCGTGTTGTGACCACGCCCGCATCTTCTACCTCTTAGTGGGTATGCGCCATCGCGGCCGCGCGAACGGCGGCGTCCTGGTGCGCGAGCAGGATCGGGATGAGCTGGCTGATGTCGCGGTCGTCTTCGATCGTCTCGAGCGCGTGGCGGACCACGGTCGGGTTCGGGTGGTACAGCACGAGCGTCGGGATCTGCCGGCCCTTGGCGTGGGCGGTGTCGATCGCGGCGAGCACCTCCGTCTCGTCGCTGCTGGTCAGCGCCGCTGCCAGCTCGTCGTCCTCTTTACGGGAGGCGCGAGCGATGGGCATGGCGATGGCCGGTTCGGCGATGACGACGTACACGGCGATAGCGAGAGCGGCGACCACCAAGCTGGCAGACAACGGAAGCGCGAACGGGAGCAACCCGAGGAGCAGCAGCGAGCGGTATCGAGTGGAGATGGTGGTCATGGTGGCCTTCTTCCGCGTCGTCTTTCCGACAGTCGTTCGAGGTCTCGACACGGCCGGCTAACGCGTTCGCAGCCTTAGCTGCATGCGAGTCATCACGAGCATCAGTCGTGCCGAGCTCCCTGGTCTGCCGGTCAGGTCCCGCCGGATCTGGACAAGTCCGCGATACCCGACGAAGATCTGGCGATGCTGTTCCGCGGTCCTCTCTTGGCGCTGCTGCTGGGAGCGTCGGGTTGTGGTCGCCTTTCGTTCGATCCGACAGGTGGGATCGGGAACGATGCGTTACCAGGCGGGGATGCGAGCGACGGGCCCACGGGGCACGACGAGGACGGGGATGGCGTTCCCGACAGTGTGGACACCTGCCCGCATCTGCCGGGAGCGCAGACCGACACCGATGGCGATGGCATCGGGGACCTCTGCGACGCACACCCGGCCATGAACATCGATAGCCGGGTGGTGTTCGCGACGCTGACCGACACGGACCAGCCGTTCGAGATCGGCAGCGGCGACTGGGCGGTCGACGGCGACGACCTCGCCCAGACGCTCACGTACGCAGATCTGGCCCTGACCCTGCCGACGACCACTCAGTCGATCCAGATCACGGTCGGCGTGACTATCGATTCGATCGTGGCGGGCCCGATGGAGCAGCGCCAGCTCACGGTCCACGGGACGCAGGTCCTCGCGGAAGAGCAGTTCTACGGGGAGCTCAATGAGGTTCCTCCGTCGCTCAGCGCCATGGAGATCGAGCACTACACGCCGCCGAGCACGTACTCACCTGCCGATATGGCGAACCTCGCGACCGGAATCCACACCGGCGACGCGACGCTGCGGCTCACGAAGGATCTCACGGCCCACACCATCGAGTTTCGCGGCGGATGGGGGAGTGAGATCTACAAGGCGGCGGCGAGCGATCCGCTCTACGCCGGCACGAGGGTCATCTACATCAACATGAACGGCATCGCCGTCCATCTGCACTACATCTTCGCGACGACCTGGACGCCCTAGCGAACGACGCGCTCGACAGCGCCGCTGGGAACCCAGCCGAGCGTACCGTTCGCGAGCTCGATGCGCGTCCACGCGTCGCGCTGCTCGCGAATTACGACTTCCACGCCGCGAGGCAGCGGGTCGTTGAGCGCGGCCGGCGCACCCGCGTTGTCAGCGGCGCGCAGCACGATGTCATCCATCACGACGGCGTCGTTGGTGTGCTTGTCCTCGACGAACACGGAGACAGTGAGCGCGAGCCAGACGAGCGCGGGAACCACCGCGAGTCCGCGCCAGCGACGGAACCCGACGCTCCACGGCACGAGCCAGAGCACGGTGAACGCGAATGCGACGGCCGCGATGATCAGCTTGCGCGGCGTGGGCCACTGGTGGAAGAAGAACAGCGTGTCGCTCGCGGCGCTCGACGTGTTGCGGAAATTGTCCCCCTGACGGCTGCGCAGCCACGCGAGATTGTGGCGCGCTCGCGCGTTGGACCGATCGAGGACGAGCGCACGGCGGTACGCGAGCGTGGCCGTCGCGACGTCGCCGGCGGCGAGTGATGCGGTGCCCCAGTCGGTGAGCAGCTCCGGGCGATCCGGCGTCTCGTGCACCGCTGCGGCGAACGACGTCGCGGCGCGCGCGAACGCGGCCTTGCGAGCGCTCGCATCGCCGGTGACCTGCATCGCTTGCTGGTACGACGCGCGCCCGTCGTCGAAGGAAGCGGCGTGGGCGTGGGACGCGAACAGGCTCGCGAGGATGAATGCAGCGACCGTCGCGGTCTTGGCGGCGGGGCGCGGCGTGGACGAGAGCCGGCGCAGGAGACCGGCCGTGTCCGAGCGCAGATCCGCGGACAGCGGCACATCGCGTGCGGCCGGCGAGAACGCTTCGGTCTCCAGCTTTGCGAGCAGACCTCCGTCGTCCAGATCGCGGCCCATCGTCTTCGCGAGATCACGCAGCGCAGCGGCGAGTGGCCCCGCGACATCGCGCGCCGACTTGGTGCCGGCCGCGTCGAGCAGTGCCTCGACCTTCTTGCGCGCGGTGCGAACCTCGCCGGCTTCCTCGCGCGAGTCGGCCGTACGCAGCTGGTACGTGCGGGCGGCGAACATCGCGAGCGGAATGACGTAGAGCAAGCAGACGAGGACCCACAGGAACGTGCCGCCGAGCGGGCGCGACGAGACTGCGCCGGTACTCGATAGCGCGAGATCCGCGCCGACCGTGTTGGTCATGTCGGGGGCGGCTTGCGGGCCCGGCGTCGTGGTCGGCTTCTTCGTTGGCGTCATCGCGACGACATCGTTCGCACCGATGACGCTGCCGCCCTTCATCTGAAGCGCGATCGGTTCGGAGTGAATGGTCTGATATGCGCTCTTGGTGGGATCGAAGTACGAGAACGCGAGGGCAGGGACCTCCGTCGCGGGCCCCACGACCTGGGCCGTGACCTTGAACGTCTTGGTCTTGCCCTCGTCGGAGAGCTCGCCGGTCGCTGCATCGGGTGGCACCGTGAACTTGTCCTTGGCGAGGCGCCCTTCGCCGTCCATGCGGCCGAGCGCGAGGGTGTCGAGCGGCTGGTTCGCCTTGATCACGATGTCGAGCTCCATCGGCTCGCCGAGAGACACGACCGAGCGGCTCGTATGGACGGCGATCGAGAACTGATCACCGACGGCGCCAGCGAACGTCGCGGGGCGATCGGTCTCCGGCAGCGGCTTCACCTCGAACGTGCGCGCGACGTCGGAAGCGCGGAACAAGCGTGTGGGCGCGCTGCCAAAGAAGTCAGGCCGGCCGACCGGAAGCGCCGCGACGACACTCGCTGCCGGAATCTCGACCTTGCCGACCTTCTTGGGCGCGGCGAAGAACGTCGCGACGAGGCGGTTGAACTGCACGCCGTTGATGGTGGTCTGATCGAGCGAGTAGCCGAGCTGGAGATCCTTGGTGCCCGCGCTGATCGTGAGCGCGCGCGGACGAGCACCGCCCTGCGACGATGGAGCCGGCGCCGACACGGTGAACGAATCGCTCGCCATGATCGGAATGGAGAACGTCTGGTCCTGCGGTTCGGAGCGGAACAGCCACGTCATCGTGACGGGCACGGTCTCGCCGATAAATACGGGTCGGTTCGGAAGATCGAGCGTCAGCTTCATGTCGTCGGTCGTAGGGACCGCGACGACGTCGACCTCGCCGGGCGCGGCGGTCGCTTTCTTGGAGCCCTGCGTCACCGTCGTCTGGGGAACGCGGACCTTCCCTTCCTTGTCGATCTGCACGCGCCACTGCAGCGCCCAGGTCACGCTCGTGGAGTCCGTGCGGTGACCATTCACGATCTGGATCGATCGCGACACGTTGGGCTGGGCGGCGCCGAGCGGTGTGATCTGGGCGTTCGGGATCGAGAGCGCGGGGATCTCGGGCGCCGGCGAGTCGTCGAAGCCCTCGATGATCAGCTGCAGCGTGAACGGCATGCCCACGTGCGGCTGTCCGCCGTCGAGCCGGAACTGCGCGCGCGGCTCATCGGCGAACGCGACCGTGGCGGCGAGCGCGACGATCGCGAGTGCGATGAGCAGTCTATGAAGGGAGCGCTGCACTACCAGTCCTTGTCTACACCACCACCCTGCGTATCCGGGGGCCGCTTGTCCTGGTCTTCGTCACCACCGCCCATCCGCGCCTTCTGGCGCTTGGCGTCCTCGTCCTTCGCGCGCTGGCTCGCACCGCCAGCTTGCTGCTGCTGCTGATCCTGCTTGTCCTTGTCCTTGTCTTTGTCCTGCTGCTGCTGCTTGTCCTGCTGCTGATCTTTGTTGTTCTTGTTCTTCTGCGGCGGCTGCAGCAGCTTCAACGCCGCCTCGAGGTGCTCGATGGCCGACCCCTGCGACTTCGTCACGGGATCGAGCGAGTGGCTCTGCTGCTTGTCGTCCCGCGCCTTGGTGATGTCCCGGATGGCATCGGCCATGTCTTGCTGGGCCGCGCGCATCTCCGTCGCGGCGCCGGAGTACGCCTTTGCATCGGGCTGACCGGGCTGCGGTGACTTCTGCTTCGCGGCGGCATCGGCCTGCGCGGCGAGCGCCTCCGTGATCGCCTTGGCGAGCTCGGCGTGGCTGTTCTGCTTGTCGACGAGCGGCGGCAGCGATGCTTCGCGACCGAAGTCATCCTGACCGCTCGCGACCGCCGTCCCGTCGCGCGTGTCGCCCTGATCACGGATCAGCTGCTGGAGATGCTCGATGAGGTTGAAGAACAACTTCCGCAGCTCGGCGAGCTTCTCTTCTGCTTGCTTGGACGGCGTCTGCGGATCGCCATTCGCGGCGAGCGCCTTGTCGAGCTCCTTCAGGGCCACCTCCGCCTCACTGCGCAGCTGCTCCGCGCGTACGAACATCTGCTTCTGCTGCTCGACCTGCTCCTCGAACGCTTTCTTCTGCTCCTCGGCAGCCTTGGGATCCGCCTTCGGATCGGCGGGAGGAGGTTCTGCGTGGGCGGCCTTGTCGGCTTCCTCCGCGATCAGATCTTTGAGTCGCGGCATGCGGCCGACGTTGCGGTCGAACGCGCTCTTCGTTTCCGTGGCGCGGTCGTCTGCCTTCATCTGCTTTGCCGCGTCGGGGCCGAGTAGCTTCGTCAAATTTGCTTGGTCCTGATACGCGAGCTCCGCGAGGTGCTTGAGGTCGGAGAAGTGCTCGATCGCGCGGGCGAGTGCGGCGAGTGCAAGTCGCTGATCGTCGAGCGCGGGCTTGGTCTTGCCCGAGCGGAGCGAGCCCGAGGCGCGCGCCATCGAGGCACTCGCGTCGTTCACGTCGGGGAGGGCGAGCTTCACTTGCGCGATCAGCTTCGCCTGCTGCGCAGCCTGCGCGGCGGCCTTGGGATCCTGCGGTTGCGCCGGATCCGGCGCGGGCGGCGGCGGTTGGTCAGCGGCGGATTGCATGCGCGCACGCACCTCGTCGATGCGGTCGCTCAAGCTGCCCTGGCGCACACCGATCGCGGGTGGCTCGAGCCACTGCGGGAGCTTTTCGTTCTGCGGCTGGAGCGTGCCGTGGACGACCTCGTTGTCCACGTTCGCGGCGAACATCGTTTCGCGCATGACGCCGACTTCTTCCTGCGCGACCGTCTGCAACACGGTGATCGGATCGAGCAGCTGCTCGCGACCACGCTTGAGAGCGACCATCGCCTCCTCGGCCTTGGTCACACCGTTCTCCGCGTCGAGATCCTGGAGCTTCCTGCGGGCGTCACCGATGTCCGTGCGTGTGTCCAGCAGGTAGAGATCCAGGTTCTTCAGCTGCATCACGCGAACTTTCTCCTGTTCGCTGCGCTTGTCCTCGGGCTTCTTGCCGATCGCGTCGATCTCGTCGGCCGCGATGTCCGTGACGACGCCGGCTTCCGCGACGATGCCGCGCTCGCGATCCGCGAGATGAGTCAGCGTCTGTTGCTGCGCGAGAGGATCCGCGCCGCCCGCTTGCTTCACGGCGGCCCACGCCTGGCGCGCATCGTCGAGGATGGCGCGCTGATCGCCGATGAGCTTGTCGAGCCGCGTCTCGAGCTTGCCCTCACCGGCACGGAGCTCGTCGCTGATCGCCTGCACGCGCGCGCGCACGATCGCGAGGTTCGCTTGCACGGCCGGGTCGTCCTTGCGCTGCCGCGCCGCATCCGAGAGCCACGACGCCGACGTCTGCGCGAGCTCGAGCGCTTTCTCGAGGTCGGGCTGATCGCCTTGCTTCACTTTGTCGGCGTGCGCGGCGAACGCGATGCCCAGGTCGTACGCGGAGCGGAACTGGAGCTCGGGATCGACGCCCGCGTTGCTGCGCGCCTCGACAAACACCTTCTCGGCCGCTTCGTAGTCGCTCTTCTGCAGGGCGGCGACGCCTTCGTTGTACTTGTCGCGCGCGTCGCGATGCTCGGCACCACACGCACTCAGCACCAGCAGCATGATGATGATGGACTTCATCGCAACTTCCGATCGCCAGCGCCGGAGCCGATCCACAGCGCGATCAAGAGCAGGAAGATCGCGAGCGCGACGAGGCCTTGAAAGAGCTCGGCGGGAACGCGGCGCGTTGCCTTGGCGCTCGCCTCGGCGATGAGCGGCTTGATGTAGCTGTCGACAATGGAGTCGAGATCGAGCGCGCTGGTACCGGCCGGGATGTAGACGCCCTCCGTCGCTGTCGCGATCTTCTTGAGCTGATCCGCGTTGAGCTTGCTGATCACCGGCTGGCCGTCGTGCTCGAGCGTCTGCTTCGCACCCGAGTGTGGATCGGTGATGGTGATCGTGCTGCCTTGCTCGCTGCCGAGGCCGATGGCGATGACCTTCACGCCTGCCGCGGCCGCCTTCTTCGCCGCTTCCTCGGAGTACGGATCCTGATCGTCACCGTCGGTGATGAGCACGATCAGCTTTGCTCCGTTGGTCGCCTTGGGGAACCCGCGCACCGCGATCTTCATCGCGTCGCCGATCTTGGTGCCACCGCGACCTGCGCTGCGCGTATCGATCGTGTTGAGCACGGTCGTGAAGAAGGAGTGATCAGGCGTCAGCGGGCACACGAGAGATGCGCGGCCGGCGAACGCCACGATGCCGACGCGCTGACCTTCGAGGCGCGCGAGCATCTGCCCGATCTCTGCCTTCGCTCGCACGAGGCGGTTCGGCGCGGTGTCTTCCGCGAGCATCGAGCGCGACGTGTCCAGCAGGAACATCACGTCTGCGGAAGGAGTCCGTGCGTCGACGATCTCGGTCTCGCCCGGGACCTGCGGGCGCGCGAGTGCGACGATGCCCGCGGCGAGCGCGAGGAAGATGAACACGAGCCGCAGCACCATGCGGGTGACGCTCGCTTGCGCGGTCAGTCGGCGCTGCATCGTCGGCGAGAGGAACGACGAGAGCGCTCCGCGCGATCGCAGCTCGAGCCAGCCGATGAAGCCGACGAACGCGAGCGCGACCCAAAGGAGGTTGAGGTAACCGAGGTTGTGGAAGGTCATGGCAACCTCCGCAGCAACGTTCCGCGTAGCAGCAGCGAGAGCGCGACGAGCAGCACGCCCGCGGCCACGAACCACTGGTAGTACTGCTTGTACTCGGTGAACCGCGTCTCCTCGATGCGCGTGCGCTCGAGCTTGTCGATCTGCGCGTAGATGCGCGCGAGGCTGCCCGCGTCGTCGGCGCGGAAGAACTGACCGCCCGTCTTCGCCGCGATCTTGCGCAGCGTGGACTCGTCGAAGCCGGAGCGCATCTGCACGAGGCGGCCCTCGGCACACACGGGCGCGATGCCGGTCGAGCCAGCGCCGATCGTGTAGACCTTCACGCCCGCCTTGACCGCATCGTCGATGGCGGTGTCCTCGTCGATCTCGTGGACGTTGGACTCACCGTCGGTGAGCAGGATCACGACGCGCCCGACGCGCTTGTCCTGGGGCTTCCACTCGACGAGGCGCGTGACCGCGAGCTCGAGACCGGCGCCGATCGCCGTGCCGTCATCCTCGCCCTGCGCGAACTCGAGCTGGTCCGCGGCGGTGATGAGATTGTCGTGATCCAGGGTGAGCGGGCTGCGCGTCTCCGCGTAGTGCGCGAACGCGACCAGACCGATCGCATCGTCGGGGCGACCGCCGAGCTTCTTGCTGCCGAGCACGAACTGCGTGAACGCGCGCTTGACGATGCCAAGCCGCGTCGGATCGTGAGCAGCGTCGTAGTCGCAACGGGCAGCGTTCCGTCCCTCGGCGAGATCCTGCGCCTGCATCGAGCCCGAGATATCGACGGCCATCGCGATACCGATGCCGTCCTTTGGAATACGCGACGACTCCATCCCCTTGCGAGGGCCCGCAGCGGCGATGACGAACGCGGCGATCGCGAGTGCCATCATCGCGTCGGGCAGCCACCACAGGCGCGTGCGCCACGTCTCGCCGCCAGCGGGCAGCGCGCGCAGCGACGAGAACACGACGCGTCCAGAGCTGTTCGTCGACCAGTACACCGCGACAGCGGCAAGCCAGATCGCGCCGAGGATGCGCCAGTTGGCGAACTCGGGGAGCCAGCCCGTGAGCTTGTGCCACAGCGTCATCACGCGGGCAGCTCTTTCATCCGGGTGTCCTCGACAAACCCGCGGGCGGCGGCGAGCGTCGCGATCGACTCCTCTGCGTCGGGGCGATAGCCGGCGAACTTCACGCGATCACAACGCTCGAGGAACGCGGTGAGTAGTGCGCGGTGCTCGGTCGTCAGCTCGGGACGCGCGATCGCGACCTGCAAGAACTCCTCGGTCGTCAGCTCGGGCGCGCGGATCAAGTAGCGCCCCTCGAGGTAGCGGCGAACGATCGAGCTCAGCTCGACGAACCAGCTGTCAGCGAGCGTCGCATCGGGGGCGCCGCGATCCTCGAGCTGGCGGAGGTACGCCACGGCCTCCTCGTACGCGGAGCGTTGCTGCTCGACGCGACGACGTTCGCGACGAGAGCGGAACAGCAGGATCGATCCAGAGATCAGCACGAGCGCGCCGCCCGCGATGCCGACGATGGTGATGGCCGAGACGCCACCCACGTCCGCGTCGAGCTCGCCGAGCGCGGGCTGCAGCTGCGCCGTCGACTTCTCGACCGGCACGGGTTGGATCTCGAGCGGCACTTCCTCCGTCAGGATCTCCTGCGGCTTCTTGGCAGCGGGGTCTGTCGTCGAAGCGCGCGCATCCGTCATCTCCAACCGCATCGGCGGGATGCGCTGATGGCCGCTCGACGGTGCTTCGAGCGTGTACGTCTGGATCTGAACCTGACCTCCCGTCGGCGGACGCTTGGTGTCGCGCGCGAAGCCGACGATCTTGAACCGGCCGAGGCGCTGATCACCGGCCTCCTGGAACGGCGCATCGATGCTGACGCCGTCGGGGGCTTCGACCTCGAGGCGCAGATAGATCGCGTCGACGAGCGACGGCTTCTCCGGCCACACCTTCAGCGTCGCTTTCACCGGGCCGTGATCGACGGTCTTGGTGATCGCGTCCTTCGGCGCCTCGATCGTGACGGGCGCAGCGTCCTCCGCCTTGCCGTGACACGCGGCAAAGAACGCGATGATGATGAAGGCTCGTTTCATCGGCGCAGCCTCCGCTTGCGCTCGCGGAAGAAGCGCAGCAGCGGATCGACCATCGATTGCGATGCGTCGAACACGATCATGTCCATGCCGGTCGTGCCCAGCTGATCCTTCAGATCGCTCAGGCGCTTCGTCGCGCGGCCCGTGAGCTCCGCGCGGAACTCATCGCTGCGCGTATCGACGAGGCGCGTCTGGCCGGTCTCCGCGTCCTCGAGCGTGACGAGCCCGGCGGGCGGCATATCAGCCTCGCGCGGATCGGTGATCAGCGCGGCGACGACATCGTGCTTGCGATTCGCGTGGCGCAAGACCTGAAGGTAGCCGTCGTCGAGGAAGTCGCTGACGAGGAACAGCACCGCGCGGCGCGGAAGCACCTGGCGACAGAACTCGAGCGCGGCGGAGATGCTCGTGGAGCGGCGCTGCGCTGCAGGCTCTGCCTTCGCTGCTTCTGTCTTGCCGCGCAGCGTGGCCCACAGGCGCTTCACGGCGCGGGGCAGGGCGCGGAGACCTGCGCGATGGGTGAGTCCTTCGGCATCCTGCTCGCCGCGCGCGAGCACCTCGCGAACGATGCGCAGCGCGTGCTTTCCGCCTTTGCGCGGCGGGATGTAGAGGTCGGTGCCGCCGTGGAACATCAGCATGCCGACCTTGTCGCCGTTCTCGACGGCGCTCATCGCGAGCAACGCGCTCAGCTCGACGGCCGCTTCGAGCTTGCTGCGTCGACCGGAACCAAAGTCCTGCGACGCAGAGACATCGACGAGCAACATGACGGTCAGCTCGCGCTCCTCGACGAAGCGCTTGATGTGCGGCTCGCCCGTGCGCGCGGTGACGTTCCAATCGATCGCGCGCACGTCGTCGCCGGGCACGTAGGGACGCACCTCGTCGAACTCCATCCCGCGTCCTTTGAACACGGAGAGATACGCACCGGCCATCACGTCAGAGACCTGACGACCGGTGACGAACTGGATGCGCTTGACGGCTTGCGCGATTTCCGCAGGAAGCATCTGTCAGCTCACGGAACGGGGACGTTCTCCAGGATCTGCGCGATGACGGTGTCCGTCGTCTTGCCCTGCGCCTCCGCCTCGTAGCTCACGAGAATTCTATGGCGCAGAACGTCGTGCGCGATCGTCTTCACATCGTGCGGCGAGATGTAGCTACGGCCCGTCATCAACGCCTGCGCCTTCGCCATCTTGATCAGCGAGATGCTCGCGCGCACGGACGCGCCGTTGTCGATGAGCGGAGCGAGCTGCGGGATGCCGCTCGCCCTGGGATCGCGCGTCGCCGCGACGATGTCGACCGCGTAGCGCTTCACCTTGTCGTCGACGAAGATCTGCTTCACGACGTCGCGCGCGGCGAGGATCTCGTCGACGCCCATCACCTTGGTCACGCTCGGTTCGGCGCCAGCGCCGGCCATGCGGTCGAGGATCTTCACCTCGTCCTCGCGAGTCGGGTAGCCGACGCGGACCTTGAGCATGAAGCGATCGAGCTGCGCTTCGGGCAGCGGATACGTGCCCTCCTGCTCGATCGGGTTCTGCGTCGCGAGCACCAGGAACGGCTCGGTCAGCTTGAACGTGTGATCACCGAGCGTAACCTGCTTCTCCTGCATCGCCTCGAGCAGTGCGCTCTGCACCTTCGCCGGCGCGCGGTTGATCTCGTCGGCGAGGATGAAGTTGCCGAACACCGGTCCCTTCTTGACCGTGTAGACGCCCTCGCGCGGGTTGAAGATCTGTGTGCCGACGACGTCGCCGGGCAGCATGTCGGGCGTGAACTGGATCCGCGAGAACGTTCCGTCGAGCGCCTCGGCGAGCGTGCGGATGACGAGCGTCTTCGCGAGTCCGGGCACACCTTCGAGCAGCACGTGGCCGCCGGCCAACAGGCCGAGAAGCAGGCGGTGCAGCATATCGTCCTGGCCGACCAGGACTTTGCCGACCTCCGCCTTGAGCGAGGTGAACCGACCCTGGAACTTGGTGACGTCTTCTGTGAGGCGATCCGACATATGGGTGGGACGCGGAGGAAACCGCCGCGCGGCCGGCCTGTCAACCGAACCGGCACGGCACTCATTCCCGGGAATTCACGGGGAAATGTGCCCCGCCGCGCGGAACGTGTTTTTCCGACGACAAAGCCTCTACAAAAAAGTTCTTCACGCTCGCGATCGCGTTCTTGACGATTTCGAATACACCCGTCTAGAGTGAATTCTAGGAGTCTGTTGATGAGCCACTCGATCCGCATGGAATGCCAGTCGCCGACGCTCCGCGTCGACGCTGCGTCGATCGTGGCCCCCGGCCGCGGCGAGGGCTCCTCGGACTAACCGATCCGAAGAAAATCTCGTCTCCGCCGCGGGCTCCACTCAAAAAGTCGGGGCCCGATTCGTTTTCGGTGACGAACGAAGTCCCAACGTTGCGTGACGCAGTCACTCGACGTCCCCATCCGTCCTGTTTCGGCGCTGCACGTTCGTGTAGCGCGAGGGCCGCGTCATGTCTTTGATCTCGTCATCTGGTTCGAATCTCAGTTGGACTCAACGACCCGGGCGGGAGCTGTTGAAGCTCGCCTGGCCTATCACCATCTCTACTGTCTCGTTCTCCGCGATGAACCTCGTGTCGACAGCGTTCGTCGCGTCGACAGGTGCGGACGAGCTTGCAGGTGTCGGACTCGGCGGTGTCGTCGCGTTCGCGATCGTCTGCTTCGGCATCGGCCTCCTCCGCGGTGCGAAGACCGTCATCTCGCAAGCCGTCGGTGCGAACCGCCGCGACAAGATTCCCGGGCTCCTCGGTGCCGCGCTCGGCATCGCCATCGTCCTCGGCGTGATCGCGGTGATCGCAGGCCACCTCGTCGCGCCGCTGTTGCCGCGGTTCTCTGCGTCGGCGCGAGCGGGTGGGTTTGCGGCGGAGTACCTCACGTGGCGCTCGCTCAGCGCTCCACTCGTCCTGATCTACGCGGCACTGCGCGAGTGGCGCTATGGCCAGGGTGATACGCGGCTGCCGATGCGTGCGGCGCTCGCCGGTAACGGCGTCAACATCGTGCTCGCGGCGACGCTGATCACCGGCTTGGACCTCGGTGTGAAGGGCGCCGCGCTCGCGGCCGTGTTCGGCAACATCACCGAGACGCTCTTCTTGGCGGTGCCGGTCCGCAAGGATCTCCTGCGGATCCGGTGGCGCATGGACGCGGTGCGCGCGGTGTGGTCGCAAGGCGTTCCCAACGGCCTCCAGTTTGTCATGGAGGTCGGTGCGTTCCTGATCCTCACCGTCATCGTCGCGCGCATGTCGGCCGTCGATGCGGCTGCTCACCAGATGGTGCTCAACCTCATCAACGTGTCGTTCCTGCCCGCGCACGCGCTGTCGGAGGCGGCCGCCGTGCTCGTCGGTCAGGCCGTCGGTGCGAACCAGGACTCGCTCGTGCCCGTCGTCGCTCGTCGCGCCATCGTCCTCGGCGCGAGTTACGCAGCGCTGTGCACGATCGCGTACACGCTGCTCGGCAGCTCGATCGTTCATGCGATGGCGGCGGGAGATCCGGCGCTCGCGGCGAGAGGCACCACGCTGATCCATGTCGGTATCGCGTTCCTCATCGCGGACGCGTCCAACGTGATCGCGCGTGGCGTCCTGCGCGGTGCGAGCGACGTGCGGTACGCGGCCGTCGTCGGCATCGTCACCTCGTGGCTCACCACCCCGCCGCTGTCGTGGCTGTTGGGTGTCACCGCGGGGCTCGGCGTCGTCGGCGGCTGGATCGGCTTGGCCGTCGAGATCTTCGTCGGGGCGAGCCTGTTCTGGGTGCGGGTCATCTACGGCGGGTGGCGCCCGGCGGCGGCAGCGGCTCGTCGGGCAATCGCGGGGACGGCGGTCTAGGGCTGCACAGATCGTGCAACCGCCCGTAAGCACTGTGCGACTGGCTACAAACCTCACTCTCCCGTCGACGATCTCCATTGATCTCCGGCGGGAGTGAGCCGCATGCTCCGCCCATGCGTCCCGTCCTGTTCTCCCTCGCGATCGCGCTCGGTGCGCTCGGTGCGTGTGCGAAGGGCGGAAGCGGCGCAGTCGGCGCGGACGGCGCTGTCGATGACGGTCGTGTCGATGCGGGCGATCCGCCCGAGGATGCGACGCGCCCCGATGGTCATCCGCCCGTCGATGCGGCACCACCGATCGATGCGACGCCGCCGATCGACTCCGCGATGGTCGATGCAGCCATGCCCGATGCGATGTGCACGCCGGTCACCTCCGAGCTGCTCAACAACGGCCCGCTCGACCTGGGTGGAACCGGATGGACGCAACAGCCCGGTGATCCGGCGTATCCGCTGATCACGACGTCGGGCTCGCTCGCCGCGGATACCCCCGCGTACAAGGCGTGGCTCGGTGGCCTGGAGGCCGACAGCTACGGTCTCGACGAGATCGATGACGTCATGTACCAGGACGTCGTCATTCCCGCGAACACGACGAGCCTGACGTTCTCGGCGAAGTACGTCGTGAGCACGGCCGAGACGGATCCGACGGTCTATGACTACGGCGCGGTCGGCGCACTCGACGGATCGACGGTCGTGTTCGTGAAGAACCTCGACAACACCACGCCCGTCGCCTCCTGGACGCCCTACACCGCCACGGTCACGACGAACCTGTCGGGCAAGACGATCCGCGTCCAGGCCGAAGCGTCCAACGACGTCTTCTATCCGACGAGCTTCTACTTCGATTCGCTGTCGCTCAAAGCGACGCACTGTCCGTAGCGCCGTCGTCGAACAGCATCCGCGCGGCGGCGATCGCCTCCGTGGATCCAGCCATCGCGAGCACGTCACCCGCGGCCAGTGGCTCCGTCGGAGATGGCGATGCCATGCCGGCGCCTCCGCGTGCGATCGCGAGAACGCTCGCTCCGGTTCGAGCGCGGAGGTCGAGCGTCGCGAGCGTCTTCCCGACGGCAGGAGAGCTCGCACCGATGGTGATGGAGACGATGCCGCCAAAGCCAGGCAGGAGCGCGTCGACCTGCGCGAGCTCCTCGGTCGCCTGCGCGGGTGGATGCGACAGCAGCTCGAGCAGCATCTCGCTACCCGCGCGCACGTGACCGGAGAAGTCGCGGAGTGAACGGCGGGCGATCACGACGAGCGCGAGCAGCATCACGGCGGCGACGATCCAGCCGCCCGGAATGAACGGCTGCGTGATCGCGACGATCGGGATCGTGACGAGGAGGCCGATGCCGATCTCGAACGTGATGATGAGCGCTCGCCGCGGCGCGAGCCCGACGTCGTTCGCATCGCCCGTCCGCGACGGAATGACCTCGAGCGCGAGAATGCGCGAGATGACGACGATACGGCGGACCAAGCCGACGAGGAATGGCGTCGCGAGCGCGGCTGCGGCACCGGCCGTCGCGATGCGCGCGACAAACAGATCCAGGTTCACGTACGTCGAGATCAGCGGTGCCACGAACGCAGCAGCGATGACGATCGCGACGAGGGCACCTGCATCGAGGGCGAGCACGAGGATCGGCCAGCGCAGCTTCTTCCATGGGGACTCGGGACGCTCCCGCAGACGACCGAGCCACGCCTCGTAGAACGAGATGAACGTCGCGACGCGCTGGGGCAGGCGATGGGCGATCGACTCGGCGAGCTTCTGCGAGCGTGCGATGGAGACGCCCGATGTGAGTGTCGTGACGATGCAAACACCGACGGCGATCGCGAGGAGCGATGGACGCGCGACGCCGCTCGAGGTTCCGATGTTCGCGATCACGAACGACAGCTCGCCGATCTGTGCGAGCGAGAGCCCAGCGCGAACGGCCGGCTTGAAGCCCGCTCCGCCGAGGAAGACGCCGAGTGTGATTCCGAGCGGCTTCGCGAAGAACACGACGGCGGCGAACGCGAGAATGATCGGCGCGTTCTCGAGCAGCGCGCGCGGATCGATCGTCATCCCGACAGAGACAAAGAACACCATCGCGAACACGTCGCGGAACGGCTGCACGAGGTGGAAGACGTCCTCGCCCTTGCTCGATTCCGCGATCATGATGCCGGCGAGAAATCCGCCGAGCGCGACGGAGTAGCCGGCGTGATGCGCGACCGCCGAGGCGCCAAAACAGATCGCGAGCGAGCTCACGAGGAGCGTCTCGCTGCGGAAGTTGGCCGCGACCCACCGCATGACGCGCGGGACGACGAGGAGCCCTACGCCGAGCAGCAGCGCGAGGAAGCCGGCGAGCCGACCGAGCATCCCGAAGAGTGACGACGCATCCAGTCCGCTTCCGCTCGCGACCGCGGTCAGGATGGTGAGCAACAGGATCGCGACGAGATCCTCGAACACCAGGATCGCGAAGACGATGTCGGTGAAGCCGCCCTTCCACCCGCGCTCCTCGAACGCTTTGGCGACGAGCATGGTCGACGAGATTCCCAGGCAGGCGCCCGCGAACAGCGCCTCGACCGGCGTGAAGCCGAGCAGGCTCGCGACGAGCATACCGAGCCCGATGACGAGAGCGACCTCGAACAACGCGGTCAGCGCGGCGGGGAGTCCGACGCGAGCGAGGGTCGAGAGTCTCAGCTCGAGGCCAACGGAGAACATCAGCAGCATCACGCCGAGCTCCGAGAGCGCGTGGATCAGCGATGCGTTCGCGACGAGCGGAAATGGCACGTGCGGTCCGACGAGAAGCCCGGCGAGCACGTAGCCGAGAACGACGGGGAGCTTTAGCCGGCCGAACACGATCGTCACGGCGGCGGCGGTGCCGAGAACGACGACGAGCTCGACCAGGATCGTCGAGAAGTCCATCAGCGCTTCTTGCGGGTCGTGCGCGCAGCGGGATCGGGGAAGTGCTTCTTGCAGCGCGGGCAGACGCGGTGGTGCGCGGTCTTCTTATCCACGAGCTTCTTCGCGCCGCAGTGAGGACACGCGATGGTTCGCGTGCGGTTCAGGGCGGCGGCGAGAGCGAACGGGTTCACCGAGACAGCCTAGGGCGAAATGCCCCGAGGTGCCAGGTTGGCATCAAGGAACGCTCGCATCGCCGTCACGAGCGCCGCAGGTTGATCGTGCGTCGTCATATGGCCAGAGCTCGGGATGACAACGAGCTCTGCGTGCGCGAGCTGGTTCACGTACGCGCGCTTGTGCTCGACGGGCGTGTAGTCGTTATCGGCGGCGATCGCGCAGACCGGCATGTCGACGACGGCGAGCTCTTCGCGGACGCTCCAGCCGACGAGCGCGCGCAGGCTCGCGAGGTACATCGCTTGATCATTTTGCGCCCAGCGCTCGACGAACACGCGGCGCATCTCGGCGTGCTCGGGCAGCGGCAGCAAGCGCGGTGCGAGCAGCTCGCCGATCGCGGACATCCCGTGGCGCTCGATCGCACCGACGCGCAGCTCGAGCTCGGCGACGTGCTGCGGATTGGACGGCGAGAGACCTTCGGGCCCGCCGTTGATCACGACGAGGCCGCGTACGCGCGACGGTGCGTCGACTGCGAGCTGGAACGCGACGGCCGTGCCCATCGAGATACCACCGATGTAGAACGCGTCGATCTCGAGAGCGTCCGCGAGCGCGAGGACATCGGACGCGAACGACGTGATCGTGATCGGTCCCTTGCGCGACGATTGGCCGTGGCCACGGAGATCGAGCGAGACGACGCGGTAGTGCTCCGCGAGTGCGGGGACCAGGTGATCCCAATCGCGCAGGCTGCTGCCGAGGCCGTGCACGAGGATGATGGTGGGGCCCGCGCCGCTCTGCTCGTAGTTGATCGCGATGTCGCGAACGTTGATGGTCGGCATTATTCGCTCCAGGTGTGAACGGTGAGGGCGCCGCTCGCGTGACGGGCGCGCAGGGCTTTCTTGTCGAGCTTGCCGACGGACGTCTTGGGAATCTCGGCGACGAAGCTCCAGCGCTCGGGCAGCCACCAGCGCGCGACGCGCGAGGCAAGGAAACCGCGCAGCGCTTGCGGTGTGATGTTAGCGCCAGCGCGCGTGACGACGCACGCGAGCGGACGTTCCTGCCAGCGCGGATCGGGCACGCCGATCACGGACGCCTCGACGACATCGGGATGCGCCATGAGCGCGCTCTCGAGCTCGACGGAGCTGATCCACTCGCCGCCGGACTTGATGACGTCCTTCGCGCGATCCGTGATCTGGATGAAGCCGTTCGGGTGCACCGCGCCGATGTCGCCCGTGCGCAGCCAGCCGTCGTCGAACTTCTCGGGCAGCGGATCGTGGTGATACGAACCGGTGCACCACGGGCCGCGCACTTCGATCTCACCGACGGCGGCGCCGTCCCACGGCAACTCGCCCCCGTCGCCGACGAGGCGCAGCTCGATCCCGGGAAGGACGCGACCCGTACGTGCGCGCCACTGTTGCGACGTCGCGCCGTGGAGATGTTTCGGCGCAAACGCGAGTGCGGCGAGAGGCCCGGTCTCCGTCATGCCCCACGCCTGGATGATCGGAACCGCGAAGCGGGCCTCGAACTCGTCGATGAGCGAGCCGGCGACCGCCGCCCCGCCGCACAGGATCATGCGCAGCGAGGACAGATCCACGGGTGACTGCGTCGAGTAGTGCAGCACGTCGTTCCACACCGTCGGCACGGCCGCCGCAAACGTCGGGCGCTCGGCTGCGATCAGCTCGCACATTGCCGACGCGCGCACGTCGCGACCTGGCAGCACCAGATCCGCGCCGACGAACCACGCGGCGTACGGCAGGCCCCACGCGTTTGCGTGGAACATGGGAACGATCGGGAGGACGCGATCTCGCTCGGAGAGCCCGAGCGACGCGGCTGACGTCAACCCGAGCGAATGCAGGTACAGCGCGCGGTGGCTGTAGACGACGCCCTTGGGCTCGCCCGTGGTTCCGCTCGTGTAGCAGATGATCGCGGGCGCGTTCTCGTCGAGGACGGGCCACGGCGCGGCCGAGTGCGCGGGCGCGAGGATGTCCTCGTACGAACGATACTGCGTCGCGTGCTCGTCTACTGACCTTCGCAGTGCCTGCGGCACTGCTGCGCGCTCGGCGTTCGCCGAGCTTGCGACAACAACGACGTGCTCGACGGTCGGCAGCTGCGGGAGGATCGCCGTGACGGCATCGACCAGTTCGGCGTCGACGAGGAGAACGCGATCGCCCGCGTGCTGGATCGTGTACGCCAGCTCGCTCGCGTGGAGCCGAGGATTCGCGGTGTGGAGCACGGCGCCCATCGACGGGACCGCGAGGTACGCCTCGAGATGTGCTTGCGTGTTGAACCCGAGCGTCGCGATGCGATCACCGGGACCAACGCCAAGCGCGCGCAGACCGGCCGCGAGACGCTTCGCGCGCAACGCGACATCGGCAAACGAGATGCTCTGGCGACCAGCGGAGCCGACGGAGACAACGGTGCTGTCGCCGTAGATCATCTGGCCGTGGCGCAGGATCGCGCCGATCGTGAGTTGGTAGTTCTGCATCGTGCTGTTCATAGGTGTCCTCCGCGCAAGCTCAGGCGCCGCACCTCGCGTGCAACGTGGAAATCAGCCGTGGGCTCCTCCTGGCGGCTCGTCGCGCGGGCGACCTCGCCAAAGCATTCAAAGACAAACGAAGCGCTGCGCTGCGTGACCATCGGTCCGCCGTCGGGCTTCACGGTCACCTGCGTGCGCAGCTGAAATGCCTGCGTTAGCGTCAGCTCGGGCAGATCGAGCGTGCCCGAATCTCCGACGGTGAGATCGAAGATGTTCTCGCCGACAAACGGCAGGCCATCGATCATGCCGTTGCCCACCGAGATGACGCCCGTGCTCGTCCAGTGCGCGCCCGCTGTGATCGGAAACAGATACAGCGGGATCGGCGTGTCGTAGTGCACGAGCGTCTTGCCCACCGTCGGGTTCGGTGACTCCGACGCGAGGCCGAGGAGCGAGATCGCGCTGTCCTCGCGCACGAGAATGCCGAGCACCGTGTGCTCCAGGTCGAGCGGAACGACGAGCTCGCCGCGCGGGAACTCGGACGCGAACCACGCGCCCTCCATGGAATTCGCGGCGACATCGACGAGCGCATCCGTCGTCGCGAGACCGGACCAATCCCAGTGGGGAGCGTTGTCGATCGTCTCGCCGGCGAGGTCGACCGCGGTGTCCGTGTTCGAGACCCAGTACTCGCCGACCGCGTCGCCGTCGGGGAACGGCAGCTCGTCGATGTCGATCTGGTGGTCGAGGTTGGGGAGACACGGCAGCGTGACCTGGTCCGCTGTCGGCTCCGGCGTGCGGTTGTCGATGCACGCGGCCAGCGCGATCATGAAGATGACGGATTTCAAAACGCGTACCCCACGGTGGCGTCGACGGACTGCGCAGCCCTGGCGTCGAGCATGGTGTTGTCGAACGCAGCGCCGGGCAGCAGCACCGCGTACGTCAGATCGATGCGAACCTTGTCGTGCGTCTTGTAGGAGAGACCACTGTCGATCTCGACGCCGAGCTGACGAGCGCCGCTCGGCGTGGACGAGCCTTCGACGGCCCACGATGCGATCAGCGCCGTGTTCGCGGTGAGGCCGGGCACGATCTCGGCGCGCGCGTGCGGCCGCACGTAGACAGCGTCGGTGACGGTACCGATGATCTGGTGGAACAGGATCTTGTCGATGCGGTAGTTCGGCGAGAACCGGAAGTTGTCGATGCGATGGTCGTCGGGAAACTTCACCTGCGGCCCGTCGAGGTCGCCGGCCTGGACCGTCGAGTTCTGCAGCGTCGGGAACGCGCCAAAGCCGGGCGCCGGATCGCCGCTCGCGTACCCCGCGTCGACGCCGATGCCGTACCGGGTCTCGGGCGTACCGATCTCGCTCTGCACCACCGCTCCGAGCTGACCGATGCCGACGGGCTCGCGCACCAGCGCGCCCGGGATCGTGGAGCCCTGTTCGATCGAGCCCGCGACGTACGCGGCTTCCGCCTCGACGCGGAACTTGCTGTCGTCGATGCGTGCCCACGCGACGGTGGCGAGCGCGCGCAGACCGCGATGCATGCTCGCGGGGTCCATGCCCGGATCGTCGAGCAAGTACTCGGCGGGGACGTCGTGGTCTTGCCACAGGTACGAGAATGCAGCGCCGTAGTCGACGGTGCGGCTGCCACCGCGGCGCCGGATCGCGCGGACCTCGTCGCCGCGGAAGCGCAGGATCGCGGCTGTCATCGCGTGCGCGTTGTTGCGAGGATCGATCGCGAGCTCGCTCGACTGCGCGCCCACGCGCTGCGTCGTCGCGGAGACATCGAGCGACGTCGCGACGTAGAAGCCGCGGACGGGAACGATGAGACCGATGCGATCGGCGGAGTCGGAGCTGTCGCAGTCGAAGCAATCACCACTGTTCGCGATCATGCCAAGACCGAACTGGTTGCCCATGCGGCCCGCGACAGCGACGCCGAACGGCGTGAGCACGGTGACGAACGCGTTGCGCAGCTGTAGCCGGCCGCGATTGTCGGGGCGGCCCGACGCATCGGCGAGGCTCGTGCCACCGAGGCCATCGATGACATCCGCGCCGAGCACGAGCTCCGCGGTGCGGCCTTCGGTGTGAGCGGTCAGGCCGACGCGCACGCGCAGATCGCGCACGGTACGTGTCTGCGATTTCGGATCGTCGGGATCCGACGGAAACAGCGCGTTGCCCGAGGGCGTGAGACCGCGATCGAGATCGAAGTTGTAGAGGAGGCCGCCGCGCAGGCGCGTGGAGCCCTCGACGTCGACGCGATCGTCGAGCGTCTCGGTGATGCCGTCTGCGCGCGCGACGTTCGCGGCGAGGAGCAAAGCAAGGGCGATGCGCTTCACGAGTGATCCTCCAAGAAGGCGACCAGATCCGTCGTCGACCGCGGTGCCTCGATCTGCGGTAGGTGACCGCAGCGCGGATAGATGTTGAGCTTCGCGTTCGGTAGCGTGTGAGCGAGGCGCTCGCCGTACTTCATCGGAGAGATCGCGTCCTCGCGGCCCCACACGAGCAGAAACGGTTGCGTCATCGTGGCGTACTGACCTTCGAGCTTCTCGACGGAGAGCTTCTCCAGCACGGCGTGTGCTGCGGCCGTCGCGCCGGGGCGCTGCATGTTCGCCTCGAGCCGGTCGAGCGCCGCGCTCGTGACGAGACTCTTGTCGTAGAACGCCATGCTGACGTGCTCCTCGAGCACGGCCGGATCCCAGGTCAGCCAGAACATCGCTTCGCCGACGCCAGGCATCCCTGCCCAGTGCATGAACGAGCTGATCTGGTCCTCGAACACCAGGCCGCCGTAGATGGCGACGCGCGTGAACCGCTCGGGGGCCGCCGCGACCACGGTCAGCGTCACGGCACCGCCCCACGACTGACCCACCACGGCCGCGGTCGCGATCCCGCGCGCCGTCATCAGATCCAGCACGAGCTTCGCTTGCGTCGGTAGTGAGTAGTCGCCCTCGGGGCGCTCCGTCCAGCCAAAGCCCTTGAGGTCGAGCGCGAGCACGCGGTGATCCTTCGCGAGCGCAGGAATCACGGGCCCCCAGCTCTCGTAGCTGGTGCCAAAGCCGTGGAGCAACACGACGGCCGGACCGGTGCCGATATCGAGGTAGCGCACGCGCACACCGTCGACGGTCGCGAACGTCGCGCCCGTTGGCTCGTCGGGCAGCGGACCCTGGTGAAACGACAGGCAACCCGCGAGGAGGAGGAAGACGAGCGCTCTCATGGTGCCAACCTCGAGACTTCCGACGCCGTCGTGAACTCTTCGGTCAGCTCGTACGGCTTGGACTGAACCTTTGCGACCGCGCCGTAACACTCGGCGACGAACGCGTACGTGTGCGTGGTGATCACGACCGGCCCCTCGTTCTGCACGAGGTCCAAGCGCGTGCGCAGCACGGGGAACGTGCCGTACGGCGTGACCATCGTGCCGCTCGCATCGACGGTCTGCGTCCAGCTCACAGAGACGAGCGTCGGAACACCCGAGAGCAAGCCGCTCAGGGTCGACGTCCCGGTCGTCGAGTTGCCGACGCTCATCGGAAACGTGAACGCGGGCAGCGGCGGCGAGTACGTCAGCTCGCTGCGCGTCAGCCCGTCGGCGTCGGACACGGCGCCCTGGATCACGACGGAGTCGGCATCGCCGTTCGCGTAGATCGCGGTGAGCACGATGCCCGACACGGTGAGCGGCGAAGCGAACAGGCCGTCGGGAAACTTCGACGCGTACCAGGTGCCAGCGACCGGCAACGTCTCGACATCCATGTCGTGATCTCCGGTCAGCGCGCCGCTGAGGTCCCACACTCGCGCGGTCGCGTCGGTCGGGTCGGCGGTTCCTGCGAGATCGACCATCGTCTCGGTCGACGTGCGGTACGTGACCGACGTCGGCACCACGATCGCGATCTCCGCGCGCGTGATCGTGCCGTCGTGGTTCGGCGTGCACGCCGCGAGCGTGTCGGGGGCAGGCTCGAGAGCGCCACCGTCCTTGGTGCCGCACGTGTGCTCCGCGGAGCAGGCCTCGCCGACGGCGCAGTCACCGTCGACATCGCAGGGAGGGTTACTGCTCGAGCAGGCCGCCACGGTGGCTGCGAGCAGGAAGGAAAGCCGCTTCATGGCCGCTGTCGTACGCGACCCCGAGCGTTTCTCGCGAGTTACATCCGGTTACACCAGGTGAGCGCGAGCCGGGATGTCGAGATAGAGGAAGGGACCGGGCACGCTGAGCCGGTAGCCGGTGCTGTCGAACTCGAGCGCGAGGTCGGAGCCCAGGAGGGAGCGGAGGCGGGTCACGGACACCTTGAGCGTGTTGTCGTGGACGAGCGGATCGAATGCACCGCCCCAGACGGCGTCGACGAGCTCGTCCTTGGACATCACCCGATTGGGCCGGCTCGCGAGCGCGAACAGGAGCTTCGCGGTCTGCGGCTTGCTGCGGAGCGCGATGGTGGTGCCGGCCGTGCGCAGCTCGGAGGTGCGCGCGTCGACGACGACGCCAGGAGCGGAATCGACGAGCGCGGTCGCCTCTGCGGTCGTCAGCATCGTGCGCGTATCGTTCGCGATCGCTCGAATATGACCGAGCGAGCTGAGCGCGCGATCGACGAGGTCTGCATCGGCGTCATGCGTGGCGAGGATCAGGCGCGCCTGCGCGATGTGGGCGCTCGCGAGCGGCTCGTCGCCGGCGAGGCGGTGTTCGATCGCGCTGCGGATCGCCGCAAAGGCGCGCTCGACGGCGGTGTTCTCGTCGGAGAGAGCCGTCGTGGCGGGAGTCGCGCGGATGGACGGGATGCCGACGCGCTCGACGCGCGTGCGGATCGCAACAAAGCCGTGGCGCTCGGCGCGGACGCGCGCGGTCTCCGCGAGCTCGGTCGCGGCGCGCGTGCGGCCCAGCTCGTGGAGAGCGCGGATGCGAGCGGCATCTGCGAGCAACGCACCGAGGACGTAGCCGCGCTGGCGGCACAGGGCGGAGACCTCGCCGAGGCGCGCTTCGGCGGAGGAGCGGAGGCCGCGCTCGAGATCCATCACACCGCGCGAGAACGCGAGCGTGACGCGGCTGAGGAGATCCTCGTCGTGGGCGAGAGAACTGGCAGCGCGCTCGTAGTGGGCTTCTGCTTCGTGGAAGCGTCCGAGGCGCGAGCACAACAGCGCAGCGAGGCCGGGGGAAACGACGTTCGCGCGCATGGCCGCGACGCTGCCGGCGAACCACTCGGCGGGGCGCACGAGCGGACCGAGCTCGTCGTCGGGACCATCGAGCCAGACGAGAAAACCGCGGATGAGACCGAGCATGCCCGCCTCGTCGGCGTCGGCAGCGGCAGCTTCGGCGGCAGCGAGGCGGGCGCGTCCGCGTTCTCCATCGCCGAGGTGCGTCTCCACGACCGCGATGCTGATCGCCACGAGCGTCGTGACGAGAGCCGGCAGGTCGCTGCGCGCGGCGAGCGGGCGAAGCACGTCATGGGCGAGGGCGACATCACCACGCACGAGCGCGATCTGTGCGAACAGGAGGCGCGCGTCGAGCGGTGCGGGTTCGGAGGTCGCGAGAGGTGCCAACTCGCGGTGCGCGCGCTCCAGGTCGAGCTGACGTGCGCGTGCGCGGGCGAGCGAGACGATGATGCGCGGCGACCGCAGCGACACGGGGACGGCTTCGAGACCGCGCACGAGCTCGCCGGTCGCGCCTTCCGCGATCAACGCGGGCTCGACTTCGACGATGAACGCGGCGAGCGCGTCGTGATCTTCGATCGCCGAGAGGTGGCGGACCACCTCGCGAGCGCGCAGCGCGGGATCTAGATCGCTCGAGCGCACGACCAGCGCGAGATCGGTGCGCACGGCGCGCTGTTCGGCGGCGGGAACCTCGACAGCGAGCGTCTCGCGAAACAGGTCGTGAAGCTGCCAGCACGAGGGACCGGCGGGATCGACGATCATGCGGTTCACGAGCTCCGCGAGCGCGGTCGTTCCGTCGGTGCCGGCGAACCGCGCGAGCACGTCCTTGGGTAGTGGGCACTCGCTTAGCGCGAGAGCCGTCGCGATGCGGCGTGCGGTAGGGGAGAGAGCGCGGAGCGCGACGACGATGTGATCTTCGGCATCGGGCCGACACGCGTGCGCCTGGCGAAGGCGGAGCGGATTGCCGCGGGCGCGCGACCACGTCCCGTCAAAGCCCGGCGATGCACCGTGCAGATCGTCGAGGGCGGTCCACAACGACTGCGCGCTGGTCTGATCGAGACCGCCGAGCTTCACCTCGAGGCGGTCGGGCGCGTCCGCCTCGAACGGCAGGAGCTCGCGCGACGTGGCGATCACCTTGCCGGCGCGCAGGCTTGCGAGCTCGCGCACCAGCTCGCGACGCTCGTCGCCGGAGAGATGATGGAGATCGTCGATGACCCAGAGGCCACCGCGATCGTCGAGCGCGTTCGCGACAGCGGCGAGGGCATCGAAGCCGCGGGCCATGTCGAGATCGCGGACGTCACTCGCGGCGAGCTGGCGGAGCGCGTCTTCGCACGCGACCTGGAGTCCCGCAGCCGAGCCGATGCGGCAATAGGCGACGGGGCCGGACCAGTCCGCGGCGTAGCGGCAGGCGAGCGCGGATTTACCGACGCCCGCGACTCCGTAGATCATCGCGAGCGAGACGCGCGCCAGACCGGTATCGAGGCGGGAACGTTCTCCGTCTCGTCCGACGAAGAATGCCGGTGGAGGAGGTATCCGCGTCCGTCGAGCCCGACCCACGTGTCGGTCAGTAACATGCGGCGACGACGGCGCTTCGGTCAATCGTCATCTGAGCGACTTCGAGCCCGAGCCCGAGCCCGAATTCGCGATGTTGCGGTCAGCCGCTTCGACGACAGGTGCAACCCGGAACGTAGGTTTTCAAACCAGATGATGTCCGGAAGGGTACAGCCAGCGTCCGTCGAGCTCCCCGACGAGAACTCGGTCCGCTGAAGATCGGGCTCGGGCTCGACCACGTGATTGGCAGTGGAATCACACGTCGATCGGCCAGGCGAGCGATCGGAGGTCGGGAGCGATCGCGGAGAAGCCCGCGCGAAGGCGTTGGATCGTCGGGCGGCGATTCGACTCGCGCGATGTCGCGGCGCGTAAGAGCTGTGCCAGAGGGGCCAACCGAGGGTGCCGATCGAGCGACGACAGGACGTCGCCCGCAGGGTGGGCGGAGAAGTGGTTCGAGATGATCTCGTTCAGGTTTTCGCCGCGGATCAGCACCGAGTTGGTGAGGATCTCGAACGCGACGCACGCGGCCGCATAGACGTCGGCGGGGAACGGCGGATCGGTCGAGTCGTCGATCCACACCTCGCGCGCGCCATAGTAGACGCTGCCGCAGCCGCTGCGCAGGCGACGCCCTGCGAGACCGAAGTCGACGAGGACAGGGACGCCCGTACCGTCGCGGAGCACGACGTTCGCCGGTTTGACGTCGAGGTGCGCGATCTGCTCCTCGTGCATGGCAGACAGGCCGGCGAGGAGACCGTCGATGATCGCAAACGCGCGCGGCATGTCGAGCACCGTGGTCTCGAGCGAGCGCTCGACGTTCGAACCGCGGACGAACTCCATGACGAGGATCGGCTTGGGCTTCGCGGCCGCGTCGAACGTGACGAAGCCGGCGAGGTTCTGATGCGCGGGGAGGGCGAGCAGTGCGCCGGCCTCGTCGCGGAACAGCGCTTCGAACTCTTGCTCGCTCAAGTTGCGCGCGGCGCCACCCGAGTAGTCGGGAGTCTTCAACGCGAACAGCTCGCGGTCGGGGCGATTGCGCTCCTCGACACGGCACGCGAGCAACACGGAGCCGCCGGCGCCGCGCCCGATCGGACGTACGACGTGGAAGCCGCCGAGGAGGCGCGAGAGCGGGATCCAGCTCGGTAGCATGTCGATCGCCTGCGTCGTGGTCGCGGGCTCCTCCGTACGCGGGCGGCGTGCGAGCCAGAGAAACGCACGCTCGATCGCGCCGGCGAGCGCAACCGGGAGCGTCGCGCGCAGCGTGTCGATCGCGATCGCGATGGCCTCGTCGACGACATGCGCATCTTTCCCGAGCGCAGCACCGATAGCGCGGACGGCGCCTTCGAGCTCTCCCTCGCGGTCGGTCGCTTCGATGCCGAGGCGTTGATGCGCGCCAAACGTGCGACGCGCGAGGGCGGCGAGCTCACCCGCGATCGAATCGAGCGCTCCTACAGGAATGGTCGCGTGGCTCGCAGCGGCGGCGATGCGCGACAACAGATTGCCGATGCGTGCGAGCGCGAGTCGCACGGACTCGACGCGCGGCGATTGCTCCGGCGGTAGCGCATCCGCGAGATCGCCCACGCGGTCGATCACGTTGCGGACTGCTTCGACGTCATCGGGGTCGGCGGCCGCCCACGTGGCTTGATGCAGGCGCGCGTACGCTTCGAATGCGGCCGTGACCTCGGGGATCATCGATGCCTCGCGCACGATCGCGAAATCGTCGTCGGGGAACGTGCTCGTCCACGCAAGAAGGAGATCGGTGACCTCCGCGTAGTCATCGCGCAGCAGTGCATCGCCGGCACGCGTGAGCGCGGCCCACACAGCGCGTCGGAGGGAGCTGTGATCAGCCGCCGCGCGCGTCATCAGCAGGCGCACGGCAGCGAGGCGCGGGCCGAGATCGCGATCCGTGGTGACGCGAACGCCGTCCAAGAGGCGCACGAGCACGCGGACGCGCGCGATGCGGAGACCGCCGTGCATGACGACACCCGGTTCGGGCCGGGCTTCGCGCGACAAGAGAACTGCCTCGATCATCGCGAGCGCGTCGGCGAATTGCTCCTTCATGCGGTCTGCGTCGGGCGCGAGCGCGACAACCGTAGACAGTGCATTGTCAGCGAGAAGCTCGCGATCGAGCTCGCGCAGCAGGCGCATCGAATGACGTCGGTCGACCACATCGTCGTCGGAGACGCCCATCAAGAAGTCTGCTGCGGAGGAGAGCTCGTCGACGGCCGTGCGCGCCTGGCGGAGCGCCTCCGGAATGTTGCCGGCATCGAGCGCGTCGCGCGCGGCGGCGATCGGAATGCCGAGCCCCTCGGTGTGGGGCCCGCGCGTCAGCTCCAGATCGAGCGCTTCGAGCAGCGCGGCGCGATAGTCGTCGACGGTCGCGTCGCCGGTCTTGCTCTGCTGCTGGCGCACCCAGCCGAGCGCGGTGCCGGCCGCGTGGGGCAACAGCGGTGCGGCTTCCTCGCGGCGCAGATCGGCGAGCGCTTCGGCGCCATCGAGGGGCGCGCGGCGCACCAGCTCCTGAGCGAGATCATCTGCCGCGGCGGGGACACTCATCGCGAGCCCTGCGAGGCCCAGGATCGCACCACGTGCGACGGCGGGCTCCTTCGTCGAACGCTCGATGATCAGGGGTGCCCACCGCGTCGCCGCACCACCGCGCTCCAACGCGGCTGCCGCCGAGGCTGCACCGCGCCGCAGCTCCGTCGGCGATGCGGTCGGTCGCAGCTCGCGATCGATCGCGGCCGCGAGATCCGCATCGACGTGCGCGAGCAAGCCGCGCGCGATGGACGCGAATCGCCACACGAGCGCTTCGCGATCGCCGAGCAACCGCTCCAGCGCGGCGCGAATCCCCGGTCGCAGCATGACGGCCGCGCCGCCTCGATCACCCGAATCGTGTCGCCGCACCGCTTCGCGCGCCGCGTGAGCCAGGATGCGCGCGGCGAGGCGTCTGCCGGGTAGCGATCCCATCGCCGGCTGCTCGATCCAGCTCGCTGCGAGTGCGGGCTGCGCGCAGAGGCCGAGCGCGAGCTCGCCACTCGCACCGGGAGCCGTGAGCGGGGCCGACAGGACGACTTCGGTGCGCGCACGCAGATTGTCGCTCGCGAGCAACTTGGGGGACGACCGCGCGAGCGCGATGACGAGCCGCACGAACGTCCCGCGATCGGCATCGCGTAGTCGCAGCAGCACGCGGCGGCCCAGCTCGCGGCGCTCGGATCCAGGCGGAAGCGCCTGCGCGAGCTCGAACATCGCGATCGCGGCACTCGCCGAGCTGAGCCAGTCGATATCGGCGAGCGAGCCGTCGCTGAGCGCGGCGCGGGTGGCAAGCAACAGCCGATCTGCCGAGAGGCCTTCGAGCGGGGCGGGCTCGTGCTCCGCGATCTGCGCGAGCATCGCGAGCCCTTGCCTGGTCACGCGTCGGCGCTCGTCGATGTCTCCGATCTCGTGGAGACCGGCGAACGCGGCGAGGTACGCACGCGCGCTGCTTGGAGCCCCCATCCGATCGATCCTATCGCGCCCCCCTCCGCGGAGCGCAATTTCTCCTCGGCGCACCTATGGAAGCGTTTCACCGAGATGGAACGGCATGTCCCGTGCTCCTCGACATGCCATGCGTCTCTCCAGCTTGTTCAAAGTCGTTCTCGTTGGCGCTGCGGGCGCCTACGTCGTCAACCGAGTGCGCTCGGGCACAGCCCTCCGTGCATCCGGCCGTCCTGCGCGCGGCACTGTCCCGCCGCCCGACCCGCGGGATCCCGTCCAGGCGTTCTATGCCGAGAACGACGACATGATCGAACGCGACGAACCCGCGGAATCCATCGATGGTTCGGAGCTCCATGACACGGGTGACCTCTACGGCGTTCACGTCGTGGCCGCCTCGGACACCTCGCATCCCGACGATGACGTCGCGATGGAGGAGGGCAACAACTGGCTCGAGGCTCTCGCCGCAAACTCCGTCGAAGGCGGACCCGTTCCGGAGCAGGAGGTCGACATCGACGAGGACGACGAGATCGCCCTCGGCGGCCACAAGTCTGACACGCATGATACGCCCGTCGCGGATCGTGGCGCGGGCGGGCCTGCCGGCGTGTAATCTCCGCGCGTGACCACGACACGCGAAGACATCGCCGGCCTCACGACGCGCATCATCGGACCTGCAGACGCGACCCTCACGGTCGTATTGATGCACGGCTTCGGCGCGCCTGGTGACGACCTCGTCGCCCTCGCCGATCCGCGCTGGGGCATCTCGGCGCCGAGCACGCGCTTCGTCTTTCCAGCGGCGCCCATCGAGCTCGGTGGTCTCTACGGTGATGCGCGCGCGTGGTGGCGCCTCGACATGGAGCGCCTTGAGCAGGGCATTCGCTCGGGAGAGGTACGCGACTTCCTCAACGAGATTCCCGATGGACTCGCGCCCGCGCGCGAGCAGGTCATCGCGTTCCTCGCGGCCTTGAAGACCAAGTTCGATATCGCCGATGGCCGTCTCGTCATCGGTGGCTTCTCGCAAGGCGCGATGATATCGACCGACGTCGCGCTCCACGCCGGTGCGAAGCTCGCGGGTCTCATCCTGATGTCGGGAACACTGATCGCGGAGAAGATCTGGCAGCCCAAGATGCACACGCTCGCGGGCCTACCGATCATCCAGTCGCACGGCAAGCAGGACATGCTGCTTCCGTTTGCCGTCGCGGACACGCTGCGCGAGCGCCTGATCGCCGCCGGCGCGAAGCACGAGTGGCATCCGTTCACCGGTGGTCACGAGATTCCGCCGCCCGTGCTCAAGGCGATCGACTCCTTCGTGAAGACGCGCGCCGCGGCTTGAGCGCGCCGACGTCGACGTACAAGGCCGAGCACGAGGAGACCGAGCGCGAGCGAGCTCGCGGGGGCGGTCGCGCAGCCAGTGGTCTGCTCGCGCGCCGGTGGCGGCGGTGGCGGGAGGGGAGGGCAGTCCGCGACAGGATCGACTTTCGGCGGCGTGCCCGGCGACATCAAGCGTACGGTGCCGTCGTACGACGCGACCACGAGCGAATCACCCGTCGGTGCGACCGCGCTCGTGATCGGTGCGCCGAGCTGCGTTTGCCAGACGAGTCGCCCTGTCTCGAGTGCGTACGCGATCAGCCGGCCGTCGACGCCGCCGATCCATACAAGGTCGCCCGTGATCACCGGCGACGCGACCCAGCCCGCCTGCGCAGACTTGTAGTGCGCGAAGTTCAACGGGCCCATCGCGGCCTGTGCGCGCCACCTGACCCGGCCCGTCTTTACATCGAGTGCGACGAGGTCGTTCCACTGCGACGCGAGCACGAGCGTGTCGTGTGCGAGTGCGGGTGTCGTTGTCACGACGTAGTGCCACTCCGTCGCGCTAGGAAACAGAACGGTCGACCACGCGTACGCAGGCTCGGGGACCGTCTTCTCGTCGGTCGCCTTGCCCTTCTTGGTCGGCGTCGGTGCATATGCTTCATCTGTCTCGTGCAGACGCAGTGCCGAGACGACGCCTTGCGCGCTCACGACATACGCGACGCCATTCGCGATCACCGGCGTCGCATTCACCGCGAGCGTGTGCGAATCGTTCGCTTTCCACTGCACCTCACCGCTATCGGCCTTGGCACTCCACACGCCGAGCGTGCGGTTGAACGCGGCGAGGATGCGGCCATCCGCGATCGCGGGCGCAGCGAGCGTCCCGAGCCAGTGGAACTCGGGATCCGCCGGATCGGTTGACCACTTCACGGATCCCGTCGCCGCGTCCAGTGCAACGAAGTTCGCCTGCAGCGCGATGTACACGTCACCGTTGTCGACGACAGGCGCTGCCCAGTTCGCCGATGCGAACGTGCTGAGGTGCGCCGCCGCGTCGTACTCCCACAGCGGCGCTCCGTCGGACAGGCGCAGGCCGTGCACTTCGCCATTCTTCGTCGCGACGATGACCGCATCGAACGGCGGTGGTCGACTGATCGAAAAGCCAGTGACGTCCATCGCCACGGCAGGTGCGCCGACAGCGGGGCTCGACGTCCGATAGCGCCACTTCTCGACCCCGGTTGCGAGATCGAGCGCGACGACGCCACCCGCATCGCCCGCTCCACCATCGGTGATCGCGACGAGCGCGAGCCCCTTCGCAACGACCGGCGTGCCGAGCGACACCGTGCCGCCGACATTCGTCGCCCACCGCACGACGAGCGGTGGCGTCACTGGCTCCGGTCGCGCGCTCTCGTGCGCCGCCGTTCCACCGAGCTGCAGCCAACTCGTCATCGCGGTCGCCGAAGCACTCGTCGGCGTCGCGCACACCGCGAACGGAATCTGCTTCTCGATCGCTCGTCCATGCGCCGAGTGCGCATCGAGCAGGATCGAGTGCGTACCCACGGCGAGCTTCGGCAGCTCTGCACCGAACGCCCATCCCCCATTCGCGACCAGTGCCACCTTCGGCCCGCAATCGACGCGCATCGACACGTCCGGATCCGCCGCATCGAGTGACACCGCCGCGATCACACTCGACGCCGTCGCGCACGATCCCACGTGCGGCGACACCAGCTCCGCATGCGGCGCGACCATCCGCTCGCGCGTCTGCACGACCGGTTGTCCGTCGACGAACGTCACCACGCGGTACCCCGCCGCCGACTGATCGAGCCCGCCCATCACGAGCGGCTGCGTGCTCCACTCGACCATCTTTCCGCGCTGCAGCCGCCGATTTGCGTGCCAGTGCGCGGTGAACAAGTAGTCCACGCCCAGCGCTTCCATCTGATCCGCGACCACGTCGAGCGGCGAGTGATGCGCGAATGCGACGACCGTCATGCCGCCCGTCACGTGCGCCAGATCCTGCGCGAGGAACGCGATCTGATCGTCGATCTCCGCATTCGTGTCCCACACGACGAAGTGCACACGGCCGATGTCGAAGCTGTAGCTGTCGAGTCCGTAATGCCGGCGATACGCTCCGCCGTAGTCGTACCAATCGTGATTTCCGGCGACAGGAATCCACGGCACGCCAGGCACCTTCTGCAGCGCGGCCGTCACGCGGTCGAACTCCATGTCGTCGTTGCCGGCCGTGATGTCGCCCAGGATCGTGAAGAACCGCGGCGGCACTGGCAGCGCGACCGCCTGCGCGATCGCATCGTCCACATCGCCGCCATCCCAATCCCCGGCCGCCTTGGGCGTATGGCTATCCGCGGCGACGACGAACGTCAGCGGTGCGGCGAGCTGAACCGGCGTGAGCGGCACGATCGGCAGGTCCACACCCGCCGTCGCGTGCCACTCCTTCCACGCCGGTCCCGGCCGAAATCCATCTGGCACGCGGACCCAGACGCGGCCCTCATCGATCGGCGCTTCGAAGTCGTACGTACCGTTCGCGTCCGTCGTCGCGAACACTGCGCGATCCACCGCGACGACGACGCCGCCCACGCCGGGCTCGTCCTTCTGTCGTTTGCCGTCGCCGTTGCGATCGACGTAAACGACGCCGCGGATCTGCGCGGTCGTGCAGCCAACGAGCGCGACGAATGCGAGGAGAGCTAGATGTCGAAGCTGCACGGGCTAACGCCGGCGCAGCATACGTCGAGGCAGCTCAGTGCGGGCACGGACGCCAGCGAGGATGGAATTCCTTGTCGGCGTTGTTTGTCACGCGCGTCGGCAGGCTGCCATCGGCATTCGCGACATAGAGCTCGCCGCTCATATCCTCTTGCGTGCCGATCCACGCGATCTTTGCGCCGGTCGGTGAAACCGCAAAGTCGAGCACGCTGCTGATGCCAATCGCATGCTGATTGGCGCCATTGCGATTCATCACGTAGAGGGCCGTGCCCCTGACAAAGAAGAGCTGGCTGCTGTCTGGCGACCAATGTGGCTGCCCATCACCATTGGTCGAAGTTCCCGTGAGGTTGCGAGGGTTGGTACCGTCGGGAGCAAACAGCCAGATGCGTCCCTGGAACACGAGCGCGACGTCGTCTCCGTCAGGAGACCATTCTGGAGCGGAATCGTCCTGGGCGCGGTTCGAGATGTTCGTCGGACTTCCGCCGTTCGCGTTCATCAGAAAGGCGTCGAGATTCCCGGTCCGATTGCTGACGAAGAGGATCTTGGAGCCGTCCGTTGACCATGCGAGGGGGCCGCGCCCTTCCGAGCCGAGCGTAAGAAACGCCGGAGAACCGCTCCCGGTCGATGCAGCGGAGTAGATCCTCGACGGATTCGTTCCGGCGTCCGCAGCGACGTAGATGATTCGAGATCCGTCGGGCGACCATTGCGGTCCCTGGAAAAAGAGACTCGAGTCCGAAGTGACCTCGTGGGCGTCGGACCCATCAGCGAGCACGGTCCAGAGTGACTGTGCGTTGCGAACCAAGGCGATTCGAGAGCCGTCACGGGCCCACTCGGCATCTCGGTCGACATCCACACCGTTCGAGACCATGTGCTCGTCAAACGTCGTCAGGTCGACGCGAAACATGCTGCCTCCGCCGAACACATCGGTGCCGCGTTGGAACAAGACTTCCTCTACGCACGCTGTCGTAGCGTCAGCAGAATCCTCTGCCCCGCCGCTATCGTTCACAGCATCACCGCTGCTTGCGTCGGCACACTGGCCAACCCCGGCGGGGCAGTAGTCAGGATTTGGGCGGGTGCAGCCCGAGCCAGTCAGCGCTACTGCGAGTGCGAACCACCGTCCCTCCACTGCGATGATTCTCGCATTCAATGCCGGCCGGGTAGGCGACAAATGTCGAGGATCGCCCGGATGTCATCACAGCTGACTCGGTCAGTTACCCGCCGCTACCGCTGCCCTGCCCGTCGAGGAAACCGTCGACGAGGCTGCACAAACTATCGCCGGGGCAGCACACGTCGAGGCCGTTCGCGCCACCGAACTGCTTGGTGTGAATACATACCTTCGCGCCCTGCGACGGGTAGTAGTACGCCCAGAAGAAGCACATCTCGTTGTTCGCCGACTCGCCGAAGTTCACCTGTTGGTTCGTCGTGTTCTGCCAGCTACAGCTGAACTTGAACCCACCACCATCGGGAACGCTGAACTCGGGATCGTGGCGCGTTGTTTCAGGCTCCGACCACGAGAACGGCGTCGGCGCGTACACCGACGTCGGCGCGGTGTCCGTCTTGGAGGTTCCGACGGCGACGGTCATGTTGGTGCCGAGCTTGTGCGTATGGCCCGTGATCGCGAAGATCTTCGAGTCCTTCAACGAGATCTTGGTGTACGGGACCGTGAAGAACGCATCGAGGGTCTCGGACTGTCCGGCGGGGATCGTGATGTCCGCGTCGCCGATGAACAGAATGTTCGCCTCTTGGTGCACGGTGGTCGGATCGGCGACCTGGAACTCGACGGTCGCGTTCGCGTCCTGCGCCGTGTCTTGCGTGTTGATGTAGTGCATCTCCAGCTTGATCATCTGGGTCGCCGCAAACGTGTAGCCAACGTCGTTTGGCAGCTCGAGAAGGTCATCCTGCTTCTGCGTGATCATGATCGGCGCGATCATGCCCGTCGAGTTGAGCGCGCCCGTGAACGGCTGGCACTTGAACGGCTCCAGCTGCTCCGTCGTGTCCATGTCGTCCTTGTAGACGATCAGGTGATGCGACTGCTGCGAGAGGTGGTTGTGGAACTTGTGCACCTTGATCTCTGCCGCGTTGGGCAGCCGCATGAGCACGCACTTCGTGTCTTCTTGACCGGGCTCCAGGTGAACCGTCGGGAAGGTCAGCATGTGCACCTCACCCGTGAGCACGGTGGGCGCTGCATCGACCGGCTGATCATCACCAGCATCCGTCCCCTGACCTGGGTTTTTGCTGTTGCTGCATCCAGCGACGAGCAGCGAGAACGAGAGCGAAGCGAGAACGAATGCGCGCATCGAGAACCCCCCTTGAGGCGGCCGGAAAATACCAGGCAGCCATTAGTAAACAAGAGTCAAAAGCGCGGCGGGCGCTGCGATCCTGCGCACATATGCGAGCACCGACGCGGCGCGCTGTGCGCTAGCGGCCTGATTCCCGAGGGGAATCCGCCCTACTTTTCGATGCGAGTGATCGTGTAGCCCTTGGCGGCAAGAAGCTCGAGAACGTTCTTCGGGCCGACCAGGTGGAGCGCGCCGACAGCGATGAACCCGTTGCCGGTCTGGTGCATTTTCTCGATGGGCTCGATCCACGACGCGTTGCGCGAGACGAGCATGTCGTTCATCTGCTCCTCGTACTCGGCCTCGGTGTAGCCGTGCTTGAGCGCGTCCGCCTTCTCCTCGTCGTACTCGGCGTGCATCTTGTCGATGTCACCAGCGATGTACGACGCGAGCAGGTCCTTGATCGACTTCTCGCCGAAGTCATCTTCGTCGAGGATCGACTTCACGGCCTTTGCGTTCATCCACTTGTCGAGGAGCTCCATGTCCTTGCTCGCGGACTCGAGATAGACGACGGGCTTGCTCTTGGCTTTGGCGTGGTTGAAGAGGACGAGGTCCATCGGAGACGTGTCGGGGAGGAACTGCGTCTCGAGCAGCGTCGCTGCGGTCGCGATCTTTTGCTTCTCGATCGCGGCGGCGATGCGCGGCGTGAGCGCCTTCTCGAGCTTCGCGTAGTAGTCGGGGCCGAGGTCGCGCTTGAGCGAGCAGTTGCTGCACTCGAGCATCTTCGCGAGCGTCGGATCCGCGAGGTCCGTCTCCATCGCGAAAGCAGATGCAGCGTCGAGCTTGTCCCAGACGACCTGAGGAAGGCGCGTTTCTGCGTCGATACCGCGGTGGATCGTGCCGAGCGCGTACGTCGTCTTGCCGTCCTTCTCGATCTTCCAGAACAGCGGGTGCGGAAGCGGGTTGGTTCCGAGCTTGGCCGGTGCCTTATCGGCCCAGGGATCCTTCGCAGCGACCGTGCCCGAGCCTGCCGTTTGCGATGACGTGTCCTGCTTTTGTTCTGCCTTCTTGCAGCCCGCGATCAGCGCTGCTGCGACAAGGACGTACACCGCGACCTGCTTCATGAGGGCTGCTTTAGCACGCGCACAGCGTCGCTGCTCCGCTATCATGAGAGGCGTGGAGACCCGAGGGGGCGTCGTCGCAGTGTGTGTCGCATCGGCGCTCGGAGCGATGGCTCTCGTCGAGACCGCGCATGCGGACACGACCGATAGCGCGCTGTACGAGCGACTCTGGCCGGAGACGCCTGTCAACGGAGGTTTGACGCTCCAGGAGCGCATCACGGATCACCTGACCGAGCTCGGCAACACGGTCGGCTCGACGCTCGACACGCTCTCGTACGGAAACGTCGGCGTGAAGTTCGATGGCCGCCGCCGCAAGGCGCATATGCGCGTCGGCACCGCTGCCGTCGACGAGAAGTACCTCGTGTTCAACCTCGAGGCCGACATGCACTTCGGCGATGGTACGGGCCAGGTGCAAGCGCGCCTCGAGCTCGGCATCGGTGGTCACACCATTGCGTTCGAGCTTCCGGACTTCGAGATGGCGCCGGCCGAGTATCGCGGTGATCGCGGCGTCGAGATCCGCGTGCCGCTGTTCAAGCGCACGTTCTAGTCGCGCCGAAACGAAAAACGAGCGCCGCGATCTCTCGCGACGCCCGCTCGTGAGGACGGTTGGCTTATCGCCAGCCGCCGTCGACCTTCACGTAGACGCTACCGCGCAGCTCCCAGCGCGTAGCCTCGTAGCGCTTACCGCGGCGCTCGCGCTCCCAGTGACCCGGGATCCATTCCCACTTACCGACGCGCCACTCGTACTGGCCCATCGCCCAGACGTAGCCGGGCTTCGCGGCGGGCTGCTCGTTCGGCGGCGGCGGCGGCGCCTGCGTCGGACCGAGCGGCTGCGGCGGTGCGACGTTGACGTTCACATTCACGGCGCCACCAGCGCCACCGTTACCGACGGCGGGGCCGGGCGGCGACGTGGGCTGCGGCGGCGGCGCAACTTGCTGCGGCTGCTGCGAGCCCCAGCTGCCGTCGGTCCACTGCCACTGACCATTGCGGTTATCCCAGTGGCCGTCGTTCCAGTACTGCTGACGGCGCTCGCGCTCCCAGTGACCAGCGGTCCATGCGTACGCGCCGTTCTGCCAGTCGTAGCGACCGCGCACCCAGACGTAGCCGGGCTTGGTGCCGGGGTTCTCCTGCTGGAGCGCGGGCGGCGCTTGGTTCGGATACTGCGAGTACGTGGGCGGCGGCGCGGCTTGCTGCTGCTGCGCGCCCCAGTTGCCCTCGGTCCACTGCCATTGACCGTTGCGGTTATCCCAGTGGCCAGCGTTCCAGAACTGCTGGCGACGCTCGCGCTCCCAGTGACCCGGGAGCCACGAGTACGCGCCGTTCTTCCAGTCGTAGCGACCGCCGACCCAGACGTAGCCGGGCTTGGTGCCGGGGTTCTCCTGCTGCGGAGCGGGAGGTGCCTGGTTCGGATACTGCGTGCTGACCGTGGTCGTCGTCGTCCACGCGCCCTCGGTCCACGTCCACTGACCACCGCGGTTATCCCAGTGACCGTCGGTCCACACCGAGTTGGTCTTCGTGGTTTCCCAGTGACCCGGATCCCACTGCCAATCACCATCGATCCAGCTGTACTTGCCCTTGATCCAGACCGAGCCGTTGCGCGTGCCGGGGTTCTCGGCCTGCGGTGCGGGCGGTGCCATGGTTGGATTCGCGGCGGCGACATCCCAGTCGCCCTCGACGCGGACCCACACGCCATTCTGGTTTTCCCAGCGCGCGTCGCGCCAGTGCTTGCCGCCGTGGCGCTTTTCCCAGTGGCCCGGCGTCCAGTTCCAGTTGCCGTCATCCCAGTTCCACGAACCGCGGACGAACGTCTGGCCGCGCTTGAAACCGGGGTTCTCGTCTTTCAGTGCGGGCGGAGCGACGCGAGGACGATCATCGAAGTCCTCCCAATCACCCTCGGTGCGCACCCACGCGCCGTTGCGGTTCTCCCACTTGCGAGCCCGCCAACGCTTCCCTTGGCGACGGTCTTCCCAGCGACCGGGCTCCCATGACCACTGGCCGCCCTTCCAATCCCACGAGCCCTCGACCCATACCTTGCCGTGGCGCGATTGGCCGCGGTCCTCTTGGCGGGGCGCCGGTGGAGCATCGCGAGGACCGGTGTCCTGCGGCGGAGGTGCGGGGCGATTGTTGTTGTTGCGGTGATCGCGAACAACCGGCTGCGCCGATGCGATCGGAGCGAGCGTGACCAGCCCCAGGCTAGAGATGAGCAGTGACCGAAACAGCTTCGAGCGCAGACGCATCAAGTCCTCCTAAATTGCGACAATGCGACGGAATCTACCGCGGTTTATTCATCCGAATGGCCCTGTGGATCTCCTATGTTAGGGGCGCATGCGCGGCTCATTTCCGCACGTTATCGCGGCGCTAGGTGCGTGCTGCGGTGCATGTCACCGTGACGAGACGCCTCACCCCGCGAGAACGAGCTCGCTGGAGCGGCAGATCAGCTCCGCGTTGACCGAGCGGCTTCAGCGCCCGATCGCGGTGTGGTGTGCAAGTCATGTCGCGTGCGTCGCGCGCGCCTCGGAGATCGAAGAGGTCCCCATCGAGCTGCACTATGAAGGACCCGAGGCGACCGGAACGCGCGAGTGGTCGTGGAGCGTGCACGGCATGTTGATCGATAGCCGCCCGCTCGAGTCCTATCTGAAAGATGCGGTCGCGGATCTCGGCAAGCCGCAGGACGTGAAGTGCGCGCCGCAGCTGCGCGTGCTGACCAAGGACAACCAGATCGATTGCTGGCTCGCGAACGGGGGCAAAGCATTCGTGACCGTGCTGCCAGATGGCGACACGCGCGTGGAGATCGAGCTCGACAGGGCCGCCGCCGACGCGCGCAGCGAGCTCGTGCTGCCGCAGAACGACGACACGCTGTCGCGCCTCTCCAACGCGCTCGCGCACGCAGAGGACAGCGATGGCGAAGAGGACTCCGCCGACGCGACCGACGCGAGCGTCGACTAGAACTTGTAGGCCGCCGCGATCGTCGCCGTCAGCGGGATGCCGGGCGTGTAGTGCATCTGCTCGACGAGGTCGGCCGTCGGCGTGACGCGCGATACGTCAGCGAACTGCGCTTCGCGCCACTTCGTATTCAGCACGTTGTTCACGGTCAGATCGAGGTCGACGGGGCCGATGGTCTGGCCGGCCATGATGTCGAAGATGATGTAGCCCTGGGCGGTGAGCGTCCCGTCATCGTTGCCGGGACGGTCACCGATGCCGCGCGTGCGCACGGAGATGAAGTGCTTGTCGCCGACGAGCGTCACGCCGCCCTGGCCCATGATCTTCGGCGCGAGGGCGAGTGCGCCGCTGTTGCCCGCGTTCGCGACGAGCGTCGAGCGTGCGAGGCTGACGGTGCCGTCGAGACGGAGCCACGGCAGCGGGTTGTACGAGCCCTCGAGATCCACGCCGTAGCGGCGCGTCTTGCCCGAGGCCTCCGTGCTGCCCGCATCTCCGGACCACACCAGCTCCGACGCGAGGTGCAGGTACCAGAAGTCGGCGGAGAAGCGCGCGTGCGGGATGTATGTCGTGCGCACGCCAGCCTCGGCACCGATCGCCCGAGCGAGTGCCCCATCGCCGTGCGACGCGACGTTCGAGCGCGCATCGTTGGAGTGAAAGCCTTCGCCACTGTTGATGAAGACGTTCAGCTTCTGCGTCGCTTCGATCTCGACGGAGAGCTTGGGGAGGAACATGCCGGCGCCGGCCGTTCCACCGGTCGTCTTCGTCGGATCGTTCTGCGTCTCTGGATCGAGATCATCGACATCCCAGACGAACTGCTCGTAGCGGAGACCTGGAAGTAGGTGCACGTTCGGCAACACGTGGATGTTCGCTTCCACGTAGCCCGCCATCTCGCGGATGCGATCGTTGGTGTGGTTGCACGGGTTCGTGCCTTCGTCGAAGCAGTCGGGCAGGCGCACGCGCTTCTGGACGTGCCACAGGCCGTTGTCGACGGTGTCGTTGCGAACCTGCGCACCGACGGTGAGGAACGTATCGAGGCCTGCGAGATCGAAGTGCTTGTCGTACGCGGTGTCGAGGCCCCACGTCGTCCGCGAGTCACCTTGCTCGATCTCGTCGCCATGCTCGGTATCGCGCGCGAAGAGCGTGAAGTTGGAGAACAAGCGCAGGCGGTACTCGAGTACGTACGCCATCGCGCGCCACGTCCCGCCGTGGTCGTCGCGGACCGTGTAGCCGATCTGTCCCGTCGTGCGGGAGGTGTCGCCTCCCTCGCTCGGATCGAGTGAATCGAACCGGCCGATGGTGCCGTTCTTCACTTCCGAGTCGGGCAACTGGCCCGATGCATTCCAGCGCCCGGAATACCAGCTCGTCTCGATGTGCAGGTCACCAGGACCGACCGCGCCCTTCCACTTCACGAGCGCGTTGCCCTGGCGAAAGTTCTGCGGGTTGACGAACGGTCCGTCGCTGTTCGCGATCTGGACGGCGATGAGCGCCTTGTCGTCGGGGTGATCGGCGCGCAGCTCCGGGCTCGCCATGCCCACGACGCGGCGGTTGTAGTGCTCGAACGCTTTGGGGCCCGCGAGCGGCGAACCGCCGGCGATCACGATCGTCGGTGCGTCGACGGCGTCGATCGTCTTTAGCTCCATCGCGCCCGCCGTGTAGAAGTCGCCAAACCGCGCGGAGTACGGGCCCTTGTGCACGTCGACGACATCGACGAGCTCGGGGATCAGAAAGTGCGTGTCCGCGTAGCCCTGGCCGTGACCGTGGCTCGGCATGTTGACGGGAATGCCGTCGGCATAGATCGCGATGTCGGTGCCGTGGTCCGCGTCGAAGCCGCGGATGAAGTACTGGTCGCTCTTACCGCCACCCGCGTGCTGGCTGACCATGAGGCCGGGCACCTGGCGCAGGATGTCGGAGACCTGCGTGCGCGAGCGGTAGCCGAGGTCCTTCGCGGTGAGATGCACGGACGATGCGGACTCGGCGGGGGCCGTGTCTTCGATCTCGATCGTCTCGCCGTTCTTGTTCGCGTCGGTCGCCGCCTTCTGCGCTTCCGCTTCGGCTTGCTGTTGAAGTTCTTCGATCGTCGGCCCCGTCGGCTCCGGTGCGGGCGCAGGCGCATCGCTGACAGGCGGCGGCGTTTCTTCAGGTGGCGTTTCTTCGGGTGGTGGATCGGTCGGTTGTGCATTCGCGACAGACGCGAGCGCACACACGAGCAAGAGGCTCTTGCGCATAGAACTCCCCAAAGCGATGAGAGAGCCGCGCGCTGCGCAGCTCGTGAACATGGCGTGATCAGGTGTTCATCGTCGTCGGGGGCCCGCGGGACCGCGGACGCGCAGCTGCGATCGAGTACAGGATGCCGGGCTTCTCGGAGATGATGTACGTCGCGACAAAGCCCGCAGCGAGAGGTGTCGTGATGGCAGGGCCGGGCGACGTCACGGCGGCCGTGCGGTGCGCGTAGCTGTTCCCACCGTGGCCGAGCGGGGCCTTCCAACCATGCTCGGAGCGGCGCTTGGTCGGTTTCTTCGGTGCGTTCGCGAGCGCGGTCGCTTCGTCGCGGCTGATGTACGGGAACACGTGCGTGTGCATGTGCCGCGTCACACTCGGCGCACCGGTCGGATCGAGCACGATCGCGCCGCTCGCGTCGTGGTGGTGTGGCGTCCGATCGTGCGTCGCGAGGTGCAGGTTCGGAAGCACTTCGAGCGCGAGGAGCCACAGGGCCATCGTCGCAAGGGCGACGCCCGCACGAGTCCGGCGCGTCATCGCGCGATGACCTCGCAGGCCCGTAAGCTGACGACCCTGGTTCACAGTCCCCGCGCAAAGTACGACAGATAGGGGCGGTTGGATCACCCGGGACAGAGTAGATTCCGCGCGATGCGTTCTCTCTCGACGATGGCCTGCCTGGCGCTGGCTTGCGCGGCATGTGGCGGCGGTGGCAGCGACAAGCCAGCTCGGCCCCGCACGCCGCCCACGCAAAAGACAGGCACGGTCACGGTGTCGATCGTCGGTACGAACGATCTGCACGGCGCGATCGAGCGCCTACCGAGGCTCGCGGGTTACATCGGCAACCTGCGTGCGGCGCGCGCGGCGAGCGGTGGCGGCGTCGTGGTCGTGGACGCCGGCGACATGTTCCAGGGCACGCTCGAGTCCAACCTCGGCGAAGGCAAGGACATCGTGCGCGCGTACAACGCGATGGGCTACGCGGCGGCTGCCGTCGGCAATCACGAGTTCGACTTTGGCCCCGAGGGTCCCAAGGCGACGCCCGCGAGCGTCGAGGACGATGCGCGCGGTGCACTCAAGGCACGCGCGAGCGAGGCGAAATTCCCGTTCCTCGTATCCAACATCATCGACACGCAGAGCGGCAATCGCATCAAGTGGCCGAACATGCCCGCGTCGACGATGGTCGAGTCAGCGGGCGTGAAGATCGGCATCATCGGCGCGAGCACGGAGTCCACGCCCTACACGACGATGCCCGCGAACTTCGTCGGTCTCACGGTCTTGCCCGCGGCCAAGGCGATCGCGGACGAGGCGGTGCAGCTCCGCGCGCGAGGGGCCCAGGTCATCGTCGTGACGATGCACATCGGCAGCATGTGCGAGAAGTGGGACAAGCCCAGCGACACGTCGAGCTGCGACAAGCACGAGGAGCTGTTCAAGGTCCTCGGCGATCTGCCGCCGCACACGGTCGACGTCATCGTCGCGGGCCACACGCATGCCGTGGTCGCGCATCGCATCAACGACGTCGCCGTGATCGAGTCGTATTCGTCGGGCAAGGCGTTTGGCCGCGTCGATCTGCGGATCGCTACCGACGGCCACGTGACGAGCGTGAAGGTCTTCCAGCCGCAGCTGTTGTGCGAGGGAGACACCGGCGGAAATCCCATGCCGGTCTCCGAGTGCAAGGATGCCGACTACGAGGGCAAGAAGGTCGTCGCCGATCCCAACGTGCAGCAGATCGTCGACGAGGCGGTCGCGCACGCGGCGACGCTTCGCAAGGAGAAGCTCGGCGTCACGCTGAGCGGCCTCGTGGCCAAGGACTACGGCGACGAATCCGCCGAGGGCAACCTCTTCGCTGACCTGATGCTCGCCGCGCAGCCGACCGCGCAGGTCTCTCTTACCAACGGCGGTGGTCTGCGCGCAGATATCCCGGCGGGCGACCTGACGTACGGCTCGCTCTACGAGGCGATGCCATTCGACAGCCGGTTCTCGATCGTGAAGCTCAAGGGCTCTCACCTGCGCCGGCTCGTCTCGACGAACCTCCAGCGCGGCGGCGCGATCCTCTCGTGGGGCGGCTTGACGGCAAAGGCGAGCTGCAAGAACGACCAGCTCGACCTCGTGCTCACCGTCGGCGGCAAGCCGCTGAAGGACGACGCCGACTACACGCTCTCCACGAGCGACTTTCTCTCGTCGGGTGGGGACGGACTCATCGGCCGCCTGAAGCTGCCCGAGGGGGCGATCAAGCAGACCGACCTGATCATTCGTGACGCTCTCGCTGACCTGCTCAGGAGCTCGAAGACCAAGACGATCGACCCGGCCAAGTTGATGTCGCCAAAGCGCATGGACTACGCGGGGCATCGCCCGGTGTCGTGCGGAGCCAAGACCAAGAGGAAGAGCGAAGAGGATCCCGAATGAGTACGCAAGCCTGGTCCCCGACGAGCTGGAAGTCGCGCACCGCGCATCAGCAGGTCGCGTACGCCGACCAAGAAGCGCTCTCGCGCGTGATCGGCGAGATGGGCCGCATGCCGCCGCTCGTGACGTCGTGGGAAGTGGAGAACCTCCGCGCCGCACTCGGCCGCGCGGCGCGCGGAGAAGCGTTCGTCCTGCAGGGCGGCGACTGCGCCGAGAGCTTCGATGACTGCCGCTCCGAGCCCATCGCCGCGAAGCTGAAGATCCTGCTGCAGATGAGCCTCGTGCTCGTCCACGGCACGCGCAAGCCGGTCATCCGCATCGGCCGCATCGCCGGTCAGTACGCCAAGCCGCGCAGCGCGGACACCGAGACGCGCGGCGATGTCACGCTGCCCGCGTACCGCGGCGACATCATCAATCGAGACCCGTTCACCGCTGCGGATCGCGAGCCCGATCCCGTGCTGATGCTCCGCGCGTACGAACGTGCGGCGCTCACGCTCAACTTCATCCGCGGACTGATCGACGGCGGCTTCGCCGATCTTCACCATCCCGAGTACTGGGACGTTTCGTTCGCGCAGGGCGCGGCGCGCGACAACTACGAACGCATCGTCACGACGATTCGCGAGTCGCTCGACTTTGTCTCCGCGATCACCGGCGTGGAGGCAGAGGCGCTCCGCCGCATCGAGCTCTACACGTCTCACGAAGCGCTCGCTCTGCCGTACGAGCAGGCGCAGACGCGTCAGGTGCCGCGCCGTACCGGTTGGTACAACCTCTCGACGCACTTCCCGTGGATCGGCATGCGGACGGCGCAGCTCGACGGCGCACACGTGGAGTTCTTCCGCGGCATCCGCAATCCGATCGGCATCAAGGTCGGTCCCGCGATGACCAAGGACTGGCTGCTCTCGCTGCTCGACGTGCTCGATCCGGCCAACGAGCCCGGTCGCATCACGCTCATCCATCGGATGGGCGCGAAGAACATCGCTGCGAATCTGCCGCCGCTCATCGAGACCGTGAAGTCGGCAGGCCGCAACGTCCTGTGGATCTGCGACGCGATGCACGGCAACACCGAGACGACGCCGCAGGGCATCAAGACCCGCCGCTTCGACAACATCGTCTCCGAGCTCGAGCAGAGCTTCGCGGTGCACGCGGCGCACGGCTCGCGCCTCGGAGGCGTCCACGTCGAGCTAACGGGCGAGGACGTCACCGAGTGCGTCGGTGGTGCGCGCGGCCTGACGGAGTACGACCTCGAGCGCGCGTACAAGAGCCGCGTCGATCCGCGCCTGAACTACGAGCAGTCACTCGAGGTCGCGATGCGCCTCGCGTCGCACCTGCGCCCGTAGCCGCAACGCTCGGAGTTGATGGCCGCAACGACGCAACGGCGCAACGTCCGGAGGTGAAGGCCGCAACGACGCAACGGCGCAACGAAGAGGGGATCAAACCTCGCCGGGCGAGGGACGCGGGCGAGTTGAGATCGCGCTTTCACGACGTTGTGCAAGCGGGACGCGGGCGAGTCGAGATCGCGATTTTCACGACGCGTGGAGGGACGATCCCGAGCGGCGTTTCGTCGTTTCCGTCCGCGACCCACTCGATCGATCCGTCGCGTCGTAGCGTCGTTGCGGCCAGCTCCTCTGACGTCGCGTCGTCGCGTCGTTGCGGCCAATTCCTCTGACGTCGCGTCGTAGCGTCGTTGCGGCCAGCTCTTCTGACGTCGCGTCGTAGCGTCGTTGCGGCCGATTCATCCGCCGTCGCGTCGTTGCGGCCCGCAGATCAGAACGAGCGGCCGTACGCGAACCCGACCTGGTCGGGCGTGATCACGGGCGAGAACGCCGTGTCCTCGGCAACGCGCTCCTTGCCGGGCGCCGTGAAGTACAGGATGCCGGCCGCGATCACCGCCGCCGAACCGACACCGAACAACGTCGTGTTGTAGACGTGCTGGCGGTGCTGCAGACGATTGCGCGTCTTGTCGTCGGACTTGTCGGCGTTGTCGTACGCGATCTTGTCCGCGATGCCCCACGCAGCGACGCCGATGAGAATCGCGCCGCCGGAGCCACCGACGATGTACGCGAGCTTGCGGCGCGGTTTGCCGCGATCGATCTCGACCTCGTTCTTGAACACGAGTGTGACCGGCTTGTTCTCGGCTTCCTTGATCTCGATCGTCTGCGTCGCCAGCGCTTTGCCCTCGGCGGTGCCGGTGACGGTGTGCGAACCGGAGTCGACCTCCATGCGGCCGTAGTCGACGGACTCGACGGGAATGCCGTCGACGCGCACTTCCGCAGAAGCGGCGTTCGCGAGCGAGATGGTGAGGATCGACACCTTCGGCGAGATCGCACCCGTGTGCGTCTTCGCGGCGTCCTCGTACTGCGTCAGCTTGTTCTCGGAAGCGGCGCTCTGCGCCTTGCGGAACCACTTGATCGACGAGGCGTACTTGCCCATCTGCTCGTAGCAGAGGCCGAGGTTGAGCATCGTGCCCGTCGCGCTCGCGTCGAGCTTGATGGCGGACTCGAACAGCTCGCAAGCGCGCTTGGGATCGTTCTTGCTGAGCGCCTCGCGGCCCTCCGTGAAGAGGCGGTCGGCTTCCTGCTGCGGCGTTTCGGCGGATGCCACTCCCAACGCGCAGACGAGCAACGACGCTCCCCAGAGTCGAACCATGGACAGATCATACATCCGTCGAGGAGCGATCAGAAGCGACCGACGGCCGCGAAGCCAGCCGCACCCGGGGAGATGTCGGGTAGCAGGGTGACCGAGCGCTCGGCGTGCTCGTTGTCCTTCGGGGCAGAGAGCCACAGGTAGACGCCGACGAGGACGACCGCCCCGCCAGCGACACCAATGACCGTTCCCGCCGTGGCGAGCGACCGCGCATCCGTCGCCTTCGCGTAGTGGTTGTCGTCGCAGACGGGCGAGGGGCCGCTCGTGTCGCACCCATCGATCGCGCTGTTGTAACGGCTGCGCGCGACGAGCCCGAGCGTGACGCCCGTGATGACCGCTGCCGCGCCCACGCCGCCCGTGATGAGGCCGTACGTGCGTCGCGAGCCACGTTTGGACACGGCGCGCTCGAGGCCCGGGATCGCGACGCTGCGGTTCTCGCCATCCGCGAGAGCGAACGAGACGCGGCGGGGCAGGTAGCCCGGCGCCGTCACGCTGAGCGCGTGCTCGCCCGGGTCGATCGGCACGTCTGCGAGCTCGGTGAGCGACACGATCTGCGTGCCGTCGATGACCAGCGCGACGCCCGCTGGTGCCGGTCCGGAGAACGTGAACGTCGCGTGTGGCACCTTGCCCTCGAGCGCGGCGAGATGCTCGGTCGCCGCGCGCTCGTGGTCGGCCGACTTCTGCTCGACGGCCATGTCGCGCGCTTTGCGATAGTTCGCGACCGCGCTCGCCGTGTGCCCCAGCTTCTCGTCGCACAGCGCCACGTTCAGCAGGATGCCGACGGCGTTCGGGTTGAGCGCGTACGCCTGGCTGAACTTGTCACAGGCCGCGTGCACGTCCGTCGCCTGGAGCGTCAGCGCTTCGTTGAACAGCGCGTCCGCGCCCTTCACATCGATCGCAGGACCATCAGCGCGCGCGATCGTCGACGCGAGAACAACGCTAGCGAGAACGAGAGTGCGCATGAGTCACGGGCAGCCGGTATCGCCCGGCTTTGCGTGCGACGTGGCGAATGGATCGACGTTACACGGCTTCCTCACAACGGGCACCGTGACCTTGGGCTCCTGCCTCACCTCGACCTTGGCCTCCTGCTTCGTCTTGATCGTGGAGGTCTTGTGTTTCTTCGGGTCCTTGACGGCGTTCTTCACCACCGTCTTGGTGTCGCCCTTGTCGACTTGCTTCGGCATGTCGACTGTCGCCGTGGCCGTGCCCTGGTCGGCGACCGGCTTCTCGCTCGTCACGATCGCTTTCTCGGTCTTCGCGACGGGCGGAGGAGCTTGCTTCTGCGTCGGCTCCTTGGGCGTCGTCGGCACGTCGGTCTTCGGCGCCTCGGCGACCGGCGTCTCGCGTTCGCCGCCCGTAACAGCGACGCCGATCGCGACGCCACCGACGATGAACAGTGCGAGGATCGCGATGACCCAACCTGCCTTGAGCTTGCTCTCCCTCGCCGACACGAACGCGCCGGGCGGCTGCATCACCGGCGCGGATCCTTGGCGCTGCGGCATCTGCTGGATGGGAACGCCCGGCGGCATCGGCGTGCGGAACGGGCTGATCGCCGGATCACTGTTGACGCGGAACGGGCTCGCCGGATCGCTCTTGCCGGACCATTGCCCGCGCACCGCACCGCTCGCCGAGTCGCGCACGTGGCTAGGAACGCGGGGCGAACCACCGTTCGTGGTCGCACCTTCCCAGCCGCCGCCGCTCGTCGACGCGCGCTGCAACATGCGCGACATGCGCTCCACGAGCACCGAGGCTTGATGCGTGTCCTGCGCGAACGGAACCAGGTCGCGCGCGAAGTCCGCCATCGACGGATAGCGTTGCTCCGGCGACTTGGCGAGGCAGCGCATGATCACTTGCTGCAGCTCGAACGGCGCGTTCGACATCGGCTGCGGCGCGTCGACAGCAACCTTCACGCACATCTCGGAGAAGCTATCCGCCTCGAACGGCTTCCTGCCTTCGAGCAGCTCGTACATCACGGTGCCGAGCGACCACATATCCGTGCGCGCGTCGACGAGGCGAGCGCTGCGCATCTGCTCCGGTGACATATACGCGGGCGTGCCGAGCAGCGACTGCGTCTGCGTCAGCTGCATGTCCGTGCCCATCGCGCTCTTCGAGATACCGAAGTCGAGCACCTTGATGAGCGACGTGCCGTCGGGGCGCCACGTGACGAACAAGTTCGCCGGCTTGATGTCGCGGTGAACGATGCCCCACGAGTGCGCTTCGGCGAGCGCCTCGGCGGTCTGCAGCATGAGCTCTGTCGCCCACGGCACGGGGAGTCGACCGCGCTCGTCGATGAGCTTGCCGAGGTCCACACCCTCGAGAAACTCCATCACCATGTACGGCTGGCCGGTCTCGAGCTCGCCGACGTCCGTCACTCTCGCGACGTACTCTGACTTCAGCTTTGCAGCGGACTGCGCCTCGCGATGGAAGCGCTGGACCGCGTCGTCATCCTGCAGGACATCGGGCCGCAGCAGCTTGAGCGCGACGCGCTCGTTCAGCTGGAGGTGCGTGCATTCTGCGACAACGCCCATGCCGCCCTGGCCCAGGATCGAGTCGACCCGGTACTTGCCAAGGATGATTTGGCCTACGGAGACAGCCGCGGGGGCCGTCCCTGTTGGACGAGAATTGGCCACCTGCAGAGAAGCCTAGCCCGTGGCGTAAACGCCCTCAACCTCTTGCAACGTGTAGGTTTTCGCCTACTGAGGCAGATCGTTCTGACGGAAACGTCGCAACAATCTGCCTAGTGCTGAATCTGGTGGATCTTCAGTACGTTGGTCTGCACGCCAGAGCCCACGGGCATCGCCATGGTGATCAGCACATTCTCGCCAGGAGTCGCGAGGTTGCGTTCGATCAGCGTGGCCTCGACCCGATCGAGGAGCTCGTCCGTGGTCGCGACAGGTCCCATCAGCACCGGGGTGACACCCCAGATGATCGCCATGCGGCGGAACGAGACCTCGTCCGTGGTGAGGCTGATGATGTTCGCTTCGGGGCGGTACTCCGAGATCAGGCGGCCCGCGCCTCCCGAGTCCGAGACCGCCACGATCGTGCGTAGCTTCATCGCCTTGGCAGCGGTGTACGCGGCATGGGCGATCGCGTTGGTCGAGTTCGCGAGCTCGATGGTCGCGGGCTCGTTGTTCTGGCGGTAGTACGCGCTCTTCTCGATCTCATCGATGATGCGCGCCATCGTCTTCACGGCTTCGACCGGGTACGCACCGCTCGCGGTCTCGCCCGAGAGCATGAGTGCATCGCTCTGATCGAGCACCGCGTTCGCGACGTCGGATGCTTCCGCGCGCGTGGGGCGCGGGTTGGTGATCATCGACTCGAGCATCTGCGTCGCGGTGATGACGATCTTTCCGCGCTTGTTGGTCTCTTCGATGATGCGCTTCTGCCAGAGCGGCACCTTCTCGGGGCCCATCTCCACGCCGAGGTCGCCGCGCGCGACCATGCAGCCATCGGATGCGTCGATGATCGCCTCGAGGCGCTCGAGCGCTTGCGGCTTTTCGATCTTCGAGATGATCGGGATGCGCACGTTGTCGACCGTGAGCAGTCGCCTCGCTTCGATCACATCCTCCGGACGGCGCACGAAGGAGAGCGCGACGTAGTCCACGCCATAGCGCAGCGCGAAGCCGATATCCGTCTTGTCCTTGTCCGACAGGGCGGGAGCAGAGACATCGACGCCGGGCAGGTTGATGCCCTTCTTGTCCTTGAGCATGCCGCCCGCGACGACGACGGTCTTCACTTCTCGATCGGAGACATTCGTCACCGCGAGCGCCATGTAGCCGTCGTCGAGCAGGATCTGATCGCCGATCTTCACGTCGTGCGGCAGCAGCTTGTACGTCGTCCACACGCGGCCGTTCTCACCGAGGAACTCCTCGTCCTGCGTGGAGATGACGAGCTCGGAGCCCGCCTTGAGCTCCATCGCGCCGCCCTTGATCCTGCCGACGCGGATCTTGGGACCCTGCAGATCCAGCAGCGCTGCGATCGCCTTCCCGCGCTTGTCCGCTTCCGAGCGAACAATCTGCAACATCTTCGCGTGATCCTCGTGACTACCGTGCGAGAAGTTCAGTCGCGCCACAGACATGCCAGCGTCGATCAGCTCTCCGATCTTCTCTGGAGATGCGACAGCGGGCCCTAGCGTGCAGACGATCTTCGCGCGCGGCATTTCGCGGCCGAGTTAAGCACGAATGCCGTAGAAGATCGTGAGCGCCTGGGCTATACGGCGAACCCGAATGAACCGCACGGGCGCTCTCGGGTTCGTCGCTGCGCTGGCCTTCTCGGCCGCGTCCCTCGGTGCGTGCACCGTCACGCAGGATCAGCCGAACCTCGTTGGTCAGGACATCCGGCTCACCGTCATTCACACGTCGGACATCCACTCGCGGTTGTTCCCGTACAACATGATCCCCAACTCGTTCGACGCGGCCGACGGGCTGCAGGTCGCGCCGTATGGCGGCATCGCGAAGATCGCAACATTGGTGAAACGGTTCCGAGCCGGATCGAATCGCTCGATCTGGTTGGACTCCGGTGACGCGTTCCAAGGCGCGCCCGTGTTCAACCTGTTCAAGGGTGAGGCAGAAATGCGGGCGCTCTCGCTCGCGGGTCTCGATGCGGCTGCGGTCGGTAACCACGAGTTCGATCTCGGTTCGCGCAACCTCTACGACCAGATCAGCAACTGGGCGACGTATCCGATCCTCGCTGCCAACTACGCATGGGATGACCCGCCCGCGGCTGCCGTCGGTGCCGATGGTCGCTCGCTGCGCGACGTCGTGCCGCCGTACGAGGTGTTCGATGTGAAGGGCCTCAAGATCGCGGTGATCGGCATGGGCAACACGTCCACCATCACGTCGATCTACGAGGGCGGTAACAACATCGGCTTCCGGCCGATTGCAGACGAGGATGCCCTCTCGAAGTACGTCGGCCTGCTGCGCCCGTCCGTCGATCTCATTGTCGTCGTGTCGCACCTTGGCCTCGACGAGGACGAAGGACTCACCGCGGCACAGGCGCCAGACGAGAACCAGTCAGCGTTCTCGCAGAAGACGCTGCAGGGCGTCGATCTCATCCTCGGTGGCCACCTTCACATCGTCACGAACCCCCCGAAGATCATCCCCAACGATGATCAGGGTCACCGCACGGTCCTCGTTCACTCCGGCGCGTTCGCGAAGTTCGTCGGCAAGCTCGACCTCGTCGTTCACGTCGGCACCAACAACGGTGACCCGGCGACGCGCAGCCGCATCACGTCGTTCACCTACGACAACGTGCCCGTCGACTCCAAGCTGTGCGGCACCGCACCGTGCATCAATGACGACCCCGATATCGCGAACTTGATGTGGCCGTACTCGGTCAAGATCAACCAGGAGATCGATCTCAACGGCGTGTTCGCGTACGTGAACTCGGCGAACGAAAAGATCCTGCGCGCTGACGCGTCCGGCGGTGACAGTCAGCTCGGCAACATGGTCGCCCGCTCGATGCAGCTCACGCAGGGCGTCGAGGCCGAGTTCGCCGTCACCAACTCGCTCGGTATCCGCGCTGACTTCGAGCACGGCCCGCTCAACATCGAGCAGATGTTCAACGTGTTCCCGTTCGAGAACTCGATCACCGTCATGTACCTCTCCGGTGCCGAGATCCAGGAGATGTTCGACTTCGTCTCGCGCAGGTCGGCGGATCGCGGTTGCCGCACGCAAGCGCAGGTGTCGGGCGTCGCGTTCGACATGGTGTGCAATGGAACGTGTCCCGACTTCGCTGGCCAGCCGGAGCACGCGTGCGCCAAGAACATCGCCATCGGTGACAGCTGCCGTGGCTTCGACGCGACCGGAAAGCCGCTCTCCGATGGCCCGATCGACAACTCTCGCTGCCCCAAGCTCGTATCCGCGGGCCTCTACCGCGTCGCGGTGAATGACTACATCGCGGCCGGTGGCTCTGGCTTCGACGTGCTCAAGCGCAACACGTCCAAGCAGGACACGGGCATCTCGCTGCGCGACGGACTCCGCGTGTTCCTCCGCCAGCGTCAACTCTGCGCGGAAGGCACCCTCGACGAGACCGTCACGCCGAGCGTCGACGTGACCAAGACCTACGGCGCTATCTCGTGCCTCGATGAAACCATCGAGCAACACGACGGTCGCATTCGCCCGGTATTCGAGTGAGGCCACCCATGAAATCCACGCTCGCATTCTTGTCGTTGATCGCGCTCGGCGCGTGCACCGAGCACCAAGACGGTGTCACGGGTACGCAGTCGCTCGCGATCGACATGACGTCGCCGACGAACACCGGCGATGTCGACACCCGCTTGGATGGGTCGACCCAGTCCCACACGGTCACGGTCAACATCAAAGCGCTCGACGCACAGGACAAGCTCGACACGTCGTTCTCGGCGACGATCAATATCTACGCGCAGTTCCTCGGCACACTCACGCCCGCCCTCGGCGAGCAGCCGCTCGATACGGTCGACGTGGAGAACGGCGTCGCGGCCACCAAGACCATCGTCCTACCGGCGGCGGTGCTCGGTCCGACGCAGCTGTGGTTCGACAACGGTCACGGCACCGCGCGCGACTACGTCCCCGGTCCGATCACGGGCACCTCGCCGACGCTGTGGTACCGCGACCCGTTCATCTCCGACATCCAGACGCCGGCGATGGAGAACTCCCTCGACGCGCTCGTGAAGACGCCGCTCACCGACAAGCAGATCTCGGTCAGCGCGTCGCGCTACGGCGCCACGGGAAAGCTCGTCGTCACGAGCGTGTTCGCGCAGGGCTACACCCTCAGCGACGTGAACTGCGCGACGCGCCCGTGCACCAGCGATAGCTACAACCACGTCGTCGTGTTTTCGTTCTCGGCGCCGCGCGACCAGAACGGCACCGTCCTCACCGTCGGTGACATCGTCAAGCAGTTTAACGGTGGCGTCGAGGAGTTCAACGGTCTCACCGAGATCGGGTTTCCCGCGTCCGTCACGCCGACGTCAGATGTGCCGACGGACAAGCACGACGAGGCCGCGATTCCCGCGCCGGTGAAACTCGATCCGCTGACGTGGTTCAAGCCGCTCAGCGACGCGAGCGGTGGACGCATCGCGTTCGAGCGCAACGAGGCAGGCCTCATCGAGATCGACGGCGCGACGGTGTGCGCTCTCGATGACGACTACACGACGTACAAGCAGTGGAAGATCGATCCGAGCGCGGCAGGTGCCTGCAGCAGCAGCGACTTGATCAACCTCATCACACAGGGCACGGACTTCTCGATCGACCCGGCAACGTTGGTCGGCAAGAAGCTCACGAAGGTGATCGGCATCCTTCGTCCCGTCAACATTGGCAGCTTCAACGTGTGGATCGTGTATCCGCGCGGCGAAGCCGATATCACGCAGTGACTCTAGAGAACGCCCTATGATCAAGAAGCTTGTCCTCGGCTCCGTCCTCCTCAGCGCTGCTGTTACGTACGCTCAACCTGGCGAGGTTGGTTCTCCCGCCGGAGACCAAGGGCCCGGTCCGAACGGCCAGCCGGGTCAGACCGGTGACGCCGACGACGCGAAGATCAAAGAGATCGTCGACCGCGAGCTCGCGCGCATCCTGACCGAGCGCGCCGCGAAGGAAGCGGCCGAGAAAGCGGCGAAGGAAGCCGAGACCAATGACACGGCCAAGCTCCCCGACGACGGGACACTGACCGGCGCGAGCGGCTTCATGGATACGCGCCTCGCGTTCACCATGACGAACGAGAACATCCTCGCGAAGCCGGGCGAGACGATTCCGTCTGTCCCCGGTTGGCGCTTCGGCACGCCGAACTCGCTCGGCGTTCTGTTCTTCGACAACTACGACACGCGCTTCTCGGGCTTCGAGACGCTGTCGCACGCGACGATGTATCGCAAGTACAGCTCGGGCCACCTCGAGGCCGAGGGCGCGTTCGTCATGCGCATCAACGAGCTGTCGGAGACGAACATCGCGCTCGCCGACGACGGCACGTACGTCACCGTGTCGAACTGGAAAGACGAGACGCACAAGGATCCGACGCGCCTCTCGCTGACGGCGTTCCCGGTCTCTTCCGACCGGTTCCGCCTCGGTTACTCCTATCGCCTCTCGTGGGGTGGTAGCCCCGAGTACAAGCGCGCGCGCAGCTCCACGCCCGGCGCGAAGCTCCAGTACGACTTCAATGGCGGCTACGCGTTCGTCGGCGCCAAGTCGGGCGTCATCGTCGATCCGAACGACGGCGAGCAGAAGTCGGCGCTCGCCGGCCTGTTCGGCGGCGGCATCGATCCGCACCCGATGGTTCGCCTCGAGCTCAACGGCGGCGTGTTCGACAAGGGCTACAACGAGCTCCAGGACGTCCAAAAAGAGAAAGTGATCATGTACGGCGGATCCGCCCAGATCACGATCCACAAGGACTACCCGGTTCGCTCGTCGGTCGACTACAAGCTCTACAAGTACAACAACGAGTCCATCACCTCGCTGTTCGCCCCCGAGAAGTATCCGGGCGGTGTCTCGTGGCTCGCGCAGTCGGAGTTCACGGTCCTTGGCCAGACGCTGAAGGATCCGGAGAAGACCGGCTCCACGAAGGTTCAGTACGGCAAGGCCGGCGATCTCAACGTCCGCGTGAAGATCGATCGCGTTCGCCTCCGCTTCGACGTCTCGTATCGCGACCTCGCATTCATCCTCCACAGCCAGCCGTCGCTGCCGCCGTACTCGGACTTCCCGGCCAACTACAAGGTGAAGCCGGACTACTTCGCGGCCATCGGCGTCGACAAGAACTGGGGCGACTGGCTCACGCTCGGCGCGATCGCCGGTGTCGAGAAGCCGGCCGAGCTCACGTCGCCCAAGGGCATCCCGGGCGCGGAGACGACGAGCACGTCGACCGCCGTGATCCGTAACAACAACATCGACACGCTCATCACGATTCTGCCCGCCGGCAAAACTGCCGTGCCGCAGATCGCGCTCAAGGCCACCGCGAAGCTCGACTTCGGCAAGGTGTTTTCGACGCTGTTCGAGGTCTTCTACAGCTACGACGGCAACCAGTCGACGTACAAGCGCGAGTGCGATGACCCCGATACGTGCAACTTCAAGTACGCGTTCGGCGACTTCAACCAGCTCGGCGTGAACGCCACGCTGCAAGCGCGCTTCTAGTCTGCGCCACGCAGTACTCATCGTCGCGCTCGCCGCTTGCGACGGTGGCTCGAACCTCGGCCTCGACGCAGGCCACGGCGCTGATGCCGACGCGTCGATCGATGCGGCGGTGACCACGAGCACGTGCGGCATGCGCGCCGGCCAGCGCGGCAAGAGCAACCGCACGCTTCACGTCGCCGGCCTCGACCGCACGTACATCGTGTACTTGCCGCAGGACGTCGATCCGCAGACGCCGGTGCCGCTCGTGTTCGTGCACCACGGCTACACGATGTCCGGCCAGGCGATGTTCGACATCACGGGCTACCCTGCGCTCGCGGATCAGGAGCACATCGCGGTCGCGTTCCCCGACGGCCAGGCGGGCCCCGACTCGACCGGCGCACCGTGGAACGTCGGCGCGAACACGTGCCCGAGCACGGCGGGACCACCGCCCATCGCGACCGGAGATGACTTCGCGTTCCTCGACGCGATGAAGGCCGATATCGCCGAGGACCAGTGCCTCGACGCGTCGCACGTCTACCTCACCGGCTTCTCGATGGGCGGCTACTTCTCGCACCAGGCCGGCTGCAAGCGCTCCGACCTTCGCGCCGTCGCACCTCACTCGGGCGGCACGCACGACCTCGACGACTGCCTTCCCGCGCATCGCCCGATCATCATCTTCCACGGCATCTCCGATGCGCTCGTGCCCGATGGATGCGACGACCCGAACGCGATCTCGCCGTTCGGTGTGACGCCTTCTGCGACCGCGTGGGCGCAACACAACGGCTGCGCGACGACGACGACCACCACGCAGGTGCAAGGCGGTAGCTGCGCCGCATACGACGGTTGCCCGGCGGATGGTCAGGTCACCATCTGCACGTTCCCGACGATGGGCCACTGCTGGGCGGGCGGGCAGGGCATCAGCCCGTACGCGTGCAGTGGCTACGCGAGCGCCACGCAGCTCGAGTGGAACTTCTTCAAGTCACACGCGTGGTAACGACGCGCCGCGGAGCGCGCTTCTCGCGCTCTGTGCTCTGACGGCCACCGCTGCCGTCGATGAATTGCTACTTTCGTCCGATGACGTTCGTCCGGCGAGACATGAAGCAATTTGCTGTTGGGCTGTTCCTCGTCGGTGCGTGTGTGCCGATGGGACAAAATCAGGGCGGCAATCTCGCCGGTCCTGGCGGTGGTGGCGGCGCGAGCGCTGGCGGAGCCTCCGGTGCGGTCACCGCGGTGACCACTGCACAACTGCGGACCGCGCCCATCGTCATCACGCCGGGTGATCGTCCGCTCGATCAGCGGATCGGCGGAACGGGATGCTCCGCGTTCAGGACGTCGCAACCGATCGCGACGATCGAGCTTCGCGAGGCGATTCCCAAGCTCAAGATTCGGGTCGACGGCGTCACCGGCTACAACAGCGGCGACGGCTTCGTGCTGCGCGCGGGTGATCAGGAATGGAAGGCCTGCGATCGCACGGGCGAGATGGACGCAGGCTCGCTGCCGCCCGGGCGCTACGACGTGTACCCGGCGGTGGGCTGCATGAAGTACACGAACGATCCGGACCCCAATCGTCCTGGCTACTACAACGAGGTCTGCCACGAGTCGGTGTCGACGAAGATCTCGATCTACGAGAACACGACGGCGATGCCGACGGACGCAGTGCGCCAGGTCGCGCTCGACGATCTGACGAAGCCCATGTTCGTCGAGGTCGCGCTGCCGGTCGGTCGTCAGGCGACGCCGAACGAGATCGCTGGTCGTGGGTGCGAGAGTGTCGCCTTCACGCTGCGCCCGGATCTGGTGCTCGACCTCCCCGATCCGCGCAAGAAGGTCGTCGTTCGCGTGCTGCCCACGGCCAAGCCCGTTCGCATTCGCTCGCAGGTCGCCGGCCACGAGCGCTACTGCGGCGCCGACGAGCGCCGCTACAAGCACCGCGGATCGCCCAACCTCAGCGACGCCGCCGTTCCGAGCTACGCGAGCGGAATGGACGTCGGCCTCGGCGACGAGGCAGAGGGCAAGGTCGCACTCTGGCTCGGCTCGAACGATCCGGCGGAGACGACGAAGGTCACGCTGATGATCACCGACGCCACGACCAAGTTCGAACCGCTCGCCGGCTTCGACGGTGGGTTTCCACTCGACACCGCCGCTCGCCGTTGGGTCGGTGGGCTGTTCCCGCAGTTTGGCCTCGCGACTGTCCTCGCTTACGACGAGCGCTACCGCAAGTACGCCACGTCGTCGGCGCTGTTCGCGGCCGTCCCCACTGCTGCGTTCATCTATGCGAAGCGCGACATTCCTTCCGAGAACGGCTCGCCGGCGATCGCCAAGGGAGAGCCGCTCATCATCACCGAGTTGCTCGAAGATGATGGCAGCGCCGTGCGCGTGATGACCGCGGATGGCCTAGATCTCGTCATCAAGGCGAACCAGTACGAGCTCACGCCACCGGCGACGCTCGCGTTTCCGACGGCACCGCGCCCGATCAGCGCGGACGTGTTCGCGATGCTGCCGCCCGAGCAGGAGAAGAAGGGCGAGGCGTATCACGCGAAGTTCCAGAAGCTCGAGCAGTGCCGCGACAAGGCGTGGGCGCCGTACGGTGCGCAGTTGCCGACGGTGTCCGCGGGCTTCGTGATCGCCTCCAAGTCTCCGGAGTACGTTCGCATCGAGAACGCCGGGCACGCCGCGCAGGACAAGAAGTGCGGCACGTCGGAGCAACTCGAGGTCAAGCTCGCACCGGAGCGCGCGAAGCTACAGGCGCTCGTCGATGCGGAGCGCGCGCGTCTGCTGACGGTCGCCGTGACGCCGCACCTGAAGTAACTAGCGCCGGAGAGCGGCGACGATCTCTTCGCGGACGATATCGGCGAGAGCTTTGCCGCCGCCGGGTGCGATGGTCGCGACGTTTGCGTGTGGAGCCGGCGCGCATGCGACGACGGGCGCACCCGGCGCGAGGCGCAGCGGAGCATCGGAGGCGCCCATGAGCTGCGCGGCCGTCTTCTCCGCGTTGTCGGCGGCGAGGCCGATCTTTGCTTTCGCGCGCCCGGCGAGGAGCGGCGCGAACGCGGACTCGGGGAGCGGCGCGATGCCGCCGATCGGCGCGGCCGCGATCGCGATCTTCGCGAGATGCTCGACGAGCTCGAGGCGCAGGAACGCCTGCTCGGGGTCGGCGCCCCACGCGATCACGCCGTGGTTTCCGAGGAGGACGGCGTCGACGAGCTCGCACCACGGCGCGAGGGCTTGCTTGGCGGCGTCGCCAGGCTGCGCGTAGTTCGTGCGCGGGATGAGCGCGCCGAGCGAGACGACGGCCTCGGCGATGAACGGCCGCGCGATGATGTTGGTCGGCGCGGACGCGATCGCGGTCGCGGCAGGTGGATGCGCGTGGATGACGCAGCCGACATCGCGGCGGCGCTCGTAGACGGTGAGGTGGAGGCCGATCTCGCCGAACACTTTGCCGGCACCGACGACGGCGCCCTTGGGATCGACCTCGATGAGCGTGCGCTCCGTGACGAGGCGCTTGCTCGTGGCGGTGGGCGTGGCGATGAAGTTCTTGCCGTCGCCGCGCGCGCTGATGTTGCCGTCGTGGTTCGCGACCCAACCGCGCTCGTGGAGCAGACGCGAGAGGTCCGCGATCTCGTGGCGCAGTTGCTTCACGACGACGTGTCCAGCTGATCGACGATACCGACGATCACGGAGCGGATCGGGACGACGTCGCCCTGCTTGAGAATCTGGCGGGCGCCCGTGCCTTCGGTGAGCACGATGACCGTGTCACCGACGCCGGCCTGGACGTTGTCGACGGCGACGAAGCTCGTACCGACGTTCTTGCCGTGCTCGTCGATGGGCTGCACGACGAACAGCGTCTTGCCGGCGTACGCCGGGTGCTTCATCGTCGCCCACATCGGGCCGATGACCTTGCACGCCCTCATGGTCTGACCTTGGCCGGCACATCGACGCCGTCGACGATGCCGACGATCGCCGCGTCGACGGGCACGAACCACGGATCGCAGGCGAGGGCCGCCTCGCGCGAGCCTACGAGATACACGAAGTCGCCGACGCCGGCTTGCACGCGATCGACAGCGGCCTGCACGTCGCCGTTGGGCTCGCCTTGCTCGTTCACGGGCTGCACGAGCATGAGCTTGGTGCCCTCAAGACCGGCCGCTTTGCGGTCGGCAACGATCGTGCCGGTGACGATGCCCAAGTACATCGGCGGCGAACCTACCACGCCGTAACCGGTCCTGGAGCCAGGCGTATCCCTGTCATGAGACTGGCGGCCCTCCTTGTTCTGACCATGGCTTGCACGCAAGCCGACGGAGATTCGCGGCCCTCGATGAAAGCGCCCAAGCCGAGTGGCGCCACCGGGCCTGTTGTCGTCGAGCTGTTCACCTCGCAGGGGTGCAGCTCGTGCCCGCCGGCCGACAAGGTGCTGGCGGACCTCGCGAAGAAGACCGACATCATCCCGCTGTCGTTTCACGTCGACTACTGGAACGACCTGGGATGGGACGATCCGTACTCGCTACCCGCGTGGTCCGAGCGGCAACGCCACTACGCGAGCACGACCGGCGACAACCGCGTCTACACGCCCGAAGCCGTGATCGGCGGGCGCGTCGGCGTCCTCGGATCGAGCCGTAGCCGCATCGACGACGCGATCGAGTCCACCGCGCCACCCGCGCTACTCGCAGCGAAGGGAACCTGGTCCAGCGCGAGCATCGGCGTGACCGCGACTGCACCTGCGGGTGCGGACGTGCTCGTTGCTGTCTACGAGGAGCGTGTCGCGAACAAGGTGCCGCGTGGTGAGAACGAGGGCGAGACGCTCTCGCACGTCCACGTCGTGCGCCGGCTCGAGAAGGTCGCGTCAGCGGGCGAGGCGGGAACGCTCACGCTGCCGATCGATCCGGCGTGGAAGAACGTCGGCGCTGTCGCGTTCGCGCAGGGCGCCAATGGCGTGATCGTCGCGTCCGCGTCGCTGCCGCACTGACTACTCGAGCACGCCGCTCTCGGCGAGCTTTCCGATCTCGCGGAACTCCGCTTTGATCGCGCGCTCCAGGTGATCCTGCGTGAGCACGCCATTCTCCTCGGCAGCGAGGAACGCCGCGCGCAGGGCCGCATTACGGATGTAGCCACCCGAGAGGCGATAGCGTCGCGCGAGATCCCCGAAGTCGAACTCGCCTCCGCGCGGAACCGCTGCCGGAAGATGCGATCGCCACAGCTGCTCGCGCGCATCCTCGTCGGGGAACGGGAACGTCAGGCGGAAGGAGAGGCGGCGCTTGAACGCGCTGTCGATGGACGTGCCGAAGTTCGTCGTGAGGATCGCGATGCCCTCGAACGTATCGAGCCGCTGTAGCAAGTAGTTCGTCTCGAGGTTCGCGTACTTATCGACGGAGCTCTTCACCTCGGTGCGCTTCGAGAACAGCGAGTCTGCCTCGTCGAACAAGATGATCGCATGACCATCCTCGGCCGCGTCGAACAGCTTGGCGAGGTTCTGCTCGGTCTCGCCGATCCACTTCGACATGATCCGCGAGAGGTCAACGCGGTACAGGTCCATGCCGAGCTCGTTCGCGATCGCACTCGCGACGAGCGTCTTGCCTGTGCCCGGACCGCCCGAGAACAACGCCGTCACACCGCGCGCGGTGGTGAGCAAGCGATCGTAGCCCCACGTGTCGTAGACGGTGCGGCGATGCTTGATGCGCGCGATCAGCTCCAGGACACTCTCCTGGATATCGGGCGGGAGCACGACCTTGTCCCACGACGCGAGTCGGGTCACCCGCGTGGCGGTCGCGCGCAGCTTCGTCTCGAGGTGCTGGCGGATCGCGGTCTCCAGCTCGACGACGAGATCCGGCGCCGGCGCGTCGGAGGTCACGTTCTCGCGATCGCGGACGAGCGCGGCGACGCGATCCGACGCGCGCGTGATCACGCCAGGGCCGACGCTGTAGCGGACCGCGAGCTCGCCCGGATCCGGAACGGTCAACGAGCGATCGGCGAGGATCGACGCCCATGCTTGCGCGCGCTCTTCGATGGAGAGAGCGGGCAGATCGAGCTGCACGAAGCCTGCGGCGATGGGCGCCTCCCCGTCCCACGGCAGCCGGATCGCGAGTGGTCCCGGATGCTCGTCGAGGATCATCCGCAGCATGTCTCGCGCGCCAGCGTTGTCCGCGGGCAGCGCTTCGACGCCGTCGACGACGGGGATGTGCCCGAGGATATGCGCGCGCAGCAACGTGTCGCGCAGCTCGCGCTCGCGCACGGCGAGCTCGCGGATCGCGCTGGTCGCGTCGATGATCGCGATCTGACGACCGGCTGCATCGGCGAGCGTCGCGAGCAGGGCGTGACGGCCCGAACCGTCGCGGCCCCGGACCACGACGCGTGCTTCGTTACCGGCCGGTGGAGTCGCGCATGCGGCTGCGATCGCCCGCTTGGTGTCAGCGGGAATGAGCAGCGATTCGAACGTGCGGATGTCGTTCATCACGCGGATGCCGCGCACGTCCGCCACCGCATCATCCCCGCGCAGGATGCGCAGCACGACGGGCTCGCAGCGCAGCGACAGGAACGGACGCATCTTGCCCGCACCGACATCGATCAGGCCGTGGCGCACGAGCGGCGCGTCGCGATCGAGCTCGCGTGCGACGTCGTACGACTGCACATCTCCGTCGAGGAGCTGGCTGATGATGTGCTCGTCGACGAGCGGGCGGTTCTCGTCGTTCGCGACGATGCCGAACAAGCGCGCGAGGTCTCCCCACAGTGCCGGTGCGGCGACGATCAAGAGGAGGAGCTGGGCGATGCCCGACAGCCCCATCTCATTTGCGAGGTGCCCGAGCGGAGAGAGCTGACCGCCGAGCGAGGCCTCGGACGCGCGGAGCGCTGCTCTCGCCGCGATGACCTGGCGCTCCGCCGCTTCGACATCACCGCGCGCGCGATTCGCAGCATTCCCGAGCAGGCCGCGAACCTCCGCGTGAAACGGCAGCGGCCCCTCGTTCGGCAGCGAGAGCCGACCCTCGTCCCACGCGCGCGCGATCGCCCGACCGAGCAGCGCCTGCACGAGGCTGCGATAGCTCTCGAGCAGCGTCAGCACGTGCGCGGGCGGTGTGGGCTCCGTGCGTGCGCGCGACGGAAACAGCGCCATCGTTCCGAGCGACGGTGCGTGATGAAACGCTGCGGGCTCCGCACTCTCCGGTGCCACTTCTTCCGCGGGCTCGTCGGGCTCGCTCGAGACAACCGCAACCGCGGGCTCGGCCTCGTCAATCCCGAGCGAAGAGACGGAGGCCGAGGGCGCCGAGACGAGCTCGTTCACGCTGACGATCTGCACGTCGCTCTCGCCACCCGCGTAGCGGAACAGGATCGATTGCCCCGCATCGTCGAGCGCGACGTCGACAACGTCCCGATCGGCGACGTGCTCCTTGATCACGCGCCCGAACCGCAGGTCGAACAGCGTCACGCTGCGCGAGCCCGACAGGATCGCGGCAACTCCGCGCGTGGGCGCAAAGCGGATCGCGTCGACGGTCGCGAGCGAGATGCGTTGCTGGAGCGCGCCGTCGTGCAGACCGAGCAAGGTCAGCTGTCGAGAGTTGCCCGTGTGCAGCGAGACGAGCGCGACGGCGCGGCCACCGAACAGCATCGCCCCATCGACGACACGGGAGCCGGGAGCGGGAACGGACCAGCGCTCGGAGGCGGCGTCGCGCAATTTTACGCGGTCGCGCGTGCACGTGACCCAGCGGCTGCTCGAGAGCGGCACCACGAAGTCCGGGTCGCCGGGCACTTCGATGGACTTCGGCTCGACCCCGGAAAATACGGCGATTCTCGGCGCGAGCCAGGCGGCTGCCGGGGAGCCCTGCGCGTTCGCGATCAGCCGACCGGTGCCCCACAAGGGGACGGGCGCACATGTCGCCTTACCGGTCTGCGTGAACCGGTGCAGCTGACCGCCCGCCGCCACCCAGAACTGGTCACCGCAGGCGACGAGCTCGGCCACAGGACCTACAGGCACTTCCACGAGCGGCGTACTCCCGGTCGTCGAGGCGAAGTGGACCCGGTCCTCCAGGGCGATCGCGGCAAACCGCGCGTGATGACTTAGTCCCAGGCTCCGGAGCCGATCCACCGCCACATAGTACCGTGATCGCGGTACTTTAAGTTGCGGCGATTTACGGGAGGACAAGGCCTCCCAGCGCCGTACTAGGAGCTACGTGACCGACCATCTGCGATCCCAGCAGCGTGACCGTGATCTGCTCACCCGCGCCGAACAGGAGCGAGACGGAGACGACAAGGGTTGGCCGGGCAAGTCTTCGTTGACCGCCGGCATGACTGCGTCGTCGGGCTCGGCCCTGCCGACACAGCTGCGCGGTGAGCTCGAAGCGTCGCTCAAGACGGACCTCGGCGGCGTTCGCGTTCACACGGATGCAGGCGCCGAGCGCGCTGCGGGTGCGGTTCACGCCAAGGCGTTCACGCTCGGGCAGAAGATCTTCTTCAATCGCGGGTTCTTCAACCCGGGCAGCCAGGATGGTCGCCGCCTCCTCGCTCACGAGGTCGCGCACACCGTCCAGCAGCGCGGCGCTACCGTCGGCGCGGATGCGCAGGTATCCACGCCGGGCGATTCGCACGAGCAAGAGGCCGAGTCGTTCGGCGATGCGTTCGTCTCGCGCGTCACGAGCGGCGGTGGTTCGGGTTCGGGCGCGGGCGCGGGTCCCGCGAGTGGTGGTACGGCGATCCCCGGCATGCCCTCGATGCCATCGGGGCCGCAGATGCGGGCGCAAGTTCAAGCGCAGGTGCAGGCGCAGGTCCCGCGCATGCCGTCGATCTCAGCCGTGTCTCGCGGAATCCTGTCGCGCGCGGTGATCCAGCGCGATCTCCTCGACGGAAATCCGCCCGCAGGTCTCACGGGTGGCGAGTCGATCAACGCGCGTCAGCCGTCTCCCGCGGAGCTCACGGAGCACGCGCGCACCGCGATCCGCAACGCGCGCGGTGGCGGCGTGAACAGTGTCGTGACGACGGTGCGCCAGCTGCGCGGCGCGGCGACTGGTTCGACGAGCGGTGCGATCGAAGCAGCCGTGAATTCGGAGCTCACCGATCCCGAGAAGCAGGCGCTCAACGGGAATCAGAACGGCGGCACGAACACCGGCGGCAACAATCCCGCGAACCACACTCCCGAGCGTCAGCATGGTGGTGCGAACGGCGGCGTGAATGCGAACGCGCGGACGAACGGCAACGCCAATGCGAACGCCAACGGTGGTGCGAACGGCGGTGCGAACGCAAACGGCGGCGGGCACGGCGGCGAGCATGCGAATGCGAACGGCAACGCGAACGCTGGAGCAAACGGCGGCGGGCCGGGCGGCGCGAACGGCGAAGCGAACACCGAGGGTGGAGCACGCACCGCGGGGCGCAACAACAACGGTCAGCCTCGACCCGGCGCCGAGAATGGCGGGGGCGAGCGCACGGCGGGACACGCCGGCGGCGAGCATGCGGGCGGCGAGCACGGCGGCGAGCATGCGGGCGGCGAGCGCGAAGAGCGCACGCCCGAAGCGCGCGCGGCAGCGATTCCTCCGGCGGCGGGTCGCGAGCTGATCGAAGCAGAGCTCTCGTTCCACGAGCGGTGGCGCGCGTACGCGGCACACGATCAGGACGGCGTAGGCAATCGCTTCGCAGCGGCCGGCTCGCGCATGATGCAGCTCGGCAGCGGCCTCGGTAACGACGTCGGCCAGGGCATGTACTCCGGCGCGATGCAGTACGTGATGGGCGCGGGCGTGAAGTTCCTGACGACCGACACGATGCTCGGTCGCATTCCCGGCGTCGGTAACATCATCGGTGGCGGCTTTGCGGCCTACAACCTGTTCGCCCATGGTGGCGCCGGCATCCGCGAGATGGGCCACGAGGCGATGGAGGGCATCGGCGGCGCGTTCAGCGCGTCGAACTGGCGCGAGAGCCCGTTCCTCACCGCCGCGAATCTGATCTCCGGCATCAAAGCGGTCCTCGAGATCGTCGGCAACGTCTGCCAGATCCTCTCGGGTCTCGCGTACGCGTTCGCGGCGATCGCAGCACTCGGCGGTCTGCTCAGCTTCCTGTTCCCGCCGCTCGCGTTCCTCTTGCCGTACATCCCGATGGCGTTGCAGTTCGGTCGAGCATGCGGTGGCATCGCGACGATCGCGCTCTCCGTCGCGACAGGGCTCTCGCCGATCCCGCCGATCCTCCGCGCGATCCACATCATCTTCTCGAGCCAGGATCCGATCAAGCTCGTCGCCGAGGAGCAGAAGTTCCATAAAGAGGCGCAGGGCGCGATCTCCAACTACACCTCGTCGCGGCTGTCGAACGCGCAGCGCGTGAACGAGGGTGGATCGAGCCGCGGCTTCTACGCGGGTTTGCAGAACGAGATCCACGAGGGAGCGACGACGGCTCGCACGTCGATGAACTCGGGCTCCACGGGGCGTACCGAGGAAGCACTCGGGACGTCCAACCCGGAGCTGCAGAATGCTCGCACCGAGGCGGTCGTGGGCGGTGACACGCGCAACGCGCAGCGCGCCGGCGCCAACTACTTCAACCCGGACTCGCGCTCGACCGTGAACACCGAGCGTCGCGAAGGCGCGGAGACCGAGCTCGAAGGACGCGAGCATCGCCGCGACAAGCAACAGACCTCTGTCGATCGCGCGATCGAGACGCGCGATGCAAACAACACGCGTGCGAATCGGCGATCACTCGCGCTCAAGGGACAACGGCTCGACAAGGCCGAAGCTCGTGTCGCGGAGTCCGAGACGCGCGTCGAGAACGCGGAGATGCAGCAGGACATCGGTGGGCGCAACGGGATGACCGGTGCTGGTAACTCCGGCGACGTCGGCCCTGCCGCAATCGATCGCTCGAACAGCTTCCGCGAGGAAGCACGCGTCGAGACGGCGAACGATGCGGCCCGCGAGATGAACGAGGGCAACGCCGCACCGGAGGCCCAACGCAACGCGCGCGGTCACGTTCAGCTGCCCGAGCCGCCTGGATCGCTGCAGGAGATCGATCAGCTCGATCAGCGGATCGAACAGATGCGCCAGGCAGAGCAGGCGATGACGCAGCAGGCGACCCGAGCTCGCGCGCAGCAGCATCGCGCGCAGCAATCGGCGACAGGACTGACCACCGCGTCGGCGGGCGTGCAGGCGCACATCGCGCAGAACCAGACGCGCGGTGCGGCGGCCCAGCAGCGCGTCGTCGCGCAGACGACGGACATCCAGAGCCGAACCGGCCAAGCGAATCAACAAGCGGGCGGGCAGACGCAACAAGCGGCGGGTAGCCTCACCGCGATCGCGAGCGGTGCGCGCACGCTCGACGGCTTCCTCGGCCGCGTGCCGTCGAACCGCTTCTTCGACGTGAGCGGTACGCGCAACAACGTGCACCAGTTCGTGCTCGGTATGGATCAGGTCACGGGCTCGGGCCCGCAGCAGCAGCAGCAGAACAGCCAAGCGCAAGCAGGTATCGCGCAGCGCACGCAGCAGACCCAGCAGGCATCGCAGGCGAACCAGGCTGGTGTGCAGGCGGGCCAACAAGTACACGCGTTGATGACGCAAGATGCGGGTACGGCGCGTACGGCGGCCCAGCAAGCGGGAGAGAACGCGGCTAGCACGCAGCAACACGCGCAAACCACGGCTGCGCAGATCCAGCAGCTGCAGCAGCAGCGCACGGCGCGGTGGGCGGCACTCATGCAGTGGGCCGCCCAGCACCGGCAGCTTCGTTCGCAGAATGCTGAAGGCGGCGGCCACGAGTAGTAGAGTCGCGTGATGCGAGAGCGCATCGCGCTAGCGGGCATCGAAGCGAGCATCGGCATCGTCGTGCTCGCGTTGTTCCTGATGTTCGGGATCCTCGCGGTCGTTGGCGTCGGCATCGGCATCGCGAGCGGACACTTCGCGATACCCGCGAGCGGCATCGCCGGCTATCTGGTCGGTGTTGTCGTCGTTGGCTGGTGGACACGCCTCGTGGTCCGCGACCTGACGGCAGTCCGCGTTGTCACTGTCGAGGATGACGGTCGCTGGAAGCTGACCGGGCCGCTCGGCATTCCGCGCGGAAGCATCGCCGCTGATGTCGGCCGCACCGTCGCAGTCCAGACAAAGGACACGACGATCCTTCAGGGGCCCGTGCGCAGCTATACGCAGATCTGGGCCGTCATCGAGGCCGCGGACGGTCGCCGCTGGACGACAAGTCGAGGCCCCGTCTCGACGGCGCGACGCGCGTTCGAGCGGCTGCGCGATCTAGCGCGGGGCTAGAGCGGCGCGCCGACGCGCGACCCACTCGTTCCACACGACCGCAAATTCGTCGGGACCGAGGCGCGCTTCGAACATCTCGATGGCGGGCGAGACGAGCCTCTTGCCATCCTCGCCGAGGAGCTGCGCGAGCGATTCACGCGCACGGATATACGTGTCGTACGCGTCGACGAGGCGCTTCTCCTGCTCGTGCACCATGGCGATCAGGGCGGCCGCACCGAGGTAGGTCATCACGTCGTCCGTCTGCACGGCGCGGTCGCGGACGGCGTTGGCGGCGCGCAGCGCTCCTTCAGGATCTCCGCTGCCGAACGCGATGACTGCGCGCTGGCCCGCGATCCGATTGCGGAGCGTCTCCGTCTTGTCGTCGCCAGTCGCGGGGAGTAGCTGATCTGCGTCGTCGAGCGCGGCGAGCGCGATGTCGAGCTCACCGGTCGCGGTGCGCGCCGACGCGATCTCGAGATACAGCTCGGCGCGGACGTGCGGCGCCGTCTCCTGAGGCAGGTTGCGCACGACCTCGCTGAAGTACACGGCGGATTGCGCGTGTTCCTTCTGATTGCGGCTGAGATCGGCGAGGCGGAGGAGGGCTTGATGCCGCTGCGTCGCGTCGCCACTCCGAGCGACGGCTTGCCAGGCTGCGCGGCGCACGTTGATATCTGGATCCACGTCCGCCACTTCAGCGGCGAGCCGCAGGATGCGGGCGTTGTCGCCACCGAGTGCGCGCGCGCGGTCGAGCGTTGCAGCTGCTGTCGCCACATCGCCCCGCATGAGTGCGAGGCGCGTCGCGGATTCGAACGCAGCGACCGCATCGTCGGGACGGCGGACCGCCAGCAACTCGGCGGCGCGTTCGAAGCGCTCGCCAGCCGTGGCGTAGTCGCTCTCGTTCAACGCAGCGATCGCTTCTTGGAGCAGCGACTCCGGTTCGATCATGGCGCCACGATACCGCGGAGCTCGTTGGCAAGTACGGGATCCTGCGGTAACGCGATCACACACGGAGCCAGCTCCGCTGCGATCGCCACATCGGGCGACTCCCACGTCTCGAGATCGATCAGCGGGATCCCGCCGTGCAGGCGCGCCTCGACGCTGGCCGCGACGATCGCCTGCCGCCGGGCGCGTGCGGGGGGACGTAGCGCGATCAGCGATCGATTGAACGCGATGAGCCCGGCCGCGAGAGTCTCCGGATCCGAGGTCACGACGCTCGCGCCGTCGACGATGAGGCGGCGCGCGGCGGCCACATCACCTGTCGCGAGTGCAGGTGGCGTCCGGTAGAGACGAACACCTCCGGGGTGCTCCATCGCGCGGCGCCCGAGCAACCAGCTCGCGATCCCGGGAGCGACGGTCAACGGCGACGTCTGAGCGATCGCGCCCATGCGCACGAGGCGATCGATCGTCGCGAACGGCGCGAGCGTCGACGACGCGACGAGATCTTCCCACTGTTCTATGGACAGCGCCGGAAAGCCCGGGTCGAGCAACGGCGCGGCGGCGGCGACGAGCAACGCTGTCTCCGTCGGGGAGAGACCGAACGCGACCTCGAGCGTGCCGACGACACGTCGCGGAGCGAGCGAGCGCTGTAACTCGACGAGCGTTCGGCGGACGACCGGCGTCGGAGCGGCGGGCGTGAGGAGGCGCTGCACGATATCGAGCTCGGCGGCGATCGCGGCTGCATCGTCGATGAACGGCTTCACCGGAAGCGCACGCGCGACACCACTGACGGCGAGCGCGCGCGCCGGATCGTCGGCTTCCCATGCCTCGGCAGCGAGCAGGAACGAATCGCGCGCCAGGTCCCATGCGCCCGTCGCGGCAAACGCGCGCCCGAGGATCTCGCCCGCGCGCGCATCGTCGTGCGGCTCGCGATCGGGGGCATTCGCGATCAGCTCGCGAGCAATGTCGGGCGCCCACGCGGCGACGCGCGATGCTGCGACCCACACGCTACTCATCACGCACCATCGTACATGGGATGGAACGCGGACGACCTCAGCGCGGATGGATTCCGGCGGTCGCGAATTTCTCCATGATCGGTGCCCATTCTCCGTCGGCGGGCAGCTTCGCGAAGCTGTGCTCCGCGCCGGTCTTGGCCCAGGGCAGCCCCTCGCTCGTCCACGTTTCGACGAACGGCCGATACCACGTGTGATCGTCGAGCATCGTCGCGCGCACGTTGATGATCGGAATGCCGTCCGGCTCCGTGAACATCCAGCTCTTGCAGTGTTGACAGTGGTGGTGCTTCGCGGCGCCGTGCAAACCACCGATCTCCGTCGTGCCTTTGACGACCTTCACGGCGTCGGGCGCGAACGCGATGCTCGTCGAGAACGCGCTCGCGCTCATGCGCTGACAGCCGAGGCAATGACATGCCATCGTTCCCATCGGCGGCTTGGTGATCTGCAGCTCGACGCGCTCGCAGCGGCAGTGTGCCGTCCACGGAAGCTTCCAGTCGGTCATTCGCAAACTGTACCCCCGCACTGTGCGCAGGGCGCGCTGTTCGCGTGATCGCACGGTGCCGCAGTTAGTCGCAGGTTCTTTCGTAGAGCGTTTGCGATACAACCGCCGTCATGCGGATGCGCTCCTCAGTCGCTCTTGTCGCTGCGCTCGCTGTTTCGACGGGCGCGTGCTTCCCGAACAACGCGCACTACCGCACGATCGCGACGTACTCCGAGGGCGGCGCGATTCTCGCCGGCATCGCGATTCTCGCGGTCGCCAAGACGGGTGCGGACTGCCGCAGCGAGATCGCGAACATGCCGGACGCAGATTGCCAGTCTCGCGCAGAGACCGTCGGCGACATCGGCCTGGGCCTGCTGATCAGCGGTCTCGTCGGCTTCATCGCGACCGAGTCGACGGCCGAGGACGATAGTGACAATACGCCGACGCCCACACCGCTCCCGGCGAGCGCACCGATGCCCGGCCCGCCGCCCGCTCCGAAGCTACCCGCACCGACGCTTCCGCCGCCCCCTCCGCCGCCTGCGCCGGCTCCGCCCGATGGCCCTGCGCCGACCGCACCGCAGTCGAGCATTCACGCTTCGCTGAAGATGCGCGTCGGTTCTCGGTAGCTAGATCGCGCCGGCTTTGCGGGCGACCTTGCGGCCGTTGCGCTCGCAGATCTTCGAGCCGTCGAACACGGGCACGTGCTTGGCCCACGAGTGCGAGCCGCCCTGGCCCGAGACGCCCAGGTAGTAGGCTCGGCGACCGACGAACAGGTCCAGCTGGTTGTCGTTGATGCCGCCGCCGGTATCGTCCGCGACCACGCAGCCGTCGTGGACATAGCCACCCCAGGGGGCGCGGCCTGGCATGGTCCGGCCCTCGAGAATCGGGACATACAGGAGCGAACCGAGCTTGATGACCTTGGGATCGACAGCCACGGTACGGAACGGCTGGAGGGCGCGACCGGTTCCGGCCAGTCCCCACTGAGCCTCGACCACGTGGAAGCAGGGCGACCGCTCGCAGCTGCACTTGCCCGCGATGTTCAGGAGGCGACCATCGCGCAGCTTGCCGGTTCCTTGAAGCTGCATCGCCTCGGCAAAGTCACGCGTGACCTCGGCGAGTGGTTCGCATGACTGCGAGTAGACCGTGACCTGCTCGGGGTCCGAGGTTTCCTCGTTATCGTTCGCGGGGATAGCGTCGGTGGAGGCGAACAGGGTGCCGGCCTCTGCAGCAGCGGCGAGCTTCTTCTTCTTCTTCTCGACCCGCTCGGCGGCTGCGGCCGTGACCTCGTCTTCGGTGGCCACGTAGTAGAACGTGATGGTGAAGTCGCCGAGCGACTTCGGGCCTTCGTCGACCACCACGGGCGCCGCCTTGGGAACTGGCAGTTGGACTGGCGGTGCGGTGACGGGCTCGGGCGGGCGCTCCTGCTGACAAGCGGCGAGGCCGAGGCCGATTGCCATGTAACCGATACCGTTGACGATTCTTGCCATGACGGCGTTGATGGCAGAGGCCACCGAGTCGCGGGTCGCGGTCGCGACCGACTCGATCGTGGAGACGACGGCAGTGCCGAGCGCTTCGATCCGGGTCGCGAGGGCCGTCGCCATGACTACCGACCGAGCCTATCGCTGATCAGTTCCGCGACAGGTGGATCGAGTCCGAAAAGCTCCTTCAGAGGGAGAATGCGATTCGGTGGTTCGACCAGGCCGAGACACGACTCTGAAGTCGGATCAACCCGAGCGAACCGAAACCAACCTCAGCGAACGCCGACGCCGAGCTTGGTCCGGAGCGGGAACCAGGCCGGGGTCGCGATCGCTCGGATCAGATGAGCGAGGTCGGCCCCGCGCTGGGTGGCCGAAGCAGCGATCGCACTGGGAGCGCCGCCGAGGATCAGCGCGGCCCGATCGGCGGTGCGCTCGATCGCGTGAAGGTGGTGGCGAACGTCGAGCACGAACACCGAGGTCGCTGCGAGCGCCTGCTCGAGGCGGCCGCGGATCTTCACCGACAGCGCCGCTTTGACCATCTCGTCATGACCGCGCTGGATGTCCTCGTCCATGACGAGCGCACTGGCCGCGCCCTTGAGCGCGGCGGGTCCGAACAGCCGGATCACGGAGGCGAGCAAACGCGTCGCATCGGCGAGCGGCAGGCCCGCGAACACGACGTGCTCGGCGCGAGACAGCTCGGCAGCGCGAGCGATCTGCGCGCGGATCACGTCGAGCGCGATGTCGCTGCTCTCCGCCATCATGCGCGGGCCGAGCACGATGACCGGCGTCGCCGCGGAGACAATGGTGACATCGGGCGCGCTCTCGTGCTGATAGAGCAGCGCGGCGCCCGTTCCGAGCGGGGTCGACAGCCGCGAGAACATCGCGACAGCGGCTGCCTTGTGCGTGGCCGGAATGCGCTGCGCGCCAGCGACGCCCATGCGCGCGAGCTGCTCGTTTGTATCGGGCCAGAGTAGCGCGGCAGCCTCGGCGAGCGCGGCCGCGACGGGGCCGAGCGTGAGCTCGGCAGGGTCCGTGATCAACGCGCGGTCGGCGTCGTCGAGCGGCGCCTTGTACGACTCGTCGTCGCGCATCGCGTACGGTTTGTTGCTCGAGAGGTACGCGGACTGATGCACGTCGGGCGTGTGGCCCGCGGCGATCGCTAGATCGAACGCGGCGCGCGCGTGGTCGGCGCGGTTCAGCTTGCGTAGCTCGTCGGCCCAGGCGACGAGGTCGGGCAGGGCGCCCGTCGTCGCGGTGATCGCCTGGAGGTGATCGACGATCTGTGACTTGCGAGCTGCATCGTTGTCGCTGCGCGCGAGCTCGACGAGCCCGCGGCGTGCCTGCATCGCACCGTCGGAGTCGGGCGCGATCTGGATGGCGCGCTCGTACGCGGGCAATGCTTGGCGGACATCGCCGCGCTGGTGGCGCGCGCGACCGAGGCGATAGGACAGCAGGGCGCGGCGCGCCGATTGACCGGTGCGATCGTCCTTGGCCGAGAGCAGGCGCGTCAGCATTGCGGCGGCAGCTTCGACGTCGGACTGATCGAGCGCGAGGCTCGACGCGAGGTCGACCGCGTCCGCGTCATACGGATCCGCTTCCACGGCGCGATCGGCTGCACCGCGGGCGCGGATGCGATCGCCCTCGGCGAGGTAATCGCGTGCGGCGCGCAGGTAATGAGCGGAGCGCTCCGCGGGGGTGGTGCCGAACGCGGCAAGGAGCTCGGCGGTGCGCGCGGCACCGGCGTGATCTCTCGCTCCGTCCTGACGCTCGAGCAGCTTCTCGAGCAGCGGGATGTGCTTGGCATCGAGCGGTTGCGCAGCAGCGACGGCGGCCGCGAAGCACGTCCGTGCGCGGTCCTCGTCGTGCAGCATCATCAGCGCCATGTCGCCGAGTGCTTCGAACAAGCGGAGGCGCTCGCCGGGCTCCTCGGTCGCGGTCGCTTGGCGCGTGAGCAGATCGGCGGCCTTGGCGACGTCGCCTTGCTCCATCGCGATCTCCGCGAGCGCTTGCAACGCTGGCGTGTAGTTCGGCTTGAGCTCGAGCGCGCGCGTGTAGAGCGGGCCCGCCTTCTCGGGGCGCAGGCTGCGAATCTCGGCGAGCGCAGCGTGATAGAGGCCCTGCGCGATCTCCTGTGGGTAGCGCGGGGCTTCCTCGTGAGCAGCGAGCGGCGAGAGGTGCAGCGCGGCCTCGCGCCAGCGGCGGGCCTTGTAGCGGTTCTCGCCGATCGCGAGCTTGATCAGGAGATGTCCGCGGTGGAGGCGATCCGCCGCGACGAGCGTTTGGTACGCGTCCTCCTCGCGACCGAGCTTCTCGTAGGCACCAGCCATGCGGCGGTGCAGATCCGCGACGAGCGCCGGCGGAGCCGTCGACAGCGTCGTCGGCGAGTCCTCGGTGCCGTTGCCGAGCGTCTCGCGCAGGAATGCTTCGAGATCATCCCAGCGCTCGCGATCCGCGTAGAAGTCCGCGAGGGCGACGATCGCCGGGATGTGATCCGGCATGCAGCCGAGCGCTTCGAGCAGATAGCGCTCGGCCGCGGGCTCGACACCCGCCGCGCGCGAGAACGCTGCGAGCTGCGTCATGATGCGCGCCTTCTCGGGCGGCGTGAGCGATTCGTCCTCGAGCTTCTTCTCGAGCACGCGGGCCGCAGTCTCGGGATCGCCGCCCTTCTCGACGAGGCCCGCGAGCGCCCACGTCGCGTCTGCGTGATACGGGCGATACGCGAGCACGCGCTCGTACGCCGCGCGCGCGGCCACGATATCGCCGACCCGCGAGTGCAGCACTTCGCCGGCCGCCATCAGAGCCGCGATGCGCAGATCGTCGTCGGTAGCGCTGTCGGCCTCGCGCAACTTTGCGCTCGCAAAAGCCGTCGGATCGTCGTCGGGCGAAGCGACGCCGGCCAACACGGCGAGCGCTGTCGGGTGCTCCGGCACGAGGAGCAGTGCCGTCTCGATCGCTTCGCGCGCACCCTCGCGATCGTTCAGCCGCTCGAGGCGCAGCTGTGCGAGGCGGATGTGCAGCGCGGCCAGATCGCCGCGCGCGTCGGGCGTCAGGTGCGTGAGCGTATCGATGCGATCTTCGAGGATGGCACCGGCTTCGCGCTCGCGGCCCGCTTTGACGAGTGCCGTCACGAGCTGGTCGGCGAGGATGGGATCATCGGGCGAGACAGTGCGCGCGTGGCGCAGCGCGGCCGCCGCTTCCTCTGGTGCATCGAGCCAGTCGAGGAGCACCTGCGCGCGGCGCGAGAGCAGCTGCGCACGCACGACCGGATCGCGTTCGAGAGCCGCGCGGCGACGTAGAACGTCCGAGAGATCCGTCCAGCGCGCGTTCGTCGAATAGATCGCGTCGAGCTGGGCCCACGCTTCGGTGTCGTCGGGCCACGTCGTGACGATCAGGTTGAACGCTTCGAGCGCGCGCTCCGGCAGCTCGAGCTCGCGCTCGTAGATGCCTGCGATGCGCTTCAATGCATCGCGCGCTTCCGGCGAACCTTCCGCGGTCTCGCTGACGCGCGTCAGCATCTCGATCACCTTGGACCAACGACCGACCTGCGCGTAGAGGCGCGACAGCTCGTCGAGGATTCCGATGTCGGCGGGCGCGGAGTGGCGCAGACGCTCGAACGAATCGATCGCGTCGTGCGGGCGCTGCAGCTTGGCAGTGTAGATCTCCGCGAGCTCGCGCAGCAGTTGCGGACGCTCTGCTTCCGGCGCCGCCGTGCCGAGGCGCGGATCGGTGCGCTCCTCGAGCGATGCGGCGAGCTCTACCCAACGGCCTTCGCCGCGATACAGCTCCTCGAGGCGCCAGCGCGCGACGGTGTCGTTCGGGAGCATGCCGAGGATGCGGCGCAGCTGCGCTTCCGCTTCGCGCGGCTTCTTCTGCTCGCCGCGGATCGTCGCGACTTCCATCAGGAGATCCGCAGCACCCGCTGCCGTATCGGCTTCCTCGGCCATGCCCTCGTACAGATCGGCGAGGCGATCGTACGCGCGGTGCTCGTCGGCGATGCGGTGCAGACGCGCGCGGACTTCGCCGTCGCCGCCCGGAGAGCGACGCGCGATCACGAACGCGCGAGCGAGGGCATCGAACGCGCGAGCGATGTCCTTGCCGCCCGTCTCCCACACCTCGGACGCCTTGTAGAGCCAGCGCAGGCGCGCCGTTGGATCGGTGATCGGCAGGCTCTCGTACGCGACCGCGAGCTCTTCCCACGGCGACTCGAACGCGCGCTGCGGCAGCGTCGGCAGCGGCGTGCGGCGCACGTTCGCCTGCGCCTTGCGCGGTGCGGGCGGCGGACCGGCCGTCGGAGACTTCGCGCGGGTCATGCCCGGCAGCGGCGGCTTGATCTGCGGCGGACGCGGGGGCGGCTTGGGCGGTCCCTTCGCGCCGGGCGGCAGGCGGGGAGGCACGATCATCTTGGATAGCTCGCCCACGGAGAGCGTCATCGTCGAGTTCTCGGCGACGAACTCGCCGACGGGAACCTTGAGCTGCTGCTTGGCATCGCTCGCCGCTGCCATCTCGATCTCGCCGAGATCGAGCGGCTGCGTCGAATCACCGACGCGCAGCGTCTGCTCCGTGACTTCGCCAATCTCGTCGACGCTCAACGGCTCGGTGCTGGCGCGTGCATGACGATTGCTCGCGGGAGGACGCGACGGTGCCTTCGCAACGGGCGACGCGTGCGCAGCTGCGCCACGCGCTTCGGCGAGAACGGCCTCGGGATGGATCATCGCGGACGCCGGCTCGGGCGCGGGAATGCGATCCGTCTCGCGGTACTTGCCGATCACGCGCGCCAGGCGCCACAGATGCGACGCGGTGTCAGCGTCGTCGGGCTGGAGGAGCAGCGCGATCAGGTGCGTGCGGAATGCGCGGGGCGCATCCTTCAATTGCTCCTCGATCACGGCCGCCTTGCGGCGCAGCAGCTCGACCCGGCGCCATCCGGTGCTCGCGCGCTCGACCAACGCGCTGTCGACGGCGATGACCTCGGGCCACGCGCGCGCCTTGGTCGCGAGAGCAACGAGCACGTCGCGCGTGTCCTCGCGATCGGGCGACCACGCGAACGCTTGCATCACGTCGTTCACGCTCGCGCGCGGATCGTTGACCTTCTCCTCGAGGATCTTCGCGCGGCGCAGGTGGAGATCGACGCGCTCGGCAGGTGACGCGGCGGACAGCGCGACGTCGTACGACTCGAGCAACGTCTTCCACAGCGGGCGCTGATCCTGCTCGGACGCGAGGCGATCGAGCTCGCCGAGCAGCGAACCATCGCGGGGTGCGACCGCGAGTGCTTCCGCGAAGACGACGAACGCGCGCTGCTTCTCGTTCAGGCGGCGCTCGAACGTCCCGGCGAGCTCGCGCGACAGCGCGACAAAGCGCTCGGGCTCCGCCGGATTGGTCGGGTCGCCGGTGAGCGCAACGAGGCGCTTGCGCTCGTCGGTGAGGACCTCGGCGAGCTCGCGCCACAGGCCGTACGACTCGCCCGCGCGGCGAACGTCGGCGAGCGTTTGCTCGTCGGGCGCTTCGTCGTGCGCGCGGCGCCACCAGCGGAACGCCGACTTGGGATCGGCGAGCTTGTCGGCAGTCGCGGCCGCGATGCGCTGGACGAGGTTGCGGCGATCCTCGGCGTAGGCGGCCGCTTCCTGATGTTCGCGCCCTGGCACGAGCTGCAACATGCGCTCGAGCATCGCGACGTGGTCCTTCCACTTCCCGAGGCGCGCGAGCAGATCGGCGGCTGACGCCATCGCTTCGTCCTGCTGCGGATCGAGCTCGAGCACGCGCTTGAACGCCTGGAGCGCGCGCGTCGGGTTGTTCAGGCGATCGCGGCAGATCATGCCGATCTCGAGACCGCGCGCGATCTTGCGCGGCGTCTCCGGCGACAAGTACATCTCGCGCTCGGCGATGCGGACGGCCGCGTCGAAGTCACCGCGCGCTTCGTGCAGGCGGCGCAGCGCCGTGTGCGCGTCGAGGTGGTTCGGATCGAGCTCCTTGATCAGGCCCTCGAGCACCTTGATCGCTTCGTTCGGTGCGCCGAGGCGCTCCTCGAGGATCTCCGCGCGCTCCATCGACGCCTTGCATGCTGCTTCGCGATCGTCGGGCGCGACGAGCTGGCTGAACGACACGATCTGCGCCCCGAGCATGTCGGCGAGCTCGCGCCACTTGCTGGTCGCGCGATACAGGCGCACGAGCGCGGCGAGGGCGGTGCGGTTGCGCGGCGTCAGCTCCAGAACGCGGTGCCACGCTTTGACGGCCTTGGCGCCATCATTGAGCCGCGTGTCGACGACCGTCGCGTAGCGCTCGAGATCCACCGCGCGCACGGCCGCATCCGGCGAGCCTGGCTCGGGTAGCGGCTTGCCGCCGTCGGTGCGCTCGAGGATCGCGGCGAGCTCGCTCCAGCGCTCGGTGCGCTCGTACAAGGAGGACAGCGCGGAGAGCGCATCCGGATCCGAGGGCGAGGCGCGCAGCGTCTGCTCCCAGCGATCGAGCGCCGCCATATCGTCGTTGCGATCGGTCGCGAGCTTGGCGAGCCGCTTGAGCAGCTTCGCGCGCTCGGCGGGCGAGGTCGACGCCGCCGCGTGATACTCGAGCGTGCGCTCGAGGCGCGGATCGTTCGCCTTCTCGAGGACGCGCTCCATGCGCTCGAGTGCATCGCGATCGCCCTGGAGAAGCTCCAGCACGCCGCTGCTCGCGTACACGACACCGTCGACATCCGCGAGGCGCGTTTCGTACAGGATCGCGAGGCGGCGCATCATCGTCAGGCGCTCGGCGCGCTTGGCGACGGGCCACTCCTTTGCGGCACCCTCGGCCTTGCCGGAGCGGCGCATCGATTCGAGGACGCGACCCTCTTCGAGATCGAGGGTACGGCGCAGCGTGAACGCGAGACCCTTGTCGTCGCCCTCGCGCTCGTACATCTCGGCGAGCGCCTTGAGCGTCGCGTCGTCGCCGGGCAACTCCTGCAGCACTTGCTCGTAGAGCTCGATCGCGCGCAGCGGATCGATCTGCCGCTCGCGATACGTCGACGCCATCTTCTTGAGGACGCTGACGCGCTGCACCGGATCGTTCGCCGTCGCGAGCTCGTGCTCCAGCGATGCGACGAGCTGCTGCCACATCTTGCTGCGCGCGGTCAGGCGGCGCAGGGCTTCGTTGACCTTGGCGCTGTTGGGCTCGTACTGCGCGATGCGCTGCCACGCGTCGACGGCGCGATCGATGTCGCCGATGCGGAGCTCTGCGAGCTGCGCGATCTCTTCGAGGCGCTGGACGATGTCCTCTTGGCTGGCGCCACCTTCGCGCGCGTTATCGAGCGCGAACTCGTAGAGATCGATCAGGCCGCGCCAATCGCGGCGCTCGCGGAAGTGATCGACGTAGCGCGCGAGCGCTTCCTCGTGCAGCGGATCCACGCCGAGCGCCTGGTGCAGGAGCTCCGCCGCGCGATCGCGATCGCCCTGATGCTCGCGCGCGACCGTGGCCAGCTCGAGGATCTCCGCGACGAGCAGGTCGCTCGACGTGCTCGGGTCCTGGCCGAGCGCGTTGATCTCGGCCTCCATCAGTGCGGAGAGGTCTTCCCACTTCTGATCTTCGCGCAACAGCTCGCGCAGCTCGCGCGCCGGCTTGGAGCCCGGCTTCTCGTAGGCGACGAGATCCGTGAGCACCTCGATGAGTGCCTGCCGGTTCGGCATCTGCGTGCGATACAGCGCCGCGCGACGACGCAGCAGCGACGCGCGCTCGTCGGGATCCTGCACGATCGCGGTGCGGTGGCGCAGCGCGCGGTCGAGCTCGCCCCACTGCGAGCTCTCTTGCAGCGCTTCCTGCAATGCCTCGCTCGAGCCCTTGGAGTACGGATCGACACCGACGGCGCGGCGGAGGTAATTGATGCCGCTCGGATCATCGCGCATGCGCGACTTGCCGAGCTCGGCGAGCAGCTCGCCAGCGCGACCGCGCCAGCGGGCTTGATCGACGCCGTCGCGGAATCCTGGCGTCGCGTAGACCTCGGCGAGCTTCTCCGCGATGTCGTGCGAGCGATCGAGCTTGGCCGCCTCTTCGAGGTGATTGGCCGCGCTCTCGAGGTCCTTGGTGCGCAAGGCGAGCTTGCCGAGCTCGAACCGAACGCGCGCTTTGCGCTTCTGCAGCGCGGGATCCTTCTGCCCCTGCTGACCGAGGACGTCCAGCTCGGCCTGGTAGAGCTTCCCGACCATGTTCTCGTCGCCGAGCGAGCGATACAGGTCGCGCGCCGCATCGAGCGCTTCGAAGTTGGTGGGCTCGAGCTTCCACGCCTGCTGGAAGTGCCAGAGCGCGCGATCGACGCGGCCCAGGTGATCGTTCCACAGCTCGGCCGCGCGGCGGTGGTGCATCGCGCGCCGAGCGATCTGCTCGGGCTTCGCGCGCTGCCCCGACTTCTTGGTGAGCTCGGTCAGCTCCAGCTCGATGATCTCGACGGCGGCCGCCGGATCGTTGGGCTCGAGCAATTCGATCAGACGATCTGCCGCGCGCTCGTTGCCGGGATCCAGCTCGAGGGCCGCGCGCAGGTAGTCGACGGCTGTCTCGGGCTCGCCGAGCACGACCATCGCTTCGCCGGCTTCGCTCCACGCATCGGCCGCCCGGATCGGATCGCGCTCGATCTGCGCCCATGTCGCGCACAGCTCCGCGAGCAGCTCGCCGCGGCCCGCATCGCGCAGCTCCTGTCGCAGCTCGGCAAAGCGACGCGCTTCCGGGTGCTGGCGGAACGCGACAACGCGCTGCTCGACCGGATCGATCGCCAGGTTGGGATTCGTATCGGGATTCTGGTCCGTCCCCAAGAACCGCAGATTACCACGCCGCTCTCGCGCAAGTAGGCGCCGCGCTTTCACTTATCGAAACACTTTGACGCGAGGCCCGATTTCTTCCGATCAATCTCCCCACTGGTGATATTGATCGGGGATGCGCGACGTTCTTCACGATCAAGCGACGGCCACCGCCGAGAAACACGACGTCGCGCAGCCGCAGGAGCGGCCCGACGCGATCGCCGCGCGCGTGCAACGGCTCGGGCCAGAAGATCATGTCGGGCTCGCAGCGCTGCTCCCGCAGTTCCCTCAGGCGAAGGCGCAGATCGTCGAGGCCGCGCAGGCGCGCATGGGGAACTCGGTCGTCCAGCGCGCGCTCTCGACGACGACCGCCGTGGCCGTTCGCACCGCGACCGACTTCTACAGCGCGTTCGCGCGACGTGATGCGGCGACGATGGCCCAGGCGTACGCACCGAACGTGAAGTTTCACGATCCGCTGTTCGGCAACCTGCACGGCTCGCAGGTCATGTTGATGTGGAATTCGATCATGCCGGCGGCCAAGCCGTTCGATATCAAGCCGACGGTGGCGCCCGGCGCGACATCGCTCGGTGAGGATCGCTACGAGGTCCACGTGAACTGGGACGCGCACTACGGCCTGTCGGGCCGGCAGATCCACAACAACTCGCAGACCACGCTCGTGATCCAAGGCGGCAAGATCGTCGAGCAGCGCGACGTCTGGAACCTCGACGCGTGGACGGCCCAGGCGCTTCCGCTTCACCTCGGCGGGCACCGCGCGTCCGATCTGCTCGTCGCGGCGGCCGCGCACGGCTTCATCGCGGTGCTGGACCTGATCCGCGGCCATCATGGCGGCTAAGAAGCGACGCACGTATCACCACGGCAACCTCCGCGACGCGCTCGTCTCCGCGGCGACGCAACTGATCACGGAACATGGCACCGACGAGCTGAGCATGCGCGAGCTCGCGCGCCGGGTCGGCGTCGACCATCGTGCGGCGTATTTTCACTTCGCCGATCGCTCCGCCTTGCTCACCGAGGTTGCCGAGCAAGGATTCACTGCGCTGATCGCTGACATCGAGCGCGAGCTCGCGAAGGCGACCGACACGCTCGCGCGATTTCTCGCGTTTGCTCGCGCCTACATCGACTTCGCGCTCGCGCAGCCGGGTCGCTATCGCGTGATGATGAGCCCGCGCCCCGGCATCGTGACCGCGATCCGCGAGCATGACGCGGCCGATCGCGCGCTCGACATCCTCTCCACCGAAGTGAGGGCTGGCATCGCGCGCGGTGAGCTCGCGGACGTCGATCCACTGCTCGTCGCGATCCAGGTGTGGTCGCAGCTGCACGGCATCGCCGACCTCCTCGTGAACCGTCGCCTCTACGTGCGTCCGCCCTCGATCGTCGCGTACACGCAGCAGATCATCGAGCTCGCACTGCGCGGAACGCTGCGCCGCTAGCCCGCGATCTTCCGCGGACCGAGTTCTCGTCGGACACGGTTGTCGCAACGCATCGTTGTGTCGTTGCATCCAAAAAATCGCGGGCTCGGGCTCGGGCTCGAAACAGCGGATCGACTCGGTCGGAGAACGAGGCTGGGCGTGGATCGATCCCGCGCAGAACAAGGCGAAGGTCGCGTGGCCGTGCGACTGCGTTGCTGTTGTCGGCTTTGTCGTCGCCGACAAGCAGTTCGCGGTCGCATGGAGTCTCGACTCGGCGCGTACGATCATGGTCGCGATCGGAAGTCTACGTGCTCAGCGGAGGCTACTGCCTCTACAAGCTACTCCACGTGATCTAGAGCTAGCGGTCCGAGTTCTTGCGGAACACGGACGCGTGCACGATCTCTTTGACGGCGAGCCTGGTGGGCTGCGCCGCGTGAGAGCCAGTGCCTTGTGCGCGAACGCGCTGCGGAGTCGCTGACGAACCGCGGGCGATGGGGCTCGTCGGCTCGTGCTGCGGCACGGCGTCGGGAATCGCGTCCGCCGGCAGCCGATCACTCACGCCCGTTCCGCGCTGCGTGCTCGTACGCGCCGCGAGCTGTTGCTCGGTGGTGCGCAGGCGGCGGCGGTTGCGAACGGTGTACTGCATCGCGGTCTTCACACCGTTGTACGGTCGATGGATCACGCGCGCAAACAGTTTTCTCGACGAGAAAACGATTTTGGTGCGGCAAGATCAGTTGCCGTGTGCGGTGTGCGAACGCTTTTGAGTGGGTGACGCCTACGCGCCGCGCTCGGCGCCGTCGGCCAGCGCGTAAGGCCACGAATCCAGGTTCGGCCTCACGCTCGCCTCGCCGGCGACTGTCGCGCCCGAGCCAGCGGCCATCGGGGCGCCGGCGGGGATCGGGGCGCCGGCGGGGATCGGGGGAATGGTGCGCGAGCGCATGCGGCCCTCGGGGCGCTCTTTGATCGGGGAGATGCCGCAGCGAGACAGCACGAACTCGACAGCACGCACGCGCTCCTGCATCGAGACGCTCTCGAGCGGCAGGTAGCTGATGCCGTGCTGCTCGAGCATGAGCTTCACCATGCCGTCGATACGCAGCACGGATTCCCACGCGACGCCCGCGCGCACGCCGTCGTCCTTGAGCAGCTCCTTGTGCGGGCGCAGGAAGAACACGACGCCCTCTTTGACCCAGCGCATGTAGTCGTGGAAGCGCTGGTCGTTCATCATCGCGAACGCGTTGGTCGTGTGCTCGGCGACGTACGCGAGGTTGTCGAACGCGCGGTCGGAGACGAAGCGACCGTCGTGCTGGCGCTCCACCGCGACCTGCCGCGCGAACACCCGCTCCTGATACTCCTCGACCAGATCCATGTCGGTGCGCAGAGCATCGAGGCCGGTCTCCATCTCGGCGAGAACGGCTCGCGCGACCTCGCTGATCATGGGCAGGCCGTACTTACGGCTGACGTAGCGGCACAGCGTGGTCTTACCGGTAGCGTGACTGCCGACGAAGTAGATGCGCACGCCACCGATCTAGCGGATCGGTCTGACGTCCTATTGGGGTGCGAGCACTCCGGACGTGCACGACGCAGCCGGGGACGCCGTGGCGGGGCAGGTGGCTCCGACGCTGTTGAGGCGAATGCGGCCGCCCGCACCGCCACCGCCGCTGCCGCTCTGACCGTTCGCGGCGTACGTCAGGCCGATCTGGGGGCCGCTCGTGCCTGTCGCACCGGTACCGCCATCTCCCGCGCCGCCCTTGCCGCCGTTGCCACCGTCGACGCGGAGCGCGCCCGTGAGCGAGAGCGATGGAGCTTCGAGCAGCAGCGCTCCGCCTGCGCCGCCACCACCACCGCCGTCGAAGGCCGAGTTGCCGTAGCCAGGACCGCCCGAGGCGCGCAGGGCGCCCGTGATCACGATCCGCGTGCGCGACGAGATCTGCAACGCACCGCCGCCGCCGCCCGCGGGCCAGCCTTGCTGCACGTTCGTGGTGCCATCGCCGCCCGCGCCACCACCACTGCCACCGACGAGCGGGGTCAGCGCGGCCGTTCCACACGCATCGCTCACCGAGCCACCGTCGGCGGTGTGATCACCGTTCTGGCACTTTCCTTTGCCGCCCGCCGCGCCCGAGGTCAGCGCGCCGCCGCCGCCGCCACCACCGCCGACCCAGTGACTGCTGGAGCCGTCGTTGTGTCCACCTTTGCCGCCGCATGGGCCGTCACCCGCGCCGCCGCCACCGCTGCTCAGGCCTGCACCGTCGAACCCGCCTGGTGCGCCGAGACCGCCGCCTCTATCTACGGTCGTCGTCGCGATGGCCGCTCCACCGTCGAAGTCGATCTCGCCGGCGATCGAGACGTCGCCATCGACGATGAACGCGATCGCGGCCGCCGGTCCACCCGTCGCCGCGCGCGCGAGCGTCACACTGCTTGGCAAGGACACCGACGAGAAGCAGAAGAACGCGAGGCCCGGCGTGCCGGAGACGGTGCCCGCGGGAGCGATCTGCGCGACACCCGGATCACCGCAATCGGGCGAGCACTCGATATGCGTGCCACCGCTCTGGCTCAACGTCACCGTCGAGCCGGCAGCAGGCGCGAGGCGCGGAGCCGACGACGAGCACGCCACGACGGCTTGCGTCGATACGTTGCTCGCCACGACGCACGCGCCTTGTGCGCACGTGTAGTCGCATGTCGTGGTCTGCGCGGGATCCCAGGTCGAGCTCGCGCCGCACGTCAGGCGATCGCGACCATCGCAGGCGTGCTCGTTCGGTGTGCACGTCGTCGGCAGCGCGTCGAGCGGTGCATCCGGTGTGTCGGTCGAGACAGCCGCATCGCCGCTGGCCCCCGAGACATTGAAGCCGCACCCCGAGAGCAGCGCAAAGGCGACAGCGAACTTCACGCTCCGAGAATACCGCGAGGTCAGAGCGGGATGGTCTCCGGAATTAGCTCGAACGTCGACGGGCCGGCGGTCAGGTAGAGCGTTCCGCCGCTGATCGCGAGCTCCCAGGTGTTCTGGCGATCGAGCGTCTTTGCGATCCCGTCGAGCGTCGCTTCGTCGAGTGCCACGAGCTTGATCTCCTCCATCTTGTGGACCTTGCGCTCGCGGATCGCCTCGGCGAGAGCGGGCACGTTGCGCCACGAGTAGACGGCGACGCGCGGGGCCTTCTTCGCCGCCTTGTGGAGGCGATCGGGTGTCGGCGAGCCGACCTCGATCCACGCTTCCCACTCGCCGCGCAGGTTCTTCTGATGGAGCGCAGGTTCATCCTCGTCGGAGAGGCCGTCCTTGGAGAAGTCGACGCCCTCCGCGTGCTCGAGAGCACGCGCGATCACACGCGCGACGAGAAACCGTTCGTTCTCCGACGGGTGTTGGGCGACGCGCCACTCGAGCTGCTCGTAGATACCGCGATCGGAGTCCGCGAGGTTGATCGCGAATTTACGCATCGTCGCCGAAAGAGCCATGAGCGCTGGTTATCGCCCACCCGGGCGTTCGAGCTGTTGCATCTGTCGCGAAATCTCGTCGATCGCTACTTTCGCGGAGGCCTCATCTCCCAGCTCGAAGTTGAGCTCCTGGATGAGCTCGTCCACAGCTTTCGCGAGCTTCGGAGCGTGGGCATAACGCGCGCGAAGCTTGCGCTCCTCTTCTCGCGTGCGGTCGGTATATCCACACTGCGCGCATTCCCAGCGGAACGTTCCGTCTGGCAGCTCGACGGACAGACCGCACTCGTAGCACTCGCGCTGGATCACGGTTGAACCAGGTCGCGGGTGATCGCGGTGACAGTCGGGCAGCCGCAGAGGGCCATCGCGAGATCGAATTCGCGCCGCAGGATGCCGAGAGCGGTCGCGACACCGGCGTGGCCGTCGGCGGCGAGACCCCACAGCACCGGGCGGCCGACGAGCACGGCGCGCGCTCCGTACGCGAGGGCCTTCACCACGTCGGTGCCGCGGCGCACGCCACCGTCGATGAAGACCTCGCAGCGATCAGCGACTGCGTCCACGATCCGGGGCAGGACCTTGATCGTTGCGGGCGACGCGTCGAGCTGACGACCACCGTGATTGGAGACGACGATGCCGGCGACGCCGCGCTCGACAGCGCGCACGGCATCGTCGGCGCGCACGATGCCTTTGACGAGCACCGGGAGCGTGGTGATCGAACGCAGCCACTCGATCGTGTCCCACGTCAGCGACGGATCGAGCCAGCGCGCGATGTACGCGGAGAGACCGGACTCGCCTGCGACCGCATCGATGTGACCGCGCGGATCGGGATCGCTCCTCTCGGCGAGCAAGTTGGCGACGGCCATCCCCGGCGGCAGCGCGAAGCCGTTGCGCACGTCGCGCTCGCGGCGGCCGAACAGCGGCGCATCGACGGTGAGCACGAGCGCTTTCACGCCGGCTGCCTCCACGCGGCGAACCAGTGCTTCTGTCGCGCCGCGATCCTTGTAGATGTAGAGCTGGAACCACACGGGGATGCGACCCGCTGCTTCCGCGACGACGTCCTCGACGCGCGTGGTCGAGAGCGTCGAGAGAATGAACAGCGTGCCGGCTTCGGCAGCGGCGCGCACACTCGCGAGCTCGCCGTCGGGATGCGCGAGCTTCTGGAACGCCGTCGGCGCGACACAGATCGGCATCGAGATCGGAGAGCCGAGCACCGTCGTCGCGAGCTCGCGGCGTGCGACATCGACCATCACGCGGTAGTGCAGCTCGATGTCACCGTACGCGCTCTTGTTCCGCGCGAGACACTGTTCGTCATCGGCGCCGGATGCGTAGTAGTCCCACGCCATCTGGGGGAGCTTCGCTGCCGCGAGCGCTTCGAGCTCCGCGAGGTTGATCGCCATCGTCAGTCCTTGTGCGGTTCGACGCGGACGTCGACCGAGAGAGTCTCCGTGCCACCGCCACCGACGAAGATCGTGCCGCTCGTCGGCGTTGCATCGATGTAGTTGCGACCAACAGCGACGCGGACGTGATCGGTCTGCGTCAAGATGCCGTTCGTCGGATCGAAGCCCTTCCAGCCGACCTGCGGAAGATAGAGCTGCACCCACGCGTGCGACGCTTCGCTCTGAACGGTGTTGGCCGTGCCCGACTGATTCTTCGGTCCGGTGTAGATGTAGCCGCACACGTAGCGCGCGGGAACACCGAGCAGGCGCGCGAGACAGATCATTAGATTCGTGAAGTCCTGACAGACGCCCTGGCGCGTCGAGTAGACCTCGAACGCACTCGTGAGCACTGTCGTGACGCCTTGCTTGTACGCGTACTCGCGAAAGATCGTGTGGTTGATGTCGAGCAGCGTGTCGAGCAGGTCGTAGTCGTTGCGCTTCACGAAGCTCATCGCGTACTCGGCGAGCTCGGCGAGCTCCGTCTCGGGAATCTCGACGGGCAGCAGGAAAGGCTCGAGTACCTGGCGCTGCCACGGCATCCAGACGAGCGGAATCGTCGACGAGACGCGCAGCGGACCGAACCCGAGCGGATCGGTGTCGAGCACGTCGACGACGCTCTTGCTCTCGATGATCATCTCGTTGAACGGCGAATCGATGATCAGCCGGTGCACGCGGTTGCCGAACACGTCCTCGTAATCGCGACTCTGGCCCTGCACGCTGATCGAGAGGTCCGTGGAGACGACGTTCTGCAGGCGATCGTGCATCGGCGTGAGCCGGAACGTGTGCTGCGAGCTCTCGATCGCCTTCTCGTACTTGTAGACGGTGCGGTGCGTGACGTCATAGCGGCGCGGCTGCGCGCGCATCGGGCGGCGCATCGTGCGCGGCGGCGGGGCGGCCGTCTTGTCCCCACTGCGCTCCGTGATGATCGCGCCCTCGCGGATCATCATCAGCGACCCGGGCGCGAGCTTGCGCCAGACGATGGAGCGGTCCGCATCGCCGTCGCGCGCCTCGAGCTGCTCGCTGCACACGATGGCGCCCTTGCGGCTCTTCGCTCCGCGGCGTGTGAGATCGATATCGAGATCGTCGTCGCCAAATGCGATCTTGTCGTACGGCGGAACGAGCAGACCGACCCAGAGCGGCACCCCGCGGCGATCCGCATACGCGAGCAGGTCGCGCCCGTCGGTGAGGCACATCGTGAGCTCGCCGGTGTCGTTCAGCTCGGAGAGCCACTCTTGAAGGACGTCGAGATCGACCTCCATCAGACTGCGCCAGCCTCGCTCGATGAAGCGGTTGAGCAGCAGACAGAACATCGCCTCGGTATCTGTCGATCCGACGGGCTCGAACGGACCCTTGCTCTGGGGCTTCTTGTCGAGGCTGCCTGCGTGGCCGATCAGCCAATCGCGGCGACCGTAGGGATGTGAGAACGGCTGCGTGTTCGCGTCGGAGAGCGCGCCCCACGTCGCGTGACGGATGTGGAGCACGAACATGTTCGACGCGACCTGCTCCCACGCGAGTGCGAGCTGGCTGCGCATGGAGGCCTGCGGCGGCGCGGGTTCTTTCAGAATCGCGGCGGACGGTTCTCCGGCGGGGTAGTAGCCGAGGCCCCAACCGTCGGGCAGCGTGCGCCCCGCATCCAGGCAGTGCAGCGTGAACGACGGTGCGAGCTCACCCTCGAACGACATCGCGAGGAGGTTCGGCACGCGTGGAGAATATCAGCGCGTGACGTAGATAAGTGACACGCGGTCAACGGAAGCGTTCTGCCACCCGTCCTGCGTGATGACGACGCGATACTGGAGCTGCTCGTGAGGCTCCAGGTCGGGCGCAGCTTCGTTCACGACGGGCACCCAGGCCGCGGACGCTAGCGCCGCTTCGTCGTCGCCGGAGCGGACGAACAGCTGGACCATCGCGCCGCGAGCATCGGCACCGAACGCGGCGTTGCCGTAGCCCACTGCGCCCGGCGTGGGGATCGAGGTGGAGATGTACTCGGTCGTCTGCGCGTACGGCTTGCGCACGTCACCGCCGTGATAGGTCGCGGCGACGAGATCCTTTGCCGTACCGACGGCGCCACCCATCTGATTGTCGGAGTAGCTGAACTGCCACATGCCGTTGAACGGCTCGCCGGCGCAGCTCAGATCCGAGAGCGCGGCGACGATCTGATTCTGCGCATCGGGCGGCGTGGTGGTGGCGCCGGCCTTTGCCGACGGAAGGCACGCGAGCTTCACGCTGACCTGCGTTGCCTCCTGCGCGTTGCGCCCGTCGATGTCGTACAGCCAGTCCGTCATCTCGAGCGTGGCGCCAGGGACACCGGTGGACGTGAACGCAACCTCGGCGACACCTGGCGTGGTCGCGGTGGAAGCGTCGACCAGGTTGTGCGTCGTCGGATCCGTGAGCACCGCGATGCGGCCCTGCGCTGCGACGGGGCGGAGGCGGTTCGAGGCGACCGGGCCATTGAGATCGCCGCCGACAACGCGGAGGTGAAGATTCGCATTGGCCGTGCTTTCGATGTAGTCGATGAGGATGTCGTGCCAGCCGGGCGTCAACGCGATGTTCGGCGCAGGCGTCGTGATCTGCGGCAGCCACGTGTTGCCGACGAGCTGACCGTCGACGAGCACGCGCCAGACTTCCATGTCCGTCGTGACGCTGAACGCGTACGTCGCGTCCTGGGTGATCAAGATCTGCCCCGTGAGGCGCAGCGTGAAGTTGTCCATGCCGAGACCGAGGTCGATCTTCGGCGGCGTGTTCATGAAGTCGATGTCTGCGGCGGGCAGCGACGACTCGGTGGGAACGTCGGTGCCAAAGCCGGGCGAGTTCCACGCGTGGAGCAGGAGACCGTGCTGGTCGCTGACGCGCGCGCGCAGCATCGTCGCGTCGAGCGCAGTGAGGTTCGTGCCCGTCGGACCGATCGTGATCGCCGCGCGGGCAATCACACCGCCCTCCTCGAACGCGATGCGGACTGGATACCAACCTGGCGCGGGGACGGCGAACGTGTGCGTCGCGGTCGCGGTTCCCGTGTCGTCGTACACCGACGTCCAGGTCGTTCCGCCGTCGAGCGAGACTTGCAGCAGCGCGTGGTCGTCGATGTCCATCGCGAGATCGACGTTGCCTTGCGGCAGCTTGATCTCGCCGTCCAGCGTGACGATGAAGTTGTCGCTACTCGTGAGTCCCAGACCGTGCGGGCGATCGATGCTCCAGTCCTTGGGGACAACGGACCATGCTTCGCCGAGAGGCGTGGCGAGGCCGGCCTGAATGCTGTCCCATGTCGCGGTCGAATTCACGAGCCCCGTCGTCGCGTAGGCGCGCGCGTGAAGGCCATCCGTGACGAAGCCCGCGGGCTCGATCGCGCCGCGTTCCGCGACGACACCATCGGAGAGCGACGAGAGGTGCGCGGTGAAGTCCGCCGCCGAATCGTCGACAATCGCGTGGGGCGTGTCCGTCGTGTCATCGCCGGCGATGTCGTCGCCGCTCGCCGAGCCCGAGACCTTGAATCCGCACCCACCGAGAGCAGCTATCACGACGAGGAATGCAGCGGCCCGCATCGGCTTTCACGGTACCATGAGGAAGGTGCGCGGTTTCTGGCTCCTCCTGACGCTCGCAGCGTGTGGTCGCCTCGACTTCGTAGGTGTGCCCTCGGGCACAGAAGACGGCGGTCGCGACGCCGCGGTGTCACTGCAGCTCGTCTACTCCGACGAGTTCGACGACGGTGACCCGGGCACGAACACGCTCGGGATGGGCTCGGGCTTTCACGCAGAAGGCGCGGCGTTTCATGAGGGTGACGGCCTGTTCCAGTTCGATATCGCGGGGGCTGACTACGCGTCGTCGGGGTTGATCTCGCACGACACGTTCGCCGGGATGCGCACGCGACGCGTCGAGTGGGACTTTCGGGCCGGCCCCGCGACGACGTACGACGACATGGGCGCCGAGTTCGCTATCGAGCTCAGCGCCGTCGCGCTCGGAGCCGGCAACGACAACTTCAACGGCGAGCTCTACTTCAACACGACCGGCGGGATGGTCGCGACGGTCGCGACGAATCTCGAGGACTCCGATCACATCAGCGCGTCGCTGCGCCTCGTCGCGACGGACACGACGAAGAACACGATGTGCAATTTCAATTGCACCGGCATGCAGGACCTCGCGTACGGCAGTTGGACTGATCTGGGGCCGCTCGCGACGGCGCGCATTCATGTCGTGCTCGACATCGACGAGAATGGGTTTCGCTACTCGTTCGAGCCACCAGCAACGCTCGACAGCGGCGCGCTCGGGGCCGCGTGGAGCGACATGAGCGTCGCGGCGCTGACAACGATGAGCCCCGGGTTCTACGTCGCGGCGTACGGCGGCAACAACTTCATCGCGCGCGCGTCCGGCTACCTCGAGCGCATCCTGCTCTGGGAGTAGTCAGCCGCCGAGCTTCACCGTGACGACGCCGAGCGAAAAGCCTTGGCCGGCCGTGTTGCCGAACGTCACGTGCTCGACCGTTCCCGCAGGATCCGTCGTGACCTTCGTCTCCGTCCAATCGCCACCGTCATCCGTGCGTTTGGTGAAGCCGGGACCGACAGAGAGGACAGACGCATTCGATTGGCATCCTGCCCAGATCGCATCGTTGTCGTTCCCCGTCGTGATGTCCGCACTGCAGTCGCCAACGCCACTGGTCTCGACGTGCGCGTCGAACGTGACGGCACCTCCGGTGGGATCGACGTTCGTGAGCTCGTCGCCGATCGCGCCACCGCTGCCGCACGAGATGTTCGTCCATGTCTCGGTGACCGTGACCGGAGTGAGGTCGGGAACGATCGCCGCGAGCGTTTGGGCGAACTGTCCCGGCCCGGCCATCAACGCGCCGAGCGGTTCGAACGTCCACCCGGGCGCCACGAGCGCGACCAAGGGGTTGGAGGAGTTGCCAAAGCAGCCGACCTGAATCAACACCGCATCTCCCACGTGCATGGGCGTGAACGTGAACGTGGTCGTGCTGCCGTTGAAGCCCGTGGCGACGACGCTCTGTGCATACATGATCGGCGCCGGTGCATCGACACGCACGTCCGACGCGATCGGCGCATCAGCGAGCCGGCCATCGAAATCGATCCGGCCACATCCGGCAAGGAGCACCCACGCCCATCGCATAGACGCGATCATAGAGCGGGCTCTAGCCGCCGAGTAGTTCTTTACCGAGCGAGCCGCAGATCTCGTGGACCTCGTCGACGACGTGCGTGAGCAGATCGTGGATGCCAGGGCCCGAGAGCGACTCGCCGGTGCGCGCCACCACCCAGGCATCCAGCACGCGCAGACGCTCGAGCGTCGTGCCACCGGGCAGGTCATGTGCGTCGGGAGGACGGATGTCGCACAGGCGATCGTAGGCGCTGCGCACGCAGTACGCGATGGAGCGGGGGAACGCACGCTCCGCGACGAGGAAGCGAGCCACACCCTCGCTCGAGACGCGTCCCGCGCTTCGCTTGAGGTACGCATCGCCACCCGAGAGCGCACGCAGCAGCGACAGCCACAGACCCGTCTCGACGACCTCGTGACGGCTCGGCAGGTTCGTGAATGCCCAGTGGTGCACGTCGAGGGTGCGCGCTGTTTGCGAGACGCGCTCGAGCAGCACGCCGAGCCACACGAAGTGCAGCGCCTCGTCGTGCAGCATCGTGGAGCGCAACAGGCCGAGGATCAGCTGCGTGTTGCGGCGGATGTGTTGGTAGTAGTCATCGCGGTGCTGCGCGTAACTGACGGGCGCGATGTCGCCGCGGTTCCACAGGTGGAGCTCGTTGACGATCTCCCACGCCTCGAGCGAGAGCACCTCGCGGATCGAGCGCGCATTCCAGCGCATGCCCGTGACCGAGCGCGCGAGCGAGACGCCGTTGTCCTCGTCCCACACCATGAACCGCTGAACGACCTCGCCATCGCCCCACGCGGCGTGCTCGTCGTTGCCGCCCGTGATGCGCGAGCGGAACTCGTCCTCCTCGCCGGAGACGACGATCACCGGGCGCCACACACCAGAGGCGGGAAGCTCGCCATCGAGGGCGAGCGAGACAGACGCCGCGAGCATGCGCGCGGTGGACTCGGCGCGCTCGACGTAGCGACCAAACCAGAAGCAGTGATCCGCGACCCGCGAGATCATTGCTGCTCCTTGAGCACCCAGGTGTCCTTGCTGCCACCGCCCTGCGAGCTGTTCACGACGTAGCTGCCGCGCTTGAGCGCGACGCGCGTGAGGCCACCCGGCATGACCCACGGTCCTTCGCGCGACGTGAGGATGTACGGGCGAAGGTCCACGCGGCGCGGCTCGACGGAGCTGTGCTCGCTGATCCACGTCGGGCACGACGAGAGCTCCACGCGGTGCTGCGCGATGTAGCGGCGCGGCTCGGCGATGATGCGGCGCCGGAACTCTTCGATCTCGTCGCTGCTCGCCTGTGGGCCCATCAGCATGCCGTAGCCACCAGCTTCGTCGACCGCTTTGACGACGAGCTCGTTCAAGTGCTCGAGCACGTACTTGCGATCGTCGTCGAACATGCACACGAACGTCTTCACCTGATCGAGTGACGGCTTCTCGCCGAGGTAGAACTCGATCATCGCGGGGACGAATGGGTAGACAGCCTTGTCGTCGGCGACACCGTTACCCGGCGCGTTGGCGAGCGCGACGTTGCCTGCCGCGTACGCGCGCATGAGGCCCGGCACGCCGAGCATGCTGTCGGGGCGGAAGACCTCCGGATCGAGGAAGGCCTCGTCGGTGCGGCGGTAGATCACGTCGACGCGCTTGGGGCCGCGCGTGGTGCGACAGAACACCTTGTCCTGATCGACGAACAAGTCGGGCGCCTGCACGAGCTCGAGTCCCGTGGTGCGTGCGAGGAAGCTGTGCTCGAAGTAGGCCGAGTTGTAGGGCCCGGGCGTGAGGACGACGGCGTTCACATCGCCCTCGATCGAAGGCGCCACGGAGCGCAGCGTCTCGGCGAGGCGGGTGGGGTAGTGGTCGACGCGGTGAACGCGCGCGGCGTCGATGATCTTGGGGAACAGCTGCTTGCTGAGCAGACGATTCTCGACGACGTACGAGACGCCCGACGGCGTGCGCAGGTTGTCCTCGAGCACCATCCATCCGCCGTTCGCGCCGCGGATCAGATCGACGCCCGAGATGTGAATGCGGACGCCACCCGGTGGCTTGATCCCCCGCAACATCGGTCGATAGCCGGCCGCGCCGAGCACCATGTCGGCAGGCACGATGCCGGCCGCGAGGATCTTCTGCTCGCCGTAGATGTCGTCGAGGAATGCCGACAGCGCCCGCAGTCGCTGCTGCAGGCCCTTCTCGAGCTGCGCCCAATCCGACGCCGCGATCACACGCGGGAGCAGACAGAACGGGAAGATCTTCTCGGTGCCGCGCGCGTCGCCGTAGACGCTGAACGTGACGCCCTGTTGCAGGAGCTCCGCTTCCGCCAGGTGCTGTGCGCGTGCCAGCTCGTCGGTCGTCATCTTGGACAGCAGCTGGGCGATCCGGGCAAACGGGGGCCGCGCGGTGCCCTGCTCGAACATCTCGTCGAACGTGCCCTCGAGCGCGGGGTACCCGTCGAACAAACTCACGGGTCCCTGATGCTGGGACTGGCTCTGCATCGATGACACTCTAGCGTAAGGTCACCACGTGAAGGCACTCGCACGCAGGTCGATCGATTGGCTCCGTGCGAGGGACATTCGGATCGTCGCGTACCTGACCGCGATCGGCCTCTTGCTTCTTGTCTTCGTCGTGATCGCCCGCCTCGTCGCCGGGTCTCAGACGCGCGCGTTCGACGAAGCCATCCTGCTCGCGCTGCGCAGAACGCCCGATACGCCTCTGGGCGGCAAGGGCTTCGCGAATGTTGTCATGCAGCTCACCGCCTTGGGCTCGGGTCCGGTCGCTGGTTTGATCGTCATCATCGCGACCGCGTTCTTCGTTGTCGCGGGGCACTGGCGCTATGCGTTGCTCGCACTCGTCATGTCCCTGGGCACGTGGCTATGGATGTGGCTGCTCAAGGGCTACTTCGAGCGCGAGCGACCGACGATCGTGACGCACATCGATCCGACCGGCGGGCACTCATTCCCGAGCGGCCACTCGATGATCTCGGCCGCGCTCTATCTGACGCTCGCGATGCTGATCGCACGCACGCTGAAGAGGCGACGCCTGCGCGTGTTCGTCGTCTGCGGCGGCGTGTTTCTCACCGCGATGATCGGTGTGTCGCGCTGCTATCTCGGCGTGCACTATCCGACCGACGTGATCGCAGGCTGGACGTTCGGCGCCATGTGGGCGCTCGTCTGCGCGGTCATCGTCGAGTGGCTCGGCGCGCGCGGTACACCGGACGTTCCGCCGCCCTTGGCCGAATAAGCGCGCTTGCCGGTGTCGGACCGGTGGTTACGGTGGGGTAAATGCTCGAGCGCGCGAGCCCCTGGCGGGCCCTGCTTGCAGCGGCTGCGCTGACGCTCGTCCCGATCGGCCGGATCATCGCCGCACCGGTGCTCGTGGTCGTCCTGCTCGGTGCGATCTTGCTGGTGGTCTCCTGCTGCTTCGCGGTGGCGCGCGCGAGAGAGATGCAGCGCAACTCCGTCGAGCGTGTCGCGCACGGCCTGGAGCATGCGTGCATCGCGCTGCTGAAGAAGTTTGGCCATCACCCCATCGAAGGCCGCACCAAGAACAACACGTTTGTGGTTGGCCTCCGCGACTCCGAGCGCGCGACGACCGCCGCGGTCTGGCAGGCGACGCAGGACGCGATCCGCCGGATCCGCAATGGCCAGCACGACCTGGCCTACACGCCGCGGTGCGGTACGAGCATCATGGTGCGCGGCCTGCTCACTGCCCTCGCCGTCGGTGGTGGCGCGCTGGCCTGTCTCGTCGGCGGCTTCACTGTCCCAACGGTGGTCGGATCTCTCGGCGCGTATATCGCCGCCCGCCTGCTGTCCTACCCACTTGGCCTGTTGATCCAACACACCATGACCGTGTCCACTGAGTTCAGGAGCGCGAGGGTCGTGAACGTCGAGAGCACACCTGCGAAGGACAACAAGGCGACCTTCCTTGTCTCGCTGGAAGTGATCGCGTGAGCACGTCGCGCTACGAGTCGCGGTACGAGTACCCGCTTCCGCCCGTCGAGAAGGTCGAGCCGGTCGTCGTCACGCGTCCCGTAGGTGCACCGCGCTCGTTCGAGTGCACGCGCTGCCAGCTGCGCGTCTGGGACGGCGTCGACTACTCGTGGTGCCCGCGCTGCAGCGCGAACGTCTCGTGGATCGATCCCGCGCTCACGCACGTGTTCAACGACGAGTCTCCGCGCAAGTCCAGTGCGTCCCACGCCGGCATGGCGGGTGGTCTCGCAGCCGGCATCGGCGCGACGATCATGGGCGTCTGCAAGCTGATCCAGCTCGGCGTGCTCGCGCTCGACCCGGTCGGCCGCATCTACGCCGCGCCGCTCTTGCTCGTGCTCATCGTCGGCGCCGTCTTCGCGCTCGGCGCGCTCGTCGCGACCATCGGCCAGTTCCGCGATCTCGTGCGCGACCGCGTGACGCGCGTTGCTCACGGCCTGGAGCACGCGTGCATCGCGCTGCTCGAACGCGCGGGGCACAAAGCCCACGAAGGTCAGACCAAGAACAACGCGTTCGTCGTCGAGATCGCGAACGACGGCCGCGCCACGAACGACTTCGTCCGTGCGACCACAGAGGAAGCGATCGCGCGCGTCGCCGCCGGTCAGCGCCACCTCGCGTTCACTCCCAAGTGCGGCACATCTCTGCTCGTGAAGGTCGTGCTCGCGTCGATGGTCGTCATCGGCGCCACCATTGGCTTCGCGCTGTTCGGCGTCTGCCTCCCGATCGTGCTCGGGACGATCCTCGCCGCTCTCGTGGCGACGCTTCTGTCGCGTCCGCTCGGCCTGCTCGCGCAACGCGCCTGGACCGTCTCGACGGAGTTCTCGTCCGTCTCCGTGCGTCTCGTCGACAGCGAAGCAACCGCCGACGGTTCGCGCATGTGCTTCGTCGTCGCGCTCAACGTGTCAGCGTAACGATCTCGCGCAGCCGGTAGCCGCGACGCTCGCAGGTCTCGAGAACGTTCGGCTCACCGAGCGCGCCGAGCTTGCGCTCCAGGCGCTTCACGAGGTGCCGGATCGTCGCGAGTGCGTGATCGGGAGACGGTGACATCGGCACGAGATGCGTGAGCCCCACCGACCGCACGAAGCCGCGAACGGCCTCGGCGCGATTCGCGTCCTGCGCGAGCGCATCGTTCAACGCGCGGACCAGCGCGATCTCGAACGGGTCGAGCGTGATCTCGACGCCGTCGCGCACCAGCTTTCCGGTGACGCTCAGTAACGTCGATGTCGTCTCGCGCTCGAGCGCCATCTCCACTGCATCGAGCCTATCGGCCGCGTTCGCTATCCCCCAGGTACCCGATGGGTAGATCCAACGAACTGGGTCAGAATGCCGTGTGCCTCAGCCCACGTGCCCGATGTGCGGACGCAGCGCGTCGGCGTCAACGTGCCTGTGTGGCTTCGACTTCGAGCTCCTCGCGAAGGACCCACATGAAGTGCGCCGCATGCTCCAGGGGAGGGTTTCCAGCAGTAGTCGCCACGCGACAGGAGCACTCCTTGGCTCGGTCGCTGCGCTCGGCGTCGCGATCCTCGTCCCACCCCTCGGAGCGTTCACCATGGTCGGCGTCTTTGGCTCGATCGCACTCTTCATCCGCGGTGGGACGCAGCTGACGACCCGCAAGTACGCGAGCCGAGCGCTGCGCGAGCACGACGCGAAGTACGCGCTACCAGTCGCCCGCGTGCACCGGCTACCAGCCGAGACCTAGTCCATGTTTGTCTGGAGATGGCATCCGTAGACACTCAGAGCTCGACGAACTGGCACGTCCAGACACTCGGACGACCCTCGAGCAGAGGCGACAGTGAAGAGCGAGATCGAGGCTGCGTGCGCGGAGCGGGGCCGGTGCGAATTGCACGACGTGCCACCGGAGGTGCGGGCGCGTGGGGGGTGGGTTCCGAGCGAGTAAGAACCCCGTCGGCGCTTTCAGATCGGCACCGCCTCCGGTCGAGCGCCGAGCGAAGGCACCCACTCCCCACGCGCCCGCGCCGGAGGTGGCGCGGCGTGCATCGCACCGGCTCCCGCGCAGCGCACCCAGCCGAGCTAACCGACAATGGGCTCGACGCGCAGGCGGTAGCCAAAGCCGTGGCGCGACTCGATCGCCTCGGGGAGGCCGAGCTTCTCGAGCGCCTTGCGCAGCCGGCGCACCTGCTGCTTGAGGTGGTTATCCTCGGGGTTGGACGTGTTCCACGGCAGGTTCGCGAGCAGCTCGACGCTGCGCACGAAGCCGCGGATCTCGTCGTCGTTGGAGCGCTCGGCGAGGTGGCGCTCCGCGAGGATGCGCAGCAGCGCGAACTGCGTGGAGCCGAGCGAGAGCGTCTCGTCGCCGTGGCCGATCATGCCCGCGCCCTCGGTGGTGGGCGTGGAGATGCGCAGCTCGGCGCCGGTGCGGACGGACTGGGCGGTTTGCTTGTAGGACTCGGTGACGGGCCCGGTGGGGAGCGTCAGGCGATCGAGGACGAGGATGAAGCCCACGTCGCCGACGGAGAGCAGCTGCCGGTCGCCGAGCGGGTGGGGGATGTGCGGGGAAAGGCGCGTGCCCTCGATGGAGGTGCCGTTGCGCGAACCGAGATCGGTGACGGTCCATGCGTCGCCGTCAGTGTCGTACGCGAGGCGGAGGTGCTTGCGCGAGACGCTCGTGTGCAGGACGGAGAGCTGGTTCGTCGTGTCGCGCCCGATCTCGGTGACCTCGCGCAGGGCATGGAGGCGCGCCCATTGATCGACGAGCACGGCGTCGGTGTCGTCGGCGGGGGAGCTGCTGACTTGCTCGGGGACGACGTTGTCGAGGCGCGTGATGCGGGCGGTGAGGTCGGCGGGAGCAGTCACTTCAGGTCCGTACTGATCTTCTTTAGCTGATCTTCGAGCTTCTTGACCCGCGCGTCGCGTTCTTGCAGCAGCTGTTGGAGGGCGGCCTGCTTTGCTTTGACCTCCTCCTCGGCTTTTTGGGCGCGGGCGGCCTCTGCCTCGGCCGTTTTTTGAGCGGCCTTGGCGTGCTCGGCTTCGCGCGCCTTGTCGTCGGCGGTCTGCTGGAGCGCCTTGTTTGCGACGGCGAGCTCTTCGGCGGTCTTCGCGACGGTGCCCTGCGCGACGCGAGCGAGATCGTCGGACGTGCGGGCTTGCTGCTCGGCGCTCTGGCGGCGCTCGGCCTCGGAGATGCGGGCCTTCTCGGCGAGCTGCGCGTTCGCTTCCTCGTCGTTCGCCTTGAGCTGCGCCTTGAGCGCTTCTTGCGATTGCCGGGCAGCGCGCTCGGCGTGGAAGCGCGCGTCGCGCTCGGCGTCGCGCACGAGGAGCATCGCGATGATGGCACCGACGGCGATCGCGATGGTGACCGCGAAGCCCGCGAGGAACAGGCGGCGGCGTGCTCGCAGCGCGCGCTCGTCGAGGGACACCGCAGCGTCCAGGAAGAGTCGCTCGCGCTCGCCGAGAGAGCCGCGCTCCTCGAGTCGCGTGCGCAGGCGGCGCGCATCCGCGAGGACTTCGCCGCGCCAGACGAGGCCGACGGGGCGACCGCGCTCGTCCCACTGACGGGCCGCGGTGCGCAGCTCGGACGCGAACAGGAGGATCTCGTGCTCCTCCTCGATCCACACGGCGAGGCGCGGCCAGCCGGTGATCAGCGAGTCGTGCACGATCTCGACGGTGCGTTCGTCGCCGTGACCGTTCATCACGAGCAGGCGCGCCGCGACGAGGCGGTCGATCAGCTCGCGGGTCGCGGCGGAGTCGTTGGACGCGGACGTGAGCTCCTTGAGCTCGACGAGCGCGCGCGTCTTGTCGGGCGTGACCATGCGCTGAAACAGGTGGCGCACCTCGCGCTGCTGACCGGGGGCGAGATCCGCGACGGTCTGATCCGCGTGCGCTGCGATCGCGCCGACAACGCCACCCATGGAGCGATACGCCCGCGCGGTGAGCGTCTTCGCTTCCTTGTCACGCTCGTCCCACAGTAGCGATGCCACGAACTGCAGCAGCGGCAGCGCGCCGTTCGTGTGCTCTAGCGCGTCGAGGATGTCATCGACAGTCTCCGCGGACTCGAACGCGTAGCCGGCGAGCTTGGCGGGCTGCGTGAGCGATTCGCGCAAGCTCGCGCGATCGAGTGGCGAGAGGAACATCAGATTGCGCGAGAGGTGCGCGGTCAGCTCGGGGCTCTCGGCGATGCGATCGAGGAAGTCCGACCGCATCGCGACCACCACCCGCAGCGGGGCGGCGACATCGTCGGCGATCGCGACGAGCGCGGCGATGTAGGCGACGCGATCCTCGATGGCGGGGACGAGCGTGAACAGCTCTTCGAACTGATCGACGAACACGAGCACGCGGCGCTTGGTGCGGCGCACCCAGCTGCGCATGAGCTCGGCGAGATAACCGGGCTCGGCGCGCAGGCGGTCGATGAAGTCGTCGGCGTCGACGTCGCCATCGCTCAGCTCCGCCGCGAGCTCGGCGAGGCCGCGCAATGGATCACGGCCGGGACGAGAGGCGAGCACGTGCCAGCCCTCCTGCTCGACGAGCGCGGTGCCGAGGCCGGCGCGCACGAACGACGACTTGCCGACGCCGGAGGGACCGACGATACCGAGCATCGGTGCATCGCGCAGTCGCTGGAGGCCGCGTCGTACATCGGCTGCGCGGCCGAAGAACACGTCCGCGTCGCCGTCACCGAACGCGGAGAGGCCGGGGTAGGGGCTGACATCACTCGAGCGCGTCGCGCGTCGCGTGATGCACGCTTCCAGCGCATCGACGAGCTCCGTCGCGGTCGCGAAGCGCGCGTCGGGTGTCTTCGCGAGGCAGCGATCGATTACGCGCGCGACATCGGCGGGAACGTCTTTGAGGTCCGTCGTGCTCGGCAGCGGCAGCGATGGATCCGCGAGGCGCATGATCGCGGAGCGATCCGGCTCGGGACCGAGAGGATGAACGCCGGTGACGAGCTCGTAAAGGCAGATGCCGAACGCCCAGAGATCGGCGCGATGATCGATGCCCTCCCCCGCGTGCTGCTCCGGGGCCATGTAGAGCGGCGTACCGATGACGGTGCCCTTGGCCTCGGGCGTGTCGAACGCGCTCGCGATTCCGAAGTCGAGCACTTTCACGGAGCCGTCGACGGTGACGAACACGTTGTCGGGCTTGAGATCGCGATGCACGAGCCCGTGCTGGTGCGCGTGAGCGAGCGCGCGTGCGACGGGAATCATCAGCTCGATCGCGACGGTCGCGACCTGCGCTCCATTCGCGATGGTGCGCGAGAGCGTCTCGCCTTCGAGATACTCGAGCACCATGAAGCCGTGTCCGTGGTAGTCGCCGATGTCGTAGATGACGACGATGTTCTCGTGCTGGCAGCGGGCGGTCGCGCGCGCCTCTGCGTCGAAGCGCTCGACGAATGCGGCGCGCGTATCGAGCATGAACTTGATCGCGACGCGGCGACCGAGCAACACGTCGCGCGCGAGATAGACCTGGCCCATCCCACCGCGGCCGAGCACGCGGATGATCTCGTACTTGCCGACGCGTGTGCCGGCGGGGAAGGCCGTCGGCGACGGCGCGCTCTGAGAGACAGCGAGAAATTGCGTGTGAACGAGGCCCGGGGGACCGGTTGTCTCGTCGGGGCGCGGCGCTGTCACGTCACCAGAATAGATCAGTCACCGCCTCTCGCTCCGACGACAACGGAGGAATAACCCTCGCGTACCCCGGGAAGCGAGAGGTCGCTGCGTTACGCTGGGTACGTGATGGTCGGACAGCGCGCGCTCTTGGCCGCGGTAGCGGTTCTCGGCGCGTGTATCGGGCCAGATACGCCCTCGTGCGACGGGCTCGTGTGCCCGACCGACAAGATCTGCGATCCGCACCGCGTCACGTGCGTGCTGCCGAGCCAGGTGACGGCGTGCGCGTCCATGCCCGATGCCACGGCCTGCGTCTTTCCCGGAGAGACCGACGGTGTGTGCGACCACGGCGTGTGCTTCACGTCGGAGTGCGGCGACGGCTTGGTCTCCGCGGACGAGGTCTGTGACGACGCGAACAGTGTCGACGGCGATGGGTGCAGCGCGTTCTGCCTCTCCGACGAGCGGTGCGGCAACGGCATCGTCGACGTCGCGATCGGCGAGAGCTGCGACGATCACGATCTTCGCTCCGGCGACGGCTGTTCCAGTGCTTGCACCGCAGAAGTCGCGAGCTGGCACGAGCTGAGCCTCGATGACTACCCGGGCGAGTACGGTGCCGTTGCGGTCTACGACAGCGCGCGCGAGCGCATCGTGCAGTTCGGCGGCACATCGCCGACGGGACAACCCGTCGACGAGCTCGAGGAGCTCCACGCAGGACAGTGGGAGCGCGTGTCACGCACCACGCAACCCGATCCGCGCAGCGGCCATGCGATGAGCTACGACGCGAGGCGGCGGGCGACGGTCGTGTTTGGTGGTCACGGCGCGAACGGACCGCTCGGCGATGCGTGGACGTACGATGGCGACTGGCATCCCCTGATGACGCAGGGACAGCCAGGGCCGGGACCGCGTGAAGGTGTGGCGTCTGCGTACGACGCCGCGCGTGGCCAGGTCGTCGTGTTCGGCGGCTCGACGGGGAATGCCGTGTTCGATGAGACGTGGGTGCTCGCCGGCGGAACGTGGACGCGGAAGCTCGTACCTGGACCTCCCGGTCGCCGCGATCATCTGATGGCCTACGATCCCGTGCGTCAGGTCGTCGTGATGTTCGGCGGAACCGCGGTGCCGGCCGGTAGTCCTGTCCAGGCCGACGAGCTGAGCGACACGTGGGAATGGGACGGCGTCGCGTGGTCGCAGGTAACGACGGCGACGGAGACGCCGCTCGCTCGCGCTGCGATGGTCTGGGACGGGGAGCGCAGCGAGATGATGCTCATCGGTGGACGGAATCAGTCGAGCTCCGATACGCACCACCTCGTGGGCGGACACTGGAGCCAGCTCGTGAACGTGCCGTACACATTGCGTCGCTTGCCCGCGGCTGCGTACGACCCGATCGCGCGCGTGTTGATCCTCCACGGCGGGACGAAGCTGGCACCAGGAATCAGTGGCCCGCCGCTCAACGACACGTGGAGCTATGCGAGCAACACGTGGTCGCGCGACACCGACGCGGATCCGCACGCGCCCCCCGCGCGCGGTAGTGCTGGTTTCGCGTTCGACCGCGCTCACTCGCGCGCCGTGCTCGCCGCCGGCTTCATGCCGGGCAACGACGTGAACTTTCCCGATACGTGGGAGTACGACGGTCGCCAGTGGGTGCAGATCGCAGATACGCCCGACTGGCGCACGTGCCCCGTGCAGAACTGCCCCACCGCGATGGTCGAGCTGCCCGGTACCGGCACGTTCCTGCTCGTTCGCGCGGTCGGCTCGCTGCCCGTCGAGACGTGGAAGTTCGATGGCGCGACGTGGAAGAAGCTGACGCTCGCGAGCGCGCCGCCATCGCGCGATCGATTTGCGATGACGTACGACACGACACGCAAGGTTCTCGTGTTCGCAGGAGGCATGGCAGGACCGACCGCGATCGACGACGTGTGGGAGCTCTCGAACAACGCGTGGGTCAATCGCACGAGCTCGCTCGCGATGCGCCCGTCCGCGCGTGCAGGTGCGGGCCTCACGTACGACACCGTTCGCAAGGCGACCGTGCTGTTCGGCGGCGTCGACGCGCAGAATCACTCGCTCGGCGACACCTGGTTGTACGACGGAACGGCGTGGACGCAGCAGCAGACGGCAGTTGCACCGGTGGGGCGCTCCGGGATGGGACTCGCGTTTCACGAAGCTCGTGGGCGCACGATCCTGTTCGGCGGCGATGCGATGAATGGACCGCAGAGCGATACGTGGGAGCTCGACGCGACCGGCTGGACGCAGCTCACCGTGTTTGAAGGACCGCAACCGCGCAGCTCGCCTCGCCTCGTGTACGACGCGAACCGCAAGTTGATCATCCTGCACGGAGGAGATCCGCAGAACGATACGTGGGAGCTCGTGTTCCGCTCCACGCTCGCCGACGAGAACTGCGCGATGACGGGCGATGAGGACGGCGATGGACTCGCGAACTGCGCCGACCCCGATTGCAGTGACGCGCCGTGCTCCGACGATCATCTCTGCGACAGCGCGAGCGGAATGTGCGCATGCGCGAACACGACCGAGCTGCGCTGTGGCGACGGAACCGACGACGATTGCGACGGCAAGATCGACTGCGCGGATAGCGATTGCGCGACCGACGCGGCCTGCATGGCGTGCGCGACATCGCCGTCGTGCGAGGCGCACGAGATGACGTGCAACGACAACATCGACAACGACGGCGACGGACTCGCGGACTGCCGCGACCCCGACTGCTATCTCGACCCATGTCAGCTGGTGATCCCGTGATGCGCGCACTTCTCCTTGCCGCTCTCGTTGCGCCGGCTGTCGCGCACGCGGAGGAGCCGCCCGTTCCCAGCGAGCGCCCGTGGGCCAAGGGTGTCTCCGAGGAGCAGCAGACGGCCGCGCTCGCGGTGTTCAACCGCGCCAACGACGCGTTCGCGCAGAACGACTACACGACCGCAACGCAGCTCTACCGGCAGGCGCTCGCGGTCTGGGACCACCCGGCGATTCGCGGCAACCTCGCGGTAGCGCTGATCCAGCTCGATCAACCTGTCGAGGCATTCCAGCAGCTGGAGCAAGCGTTCGCGTACGGCGCTGCCCCGTTCGATCCGCACGTCTACTCGCAACTGCAGACGAACTACAAACTGCTCAAAGGCCAGATCTCGCGCATCGCCGTGATCGGCGACGTGCAGAACGCGAGCATGTCTCTCGACGGTGGTCCGCTCGCGGGCGGCAAGCACGTCGTGCGTGCCGGAGCACACGAGCTCGTGGTGCGGCGCATCGGCTACCTCACGTTCTCGCGCAACATCGTCACGGAGCCGGACGGTGACAAGACGATCGACGTGAAGCTCGTGCCGCTCGAGGACGCGTCCAAGTTCTCGCGTCGCTGGGATAGCTGGAAGCCGTGGGCCGTCGCGGGTGGTGGAGCGGCACTCGCGCTCGTTGGCGTCGGGTTCGAGCTCGCGGCGCGCGGCAACGTCGATGACTACGAGCGCGAGATTTCGCGCGACTGCCCCGATGGCTGCGCGCCCGAGGCGATTCCTTCATCCGTCGTGGCGCTCAAGGATCGCGCACACTGGGAAACGCGCGTCGGCGTCGCATCCATCGCCGTCGGTGGTGCAGCGGTCGCCGCCGGAATCGCGCTCGTCGTGTTGAATCAGCCGCGGCGCCTGCGCGTCGACGAGTCGGGGCGCGTCATCACGCTCGTACCTACGATCGGCGAGAGCGGCGCGGGCTTCGTCGCTGCCGGCTCGTTTTAGCCGAGCCCGAGTGCTAGTCGGTTACGAGCGTGTGCGTGCTCGACGAAGAGTAATGCTCTTGGACGTAGGTGTGTCGTCGCGAGCCGAAGGTCGGGCTCGGGCTCGGGCTCCGAGCGCTGCGCGCTCTTGGCTCGGGCTCGTATCGACGAGAACGATGCCTGGCTTTAGGGCTCGAACATCGCGCCCACTTCGCGCACGAGCACTTGGCGCGTGAACGGCTTGGGCAAGAAGCGCGAGCTCGCAACGCGCGGGATGAGGTTCGCGTCGTCGTCGGGATAACCGCTGATGTACAACACGCGTACGTTCGGCTGCAGCAAGCGCACCTGCTCCGCGATGACGTCTCCGCCCATGATCGGCATCACGACATCGGTGAGCAGCAGATCGATCTGTCGCGAGCGCGCGAGCTCGAGTGCGTGTGGCGAGTCATCTGCGACGAGCACGTCGTAGCCAGCCGAGCGCAGGTAGCGATGCACGAGTCCGCGGATCTCGGTGTTGTCCTCGACGACGAGCACGGTGCCGCCTTTGTGCTCGTGAGGAACGACGGGACCACTCGCCGCGGTACGCGGTGTGATCTCGACGTACGGCAAGAAGACGCGGAACACGGTGCCTCGGCCGCGCGTGCTCTGCGCTGCGATGTGCCCACCGCTCTGCTTCACGATGCCGTACGCCATCGAGAGACCGAGGCCCGTGCCTTTGCCGATCATCTTGGTCGTGAAGAACGGCTCGAAGATTCGCGCGAGCGTGGGCGCATCCATGCCAGCGCCTGTGTCCTCGGCGACGATCGTCACGTAACGACCCGGTGCGAGCTCGGCCTCTGCTGCGAACGTCTCGTCGACAACAGCGGTCTCCGTGCGCAACGTGATCGTGCCGCCGTCCGTCATCGCGTCGCGCGCGTTGATCGCGAGGTTCATGATGACCTGCTCGAGGCCGCTGCGATCCACGCGCGTACCGCCGACGTTTGGCTCCAGCTCCACGCGCAAGGTGATCGGAGCCTCGAGCAACGGTTGCAGCATGCGCCCGATGCTGGCGACGACGACGTTCACGTCGAGCACCTCGGGGATCAGGACGCGCTTGCGCGCGTAGGCAAGCAACTGACTCGTGAGGCCCGAGGCGCGCTCGGATGCGTGGCGGATGCGCGTGGCGTGCTTGCGGTGCGTCGACGACTTGCCGAGGCCGTCGAGCAGGAGCTCGCTGTAGCCGGTGATCGTCGTGAGGATGTTGTTGAAGTTGTGTGCGATGCCGCCGGCGAGCTGGCCGATCGCTTCCATCTTTTGCGCCTGGCGGAGCTGCTCCTCTAGCGCCTTCTTCTCCGTGACGTCGCGCACCAGGTAGAGAACGGTTCGCGGCCGACCTGGCACGTCGGGCGGAACGACGACGTCGCCGATGAACCAGCGGCGTCCGTTCTGCACCTCGAGCTCGTACTCGATCGTCTCGGGGACGCCCGTCTCGAACACGCGTCCCACGGCCGACGAGAAGCGCGCCGCATCCTTGCCGAGCACTTCGTCGATCGTCTTGCCGCGCAACTCCTCGCGCGGCCGCACGAGGAGCGAGTCGTCCTGCGTCCAGATGTTGAGGTATCGACCGTCGCGATCGAACTCGAACACGATGCCCTTGGTACATCCCAACAGCACTAGAAGCCGCCCCTCGCTCGCGCGAAGCTCATCGGCCCCTCCGTCACCCGACTCCGCCATCCTACGGCCAGCCTAGCGTAGGTCGTCGGCGGTGCGAAGATCGACCGTGAACGGCTGACGTTGCGACCAGTGACCCTGGGCCGTGACGGGAGCCTCGCCGGTGTGAATCCGAATACGGTTTTGCCGGCGCGCGAGTGCCTCCGCGTCGTCGGTAGGTAGGCCGTCGTAGGGGCCATTGTCGGGCTTCCAGGCAAACAGCTCGATCCGTTGCGAGCGCCCGGCGTGGGCCCATTCCACGACGAGTGGATCCGTCACCGGTAATCCTGAATGAAAGCCCGGCGATGGTTGATAGACGCGGCGGCGTACACCCAGCACGCGCGTACCGTCTGGAAGCGGTCGGAGCGTCGCCCACTTGCCGGCGATCGCGACGCGCTCCGGACCGCCGCCCTCCATGAGGAGCTCCCAGCGCTGGGTAGACGAATCGACGATTCGTGAACCACTGCGTTCCTGTGACGCAACATCGCCAACGAGCGGCCAGAACTCGAGGGCGGGACGAAGCGCGAGCGTCGCCTCGCCGAGTCGGCAGGTGATCCCGGGGGCGCGGAACGCTTCTAGCTCGCGGCGCAGCTCGCCCGGCAGGCCGAGACCGTGCTCGTCGAGATCGCCGAGAACGAGACGCAGATCGAGAGCGAGCGCGGCCGGCAACGCAAACCGATCGTGGAGCTCGTCGTGCCAGTCGACCAGCGGCTCGCGATAGTGCGAGACGACGAGGCGCGCGACGATCGAGCGGAAGAGCGCAGCCAGCGAGGCGAGCATGCTCGGCCGCTCCGGCATCCGGATCGCGCGTAGCTCGACGACGCCGAGCTTGCCGTGGCGAGCTCCATGCGCGGGAATATGCGGGTTCCACAACTTCTCGACGTTGAGCTCCGCGCGATGCGAGTTGCCCGCGCTATCGACGAGCAGCGGGCCGAGCACGTTCCACAGCTGCTCCGGCGGGAGCTCGCCGCGATCCGCGAGGCGCTCGAGATACGCGAGCGAGAGAGAGAGCTCGTCATATCGCTCGCGCACTCCCTCGTCGGGACGCGGGCCTTGCGACGCCGATCCGATGCACTCGTTTGCAAACCAGTACGACAGCGACGGGTGATTGTTGAGATACCGGATCAGCGCCGGTAGTACGTGCGGATAGCGGATGAACGGGCTCGCCGACGGACGTGAGCCACCGAGCGTGATCTGACCACCGCCGCCCGAGTCTGCGATCTCGCCGTTGAAGCGTGCCCGCGTCGGCGACAGGCCGCTCGCGCGCGCCGCGGACCACACGTGCGTCGCTTGATCGATGAACGCGGTCAGCGTCGCGCAGGGCGCCATGTTGACCTCGACGACACCGGGGTCCGGGGTCACGGTCAGCCAGTTGTCGCCGTCGAGCGTCGTCGGTGGAGCCACCGGTGTGGCGTCGACAGCAGCGCGTTCACCCGCGATGGGACGGTTCCCCCAGCGCACGCCAAAGGCGAAGCGAGCCGAGGCCTCGTCGGGAAATTGGCGACCGATGACGCGCGCGAGCGATGCCTGACCGGCGGGTGCGAGGGCAGAGGTCAGCTCGTTTGCGAGGGCGTGAGCGCGAGCGAGCTTGTCGTCCCCTTCGGGCGCGGACAACCACGCCGGCTCGAGCGACTCCGCGCGCGTGAACGTCGGCTCCGCGCCGACCCACACTTCCACACCACGGCGATCGATCAACGCGTCGTGCACCGCGATCGATGCGGTGATCGCGTCGTCGTCGCTCACGGTTCGTTCCAATCTTCCGTACGCGGCATCGGCGTACCCGCGTCGAGCCGCCGGAGATCCATCGTGTACGGCTGATCTGCGTGCGGCGTCGTCGGATAGGCGCGCAGCGGGATCGGTGTCGGTCCGTGAACCGTGAAGCGCCGCGCTCGACGAGCGGCTGCTTCGACGCGCGTGAGCGGAGCTCCGTCAAACGCGCGGCCCTCGGGATGCCACACGTGATACTTGCCGCCGATCACGCCGCGCTTGGCCCAGCGATCGACAACGTCGATGCGCAGCGGATGATGGATACCGAGGTGCGGCTGCAGGGAGTGGGGCGGTGCCCACGCGCGGAACTTCACGCCCGCGACGCGGATGTCGCGACCGGTCACTGCGCGTAGCGGCAGGATCACGTCGTTCACCGCGACGTCATAGCGCTCGGGATCGAGGCCGATGGTCTTCACCTCGATCCGCTCGAGCGAGCTATCCACGTAGCGCGACGTGCCGCTCGCCGTCGCTTCCTCGCCGAGCACGTGCCATGGCTCGATGGCGTTGCGCACTTCGACGTGTGCGTCCCCGACGGGGAGCGTTCCGACGAGCGGGCACCGCAACTCGATGAACGCGCGATACGCCTCGACGGGCAGCGGGATCCCCGCGCGACCGATGTGCGCGATGACGTCCTGCAGGTCGCTCCACATGAAGTGCGGGAGCAAGAACCGGTCGTGCAGTGCTTCGCCCCAGCGGACGAGCGGATGCGTGTACGCCTCGCGTGTGAACGCGGCGACGAGAGAGCGCACGAGCACACCTTGCGCGGCGAGCATGCGCGGATGCGGCGGCATCTCGAACGCGCGCATCTCGACGACGCCTTGGCGCCCGAACGGCGTCAACGGATCGACGAGCTTGTCGATCGAGATCTCGGCGCGATGGGTGGAACCTGCGATGTCCACGAGCAGATGGCGCAGCAGCGCATCGACTTGCCATGCCGGCGGCGCGGGCTTCTCGAACAGGCGGGGGAGTGCGATCTCCAGCTCGTACAACGCATCGTGGCGCGCTTCATCGGGGCGCGGTGCTTGCGACGTGGGGCCGACGAACAGACCCGTCATCGCGTAGGACAGCGACGGGTGGTGCTGCGTGAACGTGAGGAGGCTCGCGAGCAGATCGGGGCGGATCAGCCAGGGCGACTGCTCGGCGGACGAGCCACCGATGGTGATGTGGTTTCCGCCGCCCGAACCGGCGGCACGACCGTCGAGCATGTAGCGCTCCGCCGTCAAGCCGTTCGCGAACGCGGCATCGAACACGGTCTGGTACAGGGCAGTCGCCTCGCGCGACGACGCGACCGGCGGCAGGTTCACTTCGATGACTCCCGGATCCGGTGTGACGGCAAAGCGCGTGCGCTCCGGCGACGGCGGCGGTGCGTAGCCCTCGAGGTGCACGTTGATCCCGGTCGCGACTCGCACGCGATCGATCGCGACGATCAGCGTGCAGAAGTCAGAGAACCGCGGCAGCGGCGGCAGGAAGATCCACAGCTGACCGTCGCGCGGCTCGATCCCGAGCGCGGTGCGCAACCCACGCGTGTCCTCTGGCTCGTCCTTCGTCGGCTCGTCCTTGTCGACGCGCGGGTCGGGCCACTCCGGTGCGTCTTCCCAGTCGGGAACAGGACGCCCGGGCGGAAGGCTCGCGAGCGGCAACCGCAACCCGATCGGTGAATCGCCCGGCAGCAAGAACAGCTCGCCGCGACGGAACGTCCAGCGATCGGTGAGCCAACCCGTCTTCTCACTCGCGCGCGCGATCGGGAGCACGTAGCCGACGACCGAGCTGACACCGCGGTTGAACACCACGGCGAGCCGCTTGCGCTCCTCGGGATCGTCGAGCCCGGTCGTGCGCGGATCGATCGCGGGTGGCAGCGCTGCCTCGGCGCGCAGGACCTCCCACGGATCCTCGAACGCCGCGTGGAGCTCGGGCTTGATGCCGAGCTCGGCGCACAGCGCTTCGCCAAACTTCTTGGCATCTGCGATCGCACCCGACTCGGCGAGCTCGCGCGCGGGCCACAGCTCCTTGCCGTCGCGCCGACCGATCACGTCGAGCGCCCACCGCGGGCGGCTCTCGCCCGGGTAGTGCTTGCCCATGCGGTGCAGCACGACGCCGCCCGGCGCCAGACGATCGCGCAGCGTCATCGCGAGTGCGCGTCCGCGCTTCCACTTGTCGTCGCCGAGCGCGCCGCCCTGCCACTGCGCAGTCTCGTGCGATCCGGCGACGTCGGGGCGGAGCGTGAACGTCGGCTCGCCGCCGATCCACACGTCGAGCCCGGCCTCGGTCATCACCGCATCCGCTGCATCACCCGCGGTCGCGAGCTCGCGCCACACGTCGTCGGAGAATGGCGCGGTCGGTCGCGTTTCATGACCGAGGCGCATGATCGAGGTCGAGAATTCGACCGCCGTCGACGCTTGCTCGCTCGTGCCGTCGAGCGGCGCCGCCGAGAGCGGTGATGCCGTCGCGCACAGAGGAATGTGTCCCTCGCCGCACAACAGGCCGCTCGTACCGTCGAAGCCGATCCACCCCGCGCCTGGTACGTACGCCTCGGCCCACGCGTGCAGGTCGACGACATCGCGGTCCACGCCGCGCGGCTCGTCGGGAATCATGCCCTCGTCGGTGAGCTGGACCAGGTAGCCCGACACGAACCGCGCCGCGATGCCACGCGATCGCATCAGGGCGACGAGAAGGACGGCCGAGTCACGACAGCTTCCGCGTCCGTTGACCAGCGTCTCCTCCGGCGTCCAGACGCCCGCTTCGTCGCGGATCACGTACGCGACTTTCTCGTGCACGAGCGAGTTCATCTTCACGAGGGCATCGATCGTCTCGCCGCCCGTCGGCACTTCCTTGAGCAGCTCGATCGAGCGCTTGCCCATGAAATACGCCGGGTCGCCGTGCGCGAGGAATGGTCCGAGCTCGACGTCGAGATTGTCCGGGTATGCGAACGGCAGCGTCTTCGCGCGCGCATCCACGAAGAAGTCGAACGGGTTCACCGGCCGCACGTCCACCGCGAGCTCGACCGTGATCGCGAGCTGCTCCACGCGCTCGCCGGCTTTGAACGTGACGCGTGCGACGTGGTTGCCGTGCGGATCGCGCTGCCAGTGCACGCGGTTCTCCGGAGCGACTTCCAGGCGATAGCTCTCGATGTGTGCGCGCGCGTGGTCCATCGGGCGCAGTCGGATCGTCTGTGGTCCCAGCAGCGTCGGCGTCGGATACACGTAGCGGCTCCGATGCTGGATGAGGACGCGCACGGCGGGGTCATACCCCACCCGCTAACGATTGTTGAAACCTAGGTCGGCGAATCGGTGTCATGGGCGCGATGACCCGCACGACCGTCGTCGTGGGCGCGTTGATGGTCGCGGCGTGCGGAGCGCCGGCAGCCACCACTGCGCCCGTTTCGCCCGCCAGAACCGCGTTCGTTCCCACGCCTGCTCCGTCGCCGCCCGCCGAACCGCCGTTGCCGCCCCCACTGCCCGGTCAACCGTACCTGTCCAGTGCTCGGCTCGCGGCTGTCTTGGACGGTGTGATCGCGATCGACGAGGACAGCGGCACGCTCGCTCGCACGGATGCGAACGGCAAGGTGATCGCAAAGGTCGCCATCGCACCGCGCGCGGGCGAGCTCGTCTACGACCCCGCGCGGAGCGTCGCGTTCGTCGCCGACCGCATGAACGATCGCATCGCCGTGGTCAACGTGACCGACAAGCTCGCCGTCGTCGCGCAATGGAAGACGCCGGTCGAACCGTTCGGTGTGGCGCTGACGCCGGATCGCACGACGCTCCTCGTGACGACCATCGCCGATCGAACCCTCGTCGCGCTCGATGCTCAGACAGGAGAGGAGAAGTGGCGCGCCGCGATCTCATCGGAAGCGCGCGGCATTGCCGTCTCGCCTGACGGTACACGCGCGCTCGTGAGCTCCATGCGCGTCGGGGGACTCGACGAGATCGCGCTCGGTTCGCACGCCGTATCGCAGCTCGCGTTCGATCTCACGTGCGATGACTGCGTGCCCGGTCCGGCGTTCGCGCGCGGCAACGGCGCCGTCACGTTTCTCGATGCGTATCGGGCTGTCGCCCCGTTCACGCGCGCCGTGCCCGACGCGGGTGTCTCGTTTGCCGTCGAGCGCTACGGCGGGTCGATGCAGACACCGATCACGCAACACATCGCGTTCCTGACGTTCACGCAGAAGACCGGGCAAGTGGCAGGCGAGGTGCGAGTCCACCAGCCGCGCTCGATGGCGTGGGATGCGCACGGTGACACGCTGTACGTCGGTGGCCTCGGTAGCGATTCGTTTCTCGTGCTGCCCAATCTCACGCACGCATCGACAGCAGAGACAGAGTCGCGCGCGGCCGATCAATTCGTGGCGACGAAAGATCGCTGTGGCGTCGACGGTCTCGTCGTCGGAATCGACTCCGTGTACGCGTGGTGCTCGTTCACGCGCACGGTCGTCCGGGTGGACACCGCGGCAGTCTCGCAGGCGATTCCCACCGTCGAAGGCACCGCGGTTGCGGCCTCCCGGCTCAGCAAGGCGCAGCATGACGGCTTCGAGCTGTTCTATCGGACGAATCCCTCGATCAACCACGCGCGCGCGATGACGTGCTCGACGTGCCACATCGACGGACGTACTGATGGCGTGAGCTGGAAGATCCACGAGCTCACGCTGCAGACGCCCATCCTCGCGGGACGGTTGAAGGCGACGGCCCCGTACAAGTGGAACGCGGAGTCACCCACGCTCGCGAGGAGCATCGAGGCGACGATCCTGCGTCTCGGTGGACGCGGTCTCGAGACAAAGGAGATGCAGGCCCTCGTGGCGTACGTCGAGCAATTGCCTGCGCCGCGCGCGCCCACACTCGACCGCGACGCGGTCATGCGCGGACGGGCCGTGTTCTCGGCGACGGGATGTAGCGAATGCCACAGCGGAAAGCTCTACACGGATCGCGAGACGCACGCGTTTGGTTCCGCGCTCGCGAATGCCGATACGCCGAGCCTTGTCGGGCTCTCTGCGAGCGCGCCGTACTATCACGATGGCAGCGCCGAAACGCTCGAGGCCCTCGTGAGAGGCCAGGGGAGCGTGCATGGGATGGCGTCGTTCGAAACGCTGGAGGACGCGCAGCGCGCAGACCTCGTCGCGTTTCTCTCGTCGCTCTAGCGCGCGAGGTGCTTGTTGCGCTCGAGCCAGCGGTTGAGATCGCGCGCGATCACGTCGGATGGATGCGCGAGGTCGCCGGTCATCAGCGCGTACACCGTGGCGAGGGCGGTCTCGAGCGCCTTGCGCAGCAGTACTTGCTGAGGACCGCTATCGGCGAGTGCGTCCTCGAGCTCCGACTTGCGTGCGAGCACGCGGTCGGCGAGGTACATGCCACGGGTCGCGTCCGTCGAGCTCTTGTGTTGCTCGTCGCAAGCCGCGCTCATCGCTCTACGCCTTTCCGGCCTTGGGCGCGGTCGACCACTCCTTCATCGCCTGGTCGCCCGGGCGATCGATGTGGACCTTGTCGTCCACCGACGTCACCCAGCTCAGCGGGATGAAGTGATGCACGCCGTTCTTGTCCTTGGTCAGCTTCACCTGGTCGGTACCCTCGAGGTGATCGACCGTCGCGAACTGGCCGTTCTCCGAGCACACGACAGGCATGTGCGGCTTGATGAGATCTTTGGCAGTAGTGGAGTCGAGCATCCCCCGGGTGGAGCAGCGGTCGTGCCACGCTAACTACGCGCTAATTCTGCAGCGGGAGGGCGGAGAACCGCGCGCTCGCGCTCACCGCGACGGAGCGCCGAGCCCTAGTCGCTGATGATCGGCGAGGGTGCACCGATTCTGCACGACGGTGATTCCCGCAGCTTCGAGCACGTGCGCCGCGTCGTCGTTGCGAATCCCGAGCTGGAACCAGACGACCTTGGGTCGCGGCTTCATCGCGAGGATGTCTTCGACATGCTGCGGGATGAGATCGGGGCGACGGAACACGTCGACGAGGTCGATGGGCTCGTCGATCGCGGCGAGCGTCGCGCGCACCGTGGTGTCGAACATCGTCTTGCCCGCGAGCTTGGGGTTCACGCCGATGATCCGATAGCCCTCTTGGTGCAGGTACTCCGGTACGTAGTACGCGGCCTTCTCCGGCTCGTCATTGATGCCGAGCACCGCGATGTTGGGCGACCCCGTCAGGATCTCCCGCACCTTCGCATCGTTGATCGTCATATTCGGGACCTTAGCGCGCGGAGGCCCGTGGCATAGTCCCGCCGATGCGTCGCCTGGCCTTTGTTGTAGTCGCTGCACTGTGTGCTCTAGCGCCCGCGATCGACGCGCAGCCTGCGACACAGACAGCCGCCGATGCGAACCCGCCTGGCTACGACTTCACGCCGGTCGCGAAGGCCCTTGTCGCGGTCGCGTCGTGTGGTGGCGGCGCGATCCCCGAGGGCTTCCCCACCGAGCGCATCGAGCAGCACTGCGCGGCGATCAAGCAGACGCAGAACGCATACGCCGAGAGCTGGGTGAAGATCGCGAAGCCCTGGTTCGCGGAGCACGTGCCCAACAACATCCCGAAGAAGGTCGTCTACCCGTTCGCGGGCGCCGATCTCTCGACCGCGCTGACGGTCTATCCCGACGCGGACGAGATCACGACGCTCTCGCTGGAGCCGGCCGGCGATCCGCGCACGCTCGACGTGCTGCGCCAGAACCCGGGCCGCGTCAAAGCGGCGAAGGTCACCAAGACCAAGCCCGAGAAGCCGAAGATGAGCGGCGAGAACTACGATCCGGAGATCGACACGATCGGGACGACGCCCGCGATCATCCAGGGCAAGCAGGGCCTCGATCGCGCGCTCGCCGTCATCCAGTACGAGCTGCACTTCCTCTATCACGTGAACTTCTCGAACACGCTGAACATGATCGACGCGATGCGCGGCGGTCAGCTGCCGACGCAGCTCGTGTTCGGCCTCTCCGCGCTCCAGGTCCACGGTTACGAGGTCGTGTCGCTGCGCTACTTCAAGCTCAGCAAGACGGGCGAGATCGAGTACCTCACCGACGCCGATATCAAGAAGGCACCGGACCCGCTCAAGGGCAAGGCGTCCACGAATAACCGCATCTTCGCGAACGCCGAGCTCCGCTTCAAGAAGCCGGGCGGTCGCGTGCAGATCTATCGGCACATCCAGGTGAACCTCGATGACGATCACCTCAAAGAAGATCCGCGCGTCATCAAGCACCTCGAGCTCAAGGGCGACATCTCTGCGATGACCAAGGCCGCGAGCTACTTGCTGTCGTGGACGCAGTTCCAGACGATCCGCAATTACCTACTCGGTCACGTGCAGTGGATGGTCAGCGACGCGACCGGCATCGCGCCCAGGTGGGGAACGCCGGCCGGCTTCACGTACGAGACCTACGGCGAGTTCGCAAAGGCGCACATCGGCGCGGGCAATGGCATCGCGCCCGAGTGGAAAGCCGAGTGGGAGAAGGAGCCGAAGCGCCCCCTCGCGTTCCGCTTCGGTTACTACGACGGCACCAAGGCGCACTCGAATCACCTCGTGATCATGAAGAAGGCGACGAAGTAGCTTCGTTACCTACACGCCGTTGGCAATCGACAGCACGTCGCAAAGATCGATCTCGCTCCGTCACACGTTTCGATAACCGGTGCGATACGGTTTTCCCATGGGTCAAGGGTGTCCGCGCTGCCAGAGCGCGGTCGCATTGCACGAGGGTCGTCCCGTCGTGTCGTTGCACGGCGTGCAGCTGTGGCACCAGCGCTGTTACGACAAGCGCGATGAGCCCGTCGCGCCGACGCTGGTGAGTCCGGCGCTCCCCTCGGGTACCGTCAGCTCGCAGCGCGATCGCGGGCCCATCATGCGCCGCGTCGCGGCCACCGCTGCGCTGCTCGTCGCCGCCGGCATCAGCATCGCGGTCGGCGTGCACAACGACGCGCCTGCCTCCGCAGCGATGGCGAATGTCGACGTGGTGGAGACCGAAGCGCTGGTGATTCCGTCCTCGATCGCGACGCACGAGCGCGCGCCTGTCGCGCCCCACGCAGAGTCGCTCGAGGAGCGCTATCCGGTTCCGTCGACGGACGGCATTCCTCTCGACGAGGCGTATCCGTCGCTCCAGGGCTGGGTCCATCCGGTGACCGCGAGCGCGGAGCTGATGCCCGCCCAGGCGTCGCGCCACTTCGGTGCGGAGCGCGTCGGCATCGAGCGTGCGGAGTGCGGCTTGGGCCACTGCGGCATCGACCTCGATGGTCCCGAAGGGCGCCCGCTCGTCTCTGTCGCTGACGGCACGATCATTCATGTCGAGCGTAGCGAGCTGGGTCGCGATGGGCGCAGCGGTCGCTACGTGCGCATCCAGCACGACGATGGCGCGATCACGGCATACATGCACATGGACGACGTCGACGGTCAGATGCAGGTCGGCAACCGCGTCCGCGCTGGTCAGTACCTCGGCACGCTCGGCGCGACGGCCGTGTTCGAGGCCAAGCCGCATTGTCACTTCAGCCTCGAGATTCCGAACAAGGCTGGCGAGCGTGGTGACGCGACGCGCACCCACTACGTCGACCCGGCGCCGTACCTCGTGCGCGCGACGATCGCGCCGACGCCCGAGCGCGTCCACGCCGTCAAACCCGCGATCTAGATCTTCGCGTCGAAACCGACGGTCAAGAACAGATTGATCGCTTTGTTCACGTCGCTGTCGAGCGGCAGGATCAGCGCGGCGTAGGGGGCGAACTGACCGCTCGGGATGCGCGCGCTGATCGCCAGGTTCTCGGTGCTGTTGCTGTCGGAGTTCTCGCTCGAGACGTTCACGAAGCCGAGCTCGCCCATGATCTGGACGCTCTGCAGGTCCGCGCCGATGCCGCCCGCGGCATGGATGAACGTCCCGCGCTCGCTGGAGGTCGGTCCGGTACCTCCGCCTAATCCGGACTGCTCCATCCAAACGATGTCGACTCCGGCGTCGACGCGCGCGAACAGTTTTCCTGACCGGTACATCGGGGAGGCAGAGAGCCGGACTCCTTTCGCATTCGGAACCGCGAGCGCGAGATCGCCGGGACGGGCGTAGCCGGAGTAGGCGTTCGCGATGATCTTGGTCGTGTTGTCGTCGGGCGCGGTCGGAAAGACGCCACCGACGCGGACGACGACGCCCGCTTGCTCGTTGATCGGCGCCGCGTAGAGCGCGCCCGCTTCGATGTTGCCGATCGTGCCCGTGTCGTCGTGATCACTGCCGACGATCGCAGCGAGGGGGACGGACGCGTAGCCACCGAAATGCGATGCCGGATCGATGTAGCTGCCGTGCAAGTTGAAGCCGAACAGATTGCCGTCGCCATTGCCGTCGACATCGACGTAGGTGGCCTCGAGTCCGACGCGATTGGTCATGTCGAACCGGTCGAGCATGACGAAGTTGCCCGAGTGCAGCGGGTCAGCGCCGACCGCCGTGGGCGCAGGCGGCGGAGGCGGCGCCATCACCGGCGCGGGTGCCGGAGGGCCACTCGGATCCTGCCCTGGTTGTCCCAACGCGACGGCCGACGAAAGCACCACGGGAACTGCCGCCAACAGAAGAGCTCGCATGCTCCCATTGTCGCCCAGCCAGATCGCACTCGCGAGATCGTGACCGCTCTTTGCCAGAGAGCTGGCCTAACGGAGGTGGCAGACGTCGGACCTCTGCCAACGAGGACTCACCCCGCGCCGTCGGCCTTGAGGCTGCGATCGCGCGCGACGAACGTGCTCTTGGCGTAGTCGCGGTTCATCTGCGCGATGACGTCGCGCTTGATGTCCTTGGGGCACGCCGCCTCGCACTCGTAGTGGTTGGAGCAGTTGCCAAAGCCGGCAGCGTCCATCGCCGTGACCATCGCCTGCGTGCGGTGCGAGCGCTCGGCCTGGCCCTGCGGGAGGTTGTGCATGTGCGCGAGCTTCGCAGCGACGAACAGCATCGCGGAGCCGTTCGGGCACGCGGCCACACAGGCACCGCAACCGATGCACGCCGCGGCGTCCATCGCGCGATCCGCGCTCTCCTTGGGGACGAGCACATCGTTCGCGTCGGGGGCCGAGCCCACGTTCGCGGTGATGAAGCCGCCGGCCGCGATCACGCGGTCGAACGGCGTGCGATCGACGACGAGATCCTTGATGACCGGGAACGCGGAGGCGCGCCACGGCTCGATATAGATCTCGGCGTTGTTCTCGAACGTGCGCATGTGCAGCTGGCACGTGGTCGTCGCGCGCTGGCCGCCGTGCGGGCGTCCGTTGATCATCAACGAGCACATGCCGCAGATGCCTTCGCGGCAGTCGTGATCGAACGCGACGGGCTCGTCGCCCTTCTCGATCAGCGACTCGTTGAGGATGTCGAGCATCTCGAGGAACGACGCGTGCGTCGAGACGTTCTTCACCGGGTAGGTGACCATCTTGCCCGGCGCCTTCGCGTCCTTCTGACGCCAGACGTGGACCGTGATGTTGATGGTGTCGCTCATTTGTAGCTCCGGGTCGCGAGCTTGACGTTCTCGAACACGAGGGGCTCGGTGTTGCGGATCGGTGGCGTCAGCTGGCCGGTGTATTCCCACACGGCCGCGTGCGCGAAGTGCTCGTCGTCGCGCTTCGCTTCGCCTTGGTCCTGGTACTCGACGCGGAAGTGACCGCCGCAGCTCTCTTCGCGCTCGAGCGCGTCCTTGCAGAGCAGCTCGCCGAACTCGAGGAAGTCCGCGACGCGGTTCGCCTTCTCGAGCGACTGGTTGAACGAGTCGCGCTCGCCGAGCACGGTCACGTTCTTCCAGAACTCTTCGCGGAGCGCGGGAATCTTCTGTAGCGCGTTGGTCAGCGACTCTCGCGAGCGCGCCATGCCGCAGTCTTCCCACATGATGTGGCCGAGCTCTTTGTGGAACGAGTCCACGGTGCGCTTGCCCTTGATGCTCATCAGCTTGTCGAGCTTCGCTTTGGACTCGGCCTCTGACGTCTTGAACGCAGCGCTCGTGACGTCGGACTTCTGCGTCGCCGCGTTGATGCCGGCGAGGTAGTTGCCGAGCGTCGGAGCGATGACGAAGTAACCGTCGGAGAGGCCCTGCATCAGCGCGGAGGCGCCGAGGCGGTTCGCACCGTGATCACTGAAGTTCGCCTCGCCGATGCAGAACAGGCCGGGGATGGTCGTCTGCAGGTTGTAGTCGACCCACAGACCACCCATCGTGTAGTGCACGGCCGGGTAGATGCGCATCGGGACGCGGTACGGGTTCTCGCCCGTGATGCGCTCGTACATGTCGAACAGGTTTCCGTACTTCTCGCGGATCTTGTCCTCGCCGTCGCGCTTGATGCCATCCTTGAAATCCAGGTACACGCCTTTGCCGCCGGGACCGACGCCACGACCGTCGTCGCACTGCTCCTTGGCGGCGCGGCTCGCGATGTCGCGCGGCGCGAGGTTGCCGAAGCTCGGGTACTTGCGCTCGAGGTAGTAGTCGCGATCCGCTTCCGCGATCTGATCCGGGTGCTTGCCGACGTCTTCCTTCTTCTTCGGCGCCCACACGCGGCCGTCGTTGCGGAGCGACTCGGACATCAGCGTGAGCTTCGACTGAAAATCGCCCGCGACGGGGATGCACGTCGGATGGATCTGCGTGTAGCAGGGGTTCGCGAAGCCCGCGCCCTTCTTGTACGCGCGGTACGTCGCGGTGACGTTGCAGCCCTTCGCGTTCGTCGACAGGAAGAACGTGTTGCCGTAGCCGCCCGTCGCGAGGATGACCGCGTGCGCGCCGTGCGACGTGATCTGACCCGTCACGAGGTCGCGCACGACGATGCCGACAGCGCGGCCGTCCTCGACGACGACGTCGAGCATCTCTGTGCGCGGGAACATCGTCACCTTGCCGGCGCCGATCTGGCGCTCGAGCGCGGAGTACACGCCGAGCAGCAGCTGCTGGCCCGTCTGGCCACGCGCGTAGAACGTACGCGAGACCTGCGCGCCACCGAAGCTGCGGTTCGCGAGCGTGCCGCCGTACTCGCGAGCGAACGGAACGCCCATCGCGGCGCACTGGTCGATGATGTTGACGCTGACCTCGGCGAGGCGATGCACGTTGGCTTCGCGCGAGCGGAAGTCGCCGCCCTTGACGGTGTCGTAGAACAGACGGTGAACGCTGTCGCCGTCGTTCTGATAGTTCTTGGCCGCGTTGATGCCGCCCTGCGCGGCGATCGAGTGAGCGCGGCGCGGCGAGTCCTGGAAGCAGAAGCACGCCACGTCGTAGCCGAGCTCGGCGAGCGTCGCTGCTGCACCGCCACCGGCGAGGCCGGAGCCGACGACGATGACCTTGTACTTGCGCTTGTTCGCCGGGTTGACGAGCTTGTAGTTGAACTTCGCGTGCTCCCACTTCTCTTCGATGGGGCCGGACGGGATTTTGGAGTCGAGGTTCATGGCTTGATAATTCCGAGGAGAACCGCCGTGGGCGGGATCATGTAGCCGAGGAAGAGACCCCAACCGATCAAGGTACCCAGCTTGTCGAGCGGGTACTTCGGGTGGCGCCAGCCAAGCGTCTGCGCCCAGCTCGCCGCACCGTGAGAGAGGTGCGTGGACAACAGGAAGATGCCGATGAGGTAGATGCCGTAGATGGCCGGCTGCTGGAAGCCGTGCACGAACATGCCGTACGCGTCGTACTTGCCATTGACGACCTGGTGGAAGTACTGCGGCTGGATCTGGCCGACCGTGAAGTGCAGGATGTGGAACGCGAGGAACGCGAACACCACGAGACCCGTGTACGCCATCGTGCGGCCCGCGACGGACGCGTACCTCGGCTTGTACATCGCGTAGCCCACTGGGCGCGCAGCGCGGTTCTTGGCGACGAGGCCGATCGCGAGCGCGGAGTGAATCAGCACGAGCAGGATCAACCCGATGCGGACCGGCCACTTCACTTCCCACAGCTCTTGCAGGAAGTGCGCATAGGAGTTGTAAAGCTCCCGCCCCCCGAACATCTGCAGGTGACCGACCATGTGTTGGATCGCGAACAGAAGCAGCAGCAGGCCCGTGATGGCCATGATGTGCTTCGCTCCGATCGACGAGCGCGAGTAGCGTCCAAACCAGCTCATAGGTACGCGCGGACTATAGGGAAACGGGGTATTCGCTACAAGGCGGCGATCCCGTGGCTTCGTCCGTACCTGCGGTGGGATGACGCAGGGGCGCGACTCGTTTCCTACTCTTAGAGGCAGTGCGTCTCGAACAGCACCGTCTGCGTGTACTGAGGCATCGAGCCGCTCGTCGAGTCCGTTGCCGTCGAGATCACGGTGAGCGCGTTGCCGTTCACATCGAGTGCGGGAGTGCTTCCGCCCAGAACGGGGATCGTCTTCGACGCACTGCCATCGAGCGCGGTGATCACGACGCCGCCCCCGCCCTTGGTCGCGAGCGCGGCCGGAGCTCCACCGAGCGAGACGAGGCGCGTGGGCGTGGACATCGCGGGGAGTGTGCCGGCGAGCGCGAGCACGCCATCGGCTCCGAACGACGCGAGCGGCTGCGCGACGCTGCCGATATCCGTCACGGCGGTGAGCGTGTCACCTGCGAGCGCGAGCTTGCACCACTGCGCCTTGGCCGCCGACCGCACGCGCGAGCCGCCGTACGTCACGACGGCGTGACCACCCGCGTCGATGAAGCAGGCGACCGGCGAGCCATTCGCGAGCAACGCGTCCGTCGGGTAGGAGATCGACGACTCGAACTGCTCCTCGCGCGTCCACTGGCCGGGACCACTGCGCGTGATCTGCGTGAACGCTGCATACGATTGGGTGAACGCGATCATCTCGCCGCCAGCCTCGAGCGCGAACAATGGATCGCTTCCACTCGTGTCGAAGTCCTGGCCCGCCGCTTCGTACGGTTGACCAGGGCACGCGAGCCCGAGGCCGTTCTTCGCGCTCAGCATCGCGCACTCGCCGACACGCGCGGCGCGCAGATAGTAGTTCGCGCCGCCGGCGATCGAGGCGACGTCGTGCGCACCGGTCGCATCGAGGACGGCTACACGCGGGGCCCCCGTCGCATCGTTCGAGTATGCGAGCACGCTTGTCGTCGACATCGGAGCGAGCAGCGTCCACTGCGTGGTCTGCGTGTTGCCGCTGGTCGTCGTGAACTGCGAGAGCGGCAACGAGATCGTCGAGGACGTCTCGGTGCATTGGCCTCCACCATCACCGGGCGATGCGCTGTCATCACTGCCGGTGCAGGCGACGAGCGAAGACGAGAGGAGGAGAAGCGAGGCTAGGCATAGGCGCATGCCACGCCATCGAGCAGCGCTCGTGCCACGTGTCCCGCGGGCTCAGAAAGGCGCGTGGAGGTGCGGCGACGCAGATGTCGTCAACGCGCCTTCACACCACACCCCGTCAGTACCAGCGCGTCGGAGCGGGCTGACGAGCCGGGCTGTACTTGGCGACGATGACCTTGGCGGGGCGGAGCAACTGCTCGCCGAACCGATAGCCCGGCTCGATCTGGTCGAGGACGAGGCCGTTCGCGAGCGGGTCGATGACGGGAACCGTCGAGAGCGCCTCGTGCAGCTTTGGATCGAAACGCGCGTTGCTCGCGTCGATGCGGTCCACGCCGAAGCCCTTCAGCACGCCGACGAGCTGTTTGTGGACGAGGCCCACGCCCTCGGCGACCGCAGGTGCATCACCGCTGTCGTCCGCAGCCTTCATGGTGCGCTCGAGGTTGTCGAGGACCGGCAGGATCTGCGTGACGAGCTTCTTACGCGCATCGTCTGCAGCGGCTTTCGCGTCGCGTTCGACTCGGGCTTTCGCTGACTCCAGGTCGCGCAGTGCGCGAGTCAGAGCTGCACGGTCCGCGGCGGGCTCCGCAGGGGCCACGCTCGCCAGCGCGGGGGGCGTCGGAATGTCTTCGAAATCGTTGTTGTCGGGCATGGCAGTAACGGCTCGTTCAAGCCGCATGCCCGACGTAAGTCTCTAGTTCGCCGTGACAAGCTCCCCATCGGAGGGGGCCTTCATCGGCTCGTACTTGATCTCGATCTTGCCGTCGACGGCGTCCACGAACGCGATGCCGCCTTCCGTGAGCTTGCCGAACAGGATCTCGTTCGCGAGCGGTGCCTTGAGCGTGCTCTGGACGAGGCGCGCCATCGGGCGAGCACCCATCGCCTTGTCGTAGCCGTGCTCGACGAACCAGTCGAGCGCGGCCGGGCTGACCTCGAGCTCGACCTTCTTCTCCGCGAGCTGACCATCGAGCTCGTCGAGGAACTTCCGCGCGACCTTCTTGATGACCTCCGGGGGGAGGGCGCCAAAGAACACGGTGCCGTCGAGGCGGTTGCGGAACTCGGGCGTGAACACCTTCTCGAGCGCCTTCTTGCCCTCCTTGGAGTCCGCGATCGTATCGCCAAAGCCGATGCGACCGGCCGCCATCTCGCGGCTGCCCGCGTTGGACGACATGATCAGGATGACGTTGCGGAAGTCGCTCTTGCGGCCGTTGTTGTCGGTCAACGATGCGTGGTCCATGACCTGGAGAAGGATGTTGTAGATGTCGGGGTGCGCCTTCTCGATCTCGTCGAGGAGCACGACCGAGTACGGGTGCTTGTTGATCGCATCCGTGAGCTGACCGCCCTGGTCGAAGCCGACGTAGCCCGGAGGCGCGCCGATCAGACGGGAGACGGTGTGCTTCTCCATGTACTCGGACATGTCGAAGCGGAGGAACTCCACGCCGAGAACACTGGCGAGCTGCTTCGCGAGCTCCGTCTTGCCGACGCCCGTCGGTCCCGCGAACAGGAACGAGCCCGTCGGCTTGTCGGGATGGCCAAGGCCGGCGCGCGACAGCTTGATGACCTGCGCGAGCTGCTCGATCGCAGCGTCCTGGCCGTAGATCATCTTCTTGAGGTCACCCTCGAGATCGCCGAGCTTCTTCTTGTCGGCGGTGTTCACCGAGCGCGTCGGGATGCGCGCGATCTTCGCGACGACTTCCTCGATCAGCGACGGGCGGATCTCCGTCGGACGATCCTCCGGCTTCATCAGCCGGACCTTCGCGCCGGCTTCGTCGATCACGTCGATCGCCTTGTCGGGCAGCTGCGAGCCAGAGATGTGGCGCGCGGCGAGCTCGACGGCGGCCTCGATGGCCGGATCCGTGAACTTCACGCCGTGGTGGTCCTCGTAGCGCGAGCGCAGACCCTTGAGGATCTCGATCGCCTCGGGGACCGACGGCTCGCCGATGTCGATGCGCTGGAAGCGACGTGCGAGCGCGCGATCCTTCTCGAACGCCTGGCGGTAGTCCTTGAACGTCGTCGCGCCGATGCAGCGCAGGTCGCCGTTGGACAGCGGTGGCTTGAGGATGTTGCCGGCGTCCATGGTGCCTCCCGAGGTGGCACCGGCTCCGATGATGTTGTGGATCTCGTCGATGAACAGGATCGACTTCTTGTCCGCGATGAGGACCTTCATCACGGCCTTGAGGCGCTCCTCGAAGTCACCGCGATAGCGCGTGCCCGCGAGCACGGCCGTCATGTCGAGCGAGTACAGCGTTGCCTCTTTGAGCGGCTCGGGGACCTCGCCCGCGACGATGCGCAGCGCGAGGCCCTCGGCCAATGCGGTCTTGCCGACGCCCGGCTCGCCGATGAGCAGCGGGTTGTTCTTCCGGCGGCGCGAGAGCACCTGGATCATGCGCTCCAGCTCGTCGACGCGACCGATCAACGGATCGATCTTTCCCTCGCGAGCGCGCGCCGTCAGGTCGACGCAGAAGCTCTCGAGCGGGTTCGCCATCTTGCTGTCGTCTTCGCCGTTCTCCTCGACGCCGCGCGTGCGCGGAGCGATGGGGCCACCGCCCGTTTCGACCTTGGACACGCCGTGCGAGATGTAGTTGATGATGTCGAACCGCGAGACGCCCTGCTTCTCGAGCAGGTACACCGCGTGGCTGTCGCGCTCGCGGAACATCGACGCGATCACGTTGCCCGTCGTCATCTGCTGACGGCCAGCCGCCTGTACGTGCATCGCCGCACGCTGCAGCACGCGCTGGAACGCGAGCGTCTGATCAGGACCGCTCTCTTCGCCATCCGGCAGCTCGTCGACCTCCTCGTCGAGGAAGCGTTCGAGATCACCGCGGAGCTTCTCCACGTCGCCGCCGCACTTGGTCACGATGTCGGCGCCGCTCGGGTCGTCGAGGATCGAGAGCAGGAGGTGCTCGAGCGTCAGGTACTCGTGGCGCCGCCCACGCGTGTCGTCGACAGCACGGGCGAGGGTCGCTTGAAGTTCAGGTGACAGCATGGAGGCCTCTTTCTAGTCCGTCGGCTCGATCGAGAGTTGCAGAGGAAACTGCTGGGCCTTGGCGAGGTGCATCGTCTTGGTGACCTTGGTCTCCGCGACTTCGAACGTGTAGACGCCCGCGACACCCACGCCGTTGTTGTGAACGTGGGACATGACCGCGATCGCGTCGCCCTCGTTCTTGTGGAAGACCGACTGCAGGACCCACACGACAAACTCGCGCGTCGTGTAGTCGTCGTTGTGCAGCAGCACCTTGTACATCGGTGGCTTCTTGGTCTTGGTGCGCTCTTCGAGCACCAACCCCGTTTGCCGATCGCCCTTATGAACGGGCGGCTTCTTTTCGTCGGCTAAGCGGATCACCATCGGCTCCAAATATACGAGACCCAGGACCTCTGTGTAGTGTCCTAAGACCTCGTAAGCAGCCCGCGATTTCGGGCAGGAACTAACCCCAGGGCTCAGCTCGGTTGACCCGAGCCCGAGCCCGAGCCCGAGCCCGATTTTTGGGATCGGTTCAGAGCGGGTGCGTCCTTCGACGAAGGCACTGGGCTTGGATGCTTGGCTGCCGTCCGGACAGACAACGCCTTACCTGGACGAGATGTCGTGACGCACCGGAGTTAGTGAGGAATGCTAGCGCGGGGGACGCTGACGAGCACCGGGCGGAGCGGGTGACCACGGCTTGCGATCTCGCCAGCGACTCTTGTCCTTGGCGCCCGGCTTGGGCTTGGGCGTGGGGGGCGCATCCTTCGAATTAGCGTTTCTCTTCTGTTTTGCTTTGCTCGCCACGAGGCATCGTACCTCGGTAGCACCCGCTCAGCATCGGTCGTATGGTCGGCGCATGCCCTCCGACGCAACTGCTGCTTGGGTCGCCGAAACGTTCAAGAGCTCGATCGTTCCGACGCTCGTCGACTACATCAAGATCCCTAACAAGTCGCCCGCCTTCCAGCCCGACTGGGTCGAAGCCGGCCACATGGACAAGGCCGTCGAGCTCCTCGCGGGCTGGGCCAAGAAGCAGCTGCCCGCGGGCGCGACGCTCGAGGTCGTCCGGCTCAAGCAGGACGGCAAGCCGCGCACCCCGGTCATCTTCATCGACATCCCCGGTACGGGCGGCAAAGCGGGCGACACGGTGATGCTGTACGGCCACCTCGACAAGCAGCCGGAGATGACCGGCTGGCGCGAGGGGCTCGGCCCGTGGACGCCGGTGATCGAGGGCGACAAGCTCTACGGTCGCGGCGGCGCCGACGACGGCTACTCGATCTTCGCGTCGCTCACGGCGATCAACGCACTCGATCGCGACAAGACGCCCCGCGCGCGCTGCGTGATCTTGATCGAGGCGTGCGAGGAGAGCGGCAGCTATGACCTGCCCGCATACATCGAGCACCTGCAGCCCAAGATCGGCGACCTGTCGCTCGTCGTGTGTCTCGATTCGGGATGCGCGAACTATGACCAGCTGTGGTCGACGACGTCGCTGCGCGGCCTCGTGATCGGCAACCTCGAGGTCTCGCTGCTCACCGAGGGCGTTCACTCTGGCGACGGCACGGGCGTGATCGCGGCGAGCGAGCGCATCGTGCGTCAGCTGCTCGATCGGATCGATGATTCGCACACGGGCGTGGTCAAGCTCGCCGAGCTCGCGACGCAGATTCCCAAGCAGCGCGTGATGCAGGCCGCGAAGACGGCCGAGGTGATCGGGGACGAGGTGTGGAACAAGTTCCCGCTCCAGACGGGCGTCGAGCCTGTCACCAAGGACAACACGGAGCTGATCCTCAATCGTACGTGGCGCCCGGGTCTGGCGATCACGGGTGCGGAAGGCTGGCCGCTGCCCAAGGACGCCGGCAACGTGCTGCGCCCCAAGACGACGCTGAAGCTCTCGATCCGCATTCCGCCGCACGTGGATCCGGTGACGGCGCAAGCGGCGGTGAAGGCCGTGCTCGAGAAGGATCCGCCGTACGGCGCGGTCGTGCGCTTTACGGGTGCGACGGCGAGCGCGGGCTGGGATGCACCGGAGCTCGCGCCGTGGCTCGAGAAGGCGCTCGACGCTGCGAGCAATGCCTACTTTGGAAAGCCGTCGATGTTCATGGGCGAGGGCGGAACCATCCCGTTCATGTTCATGCTCGGCGAGAAGTTCCCCAAGGCGCAGTTCTGCATCACGGGCGTGCTCGGACCCAACTCCAACGCGCACGGACCCAACGAGTTCCTCCACGTGCCCTACGCGCAGAAGCTCACGCTCTGCGTCGCGGACGTTCTCGCAGCGCACGCCAAGCAGTGAGTTGAGGTAGCGTCGGCGCCGTGAAATTCACGTGCATCGCGCTCGCACTCGTGACCGTCGCCGCCTGCAAAGGTGGCTCGACGGGCAAAACCGCCGACCTCTCGCTGTTCGCGAAGCCGGAGCCGCCGGGCGATCTCGCGAAAGTGAAGTACGGCATGACGCAGGCCGATGTGAAGGCGCTGTTCAAGGACGCGCATCCGACGCCGAACCACAGTGGCAGCCCATCGCTGACGACGGAGTCTGGCTACAAGAACGTCGATTATAGGATCCAGTTCTACGGCGACATCGACCAGGTCGCGAGTGTCGAGGCGGAGCTGCTCGACAAGCTAGATGTCGCGGGGCAGGCAAAGAAGCTGTGGGGCGCGCCCGTCGAGGAGAGCGCGGCCTTTGGTCCGACGTGGCTGTCGCCCGACGGTGCGTGGGAGATCAACATCATGGAGATGGGGCGACGGACGGAGGTGCAGTACAAGCCGTTCACGCCGTTCGACAAGACGTACCTCGGCGACAAGCCGGGGCTGTTCGGTCAGCTCGCGAAGCTGCACTGGGGCATGAGCAAGGCCGAGATCACGGCCGCCGTGCCCAAGCTCGAGCCCGCGCCCAAGAACGGCAGCTACATTCCGTTCGAGGCGGGACCGCGCGGCGTGCGCCTGACCCCGTACATGGATGACGCCGACGAGAAGCTCGAGCGCATCGAGGTCGATCTGCCCAAGAACGGCGAAGAGACGCTGACGAAGGTGTGGGGCGCACCGCAGACCGGCAAGGGCGGAGGCGATCCGTGCAAGGCCTGGGATAGCCCCGACAAGGCGACGCGCATCGTTCTCGGCTCCGGTGGTTTCTCCGGCGCGCGGGCGACGCTGACTCCGCCCGCCAAGGCGTTCTGCACGTTGCCCGGCGACGCACCGTCACCCTAGCGGTCCGGAGCGCCGCGTGGTACCGACCGACCATGCGTGGACGCGCTTCGACCTGGCCACCGTCGGGTATGAGCAAAACCTCTCCCATCATCGACTCGTGCTTCGAAGCGAATCGAGAGTGGGCCGCGCGCGCGAACGAAGAGGATCCGACGTACTTCACGCGCCTGCAGAACACGCAGAATCCGGAGCTGCTCTGGATCGGGTGCTCGGATAGCCGCCTCCCGGCGAACGAGATCATCGGTCGCGGTCCCGGCGAGCTGTTCGTCCACCGCAACGTCGCGAACATCGTCGAGCACACGGACGTCAATTGCCTGAGCGTCCTGCAGTACGCGATCGATGTGCTCAAGGTGAAGCACATCATGATCGTCGGGCACTACGGCTGCGGCGGTATCCGCGCCGCGATGCTCAACCAGCCGCTCGGCCTCATCGACAACTGGTTGCGCCACGTGCGCGACGTGCACCTGTGGAACCGCGAGGAGCTCAACGCGATCGCGGACTTCGAGCAGCGGACAAACCGGCTCGCGGAGCTCAACGTCGAAGCGCAGGTCGCGAATGTGTGCCACACGACCATCGTCCAGGACGCGTGGCGCCGCGGGCAGCAGCTCATGGTCCACGGGTGGATCTACTCGCTGCACGACGGCCTGCTGAAGGATCTCGACATCAACATCGCGTCGCCAGATCAACTGCCGAGCGAGTACCGCATCGACTTCACGCAGGGCACGGCCGTGCCGTCCCCGTTGCGTTAGAGCGCGACTTCGATCCGCGTCGTGTCGTCGAACGATTCGGCGATCGCGTCGATCGCGGTCTGCGTCAGCGCGCAGTTCGCAAGCGCGACCGTCCTGCCGGTGATGGGATGGACGGCGTCGGAGACGAGCGCCATCCCCACACGTAGCTCGCTCGGTGCGACGCGGGTCGTGCGGTTCTCGGAGAGCATCGCGACGCACGTCAGGTACAGCCCGTCGTCATCGGTGATGGCCCACTCGCGGCGCTTTCCACGCCCCGCGCGGAACACGTCATCGTTGGACGGCAGCCCCAGGGTGAACATCGCGCCTTGATCGAGAGCCACTCGGCAGACGGCTCCGCCTGCCGTGTTCGCCATCTCGCGCAGCGCGTCGAGCATCGCTTCGCAGTTCTCGTCACCGCCGAGCAGCAGCTCGCGCAGTTTGTCGCGCGCGACCGCGTCGACGCCGAGCCCGAGATTGACGGCGAGGTGGTCCGAGACGAGCGTGAGTGGGACGACGCTCGAATGAACGATGGGATTCCGCTCGCCGGTGATCCGCCGGAGCGGGCGCCCGAGCAGTGCAGCGAGCTCCGCTGTCACGATGTCCTCGAGCTCCTGGAACACGCGCACGCGACCGATCCGGATCGTCATGCTCGTCGCTCGGATCTGCCTCCGAGCCGGACAGTTTGCTTCCACCATCACCTTCACCGCCATGTGTTGCTCATATGGTCGACCGGCGTTCACGTTTCGTTAGCCCTCGACATGGTTCACAAGCGGACGAAGCAGGAGACATGCCGCGCAAGGTCGCGTTCGTCTTACTGGCCCTATGGGCCGGTGTAGGCATTGTTGTCGGAGGGGTGATGATGCTGCGGCACGCGGCGTTTCGGGTGCCCGACCGCTCCAACGCCGCGTTGCGCGCGGGGGTGGCGACGCTGTTCCCAGGTCCGAGTACGTGGGCCGCGGTGCACGTCTTCTATCGCTCGTGTACGTGCTCCAAGAAGACGATCGAACACCTCCTTTCCCGCGGCGCCGAGCCCGGTGTGGACGAAGTCGTCGTCGTCGCCGATGACACGGCGAGCGCGGGCCCCGAGGACGCGGCGTTGCGTGCGCGCGGCTATCGGGTCGTCGTGATGCGGCCCGCAGATCTGCGCACGCGCGTGGGCGTCGAGGCAGCGCCGGTGCTCATCGTGCGTGCGCCCGATGGAGCGCTCGCGTATGTCGGCGGGTACAGCCGCGCGAAACAGGACGGGCACTTTGCCGACGTCGCGATCATCGCTGACGCTCGGCAGTCGAGGTCGATCGATACGTTGCCCGTGTTCGGCTGTGCCACGAGCGCGCGGCTCGCAGCGGCCGTGGATCCTCTGGGGTTGGAACGAAGGGCGTCGGAACCATGAACCGTTTGATCAACTATCTGAGACTTCCGCGGGAAGTTACCGAGTACGAGGCCGCGCACTTGAAGCGCATGAACCGCGTCGCGCTCGCGTTCTTCTGGTTGCACGTGCCGGTGTTCGTGGTGATCGCCGCGGTCGCGGGCGGGGGCCGCATCGAGGAGACGTTGCTGCTCGCGCTCGGTGTGATGTTCGGCCCGACCGTCGCGTACACGGCCCTGAAAGAGCAGCCGCGCACGATGAGCGTCGTGTTCGGCGTGACCGCGATGTTGATGGGCGGTGTGCTCGTCTACATCGATCGCGGTCCGATGCAGATCGAGATGCACTTCTACTTCTTCGTACTGATCGCGCTGCTCAGCGTGTTCGGCAATCCGATGGCCGTGCTCGCCGCGGCGGCAACGGTCGCCGGTCATCACCTCGTCCTCTGGTTGGTGATGCCGGAAACGGTCTTCAACTACAACGCGACGCTCTGGTCGGTCGTCGTCCACGCGATCTTCGTCGTGCTCGAGTCCGTAGCAGCGTGCTTCGTCGCCCGGAGCTTCTTCGATAACGTGCTCGGCCTGGAGCGCATCGTCCGCAAACGCAACGGCGACATGGCGCGCGTGCTCGACAACGTCGCCCAGGGATTTGTCACCGTCGGCTTCGACGGCACGATGGGTGCGGAGCACTCGCGCGCACTCGCGACGTGGTTCGGCGAGCCGCCGGCGAATGCGCGGTGGTGGGACTACGCAGCAGCTACCGCCGACGAGACGGCCTGGATCAAGATGGGCTTCGAGGGTCTGGTGGACGGGTTCATGCCGATCGAGTGCACGCTCGACACGCTGCCCGCAAAGACCACGCGCGGTGGCCGCGAGCTCGCGTTCGAGTACAAGCCGATCGGATCACCGCCGAGCGAGCTCCTCGTGGTTGTCTCCGACGTCACGGAGGAGCGGGCTCGCATGCGGGCGGAGCTTGTCCAGCGCGAGCTCGTCGCCGTCATGGAGAAGGCCTCGCCCGACCGCGCAGGATTTGCCGCGTTCTTGCGCGAAGGTGCAGAGCTCGTCGAGATGACCTCTCGCCCCGGCAGTGACACGGCGACGGTGCTGCGCTGCCTTCACACGCTCAAGGGCAACGCGGGCCTGTTCGGAGCGACGAGTCTCGTCGAGACGGCGCACGAGCTCGAGTCCGCACTCGCGGAGCAGGACGAGCCGATGACGAGCAAGCAGCAGGCGCAGCTGCGAGACGCGTGGCAGGCGTTCGAAGCACGGATCGCTCCGCTCGGCGTGAGCAGCGACCGCTCGGTGATCGTGGCGCGCGACGAGTTCGAGGCGGTGGTCGACACGATCGAGGTTCCGACGCCCGCGTGGGCGCAGCGTGTCCAGGCATGGGGACTCGATCCGACGCGCCCGCACCTCGCGCGACTCGGCGAACAGGCGATCGCCGTCGCTGTACGGTTGGAGAAGACGCCGCCGATCGTGGCGGTCAGTGATCACGACGTCCGTCTCGATGGCGAGCGGTTTCAGCCGGTGTTCGCCGCGCTCGTTCACGCGGTGCGTAACGCTGTCTCGCACGGCATCGAAGCGCCTGACGAGCGGGTCGCGGCGGGCAAGCCCGAAGCAGCTCGCATCGCGTTGTCGACAGAGGTTCACGCGAACACGGTCGTGATCGAAGTCCGCGACGATGGTGCCGGCGTCGATTGGGACGGCGTGCGCGAGCGCGCGATTGTCCGCGGATTGCCGACGGCGTCGCGACGCGATCTCGAAGAGACGCTGTTCGCGACCGGGTTCTCGATGGCGACGGAGGTCTCCGAGATCTCGGGGCGCGGTGTAGGTCTCGACGCGCTGCGTGCGACCTGTCGCGACGCTGGCGGAGACGTGGAGATTCACAGTGAGAGGGGTGAGGGAACGACCGTGCGTTGCACGTTCTCTCTCGACGCACCTGCAGAACAACTGCGCGCGAGCGCGTGAGGAGATGTCATGAAAACGGTTCTAGTCGTCGATGATTCTGCGTTGGTGCGGCGCCAGGTGAGCAACGCGCTGAAGGGTGCCGGTTACGAGGCTGTCGAGGCCGTCGATGGCCTGGATGCACGCGACAAGCTCGCTGCGACCCCAGCGATCTCGATGATCGTATGCGACGTGACAATGCCCCGGATGAACGGCATGGAATTCCTCGGCTCTCTGGCCCAGGACGGAACGTTCAAAGGAGCGATCTTGATGCTCACGACCGAGGGGAAGCCGGAGCTGATCGCGCGGGCCAAGTCCTTGGGAGCAAAGGGTTGGCTCGTAAAGCCGTTCAAGCCCGATCTCTTGCTCGCCGCTGTCGCCAAGCTCGCTGTTTGAGACTGCATATCCCGCCGTCGCGGACGACTTCAGGGATGTGAGTCTGAGCATCCGGTACAAGCTGCTGTTCCTGTCCGTCGTCCCGACGGTCCTGGCGGTGGTGGTCGTGGGGATGGTCCTGGTGCATCGTCAGGCCGAGCGGTTGGACGAGCGCCTCGCCGGCAAGACCGCGCGCTACTCCGAGGTTGCCTCGGTGCAGCTCCGATCCGCGGTTGCGTTTGGAGACACGGCGACCGCCGAGGAGATCATCGTCGGCATCGCTCACGATCCTGAAGTGACGGGCGCCCAGCTCTACGGTGCAAACCACGAGCTCATTTACGAATACGGAGCGACGATCCCGGTCGATGACCCGGCCGCGGTGCCGCGAGTGATGGACGACGAGCTCGTCGACACGGCAGCGGTCGACTCCCTCGAAGGACCGCACGGTACGTTCGTCATCGGCGTGTCGCGCGCTGCGCTGCACCAGGAGCAGAGGCTGTCCTACAAGATCATGGCGGGAGTTGCCATTGCGGCTGCTCTGCTCGGATTCATCGTCGTCTATCCGACGGCGCGGCGGACATCTCGGCGCATCCGCGACGTTGCTCGCTACGCGTCGCGGGTCGCCAATGGCGATCTCGAAGCAGCTCCACCGGCCGCTGATGGTGGCGACGAGGTCGGTCGCACGGCCGCGGCCGTCGGAAATCTCGTCGCTGATCTGCGGCACCTGATGGCGCAGGACGCAGCGCGAGCAGAGACCGAGCGCGAGCGTCTCGAGCTCATGGTCGCTCAACGCACGGCACAGCTCGAGGCGAGCCATCGCGCGCGCCAGCTCGTGCTCGATCACGTCCAAGAAGGACTGTTCACCGTCGGTTACGACGGGGTCCTGGTCGGCGAGTGTTCGAAGGCCACCGTGACCATGCTCGATCAATATGTCGCGGGTCAGACGTTCGCGAGCATGATCTCGAAGCACGACCCGCGCGCTAGCGCCGGTCTGGAAGTGGGGTTCTCCCAGCTCGCGAATGACGTGCTGCCGCTCGAGTTGGCGATCGATCAGCTACCGAAGCAGATGACGGTGCGCGGCGCGGTGCTCGCGATGAACTACGCGGCGATCGGAGATCGACAACTGCTCGTGACCGTCGTCGACCAGACGGCCGAGATCGAGCACGCGGCGACGCGGGAGATGGAAGAAGAGATGACGGCGCTGTTCCGTCAGCTCACGGCAGATCGGCACGGAGCGCGGCGGTTCGTCGAGGACGCACGCTCGCAGATCGAAGTGATCGGCAGCTCGGAGCGATACCCCGATGTTCTCGCCGCGCTGCACACGCTCAAGGGCAACGCGAGCGTGATCGGACTCAACGCATGGGTCACGCGGTGCCACGACGCCGAGACACTCATCGCCGAGCAAGGGGTGCTCACGAAGGATGCGCGCCAAGGTCTCGTCTGGTGCTGGAGTGCGACGGAGGCGAGTCTCGCGCCAATGCTCGAGGTCAATGGCGTCGAGATCTCGACGCGCGACTTTGCTGCTCTCCACGAGCTCGCACGCGGTGAAGCGCGGTGGGACATGCTGCGCGCCCTCATCCGCGACGTCGTCCTCGAACCGACCGCTCTTCCACTCGGGCGCCTCGCTGCTCACTGTCGCGAGCTCGCGTCCCGCCAGGAGAAGCACCTCGCGAACGTTGTCGTGGACGACCAAGGTATTCGCCTCGATCCAGAGCGCTACGGTGCGCTGTGGTCCGCGCTCACCCACGTGGCGCGCAACGCGGTCTCGCACGGGATGCGCGCTGACGCGGCGACATCGTTGTGGCTGCGCACGAGTCGCGTCGACGGTGACGTCGTCATCGAGGTCGCCGACGACGGTCCTGGCATCCAGTGGGAAGCGTTGCGGCAGCGCGCACGGAGCGCAGGCCTTCCGTGCGAGTCGCGCGACGATCTCATCCAGGCCATGTTCACGTCGCAGATCAGTACGCGCGACAGCGTCGACGAGACAGCGGGACGGGGCGTGGGGCTCGCGGCGGTTGCCGCACTGTGCGCAGAGCTCGGCGTGACGATCGAGGTCACGACGCCGCCGCGAGGGACCAGCTTCCGGTTCCGCGTGCCGGCGGATGTGAAGCGCGAGGAAGTGGGAGACGCATGTACGATCGCATCCTGACCACCACCGTGTTCGTCGCGCTCCTCGGAGCCTGCGGTAACGACGCGCACGGCACCGCGGAAGCGGCATCGCGGACGCCGAGCGCGACTCCCTCGGCATCCGCCCCGGAGGCGCCGGTCTCTGGGATCAATCCGCGGCTGTTGCGTCGGTTTCGCCCGCTGCGCGCGGACATGGCGGATCCGGCGCGCCCACGCACGCAAGCGATGATCGACCTCGGACGCACGCTGTACTTCGACGCGCGCCTCTCGGCCGAGGAGGACGTCTCCTGCAACTCGTGCCATCCCCTCGACCGCTACGGCGCCGACGGTGAAGTCACGTCTAAAGGACATCACGGCGCGCGCGGTGCGCGGAACTCGCCATCGACGTTTCACGCGGCGGGGCTCGTCGCGCAGTTCTGGGATGGTCGCTCTCCCGATGTGGAGCACCAGGCGAGTGGCCCGATGTTCAACCCCAAGGAGATGGGTTCCTCCCCCGAGCGCGTGCTCGCCACGATCGGCTCGATGCCCGCGTACGTCGCGATGTTCAACCGAGCGTTCCCGGGCGGCAAAGCGCTCTCGATGGAGCACGTCGGCGACGCGATCGGTGCGTTCGAGCGTGGCCTCGTCGCCCCTGGTCGGTGGGACCGCTACCTTGCGGGCGACAACACGGCACTCACCGCCGTCGAAGTCGAGGGGCTCCGCGTCTTCGCAACGAGCGGCTGCGTCAGTTGCCACACGGGAGAATTCCTCGGCGGTACCTCGTTCCAAACACTCGGTGCAGTTGTCCCCTGGCCCGATCAGGACGACCACGGGCGCGGAGACATCACGCACAAGCCCGAGGACGACATGATGTTCCGTGTCCCTAGCTTGCGCGACGTGACGAAGACCGGGCCGTACTTCCACGATGGCAGCGGCAAGCATCTCGACGACGCGATCGACATGATGGCGACATACCAGCTCGGCATCAATCTGACCGAGGCACAGCGCGCTTCGATCGCCGCCTGGATGGGCTCCCTGACCGGCGAGTTGCCGGCGGACTATATCCGCACCCCATCGCTACCCGAATCGACCTCGACGACCCCCGCACCTGAGACGAAGTAGGAGAGACATATGGCGTGCCGCGTTCTCATTGTTGATGACTCCATGCTGGTCCGCCGTCAGGTCAGCGCTGCACTGTCGACAGCTGGCTATGAAGTGGTCGAGGCGGTCGACGGTCTCGATGCGTCGCAGAAGGTGACGACCGACCTCGCGCTGATCGTCTCCGACCTGAACATGCCAAAGATGAACGGCATCGAGCTCCTCGAGCTCATCCGCAAGGATTCACGCAATGCGTCGATCCCATTCGTGATGCTAACGACCGAGATGAAGCCCGCAGTGTTCGAGCGGGCCAAGGAGCTCGGCGCGAAGGCGTGGCTGCTCAAGCCGTTCAAGGCGGACCTGTTTCTCGCCGCGATCTCGAAGCTCGCGAAGGCAGCCTGAATGAAGGTGCTCGTCGCCATCTCGGACCAGAAGGAGCGAAAACGCGTCGTCGCGATCCTCGCGGCCGCGAAGTACGAAGCAATCGAGGCGGGTTCGCCGGTCGCGGCGACTGCGCTGCTCGCGCAGGTGTTCGACATCGCGTTCGTCGACACGGGCGTCGTGGCGCGTGCGCGGGGTGCCGCCCGGCGGATCTTCGTGATCGCCACCGTCGGAGCGCTCGCGACGACCAGCGATTACTGGGCGGCGTATAGCGCAGGCGCTGACGACGTGATGAAGATCAACGCGCCCAAGGACGAAGTGATCGGTCGCGCGGGCGCTCTGTGCCGGATCCGCGCGTGGGCAGCGCCGCCCAAGACGCTCGCCGAGCGCCTCGCGAGCTTGCCTGTCTGGGCGACGTTGGATAGCGTGATCGCGGCCGAGCTGGGCGAGATGGTCGGCGACACGCTCGCCTTGTCCACGGAGCCGTGCGGCACGGTGGTGCACGCGAGCGAGATTCCGCTGACGCTGACATCCGAACAGATCCAGATCCGCGTTGGCCTGGGTATCGACCAGAGCACGATGACGGCGCTCCAGCGCACGTTGCTCGGGGGCGATACCAGCGGCGAGGCAATGCTGGATGCAATGCGCGAGATGGCCAATACGGCCGGTGGCGCGATCAAGCGCGCGGCCCTCGAACACGGCGTGGAGTTCACGATCGGACTACCGAGCAACACCAACGTCGTGAATACGACCAACCCGGAGCGCCGGTCGTGGACGCTTTCGGGAAGCGCGATCGCTCTGACCTGCGTCGCGCACGCCACGTCCAGCGCGCCTCGCGTGATCGTCATCAAGGACCTGCGCGAAGGCATGATCCTCGCGCGCGACGTGCTCAACTCGATCGGCACGCTCATCGCGCCAGCCGGGACGAGCGTGACGCGCACGACCGTCGAGCAACTCGCGCGCATCCTCGGCACGGCGACGACGCTCGAAGTCAGCGACGCGGCGTAGAGCTTACTTTTCGCTGTCGAGCATCTGCATCTGCGCTTGCACGTAGCGCGAACCGGCGACCTCGCTCGCGGGGACCGCTGCTTCGAGCGTCGCGACATCGGCCGGCGTGAGCGAGACGTCGAGTGCCGAGAGCGCGCTCTCCAGCTGCGCGCGGTTGCGCGAGCCGATCGTCGGGATAACGGTCACGTTCAGCGCCGCGCCCTTCGCGCGGACGTACGCGATGGCGACCTGCGCCGGCGTCAGCTTCTTGCTCGCCGCAAACTTCTCGAGCTCTTCGACGAGCTTTCCGTTCTTCTGCATGTTCTCGCCCTGGAACCGCGGCGAGTGCGCGCGGAAGTCACCCGGGCCCGTCGCCTTGCTGCCGGTGAGCAGGCCGCGCGAGAGTACGCCGTACGCCGTGACCGCGATGGCATGCTTGGACAGCACGGGGAAGATCTTCGCCTCGGGGCCGCGCGAGATGAGTGCGTACTCGATCTGGAGATCGACGATCGGGTGAACCTTCACCGCACGTTCGATCGTATCGGCGCCGACCTCGGAGAGCGCGATGTGCCTCACGTAGCCCGCCTTGACGAGATCCGCGATCGCGCCGACGGTGTCCTCGATGGGCACGCTCGGATCCAGGCGGGCAGGGCGGTAGATATCGATATAGTCGACGCCGAGCCGTGCGAGCGAGTACGAGAGGAAGTTCTTGATCGCGTTCGGACGCGTGTCGAACCCGACGAACTGACCGTCGGGGCCGCGCATGCCACCGAACTTCACGCTGAGCAGCGCCTTGTCGCGGCGACCCTTGAGCGCCTTGCCGACGAGCATCTCGTTGCGGCCCATCGAGTAGAAGTCGCCGGTGTCGATCAGGTTGACGCCGCGCTCGATGGCCATCTGAACTGTCGCGATGCTCTCGGTGTCATCGGAGTTGCCGTACGCACCTTGTTCGCCCAGCCCCATGCAACCGAGGGCCATCGGAAACACCTCGGGACCCGTCGCGCCGAGCTTTGTCTTCTTCGTCATGCGAGCAAGATAGTTCGTGGCGTCATATCAATCCAACGAATAGGATGTATGCGTCATATGCCCAAGGTTTATGGACGGGACCTGGACCTGAATCTGTTGCGTGTGTTCAGCGTCGTCGCAGAGATGGGCAGCGTGACCGAGGCCGCGAGTCGGTTGTACCTGACGCAGCCCGCGGTGAGCGCAGCGCTCCGGCGCCTGACGGGAGCGGTCGGTGCACCGTTGTTCGTCCGCGTCGGACGCGGGCTCCAGCTCACCTCGCGGGGCGAGCGGCTGCGGGAATCACTCAAGCCGCACCTACAACCGATGCTCGAGGCGGCTCTCGAGCCGACGAGCTTCGATCCCGCGACGAGCGACCGCACGCTGCGCCTCGGCCTGTCGGACTCGAGTGAAGCGTGGTTACTGCCGCCGCTCCTCCGGATCCTCGAAGCGGATGCTCCGCGCATGCGCGTCGTCTCGATCCCCGTGCAGTTCCGTACCGTCGGGACGCTGCTGCAGAGCGGCGCGATCGACATGGCTGTCACCGTCGCCGACGAGCAACCAGCCACGATCCTGCGCCAGCGAATGTTCACGGGGCCGTTCTGCTGTCTCTACGATCCGCGGCAGCTCAGGTTGGGGACGCTCGACGAGAAGGCGTACTTCGCGGCCGACCACATCATCGTTTCCTACAACGGCGACCTCCGCGGCGTCGTCGAAGACGTGCTCGGCAAGCATCGCAGGATCCGCTGCTCGATCTCGAGCTTCGCGAATCTGGGCGCGCTGCTCGACGGCACCAAGATGATCGCGACCATTCCCGAAATCGTCGCGGACCAGATCCGCGTCACTCGCCCCCACCTCAAGAAGAAGCCCAAACCGTTCAAGATCGAGGGCGCCTGGAACGAGCTGCTGTGGCCGATCGCCACCGACGACGACCCGGCATGTCGCTATGCGCGCGACCACATCCTCGCCATCGGAGCAAAGGCGTCTAAAGAGGCGCCCCCGATGCGTAGGTAGGATTAGGATCCCCGCCATGGCCGATGACGACACCCCGCTGATGGAGCCGCCGGATCCGCAGGCGGCGACCCAGCCAGGGCAGCGCGAGGCCAAGACCATCAGCGATACGCAGACGCCGTCGGCTGTCACGCTGGTCCCGGCGGGGAGCGTCGCGGCGGCTCTCGTCTCGCTGCCTCCGCCGGGTTACGAGCTCGGGGTGCAGATCGGTCGCGGCGGCATGGGCGAGGTGATCGCCGCGCACGACAACCGCATCGGTCGCGAAGTCGCGGTGAAGCGCATGGTCCAGGAGCGCCCGACCAACGAGGCGACGACGCGGTTTCTGCGCGAAGCCCGCATCCAGGCGCGCCTGGAACACCCCTCGATCGTTCCCGTTCACGAGCTCGGCGTCGACGCTCACGGCCGTCTCTACTTCACGATGAAGCGGCTCGCGGGCCGCACGTTCGGCCAGCGCCTGCAGGATGGGATCCCCTTGTTGCGTGCGCTCCGCGCGTTCGTCGAGGTCTGCAAGGCCGTCGAGTTCTCGCACGCACGTGGCGTCGTGCATCGGGACCTCAAGCCGTCGAACATCATGATGGGCGACTACGGCGAGGTGTACGTGATCGACTGGGGCATCGCGCGCGTGCTCGGCGATGACACGGAGTCCTCCACGCGGATCACGCAGACCGACATCGTCACGCTCGACGACGGGAGCACCAAGGAAGGCGCGTTGCTCGGCACCCCGGGCTACATGTCGCCCGAGCAGCTGCGCGGCCTGAGCGCGACGCCCAAAGCAGATATCTATGCGCTCGGTTCGATCATGTTCGAGATCGTCGCGGGCGAACCTCTCCACCCGCGCGGCGAAGGCGGCATCGCGAGCACGCTCGCCGATCCGCAACAGCGCCCGAGCGTCCGCCATCCCGAGCGCAGCGTGGCGCCCGAGCTCGACGACCTCGTGTTCGCGGCGCTCGAAGAGCAGCAGGAGAATCGTCCGTCCGCGGCCGAGCTCGCCGAGAAGCTGGAGATGTATCTCGATGGGGACCGCGATCTCGCGCAGCGCAAAGCTCTCGCGACGCGCGCTCTCGCCGTGGCGATGACGGCGTTCGAGAGCAACGATCCCGAACAGCGCAAGACAGCGATCCAGCACGCCGGCCAGGCGCTCGCGCTGGATCACACGAACGTCGCGGCCGCGCAGCTCGTCACCGCGCTCACGCTCGAGCCGCCGAAGACGATGCCGGCCGAGCTCGAAAAGGGGCTCGCCGACATGGAGATCGAGCTCGCCAAGGAGCGCTCGGGCCAAGCGCAGCGCAGCTACCTCGCGCTGTTCATGCTGATCCCGGCGACGCTGTTCCTCGAGATCAAGAACTGGGGGCTCGTCATCGGGTTCTACGGGCTGGTGATGATCGCGCTGATGATCACGCAGGTCTTCAAGAAGACCGGGCGCCCGTCGCCAGCGGTCGTCCTGGGCGTGAACCTCGCGATCGTCGTGATGTTCTCGCGCATCGCCGGACCCTTCATTCTCACGCCGCTGTTCGTCTGCGGGGTGCTGCTGGCGTCCGTTTCGATCCCCTGGATCGCGGAGCGCATGTGGGTGGTCGTAGGGTGGGCCGCGCTCGCGGTCATCGCGCCCCTCATCGTGGAGCAGCTCACATCGCTCCAGACGACCGTCCTGGGGCGGGATGGTGGGATTCAGATTCACTCCAACGTGATTGCCGAGGGCGGCCCCGTGGCCGCTGGGACGCTCATCGTGGCGAGTGTCCTTCTGACGGTCGCGCTGAGCCTCTATATCCTCACCATCATCCGGCGGCGGAGAGAGGCACAGAACCAGCTGTTCGTGACCGCCTGGCATCTGCGTCAGCTACTGCCTACGACCAAGCGCTAACCGTCGAGGCTTGCTAGGATTGGCGGATGGTCGACGACGACCCTGCTAACGCGCACACCATGCCCGGCGGCACGGCGACGCCGACGCAGGACACGATCGTTCCCACGCGGCACACCCCTCCACCGGTGGCGACGGGAACTCCGGATCCGAAGCGCGCGAGCGCGACGCGAGGGTTTGGTGCGCACCAGGTGCCGGCGCACTACAAGATCGGCGAGCTCATCGGCCGCGGCGGAATGGGCGAGGTGATCGCGGCGCAGGACGAGCACATCGGCCGCGAGGTCGCCATCAAGCGCATGCGCGCGGCGAACCCGGACTCCGAGCAGCTATCGCGCTTCTTGCGCGAGGCGCGGATCCAGGCTCGCCTCGATCACCCGGCCATCGTTCCCGTGCACGAGCTCGGCACCGACCCCTCGGGGCACCCGTACTTCACGATGAAGCGCATCTCGGGGCGCACGCTCGCGCAGCACATGCACGACCAGGCCAAGCAGCAGACGCTGCTCCGCGCGCTCGTTAGCGTCGCGCGTGCGATCGCGCTCGCGCACTCCAAGGGCATCATCCACCGCGACCTCAAGCCGTCGAACATCATGCTCGGCGACTACGACGAGGTCTACGTGCTCGACTGGGGCGTCGCGCGCGTTCTCGACGAAGACGAGACGCCGTCCTCCGTGGGGCAGGACATCTCTACGCTCGACGAGGAGAGTACGCAGACCGGTACGATGCTCGGCACTCCCGGCTACATGGCGCCGGAGATGATCAAGGGCGAGGCCGCGTATCGCGCGGCAGATATCTACGCGCTCGGAGCGATCCTGTTCGAGATCCTCACGGCGGCACCGCTGCACCCGCGCGGTACGGCCGCGATCGCCGCGACGCTGCAGTCACCACAGGAATGGCCGCGCCGCCGCACGGACAAGAGCATTCCGCTCGAGCTCGACCGGATCTGCTTCCAGGCGCTCTCGGAGCAACCGCACGACCGGCAGACGGCGCAGAAATTTGCCGACGAGCTCCAGAGCTTCCTCGACGGTGATCGCGACGTCGAGGCTCGCCGCAAGCAAGCCGCCGAGCAGCTCCAGAAGGCGCGCGACGCGATCGCGAAGGGCGGCGACAAGGCGCGCGCGGACGCGATCCTGCGCGCGGGCCGCGCGATGTCGTTGGACCCCGAGCTGTTCGAGGCGGCCGAGCTCGTGACGGAGCTGACGATCAAGCCGCCCGTCGAGCTACCCAAGGAGCTGGCCGACGAGCTGGACGAGGAGGAGCGGAAGCTCGTCTCCACGCGCAGTCGCGTCGCGTTCTTCGCGCTGGTCGCGCTCTTCGTGTTCTGGGTGATCATCCCGTTCCTGCGGATCAGGAGCTGGTCGTGGCTGTTCCTCGGGTACGGCGCGATCGCGGCGCACATGGTGCTGGTCTATCGCGCGTGGCGCACCGGCAAGATCAGCATCCCGCTCGGCTTGGTCAGCGCACTCGTGTTCAGCACGCTCGCATCACGCTTCTCGGGCCTCATGGTCCTCACGCCGATCCTGATGTGCGGCCTCCTCATCGGCTTTACATCGAGCTCGATGTTCATGCGCCAACGGTGGGTCATCCCGTTGTGGGCGACTGCTGCGTTCGGGATCCCCATTGCCCTCGAGAAGCTCGGCGTCATGCCCGAGAGCTGGAAGGTGACGTACGACGGGGTCGTCAGCCATTCGTCGGTGTTCGAGATCCAGGGCTGGTACGCGGATGCGGCGTTCGTCGCCTGCAACATCATCCTCGTGATCGTCGTCGGCACGATGGCCGCCAAGATCCACTACGCGGCCAAGGTCGCGCGCCGTGCGCTCACGATCCAGAACTGGCACATGAACAAGCTCGTGCCGACGGACCGCCGCCCGTGGAACACCGCGCCCGGCCGCGAGAGCCTGCCGTCGATCGCGCTTAGCTCGACCGCGCCGGCCCGCGCGATCCCGGACGACACGAACGACTAGTTAGCCTGCGTTCGGAAGACGATCGCGAAGGAAGCTAAGCCCGCAAGACGCCAAAAAACTGCTGCCTCGCCGGGCGGGTACCCATTTCCGGAATGGCTGCAGTGGAACAAGCCTTTGCGTCTCCGCGTCTTCGCGGTTCTCTTCGCTTCCTCTGCCGAGAATCGCGACTAGAACGTTCCGCCGAGCGCGAAGCCGCCGCCGTTGCCGTCCAGGACCGGCGCGACGTAGACGCCACCGCGCGGCGTATTGCTCGACTCTTCGTCCTCGCTGTCGTCCTTGCGGCGACGATGCGAGGGCGAGCCATCGGGCGCCGTCAGCCACAGCACGACGCCCGTTCCGACCGATGCGAGACCGATGACCGTCACGACCGTCGCGATGTTCGCCGTGTGCTTCGCGTCGTGCGTATCGGAGAGGCCCTGCGCATTGCACATGCTCGTCGAGCCGCCGCAGTTCTTGTCCAACGCGTCCTTGTAGGACGACTTCGCGCCGAGCGTGATGATGCCGGCGACTCCAACCGCGATCACGCCTGCACCACCGACGGACGCAGCGAGGATCAGTCGGTGCTTGCGCATGGGCAGCATGCGCGAGCTCTCCTCGGGCGGCTTCTCCTCGTCGTGCTTCTTTTCAACCTTCGCGACGGGCTCGTCGTGCTTCTTCTTCTTGCCCCCGCCCTTGGGGATGTCCAGCGAGACTTCGGACTCGCCGCCGCGCTCGACGGGAACGACCTTCTTCTTGGTCTTGCCGTCGACGACAAACTCGACCGCGTGCGGACCCGGATCGACGCGCAGCTCGCTGTTGAGCGCACCCGACGTGACCGGCTTACCGTCGAGCGTCAGCGTCGCCAGCACGTCGGGGTCGGCGTCGTCCGGAGTCTTCAACGTGAGGCGCGGAACGTCCGGATCGAGGCTGTCGATCTGCTTCTTGATCAGCGTGACACGCGAATCGCTCGCTTCGGTCGCCATCTGGCTCGCGTCCAGGTACCAGCGATATGCGGTGGCGAGGCGTCCCCAGTCCTCGTAGCACTTGGCGACGTTGAGCTTGGCGCCGATGCCGGGATCGAGCGTGTCGACCTCCTCGAACGTCGGGCATGCCTCCGCGTAGTTCTTCTGGGCGAGCAGCTTCTTGCCCTTGTTGAACAGCTTGTCGGCCTTGTCGTTCTTGGAGTCGGCGAACGCAGGCGCCCGGGCTCCCATGCAGACGACGAGAACGAGAGAGAGTGCGCGCAGCTTCATGGTGTCCCCACGGTGAACACGCCCGATTCCATGATCGCGCCCGCCTGGTCGAGCTCGCGCGTGCTGAGGTCGCCGGAGTTGACGCCCGGATAGTCACCCGCGGTGACGATCGCGCGGATCGTGTACGTCTTGCCATCGGCGAACATCTCGGGCGGGATGAACATCGTTGGCTTGTCGGACGTGATGTCGACGACGATCTTGTGATCGAGACCCGTCGGAGGCGTCGCGGTGTTCGGCACGAGCTCGTAGAGCTCGAGGCGATACAGCGTGTTCATCGGCGTCGGCGGAACCTGGAACGAACAGGTGACGACGGACGTGGGCTTCGCGATGGTGATGCCGTCGGAGGACAGCGGCGTTCCGTCCAGCGAGATGGACTCGGGCATGCCGACGGGCATGTCGAGCGTGAGGTTGTCCCTCGGAGCCGCGAGCTGATAGAGCGCCGCGAGCAGCGAGGCAGGGCCGGGTGCACCGTCGGGTGTGAACGCGCGGAACGAGTTGGTGGACCAGATGAAGATCGAGCCCCAACCCTTCGCGATGAACGGGTTGAGATAGTTCGCACCGATCTGGCCCATGCCGGCGGCGCTCGTGATGGTGGTGCCGACGAGGTTCACACCCGCGGTCGCCGCGATCCGCGCGCCAGGCGCTGCGACGACACTCCAGTTCATGTTGGGCAGCGGCATCGCGGGTCGCAGGGGCGCGTAGCGCTGACCGACGGTCTCGTTGTTCACGGTGACGGAGAGCTGGTCCGTCGTGGAGACGGCGGTCATCGTGCCGGTGATCGTGTCGGCGCCGGTCTGATCGAACGGCACGCCGTCGAGCACGCCGGTCAGCGTCGAGCTGTTGTAGCGAAGCACGAGCACGCTGTCGGCGGTCGTGATCTTGTCGAGCGGGCGACCGTTTCCGCTGCTCACGGTGTCGTAGGTGAATGCGGCGGGCGCGAGCGCGGTGTCACCGAGCGTCATCGGCGCGGCGAGGCCACGCTTGCCCCATGCGCCGATGGTCGCGAGCTGGAACGTCTCGGTCGCGACGAACGGCGAGGGCAGGGTCGCGTTGACCGTGAGCATCGATGCCTCGGGTGTGACGGCGACCGTGCGACCCGGGTGCTCGTACTCGCGGAACATCTGCTTGGTGTCCTTGAACGGCAGCTCGAGGATGCTGAGCGTCTGCTCGGGGTAGCTCGGCGTGCTGAACAACACGGCCGGGTTCTCGGCCTCGACGTTCGCCGTCCACACTCCGTCGGCGGTCTGCATGGCGGGGATGCGCTGCAGGCCGTCCTGGGCGTCGGGGTCGAGCACGAGGAACGTGGCGCTCTGGCCCGTCAGGTCGAGCGCAGAGTTGATGATCGAGGTGCCGACCGAGGTGCGGATCAGCGTCAGCGACGCCGTCCCAGGTGGCGTGACGATGCCGGTCGTATCGTCGATGCCGGCGATCTGCGCGCACCCCCCAAAAAGGAGGATGGCGCCCGCGAACGCGCGAGCATGACGTCCCATCGCGAAAATTCTACTGCGACTCGTCGCCGCCGTCACCTTCGGGCCCGCCGTCGTCGCGGCGCCCCCAGAACCGGAGGCCCCCAGAGCGACGAGTGTCACGGCTGTCGCGGCCGGCGTCTGGGTCCTTGGTGTCGCGCTGGCTGCTGGTGACGTCTTTATCGTCTTTGTCGCTCGTGGCGGCCTTGTCGTTGCGCTTGAGACGCACACTGGCCTTCACGTCGGGCTCGCTCCCCGTGAACCGCTCGCTGTTCGGGATGAAGCGGATCTCCGTCTTGATCTCGAACGACAGCGTCGTGAGGATCTTCGCGATCTCCTCGCTGACGTTCAGGTTGGACAGGAACTCGCGGGTCTCGCGGGCGATGACCTCGAAGACCTTGTCCTTGGCGCCGTCGGCCATGCCACCGACGGTCCCGGCGAGCTCGGGAAGGCTCTCACGGGCGAGCTTGCGGATGCCCTCCTCCGTGGAGAACACGGCGCCCATTCCAGCGGCGAACGTCTTTTTCACCAGCTCGGGAACGAGGTGCTCCAGGCGCTCGCGGATGCGCTCTGGGAGGCCGTCATCGCGCTCAGAGCGGTCCGCGCGCTCACGGTCGCTCTTCGGCGCGTCGTCGTCGTTCGCCATGAAGCTGGCATACCTTAAAGCGGGAGCGCGCGCCGCCGTCGGGCGCGGTAGAATTTTCGCCATGGCGGAACCTGCGGCCCGGGGCGACGGACAAGAGGCGGTTCCTCCGCCCGTCCGCGATACGCCTGCGCCCGGCGCAGTCGCCGCACTCGCCGCCAAGTCCGACAAGGCCCGCGGCAAGAGCGAGGGTGGCTCGCCCGTCGACTCCGTCAGCCGCATCGCCGGCGAGTCGCGGCGCTATCAGAACGAGGTCGAGTCGCGCCGCCCGCCGATGCGCACGCGCAGTATCCGCGCGTACTGGACGACGTTCGTCGTCATCAGCAGCTATCTGTGGCTCCGGTTTCGCGCGCGCTTCCACAGCGAGCAGTGGTTCGAGCACGAGCTGCGCCGCGTGAATCTGCGCAACGCGCGCCGCATTGAAGAAGGCATCTGCGAGCTGCAGGGCCTGTTCATCAAGGTCGGGCAGATGATCAGCATCATGACGAACTTCCTGCCCGAGGAGTTCCGCAAGGAGCTCGAGGGTCTGCAGGATGCGGTTCCGCCGCGCCCGTACAAGGACATCGAGAATCGCCTGCGCCAGGAGCTCGGTCGGCCGCCAAAGGAAGTCTTCGCGCAGTTCGAGCAGCGCCCGATCGCGTCGGCATCGATCGGTCAGGTTCACATCGCACGCCTCGAGAGCGGTCAGAAGGTCGCGGTCAAGGTGCAGTACCCCGACGTCGAAGAGGTCGTTCGCCGCGACCTACTCACGCTGCGCCGCATCTTCAAGATCGTCGGCTGGTTCGTGCCGTATCAGGGCCTCGAGGAGCTGTATCGCGAGATCCGCGCGATCGTCCTCGAGGAGCTCGACTACCGCGCGGAGGCCGACAACGCGCGCAAGATCGGCGCGAACTTCGAGGGCCGCACCGATGTCGTGTTCCCGACCGTCGTCGAGGAGCTCTCGACGGCGCGCGTGCTCGTCACGCACTTCGAGGCCGGCTGCAAGATCACCGACAAGCGCGCGGTGAAGGCGATGGGTATCGACCGCGCGACGCTCGCCCGGCAGGTCGTCGAGATCTACTGCCAGCAGATCTTCACCGACGGCGTCTATCACGCGGATCCGCACCCCGGAAACATCCTCGTCCGCGAGGGCGCCAAGGAGGGCGTCGCGCAGCTCGTGTTCCTCGACTTCGGTGCCGTCGCCGAGATTCCCGGCAAGGTGCGCCAGGGCATCGTCGACGTCCTGCAGGGCGCGATCACCGGCGACACGGGGAAGATCGTCGCCTCGATGAAGACGATGGGCTTCGTCGCGCGCGGTGCGAACGAGGCGATGTTCGAGCAGGTCGTCGAGTACTTCCACACGAAGTTCCAGGAGAACATCTCGCTCGATTCACTGAACCTGAAGGACATCAAGTTCGACCCGCAGAAGAGCCTCGAGAGCGTCGCGGATCTGCGCCGCATGGACATCTCGCTGCGCGAGCTCTCCGCGAGCTTTCACGTCCCCAAGGAGATCATCGTCCTCGAGCGCACGCTGCTGCTCCTGATGGGCCTGTGTACCGAGCTCGATCCGACGCTGAATCCGATGACGGTCATCCGGCCGTACCTGGAGCGCTTTGTCCTCGGCGAGGAGGGCGATTGGTCCGAGCTGCTCGTCGACACGTCCAAGGACCTCGTGATGTCGGTGGCGGCGCTACCTGCCGAGATGCGCAAGTTCATGCGCGGTGCCCACAACGGTGACCTGCAGATCAAGTTCAAGAACATCGAGGCGCCGACGCAGCTGATGTACCGCCTCGGTCACCAGCTCATCTTCGCGGGAGTCGGCATCGCGTGCTCGGTCATCGCGATCACCCTCGAGGGGCGCAACGAGCTCGAGCGCGCCGATATCAGCTGGTGGATCGCCCGCGGAAGTGCCGTTTTGCTGCTCTGGAGCTGGTGGACGTCGCGCAACCTACTCAGGAAAAAATAGCTCAGCGTTCAGACTCCGGTGGAGCCAGACGCTCAGAACGAGGAACCGGAGCAGAGAACGCGAATGTCCGCTCGGTAGTTTTTTGGACCCCGTATCCCACCTGGGTGATCATTTCGTGACGGGACTAATGGGCGTGGGGCCCGCGTTGTCCTGACGGAGCCGTACATGATCGCCGTGATTGGAAACATGATTGCCGGTGTTGGAGTCGTCTCGCTGTTCACTGCGACGTTGCGCCTGACAAAGCCCCGCGCAAAGACGTAAACTCGACGGGTGGTAACCACCGTCCTGCCGCGTGTTGCGCGGCCGCCTGGCACCGACGAGCTAACGCTCTCGGACGTCGAGGCGATTCGCCTGCTCCTCCGCGGCGAGTCGGTGATCGACTGGCATCGCCTCTCGTTCGTCGACCACGCGGAGGTCGACCGCTTCCTCCGACTCAACGAGTTCGACCCGGAGTCCGAGGAAGAGATCGGTCGCCTGGAGGACCTCCGCGGTGAAGCCGTCGAGTACCTCGCACGCGCGTTCTCCATGGCCATCCCGGACGAGGTCGCTGATGACCTGCCGGCCCGCGATCTATTCCTCGTCGCTTCGAGCAGCGGTCCACATCAGAAGTGGGCCTGCGTCACGCTCAAGGTGATGCACATCATCCACCACATCAACGGCCGCCAAGCGCTGCTCAAGATGTCGGTCTCCGACGAGATCATCTTCCGCGAGATCGAGCACAAGGTCCTCCAGGTCGTCGAGCAGCTCCGCCAGGCGGGTGCCCCGCTCGTCGAGTGGGAATGGAGCCGCAAGCCGCTCGACTCGCAGATCACCAAGCTGATGGCCAAGCGCTCGACGCTGGCCGCGAACATCTACGACAAGCTGCGCTTCCGCCTCATCGTGCCGTCCCCCGACGATCTGGTGCCGATGATCGCGACGCTCACGCGCCAGCTCATCCCGTTCAACTACGTCGTCCCCGGCGAGAGCGTGAACCAGCTCGTGGACCTCTCCATGCTGCACGCGCGCGAAGAGGGCGAGTTCAAGCGCATGGCGACGGGCGTGCCGTACAACGAGTTCAGCGGTCCCGAGTACCGCATCGTGAACTTCGTCGCCGATCTACCGCTGCGCATCGAGCGCCTGATCCCGCGCGCGGAGCTCCCGCAGGGCACGTCGCACGTCGTGTTCGCGCTGACGGAGTTCCAGATCGCGGACAAAGAGACGGCCAAGCGCAACGAGTCCGGCGCGTCGAGCCACGAGGCCTACAAGGCGCGCCAGCACGAGCGCGTGCGCATGCGTCTGTTCCGCGACAAAGACGATCCGCTGCCGCCGGATTGAGCCCGGCCGGCTCGCTCAGTCGCGCCGGTTGAACAGGTCGTCGGACTTCGACTTGGTCTTCGTCTTGGTCTTCGTCGACTTCTGATCGTCGTTTGCCTTGGCCTTTGCCTTGGCCTTGTCGGCAGCGCGCTTCTCGTCGGCGGCCTTTTGCGCGGCGAGCTTCTCGGCCTTGTCCGCGCGCTTCTCGTCGGCGGCCTGCTTGTCGGCGGCAGCCTTGTCAGCAGCCGCTTTCTTGTCCGCGAGGAGCTTGTCGGCGGCGGCCTTGTCGGCCGTCTTCTTGTCGGCGAGGAGCTTGTCGGCGGCAGCCTTGTCGTCGGCGGTCTTCTTGTCGGCGGCGAGCTTGTCTGCGGCCTCTTTGTCCGCACTTGCCTTGTCGGCAGCGACCTTGTCAGCAGCGGCCTGGTCAGCAGCGGCGGTATCCGCCTTCGCGGGCTCCGTCGGAGTCGGCGGCGTCTCCGGCTTGATCGTTTCCGGCTTGGTCGTCTCGGGCATCGTCGGTGTCGCTGCCGCCTTGGTGTCGCCCTTGGTCGCTTGCGACGCGATGAAGCCGCCCGCACCGGCGAGGATCACGAGCGCGACCGCGCCGGCGATCATCCAGCTCTTGCTCGACGGCTTGGCTGCCGGCGGCATCGTTTGTAGCTGACCGTTGCCCTGCGAAACGGAGCCCGGCGCGCGCGCCCACGAATTGGGCGTCATCGGAGCAGGCGTTCCGGGGCCCGTGCCGAAGTGCGGATGCGAATCGCGCGGCAGCGGCATCGAGCCGCTCGTGTCCTGGCCCGCGCGCGTGATGAGGATGCGCGACGCGCGACTCGCGACGTTGAACGAGCTCTGCGGATCCGACGAAAACGGCGCGAGCAGGCGCGCGAGCTCGGCGACGTTCGGGATGCGGCGATTCGGATCCTTCTCGAGGCAGCCGAACACGACCTCCGCGAGGCCGGGCGGCAGCGGGATATTCAGCGGCGTCGGAGCCTCGGCGGCGACCTTGATCACGAGCTCCGCATACGTCTCGCCCTCGAACGGCGTGCGGCCGGCGAGCAGCTGGTAGATGACGACGCCCATCGACCACACGTCGCTGCGCGCGTCGGAGAGCTTGGCGGACTTCATCTGCTCCGGCGCCATATAGGCGGGCGTGCCGATGATCGTCTGCGTGCCGGTCAGGTCGTCGTAGCCGATCGGCGTCTTGGAGATGCCGAAGTCGAGGACCTTGAGCAGCATCGTGCCGTCGGAGCGGCGCGTGACGAAGAAGTTGGACGGCTTGATGTCGCGGTGAACGATGCCGTTGCCGTGCGCCTCGGAGAGGCCCTCGCACGCTTGCAGCATCAGATCGCAGACGATGTGAGGTTGCTGCGGACCGTGATGGCGGAGGATCTGGGAGAGGTCGTTGCCCTCCAGATACTCCATGATCATCATGGGCGTGCCGTCGGGCAGCGTGGCGACGTCGATGACGCGGGCGGTGTGCTCCGACTTGAGGCGGACGGCAGCCTGGGCCTCGCGCAGGAAGCGAGCGACCGTTCCCGGCGTATCGACCATCTGCGGCAGCAGGATTTTGATCGCGACGCTGGTGTTCAGGTAGATGTGCGAGGCCTTGACGACCTGGCCCATCCCGCCCGTGCCGAGAAGCGACTCGACGCGGTACTTCCCGAGCAACACAGTGCCCGGCGTGAGCGTCGACTCGACAGCCACAGTTCGACAATCATAGCAGGTCGCCCGGCGCGGATCCGCCCGGAGAACCACCGCAGGATCGGTAGGTTAGATGGCCCGAGCCCGAGCCCGAGCCCGAGCCCGCGACTTGGTCGGCGCGCGCGATAGGCGGGGAACGAACGAGCTCGACCATGACCGCTCGACGACGGGAACACGTCTCGCAATTTGCAGAGGTCTGCTGACGCGCGTCCTCGACGGGCGAGGTGCGCGGACAGGCGCCGCGAACAACCGCCCAGGATCCGATCGATCAACTCTTTGCGTCTCCGCGTCTTTGCGGTTCTCTTCGCTCGCCCCATCCGGGTGTAGCCCGCGTACTTCGAGCCGGTTAGCGCGCGACGGAGAATTGGCGCGGGCCATTCGCGGTGCAGAGAACCGCGAAGACGCAACGCCACGAAGAAGAGGTCAACCGTCGCGATGCGCGCAGCCATGGTTGGCAAAATCGCGGGCTCGGGCTCGATTCGAGCGGCTTCTGCAGACTAGATGTAGCTGAGCCAGTGGTCGTGCTTGGCGTCAGCGCCCTTCACGATGCTGAAGAACGACTCCTGCACGCGGCGCGTGACGGGGCCGGCCTCGCCGCGACCGATCTTGCGATGGTCGATGTCGCGGACGGGCGTGATCTCCGCGGCGGTGCCGGTCAGGAACACCTCGTCAGCGATGTAGAGCTCGTCGCGTGCGATGGCTTCCTCGCGGACCTCCACGCCCTGCTCGCGGAGGAGCTGGATCGTGGTGTCGCGCGTGATGCCGTTGAGGATCGCGCCCGAGATGGGCGGCGTACGAACGATGTTCTTCTTCACGATGAAGATGTTCTCGCCCGTGCCTTCGGCGACGTAGCCCTGCGGGTCGAGCATGAGCGCCTCGTCGAAGCCGCTCTTCATGGCCATGCGCTTGGCGAGCACCGACGACACGTACTGGCCGCAGATCTTGCCCTTGTTCATCGCCGCGTTGGAGTTGGCGCGCGAGAAGCCAGAGATCATGCACTTGATGCCCTTCTTCAGGCCATCCTCGCCGAGGTACGCGCCCCACTCGTAGCAGGCGACCATCGTGCGGACCGGCGGCTCGAACGAGCCGAGGCCGAGCGCGCCGTAGCCGAGGTAGACGAGCGGGCGGATGTAGCAAGTCGGCGTCTTGTTCGCGCGCACGACGTCGATGCATGCCTTCATCAGCTGATCGCGCGTGTACGGCACGTCCATCGTGCAGATGACGCTGCTATCGAGCAGACGATCGATGTGCTCGCCCAGGCGAAAGATGGCCGCGCGGCCATCGGTGCGCGTGTACGAACGGATCCCCTCAAACGCCCCGACCCCGTAGTGCATCGTGTGAGCAAGGACGTGTTCCGTCGCGTTGTCCCACGGGATCAACTGGCCGTCGATCCAGATCGAGTCGAGCTTCTTGAGACCCATACCCGCTTCGTACCAACCCGGGGTGACGATCACAAGGCGCCGCGTGCGACACAGATCGCTAGAAAACCGAGTGACGCGGTGCGGCCATTTCGCACTGTGTAGCGTGCTACGCACCGACGAGGAGACGGAGGTACGCCGCGCGGATGTCGTGCTGCCAACGCTCCACGTGCTCTAGCAACACGCCGCCATCGGGAAAGCCACTGCGGCGGGCCAGCTTGTCGAGCTCGCTGCGCGTCTCGGGCAGGCGATGGATCGGCTGATCGTGGACGACGCGCAAGCGATGCTCGATGCCGCGCAGGAAGCGATAGCCCGATTCGAGCAACTCGAGATCGCGTGCGGGCGCGAGGCCAAGCGACGCCGCGGCGCGCAACGCGGTGGCGGTCGCCGTGGTGCGTAGCTCGGGATGCGCATGGCCGTGGACGAGTTGCAGATACTGCGCAGCGAACTCGACGTCCATGAGGCCGCCCGCGCCGGTCTTGAGATCGCTCACGTCGCCCGCGAGCTCCTTCTCCACGCGTTCGCGCATGCGCAGGATCTCGACCGCGATCACCTTGGTATCGACGGGCGGTGCACCGTAGACCGTATCGCGCGCTTGCTGCTCGACGAGCGCACCGAGCGCTTGATCACCGGCGACCGCGCGCAGCTTGGTCAGCGCTTGCCGCTCCCACAGGCGCGCATCGTGCGAGTGATATTTTTGCCAACCTGCGAGCGACGTGACGAGGAGGCCCTGTGTTCCCGACGGGCGCAGGCGCGTATCTACCTCGTACAACCGCCCGCGCGGCGTCCGTTGCCGTAGCGCACCGAGGAGGCGCTGCGCGCAGCGACTGAACCATTCGACGGTCGAGAGCGGATGTGCACCGTCGGACATCGCGTCCTGACCGTTGGCACCCGCGTCGAACACGAACACGACGTCGAGATCCGCGGCGTAACCGAGCTCGCGACCACCGAGCTTGCCCAGGCCGAGGACGGCGAGCTTTGCGTCGGCGGGCGGGCGACCGTGGCGCTCGGCGAGCTGCGTGGCGACGATCGCGAGCGCGTGCTCGAGGCAGGCCTCGGCGATCGCGGTCAGCTCCGCGCACACGCCGAGCGGATCGAGCGCACCGGCGAAGTCCGCGAGGCCGACGCGCAGCACGTGGCCGTTCTTCACTTCCGCGACGGCGGACCACAGCGCCTCCGGGTCACTCGCATCGGTCGCGGCGAGGCGCTCGGCGAGCTCGGCACCGACCTGCGCGGCCGTGCGCGTGGGCGGGGTGCGACCGAGCTGTACGAGGAGATCGATCAGCTCCGGCGTCTCGATGAGCGTGCGTGCGAGATATGCCGAGGAACCCAACAGCGAGCCGAGCAGGCGCGGCAGGGCAGGTTGCTGCTCGAGCAAGCGCCACACGGACCACGCCTCTCCGCGCTTCGCGATCAGATCGCCGACAAAGCGCAGCGCTTGATCTGGATCCGCGGAGGCAGCGACCTCGGCGAGCAGCGTGGCGCCGATCCGCGTGGCTGCTTCGCTCGCCGTCGGTGACAGCGGCGATCCCGTATTGCGCCGCGCGCGCGCGAGCTCGCTGCGAGCCGCCGTGACGTCGGTGAAGCCTAGATCGAGAAGTGCGGCCGCCTCTTCGACCTCCGTGAGCTCGCCGCGGAGGATCTCCGTGACCTCTGCACTCGGGTCGTCGGACTCGCCGAGCGACGCGAACAGGCGCGAGACGGCGGTCGTGTGCTTCACGAGGTCGAGCGCGAACGGCGTGCTCCCCGCGTAGCCGAGGCGGCGGGCGAGGTGCTCGAGGCGCTGCGGATCGTCGGGCAGCGTCTGCGTTTGCAGCCCCGCTTCGAGCTGCAGCACGTGCTCTGCATGGCGCAGCCAGCGATACGCGCGCCACAGGGATTCGTGCTCGTCGTCGGGAACGAGGCCCGCAAACAACAGCGCATCGAGCGCCGCGAGCGTCCCGCGCTGCCGCAGCTGCGGGAGGTGACCGGCGTGGATCAGCTGCAGCGCTTGCACGAAGAACTCGATCTCGCGGATGCCGCCTTCGCCGTTCTTGAGATCGAAGCCACCCGCGCGCGGGCGCAGCAGCTCGCGCTTGATGCGGCGATTGAGGTCGTGCACCTCGGCGATCACGTTCGGTGCGACGAGCCGCGGAAACACGAATGGCCGCAGCATCGCGAGGATCTCCGCCCCGAGGCCGCGATCACCTGCGCTCGCGCGAGCCTTGATCCACGCCTGGCGCTCCCATGGGCGCCCGAACGTCTCGTAGTAACGCTCGAGCTGGGCGACCGAGTTCGCGATCGTGCCCTTGCTGCCCTCGGGTCGCAGGCGAAGATCCACGCGGAACACCGTCGCGCCCTCGACGACGTCCGAGAGCGCACCGGTCACCTGCGTGCACAGCTTTGCGAAGTACTCGTGCAGCGAGAGGCCGCCGACCTCGCCCTGATCGCTCGTGTAGACGTAGATGACGTCCACGTCGGAGGCGAAGTTCAGCTCCTCGCCGCCGAGCTTGCCCATGCCGATGACGACGAGGCGTGCGTCGTGCTCGACACCATCGTCGTCGGTGTAGCGGGGCGCACCGTAGCGCGCGCGCAGCCCCGTATCGTGGAAGTCGATCGCGGCGTCGAAGCACACGTCGGCCAACCGTGCGAGCTCGCGTCCGACCTCGGTATCGAGGCCGAGCTCCAGCTCGCGCACGCCCAACCGGATCATCTCGTCGGCGCGCACGCTGCGCAGCACGAGCTGGAGCTGCTCGCTGGTCTTCACTCCGCCGAGTGCACGGGCCAGCTCGCTCGCGAGGACCTCGCGCGGCTTCTCTCGTCGCAGATAGGGATCCCGCGCGACGCGGAGCAGCCGGTTCGCGTCCTGGACGAGCAGACCGGCCAGGTAGGGTGCGTCCTGGCAGGTCATGCGTAGAATGCTCTCGGCGTCGCTGCCGTCGGGGAGCGCGAGTAGATCCACCCCTGCGCCGCTCGCCGCGTCGAAGACGCGCTCGGCGCGACGCTGCGCATCCCCCTCGTCGGGGGCTCCGCGCGCTAAGTCCGCTGGGCGCAACACTCTGTGTCTTCTTACCAGACGGGCTTGGCCATACAGACAGCTTGACAGTCGACCAACGCCAGCTTACCCAACACCCTGATTCTTCAAGCTATGCGCGATTTGTATGAAGTCCTCGGAGTCGAAAAGTCCGCCAGCGGTGGCGAGCTAAAGAAGGCGTATTACAAGCTCGCGAAGCAGTACCACCCGGATCACAACCCGGATGACAAAGAGGCCGAGGAGAAGTTCAAGGAAGCCGCGAACGCGTACCAGATCCTCTGCGACGAGGAACAGCGTGCGCGCTACGACCGCTTCGGCTTCGACGGTCTCCGCGGAGCCTCCGGCCAGTCCGGCGCGAGCGGGTTCTCCAACGTCGAGGACATCTTCTCCGCGTTCGGTGATCTATTCGGCGACTTCTTCGGCGGTCGCGGTGGGGCCAAGCGCGGTCCCCCTCGCGGCGCCGATCTCCGGGTCGATCTCGATCTGACGTTTGCCGAGGCCGTGTGGGGCGTGAGCAAGGACGTGAAGCTCACGCGTCAGATCGCCTGCACCACGTGCACGGGGACGGGCGCCAAGCCGGGCACGTCGCCGGAGATCTGCGGCACCTGCAAAGGCAAAGGACAGGTCGTCCATGCCCAGGGCTTCTTCATGGTGCAGTCGACCTGCCCGCATTGCCGTGGAGCCGGTAAGGCGATCAAGGATCCGTGCGAGGACTGCCGCGGTCGGGGCACCAAGCCCGAGACGTCCACCGTCGCGGTCACGGTCCCGCCGGGCGTCGACGACGGCCAGCCGCTGCGCCTGTTGAACAAGGGTGAGACTGCACCCGGCGGAACGACCGGTCACCTCTATGTCGTGCTGCGCGTGCAGGGCGACGAGCGCTTCCGCCGCGACGGCGAAGACATCCTCACCGAGGTGCCCATCTCGTTCGTCAAAGCCGCGCTCGGTGGTGACGTCGAGATCTTCACCCTCGACGAGAACTGCACCGGCTCTGCGTCCATCAAGGTCGATCCGGGCATCCAGCCGGGCGACGTCTACGTGCGCCGCGGCCAGGGCATCCCGCGCCTGAACGACAGCGGCCGTGGCGATCACGTCGTGCAGTTCAAGGTCGAGATTCCCAAGAAGCTCACGTCCAAGCAGGAAGAGATCCTGCGCACCCTCGCGACCGAGATGGGCGAGGACGTCAAAGAGAAGCGCGGGCTGTTCGGTCGCAAAAAGACGTAGCCGGTGGCAAGCGCGAATTCGCCCGGCATGGGGTGCCAGCGACCAGACCTTCTGCGCCATGCGCGATCTCGTATGTCTGCGGCCCAGAGCCACGAAGGAAGAAGGCACGAAGAATTTTTGGATGGGATGGATCGCGAACGAACGCGCCTCGCCCGGCGAGGTTCAAAGTCCTTCGTGGCTTCATCCTTCGTGGCTCTGTGATCCCGCACATGGCGCGTCGCTATCGGCGCGCAAGCGTGGACGTGGAGGTGCACGAGCACGGTGGTGCGCTTGGCGCCGCTACACGGAGCGCGGCTATCGCAGCGCGCTGCGAACGAAATCGGAGAGCGACGGCGCGAGCTCGAGCAGGTCCTTGCCGCGCCCCGCGAGCAGCGCACCGGCCACGACGTTGTTCACACCACCGACGACGGCGGTCCGACGGATCTCGTCGACGGGCGCGTCCCCGAACAGCGCATCGGCGAAGCGTCGGTTCACCTGCTCGCGCAACTTCAACGCGCGCGGACCTGCTCCGAGCACGTCGACCATGAACACGCGGGCTCCTGCCGGCTCGGCCGCGAGGGTGGCGATGAACTTGGTGACCTGCGCGGTCCGTCGTGCGGCATCGCTCTTGTGGCCCGCACTCGCCGCGACGATGTCGGCGATCAGGCGATCGGAGACGACCTCGTACCCGGCGAGAAAGCAGTCCTCTTTGTCGGTGAAGTGCTCGTAGAACGTCTTTCGCGACACGCCTGCACGCTCGATTACCGTCGCGACGCTCGCGTCTGCGTAGCCGATGCGCGCCGCGACCTCGATCATCGCTTCGATCAAGCGCCAGCGCTGCGATTGCTCGACCGTCGCGCGGCTCAGCTCGTGCGCGCGCCTCGGCAGCGTACGAACGATCTTGGCGAGCCGGACGCGAGCCACTACTTCGCCGGAGCGAGGGGCGCGGGCGCTTCCGGGGCGGGCGTGGGCGTGGGCGTGGGCGTGGGCGTGGGCGTCGGCGCGACTGCGCCTGTCACGCTCGTCGTCGGACGAGGCGGGATGTAGAGCTTGATCTCGACGCGGCGATTCGCGAGGCGACCGCGCGGCTTTTCGTTCTCGGCGACCGGCTCTTCGGCGCCCTTGCCATCGACTTCGACGCGCGTCGCCGGGACGCCGATCGCGACGAGCGCTTGCTTCACGGCTTCTGCGCGCGCCTTGGACAGATCCTCCGCGAGCTGCGCGGTGTCGGGTGGAGGCTCGCCCTTCACGGGCTTGGGCGCGAACTGGTTCGCTTCGCGATCGTCCGTGTGGCCGATGAGCATCACCTTGATCGACGGGTACGTCGCCATCAGCTTCGCGATCTTCTCGAGGTTCGGCTTCGCGCTGTCGCGCACGACCGTCTCGCCCTCGGCGTACAGCAGGCCCTCGACAGTTCCCTTGAGTGCTTCGACGTCGGCGGGCAGCGTGTCGGGACAACCGTCGTCGTCCTCGAAGCCGTTGTACGTCTCGGGCACATTCGCGCAGCGATCCGCGATGTCGAGCACGAGATCGCCGTCGTTGTCGATGTCGGGGCAGCCGTCGAGATCCTCGAAGCCGTCCGCATCCTCTTCGCGATCGGGGCACTGATCCTTCACGTCGGGAATCCCGTCGTGGTCGCGATCGGCGAGCTCGGGCGGCGGGGCCTCGACCTTCGGCGCCCTGGGGCCACCGACACGGAGCTCGACGCCGAAGTTGAAGTCGAGCTCGTAGCCAACGACGCGATCCTCACCGGGCAGCATGCTCGCGCGCGCATCGAAGCGAATCGCAAAGCCGCGGCGCGTGTCGAAGCGAACGCCACCACCGACGTAGCCCTCGCCGGTCAGGCCGGAGTTGAACGTCTTGCGTGCCGACGAGAACTCGACCGGCATGCCGCCGCCGATGACGACGAACGGCATGATCCGTTGCTCCGGCAGGATCTCGAATCGCAGCTGGAGGCGCGGCTCCATCCAGAACACATCGGTCGCATCGGCGCCGCCGCGCATCGTCGTGGGGGCGACAGCGGGCGTGCCGGTCTTGGACAACGCGAGCTCGAGCTCGGGGACCATCCACGGCAACAGCGGGCGAGCGACGCGCAGGCCGTACGTCAACGCGTTGTCGAGCATCGGATGCGCGGGGTTGTCGTCGATGTATCCGAGACGCGAATCATTGCTGAACACGCGCGGTCCGAAGAACACGCCGAGCTGCACCGGATCAGCAGCAGCAGTGCCCGCGCTGGCGGCGACGAAGACGAGCGCAGCGACGAGGCCCGAGCGATGCATCGAGCGAAGTATACGTCAGCGCTGCGCCTGTCGCGCGCCTGCGGGCAGTTGCATAAGCGCGGTCACGGAGGGAGGTTCGCCTGCGTCTCGTTGGCGGCGTGACTGCCCCAGCAGATCGGTGCCAGGCCTGTTCGCGCAGCACACGTGTGACCGTCGCCGGCGGAGTACTCCGCATAGGCGCCCGTCGGAGTCTCCGGGGCGTAGAACGCGCTGCCCCAGCAACGTAGCGTTCCGTCCGCGTGCTGACCGCACGTGTGAAAGCCGGCCGCCTTGATCGAGGTGAAGGTTTCGGCGGGCGCGACAGTCTGCCCGTAATCGTTGCGGCCCCAGCACGTCGGGGCGCCTGCACCGGTGAGCGCGCACGCATGGCCGAGACCGACGCTGACCGAGGTGAACGCGCCCGTCGGGTTGGGTTGCGAGAGCGCGATGCCCCAGCAGGTGATCGCGTTGGTAGCGCTGATCGCGCAGCTGTACTCCGCGCCAACGCTCAGGCTGGTGAACGTTCCGGACGGCGGTGTCGCGCGGCCGTTCGCGTTGCTTCCCCAGCACGCGATCGTCCCGTCGGTGTGAAGCCCGCAGGTGTGAGAATCGCCACCCGCGACCATCGCGAACGCACCCGCCGGCGTGTTCGCGGCGCCCGTCGCGTTCGCGGGCCAACACTCCGCTGCGTTGGTGCCGGGACGAATGCCGCACGTGTGAAACCGTCCCACCGCGACGGATGCAAACGCGCCAGTCGGCGTTGGGGCCGGTAGGTCTCCCCAGCACGCGGCCGTCTCGTCGGCGCGCAGCGCGCACGAATGGAACTCGCCGATCGCGAGCTTGTGGAGCGGAGCAAACAGCGGCGTGATCGCGAGGTTGGTGTCGCTGCCCCAGCACGTCACGTCGCCCGTCGCCGTGAGCGCGCAGCTGTGCTCCGCGCCGGCGGTGATGCGCACGAACGTGCCGGACGGCGGCGTCGCCTGTCCGCTGGTGTTGTCGCCCCAGCACGTGATCGAGCCGGTCGATGTCAGTGCACACGTGTGATTGTCGCCCGCGTCGATCGCCGTCGCGGTGAGGTTCGCCGGCACCGTTGTCTGCCCACTGGTGTTCTTGCCCCAGCACTTCACCGCGCCCGCCGCCGTGCGTCCGCACGTGTGATCGCTGCCCGCGCTGAGCTCGTCGAAGACGTCGCTCGGCGGAGTCGCTTCGCCGTTGTCGTTATGTCCCCAGCACATCGTCGCGCCCGCGGTCGCAACAGCGCACGTGTGCTCGCGCCCTGCGGCGACGGTCTTGAACGTTCCGCTCGGCGCGACGGCGGCGCCAAAATCATCCACGCCCTGGAGGCCCCAACACGCGACGGTGCCCGCGGTTTGCACGCCGCACGCGTGGTTTGCGCCGACGCTGATCTGCGTGAACGTGCCGCTCGGCGGCGTCGCTTGCTTGACCGAGTCGAGGCCCCAGCACGTCACCGTCCCGTCGGTCCGCAGACCGCACGTGTGGTACTGGCCGCCCTGGATCGTCTTGAACGCGAGGACCGGCGGCACGGACTGCGCGTACAGGTCTCCGCCCCAGCACACCGGCGTTCCATCGGCGTGCAGTCCGCACGTGTGCTCGCTGCCTGCCGTGATCTCGACCAGGGCGGTACCGCCCGTGATGCCGCCATCGCCGGCCGATGCGTCGACGCCACCGTCGCCCGCTGCGTCATCGCCAGATGTTCCATCCGTGCCGGCGTCCGCGTCGTGGCTGCCGTTGCTCGATCCACACGCGGCGACCAGGAGTGCGATTCCGACGAGGACAGTGCGCATCGGCGCGGAAGGAACCACGCGCGCGGCGCGCGAGTCAACGACTGGATAGCGAGGTGGCAGGGACGTGGACGCCGTCGCCGGGCATGCCCGTGAAGTCGCTGCGCGGCACGAGCCCCAGCCACGGATCGCTCGCAGGCGTGTGGAAGACCTCTGCGTAGACGTACGCGTTGAGCGGCGCGAACCCCTCGGTCTTCTTGTACATGCGCTCGTGGATGGCGCGGCGCAAGCGGAGCTCGTTCAGTGCGCTGTCGGCGAGCAAGTGTTGCTCGAGCCGCGCGAGGATCATCGCGTCGTCGCTCGGGCCGACGGCGCCGGGTTCGAGAGCTCCATGCTCGAGGTCGAGCACGAGAGCCTGGCTAGCCGTGTCGAGCACGGGCGGCACGGCACCGACCGTCGGAGCGATCACGAGCTCGGTCGAACGGGGCGGCGCGAATGACCACCATGCCGCCCCAAGCGCTGACCATGCGGCCGTGTTGCCCTCGTCGAGCTTGAGCGCGTCGCCCGCGCGCACCGTCGGCAGCTTCGGGACCTCGATGTACGCCTTGCTGATCGTCGCGCGCTGCGCGAGCTCGAAGTAGCTCTTCCCCGTCGGGTCGGTGCCGGGGATGTGCTCGACCGCTTTGAGCTCGCGCGCTTTCTTGTTGAGGGCGACGAGGGCACGGCCGTGCGCCTCGCGGATCGCGCTCGCACGCTTCGCCGGCGGGACGGCAGCGATCCGCCTCGCGAGCACGGCGCTCTTGGTCAGCTCCGCACGAAACGCGTCGGGCGCGTACATGCCGGGCAGCACATCGACGACATCGCCCTCCGCGTCGAGAATGTAGTGCGCGCTGTTGCCGGTGATCGTCGTCTGCAGCGTACGGCCGTCGCCAAAGTCGATCGTCACCTTCGGGACGGGTCGCTCGCTCGTCCACAGTAGGATGAAGTTCTCGCGCATCTGCTTCGCGACCGCCTGGTTCGCGTAGAGCGTCGCGCGGAACAAGCGGCTGTTCGCGCAGCTCTGATCCTCGTCGAGGCGACCGAGCATGCGCAGCTCCAGGATCGGCTTGCCGCTCGCGGCCGCAGCGGCTTTCGCCTGCTCCAGATCCTCGTACCAGTAGAGGCGCGAGACCGTCGCGTAGCGTTGACCGGCGGCCGCGTCGACCTGATCACCTAGCAGCGCTTTGTCGCCGCTGCTCGTCGCTGCGTCGTACCTCGCGAGCAGTGCGGTGAATTCGGCGGGACTCCGATCCGCGAACGCGGTGGGGGCGAGCGCGAGGCTGAGAGCGGCGAGCAAGAGCTTGTTGGTCATGTCGCCACCGTGGGGCAAACCGCGCGAAACCGTTGTCAGAGGTGGGTAAAGCCAGCCCTTACACGCCGCTTACATCGGCGGTGCGCGGGGTGTGGCACGCTGTGGATGTGCGCATCCTCGTGGTCGAAGACGAGCCCAGCCTTCGCGAGGGCATCGTCGATCTACTGACGGGCGATGGCCACGCGGTGACGGCTGCTGCCGACGGCGTCGCCGGCGTCGAAGCGGGCCTGCGCGATCCATTCGATCTCGTGCTGCTCGATCTCATGCTGCCGCGTCTTGACGGCATGGAGGTCTGCCGCCGCCTGCGTTCGGCGCGCCCCGGCCTGCCGATCCTGATGCTCACGGCGCGCGGTTCCGAGGACGACAAGGTGCGCGGCCTGATGGAAGGCGCCGACGACTACGTCACCAAGCCGTTCAGCGCACGCGAATTGCTCGCCCGCGTTCGCGTGCTCGGGCGCCGTTCGCCACCTACTGACTCGCTCGACGAGGTCGTGATCGACGGCACGACGATTAACCTCGCGCAGATGGTCGTCACGCGCGATGGCGCGAACACCGCGCTCACCCCGCGTGAAGTGGGCATCGTGCGCTGGCTGTATCAGCACAAGGAGCGCGTCGTCACGCGCGCGGAGCTGCTCGAGCAAGTGTTCGGTCAGCGCGGAGACACCGCGACGCGCGCCGTCGACATGGCGATCGCGACGCTGCGCAAGAAGCTCGAGACGGACCCCGCGAATCCGCGGTTGATCATCTCGGTGAAGGGCGCCGGATACGCCTGGCGCATCGCCCGGTGAGCATGCCGAGCACGCGATCGCATCGCACCTGGTGGGCCGGTGGCCTCCTCGCGGCGGCGCTGACGGTGCTGCTCGCGGCGTGGTTCGCGTCGGGCTGGTCCGATGTGCGCGCGCGGCAGACGGCGGCTCGTGCGCGTCCCGTCGCTGCAGGCACCGCGCGCGCGGAGCAACTGGCGGCGCAAGTTCGCGCCCGGCTCGACGAGACCATCGCACGCGAGATCGCTCGCCCGTACTTTCAGTATCAGAACCTGTATCGCGACCCACGTGCGTCCGCGTCGATCGCGGTGATGCCGTCGCCACTCGCGGGGAGTCCGCCGGATCCGATCGTGCGCGGCTATTTTCAGATCGATGGTCACGGCGTGGTGACGACGCCGACCTTGAACGACGACGTGCCAGCGCTGTCGTGGAACCTCACCGCGAGCGCGACGTTTCGTGACGCGGTCTCGTCGTCGCTCGGCGAGACACTTCGCCCGCCTCAGCATCCCGTGCTCGTCGCGCAGCGCGATGTCGAGCCGAGCGAGCTGAGGAAGACCCCGATCAAGAGCAAGCAGCAAGCGGTCAAGCACGTAGCTGACGTCGCGCAAGAGACGCTCGAGGCTCCGCCGCAAGTGGCACAGCAGGTCGCGATCCAGGAGCCGCAGACGCAGCAACTGTCGCGAAACCTCTACTCGCAGAACCGCGCCTCGAATCAGATCTATCTGGAGAACACGCCGAGCCCCGACGTGCTCGATGCCGGGCCCGAGACCGCGACGGACGGCGAGAAACCAACCGAGGCCACGGTCAGCGACAAGAACGTCGACGCGACGAAGACGAACGCCGACGTTCCTGCGAACGACGTCGCGTTCAAGAGCGTCGAGGCGAAGAAGGGGAACGTCGAGAAGGTAGAGAAGAAGAAAGCGAAGCCCGCGAGCGAACAGGTGCAGAACGCGCCGAATGACACGGTCACCATCGTCGTGTCACCGCTCGAGCTGTCGACGCGTCGGATCGGCGGAGAGCCCGAGCTCGTCGCGACGCGGACCGTCGATCTTCCCGACGAGGTCATCCGCCAGGGGTTCGTCATCGATCGCGCAGCCGTGCCCCGCTGGATCGCAAACGCTAGCGACGCCGCGTTCGAGCAGAAGGACCCTGCCAAGCCTGGAATTACTGCCGCGGTGCAAGGAGACTGGGTCGTTCGCGTGACGGCGTCCTCGACGGCGATGGCCGCGGCGAGCCTGGAAGCGGACGCGATCGCGAAGAACTTCCTGCTCCGGTTCGTCGGTGCGGCGTTCATCTCGACGCTGGCCGCGGCTGCCGTGCTCATGCTCGTCTCGCGGTCCGAGAAGCTCGCGCAGGAGCGCAGTCAGTTCGCGGCCGCCGCCGCGCACGAGCTCCGCACGCCGCTCGCAGGGTTGCAGCTCTACGGTGACATGCTCGCAGATGGTCTCGGCGATCCGGACAAGCAGCGCGACTACGCAAAGCGCATGGCGGAGGAAGCGGCTCGGCTCGGGCGCGTCGTGTCCAACGTGCTCGGCTTCTCGCAGCTCGAGCGCGGAAATCTCTCGGTCGATGCGCGCACCGGCGATGTGAGTGAAGAGCTGCGCGCGATCGTGGAGCGCGTGACACCAACGCTCGAGCGCGCGGGCGCGAAGCTCGAGGTGAGCATTGATGATGATCTACGCGCGAAGTTCGATCGCGATGCACTCGCTCGCATCGTCGCGAACCTCCTCGACAACGCGGAGAAGTACGGGCGCGGAGCGGATGACCGGACGATCGTCGTGCGCGCAACGGGACCTGGCGCCGAGATCACCGTCGAGGATCGCGGTTCAGGCGTGTCGGAGAAGGCGCGCGACAAGCTGTTCGAGGCGTTCGCGCGCGGCGTGAATGCGGATGGACCCGCGGGCTTGGGCCTCGGGCTCGCGTTATCGCGATCACTGGCGCGCGCGATGGGCGGCGAGCTCGTGTTCCGGCCGCGCGATGGTGGCGGCGCGATCTTTGTCGTGCGCCTCGCGACCTGAGTCACGGCAGCGGGCGCTTGCAGTGACGGATGTATGCCATCTCGACGTGTCCGCGAGGCAGGACGCGATCGCGACGCCCATGAGAGGTGTCTCCTCGAGCAGCTGCAGCCGTCGGACGACCCGCGAGAACAAGGGTTCGTCGATCGCGTCGAGATCCGCTACCGCTTGCGGAAGAAGCTTAACGCTCACGCTTCGTGCGTCGCTTCAGATACGTCCCGAGAGTCACGCTCTTGCCTTGCTTGGCTTCGCGCTTCGCCGTCTGCAGTCGCTCCGCCCAATCGGGATACGACATCTCGTCGCGGGTCGCGAGGAATCCCTCGTATGATCCGAAACTGACGAGCACTGCCGCTGCTCTTCCACGCTGGGTGATGACGACGGGTTCGTCGGTCTCTCTGACTTGATCGACGTAGAGCTTGGCTTTGCTCTGCAGGTCACTGATGGGAACGATCTTCTGCACCTATAGAAAAGTATAGGTGACGACAACGCGAAACTTGTGCGTCCGAGTCAGCAGGGACCGGTGTCGGGGCCGCGGCGGCGCGCGATCTGGACGCGATTGCCGAATGGCAGGTCGAAGAACCTCTCGAGCCAACCTTTGATCGATCCGGCGGGCGGTACGAGAGCACGGACCACGAACACCGCATCGCGATCGACGACGACGCGCGTGTAGCCATCGTACGGCTCGCAGCCATCGCGCCAGACTTCGCGCGTCTCGAACCACGGCAAGCCCTTGGTCTTGCCCACGCGCAGGGTGAACTCGGCATCGGCCTCGGTCCCGATCTTCGCGTCCGCCCACTGCTCGAACAGCTGCGGCATCGCGGTCTTCGCGAACGCGGTGATCTGCTCGTCGGTCGCGTCGAGCGCGGGGACACCGACGAGCTCGTCGCGCGGGATCGCGATCGCCGTGACATCCGCGAACAGATCTGTCGACGTCGTGTCCACGAGCAGCGACGTGCCCGCGGTCAGGCTCGGCGGTGCGGCGAGCTGGGCCCACGTCCAGGCGACGTACTCCCCGTCGGCGAGCGCGGCGCGCGTGGAGAATCCGTCGGGAAGCTCGAACGCGATGCGCGGTGCGATCGCATGGTGCGCTTCGGTCGGGGGCCCGAACACGGTGAGGCCGGTCGTGGCGACCGCGAGATGCGTGCCGTCCTGTGTGAAGGTCATGCGAACCTTCGCCGTGCGAGGGAGCGCGTGCTTGTACTGCGACGCGAGTGTGGCGCCATCGCGGTGATAGATCGCGAGAGTGTTCTGCGCGGTGATGGTGAGTCGCGCTCCGTGCTGGCCGACGGCAACATCTACCCGGTCGTCATCCGAGGCAGCGAGCGGTGTCGTTGCCAACGTCGCGCCCGTCGCGAGATCGAGGACCGCGACGCGATCGGGTAGCACCATCGCAGCGGCACCACCGCCCGGATCGCACACGAGCGGCGCAGCAGCGGCGAGGGACGTCGTGGTGACGGTCCCCGTCGCAACGGTGAGCGTGCGCAGCCGAATGCGACTTTCATCCGCCTCCGTCCATGCGATCCGCGCGTCGTCGACCCAGCATGCGACGGGCGCTGCGTTGTCTTGGTGTGGGATGACGGTGCGAGCGATCACGGAGGTGCTGGACAGAGAGCGCACGACGATCGCATCGCCTTCGGCCGCGGCGATCGCGGTCCCGTTCGGCGAGACGGCGAAACCACCGTCGTAGAGATCGCGGTCGACGAGCGTTGCGGCGATCGGCTTGGTCTCGTTAGGCGCGGCGACGAGCAACCACGATTGGTCTCCGCCGCCGGCGCGGACTGCAGGGTGCGCGAAGCCTTCCATGCCCTCCATCTCTCCCCAGCCGATCGCGACGAGCAGCGGGCGATCAGGCGTGCCGACGACCGCGATCGGCCGGATCTGACCGTCGATCGCCCACGGGTGGCGGCCGAGGAAGCGGCCGTCGCGTGTCCAGTGGCGCGCGCCGACATAGATCGACCCGTCTGGACCGATCAGCGGAGCTGCGTCTTCAGCACCGGGAAGGACGCGCTCGAACAGGGGCGCGAGTGGGACCGGCGCCTGCACGACGGCCGCGGGCACGGGCTTCGGTTCGACGTGCTCGGACTTCGACGAGCACGCCACGAGGGCGACGAACCACAGTCCGCGGAGCTTCACGCTGGATCGGACGGATGCCGATCGTGGGAGTCGCAGCTAGAACGAGTTCTTCCACTCGCGAATCGCGCCGAACACCGACACGGGGTCCTTCGCGGCGCCCCGTGCTACCGCCGCAGCGATGACGCTCGGCTCGGCGGCGCGCAAGAATGGATTCGTCGCGTGCTCGTCCTTCATGAGCGCGGGGACGGACGGCTTGGGCAGGCTCTCGACGCGCGCGGCGACGGCCTTGTTGTCGGGCTCGACGGCCGCAGCGAACTTGAGGTTGGACGCGGTGTATTCGTGGCCGCACCAGATCTTGGTGTCGCCGGGAAGTGCGGCGAGCTTCATCAGTGACGCGTGCATCATCGCGGCGTCGCCTTCGAACACGCGACCACAGCCGGCGGCGAACAGCGTGTCGCCCGTGAACGCGTTGCCCTCGATGAGGAACGTGACCGCGCCGAGCGTGTGGCCGGGGTTGTGGATGACGCGGCCCTTGTGCGCACCGAGCGAGAACTCGGCGCCGTCGTCGACCTTCTTGGTAACGCCTTCGATCTTCTGGGCGTCCTTGGAGGACGAGAGCACTTCGATGCCCGGGTGCGCGGCGACGAGGTCTCTGACGCCACCGACGTGATCTAGGTGGTGATGCGTGAGCCACAGCGCGACGGGCTTCACGCCGTGCGCCTTCAGGGCTGCTTCGATGGGTGCTGCCTCGCTCGGGTCGACGACGGCCGCGCGATCACCATCGATGACGAGGTAAGCGAAGTTGTCCTTGAGGCACGGAACCACGACGACGTTCATGCGGTTGACGTTATACCTACGCTCGCCATTCGGCTCGCTGCGCGCCTGGCATTCCGCCAGGCTTGCTACGCTGCTCCGCATGCAAGCGATCACGATGCGCGCGCACGGTGGCCCCGAAGTGCTGCAGCTCGAAGAACTCCCGATGATGGATCCCGGGCCGGGGCAGGTACGCGTGCGCATCCGCGCGGTGGCGCTCAATCACCTCGACATCTGGGTGCGCAAAGGCGGACCGGCGTTCAAGCTGCACTTCCCACACGTGCTCGGCTCCGACATCGTCGGAGAGATCGACGCGGTGGGGCCGGGCGTCGTCGCCGCCGCGGGTGTCTCTGCCGACGTGGGTACGAAGGTCGTCGTGCAACCCGGAACATCGTGTGGGCGCTGCGCGCAGTGCCTCGGTGGTCACGACAATCTGTGCCGCGACTACCGGATCCTCGGCGAGCACATCACCGGCGGCTACGCGTCGCACATCGTGGTGAGCGCGCAGAACCTCGCGCCGTATCCAGAGAAGCTGTCGTGGGCCGAGGCGTCGTCGGTGATCCTGCCGTTCATCACGGCGTGGCAGATGGTCGTGCACAAGGCGCGCGTGCAGCCGGGCGATGTCGTGCTCGTTCAGGGCGCGGGCTCTGGCATCGGCGTCGCGGCGATCCAGATCGCAAAGCTCTACGGCGCCAAGGTGATCGCGACCGCGAGCACCGAGGAGAAGCTCGCGCGCGCGAAGCAGCTCGGCGCGGACGAGGTCATCAACTACACGGCCACGGACTTTGTCGCCGCGGCGCGAGGACTCACGGGCAAGCGCGGCGTCGATGCGGTCATCGAGCACGTCGGTGGCGAGACGTTCGCCGGCAGCATCCGCGCTGTGCGTGTCGGAGGGCGCGTTGTCACGTGCGGTGCGACGGCGGGCTTCAATCCCGCCATCGATCTACGCCACATCTTCTTCCGCAGCGTCGAGGTGCTCGGCTCCACGATGGGGAGCAAAGCGGATCTCCTGGCGGTGCTCCAGCACGTCAACGCGGGAACGCTCAAGCCCATCGTCGATCGCGTGATGCCACTCGCGAAGGCGGGCGACGCGCACGGCGTGCTCGAGCAGCGCGCCGCGTTTGGAAAAGTGGTGCTCGAACCTTAGAGCGCGCCGCAGTTCGTGCGCGACACGGACCAGTTGCGCGGGTTCGACGAGTCGAACGACGGCAGCAGCGGGCCCCAGATCCAACCTGCGATCGAGTAGGTGCGAAGCTGTCCCGAGTACGCACCGCTGCCGACTTCGAGAGCGCGGAGCACCTTCTCGGTGACGGTGTGGCAGACGAAGTCGACGCCGTAGTGGCCGCCGACATACGAAGTCTCGATCGCATCCTGCAGCTCGTCCCAGGAGAGGCACATCTTGGGTCCGATCGTCTCCTGGAACAGCGTGTTGTCGAGGTACACGCCAGCGCCATGCGAGTCACCGACGAGGCGGATGACCTTGTTCGGAGCGCCGACCTGAACGTTGATCTCGGAGTGGTCGAAGTACTCGACGCGCATCCGCTGCACCGTCGTCTTGAAGTAAGCGTGCGTCGGGTCCGCGATGCCTGCCTGCTGTGCGATCTGGCGCACACGGGCAATCGCCGCCGTGGCCGTCGCCGGGTGTTCCTGGCTGTGCCAGACGGCGGTCATGCGGTTGAAGTAGAAGTCCTTCACATACGCAACCAGCGCGGTCCACGTGTTCGGAAGGTCCGCCTTGCCCTCACTCGTGACGGCCCACTGATCCATCTGGTCCAGGTCGTCTACAGACGGAGCATCGTCCGGCTGTTCTGCACAGGCGGTGAAGATGCACAGCACGATCGCGGACAGGATCGGAGCACGGCGGTGAAACATCTGACCGGTCGATGTGCAACGCGATGGCCATGGTGCGGGGCTCGCACGAGGCACGTTGACGCGCACTTGCGCGATCGACGCGATCACCTGGCGAGTGGAGTAGCCACGAAACACCGGCGACGCCGCCTGCCGCAAACAACAGTCAGCACGGGTGGTTGGCCGGTTGTATCGGGTAGCGGACAGTGAGGCGATGTGCCGCGGCGGCCTCAGCGGAACGGGCGATCCTGGCCGCGCGTCGGAATCACGGACGGAGCGGCGCGGAGCTGGGCATCGACAGCGCGGGCGAGCTCGCGGCCCTCCGCGATGGCCCAGACGATCAAGGAGGCGCCCCGATGTGCATCGCCAGCGGCGTAGACGCCGGGCGCGCTCGTCTCGTAGCGAGCATCGACCGCGATGTTGCCGCGCGCATCGAGCTTCACGCCGAGCTGCTGCGTGATCTGCGCCGTGTCGGGACCGGTGAACCCGAGCGCGAGGATCAGCGTGTCGACCGGCATGCGGACCTCGCTGTCGTCCGCGGTGCGGCGACCGACGAGGTGCGTGAGCGCGGTCGTGCCTTCGAGATGCGTCGTCTGGAGCTCGAACACGCGCTCGCCGCCTTCCTCTTGCGATGAGGAGGTGCGGAACACGAGCGGCCAGTGCGGCCACGGGTTGGATACCGCGCGCGCGTCGGGCGGTGCCGCGAGCAGCTCGATCTGCTGGACGTGCGCGGCGCCCTGGCGGTGAGCGGTGCCGAGGCAGTCGCTGCCCGTGTCGCCGCCGCCGAGGATGATGACGTTCTTGCCGCGGACGTCGTACGGCGAATCCGTGCGCTCGCAGGCCGTCAGCTGATTCTGCGCGGTGAGAAAGTCCATCGCGAGGATCACGCCCGACAGCTCGCGGCCCGGGACGGTGAGGTCGCGCGCGCGTTGCGCACCGGTCGCGATGACGAGCGCGTCGTGCTCCGCGCGTAGTGACTCCCACGTCGGGTTCTCGCCGACGCGAACACCGCAGCGGAAATGAATGCCCTCAGCTTCGAGCAACGCGAGTCGGCGATCGATGACGGACTTCTCGAGCTTGAAGTCGGGGATGCCGTAGCGCAGGAGGCCACCGGGCTTGGCGGCAGCCTCGTACACGATGACGGTGTGACCCGCGCGGTTGAGCTGGTTCGCAGCGGCGAGGCCCGCGGGACCGCTACCGACGACAGCGATGCGTTTACCCGTGCGCGTACGCGGAGGCCGCGCGGTGATCCAGCCCTCGGCGAACGCGTGCTCCGCGATCTCGCGCTCGAGCGCCTCGATCGTGACAGGACCAGATGACGCATTGTCGATGCCGAGGACGCACGAGCCTTCGCATGGAGCAGGGCACAGGCGGCCCGTGAATTCGGGGAAGTCGTTCGTCGCTGCGAGCCGCTTGTGCGCATCCTGCCAGCGCTGCTTGAAGACAGCGTCCGCGAAGTCAGGGATGGGATTGCCGAGCGGGCAGCCCTGCGTACAGAACGGGATGCCGCAATCCATGCAGCGGCCCGCTTGGTTGCGGAGCGCGTCGACTTCGAGCGGACCGTGCGCACCCTCGACCTCGCGCCAGTCGTGCAACCGCTCGGCGACCGCGCGCTTCTTTGGCAGAAGGCGCGACCACTCGATGAAGCCCGTTGGTTTGCCCATCGTCTTAGCCTTTCACCAGCGTGAGCCCCGCGGGACGCCGAGCAGCTGCGCGGCGCGCCTGGAGCACGCGCTTGTAGTCGGTCGGCATCACTTTGACGAACCGCGCGACGAGGTGCTGCCAGTTGTCGAGGACTCGGCGGCCGAGCGGACTCGACGTGAAGCGCACGTGCGCCTCGACGAGCGAATGCACGAGCCACATGTCGCTCTCGTCGACGACGGACTCCAGCTCCACCATGTCGAGGTTCGCCTTGGTGCGCAGCGTCTGCTGCGGGTCATAGACGAACGCGGTGCCACCCGACATGCCGGCCGCGAAGTTGCGACCGACCGGGCCGAGCACGACGACGACGCCGCCCGTCATGTATTCGCAGCCGTGATCTCCGACGCCTTCGACGACAGCGCGCGCGCCCGAGTTGCGGACGGCGAAGCGCTCGCCGCCAAGGCCACACGCGAACAGCTCGCCTGCGGTGGCGCCGTAGAGCGCGACGTTACCGATGATGACGTTGTTCTCCGGCGCGTAGCGGGCCGTCGCGGGTGGGTACACGATGATGCGACCGCCGCTCATGCCCTTGCCGATGTAGTCGTTCGACTCGCCGCATAGCTCGAGCGTCACGCCCGGCGCGAGGAACGCACCGAACGATTGGCCAGCGGAGCCCGTGAAGCGAACATTGATCGCACCGTCGGGGAGACCGGCCGCGCCGAAGCGACGAGCGATCTCACCCGAGAGCAGCGTGCCGACCGCGCGCCGCGAGTTGTCGATCGGCAGCGCGAGCTCGACGGACTTGCCATTGGTGAGCGCGGGCTCGGCGCGGCGGATCAGATCGTGGTCGACGTGATCCGCGATCGAGTGCGGCTGCGCGGTGACGAAGCGACGCGGGCTACCCTCGGCGGGCACGTGCAGCACCGGGGAGAGGTCGACGAGCTTGGCCTTCCAGTGATCCGTGTGCTTGCGGCGGAGGAGCTCGACGCGACCGACGATGTCATCGATGGAGCGCACACCGAGCGCGGCGAGCTTCTCGCGCACGCCTTGGGCGACGAACGTGAAGTAGTTCACGACATCCTCCGGCGTGCCGACGAACTTCTCGCGCAGGAACGGATCCTGCGTCGCGATGCCGACGCTGCACGTGTTGAGGTGGCACTTGCGCAGCATGATGCAACCGGTCGCGACAAGCGACGCGGTGGCCATGCCGAACTCTTCAGCACCGAGGAGCGCGGCGACGATGACATCGCGCGACGTGCGGAGACCGCCATCGACCTGCAGGCGAATGCGATCGCGCAGGCGGTTCGCGACGAGGACTTGCTGCGCTTCCGCGACGCCGAGCTCCCACGGCAAGCCCGCGCGCTTGATCGAGGACATCGGCGCTGCACCGGTGCCGCCCTCGTAGCCGGCGATCACAACCGCGCCCGCGCGCGCCTTTGCGACACCCGCTGCGATCGTGCCAACGCCGACCTCGCTCACGAGCTTGACGGAGACGCGCGCCGTCGGATTCACGGCCGTGAGGTCGTACACGAGCTGCGCGAGATCCTCGATGGAGTAGATGTCGTGGTGCGGCGGCGGCGAGATCAGCGTCACGCCGGGCGTAGACCACCGCACGCGCGCGATGCGCTCGTCGACCTTGTTGCCGGGGAGCTGGCCGCCCTCGCCGGGCTTGGCCCCCTGCGCGACCTTGATCTGCAGGTCATCTGCGTTCACGAGATAGTGCGTGGTGACGCCGAAGCGCCCCGACGCGATCTGCTTGATCGCGGACCGTCGCGAGTCTCCGTTCTCGTCGAGGTCGTAGCGATGTGGCTCCTCGCCGCCCTCGCCCGAGTTGGACTTGGCGCCGAGGCGGTTCATCGCGATCGCGAGCGTCTCGTGTGCTTCCGCGCTGATCGAACCGAACGACATCGCGCCCGTGACGAAGCGCTTCACGATCTCGCTTGCCGGCTCGACCTCGTCCAGCGAGATGGGCGTTTGCGGCACGAGCTTCAGGAGAGAGCGGAGCGTGACGTACGCATCGTCCTCGTCGTCGCACAGCTTCTCGAACTCGCGGAACTGCGTGCGATCGGCCTGGCGAACAGCCGCTTGCAGCGTCGCGACCGTCGCGGGATTCCACTTGTGGGGCTCGCCGCGGCGGCGCCACTGGTAGAGACCGCCGACAGGCAGGTCATCCGCGATCGCATCGGCGCCCGCGCCAAAGCCGCGATCGTGACGCGCGAGCGCTTCGATGCCGAGCTCGGCGAGTCCGACGCCACCGATGCGCGTTGGCGTACCGGTGAAGTGACGCTCGACCATCGCGCCGTCGAGACCGACCGCTTCGAACAGTTGCCCACCGCGATAGCTCTGCACCGTGGAGATGCCCATCTTGGACATCACCTTCATCAGCCCTTCGTCCATCGCGTGCAGGTAGCGCGCGACGGCCGCTGCCGGATCCCCCGGAACGCGACCCTGCGCGACGAGGTCGTGGACCATGTCGAGTGCGAGGTACGGATTCACCGCTGCGGCGCCAAAGCCGATCAGCACGGCGACGTCGTGCACTTCGCGGCAGTCCGCCGTCTCGAGGAGAAGACCGGCCTGCATGCGCGTGCCTTCGCGAACGAGGTGCTGTTGGACAGCGGAGAGTGCGAGCACCGCGGGAATGGCGACGTGCGCTGCATCGACACCGCGATCGCTGAGGATCAGCACGTTGTGCCCCTCGTCGATCGCGATCTCGGCCGCGCGCCGCAACCGCGCGATCGCCGCCGCGAGTCCATCGACACCGTCCGCGACGGGGTAGAGCAGGGACAGCGTGATCGGTTCGAACACGCCTTCGCGAATGCCGCGAATCTTCGCGAGGTCCGCGTTGTCGATCGTGGGACCGCGCAAGCGCAGCTGGTGGCACTGCTCCGGCGTCTCGTCGAACGTGTTGCCGTCGGGGCCCATCGTGGTCTCGATCGACATGACGAGCGATTCGCGGATCGGATCGATCGCGGGGTTCGTCACCTGCGCGAACAGCTGATGAAAGTACGACGACAGCGGCGGCGCATGATCGCTGAGCACCGCGAGCGGCGTATCGGTGCCCATCGAGCCGACGGGCTCTTTGCCCGTGATCGCCATCGGCTCGATGATCAGATTCACGTCCTCGTCGGTGTATCCGTGCGCGCGCGCGAGGCGATACAGCGCGTCACCCGCGATCGGCGCGGGCGGCGGAGCCTCGTCGAGCTCGTGCATCTCGAACACGTTCTTCTCGAGCCACTTGCGGTACGGGAAGCGGCCCGCGACGTCGCGCTTGAGCTCCGCGTCATCGACGATGCGACCTTCGCTCGTATCGACGACGAACATCATACCGGGCTGCAACCGTCCCTTGCTCCGCACCCGCTCCGGCGGCACGTCGATCACGCCGACCTCGGACGCGAGAATGACGCGGTCATCCGTCGTCACGGTCCAGCGCGCGGGCCGCAGGCCATTGCGATCGAGCGTCGCTCCGACGAGCTGCCCGTCGGAGAACACGATCGCGGCCGGGCCATCCCACGGCTCGACGAGCGAACCGGCGTACTCGTAGAACGCTTTGCGATCCGCATCGATGCCTGCCGAGAGCGCCTCGGGAATCATCATCATCATCGCGTGCGGCAGCGTGCGACCGCCGAGCGTGAGCAGCTCGACCATGTTGTCGAACTGAGCGGAGTCGCTCTTGCCCGGCATGATGATCGGCCACAGCCGGTCGAGCCCGCCATGAAACTTCGCGCTCGTGAGCTGGCTGCGGCGCGCCTGCATCCAGTTGTTGTTCGCGCGCAGCGTGTTGATCTCGCCGTTGTGCGCGATGTAGCGGAACGGCTGCGCGAGGTCCCACGTGGGGAACGTGTTCGTCGAGAACCGCGAGTGCACGACGGCGATCGCCGACACGAGCTCGGGCACCTTCAGGTCGGGGAAGAAGCTCGCCAACCGCTGCGGCAGCAGCAGGCCCTTGTAGACGATCGTCTCCGTCGAGAGGCTCGCGATGTGGAAGTAGCCCTTGGGATCCGCGCCGCGCTCGCGCACGCGATTCTCGGCGAGCTTGCGGATCACGTAGAGCGTTCGCTCCCACGCGCTCGGGGGCACACGGCGCATGCGCACGTAGAGCTGGCGGAACACCGGCATCACGGCACGCGCGACGGGGCCGACGTGCTGCGGTTCTGTCGGAACGTCGCGCCAGCCGAGGACGCGTTGACCTTCTTCCGCGACGACCTCTTCGAGGATCTGCTCGCACGCCGCGCGCTGCGTCGGATCCGGCGGCAGAAACAACTGGCCGACCGCGAAGCGCCGGCCGCTCGGGACATCCAGGCCCGCTCTCGCCGCCTCCGCGCGGAAGAACCGATCGCCGAGCTGGATGAGGATGCCGGCGCCGTCGCCCGTATCTGGATCCGCGCCCGTCGCCGCGCGATGCGAGAGGCGCCGAAGGATCTCGAGGCCGTCGTCGACGATGCTGCGCGACTTCACGCCCTTGATGTCGGCGACAAAACCGACGCCACATGCGTCGCGATCAAAGCTGGGGTCGTACAGCGTCTTCACGGCATATCTCCGACGAGGATGCCATCGTAACGCATCGCGTCAGCCGGGTCTAGTCGGCGCGTTCTTCTTGGCGCGTGGCTCGGGGCGTGAGCCCCGCTACTCGGAGCTGTGGATGATCACGATCGAGATGGTGGGCCCCGTCGTGACCGAGACCTCGTACGGCAAGAACGTGTGCGATGCATGCGTCGCGTGCACCGTGACTTTCCCCGGTGACTCGTTGAGAAACACGGCCTGCGCGTAGGGATCGATCGTCTTGGTCGCCGACATATCGAAGAAGCCGCTCGAACCGAGGTAGGTCGGCGTACCGAGCGGCGGCTCGACCGAGATCGTGACGTCGGGGATCGGTTGCTCGTTGCAATCGACGACGGTGACGACGAGTGAGCCGTGGCCGACGTCGTCGCGCACGACCGAGCCACTGGAGTAGACCGAGTCGAGCGAGCCTCCTGACCAGATCGGTACGTCGCCGGGGCGGATCTGCGGGGTGTACGGACCGACGATCGCGTGCACGAGCGGGTAGTCGAACCAATACTTCGTGTCGAAGTATCCCGGGAGAGCCACATCGAGCCAGACCGTCTGGGGCGTCCCTTGGGTGGTCATCGAGAGCTCGAACGAACCGTCTGTCTGCGCGGTCGTCGACGTGAGGAGGGGACCGATCGGATCGGTCTGTGCGACCACCGTTCCAGCGAGGCCCTCGACGTTGCCGACGAAGTCCAGGTAATGAAACACGTGCCCGGTGATCGTGAGTGGATCGTCCGCGACGGAGCTGCGGTTGCACAGTCCGTTGACCACCGGCGCGTCGGAACCCGTGCTCGCGTCATCACCGCTCACCGCGAAGCCGAAGCGTCCGCAGGCGGTAAGCGCGAACGTACAGACTGCGAACACGCCGACGCGCAACGCTACCAGTATATCAGGGCACTGCGTCGACGATGAACTTCGTCGCGCGCCCTTCGAGGATGTATACTGGGTGAATCGTGCGAGTAGCAGTGTTACTCGTGCTGGCCGGTACTGCCGGTTGCGGGCGCCTCGCGTTCGACGAGACCACGTCCGGCGTCGATGGAGACGATGCGGTCGACGATGCCCTGATGGTGGCGCGCTGCGGCGATCCGGTGATCGCTCCCGCGACGCTGCGCATGACGGGCAAGACGTTCTCGTTCGGTAACTTCCAGGGCGCCATCAGTTTACAAACCAGCGTGGCGGCATCTGTCCGCGAGCGCGTGTCGGGAACTGTCCTCGCGATGACGACGAGCGATGCGACGACAGCGGACTACAGCGTCGACATCCCGGCAGGCGGCCACGCACCCGACGCGGTGCTCGTGTATTCGCGCACGCCAGATCTGTTCACGACGACCGTGTTCCTCGATCGTCCGCTCGCGCGCGACCTCGTCGGCGATACGACGGTGTGGAATCCAGGGAACGGCTCGGTGTGGGGCGGCGCGGAGATGGCGGTCGTGTACGGCAGCGGCGGCGACGGCAGTCACAGCCGCGATTCGCTCAAGGGAACGATCACGTTCGAGGTTCGCGACTGCGTGGGTGTTCCGATCCCCAACGTGACGCTGACGCTGACGCCCGCGCCGGAGATCTTGCTCTATCAGTCGACGACGGGCGGGATCGACGGAAGCCGCAGCGATACGGAAGGAACGTACGGCTCCGCCGTCGCGTTCAACGCCGAGCCGGGCGCGACGCACGTCGAGGCGACCGGCCCTGGCTTCACATTCGACCCGATGGACGTCACCGTGAGCGCTGGCGACTCGATGGACATGGTCGTCGTCCGCGGCTATTAACCGGCCCGGAGCTGAGCGACGAGGTCGGCGGCGGAGAGGCGCGTCACCGTCGGAGGTGTCGCCCGCGCGTCGAGGATGTATCCCTCGCTGCCTGCGGGGAACACCAGATCGTCCCGTAGCATCGCGAACCAGGTCGCCGCGGTCACCGTGGTCAGCGCCGCAACAACGCCGTCGTGCTCGCCGGTGCGCAGTCGGTTGAGGCGTGCGAGCGACGTCTCCGTGTCGCGGCGGCGATACTGCGCGAACGATCCGTCGCGTTCACGCACGTACAGAATATTCGCGCGCGCGGCAGCGTGGATCGCCGCGACATCCCACAGCGTCGGGCGTGCTGCTGCGGCGGCGAGGTTCGCGAAGTCCATGCCGATGTGCGCGAGCGCGACGTTGTGACCACCGACGGAGTTGAACGTTTGCTGACTCGGGATGTGGACGTCGAGAAAGCGGAGACGGCGTGCGGCGAGATCGACCGTCAGTGGTACCAGGACCGTGGATTTGCCCGTGAGGTCGAAGCGCTGCGCGACTGCGCGCGGATCGAAGTGCGTGCCCTCGGCAGGCGAGACCATGAGGCCCGCAAATCCGAACGGCAGCTTGTCGAATGCGACGGCGTTGTAGCTGAGCACCACCATGACCGCGTGACGCGCGGTGCCGGCGAGCGCGGCGAGATCGAGATCGACGAACTCGCTCGCGCCGAGCGGGGCAGGGGCGTCGGTGAGATCGCCGGAGTGCACGGCCGCGCGCGGTGCACCGGGTGCGTCGACGACCAGATGCGTGAAGTCGCAGGTTTCGACATGTCTCCAGTTCTCGTCGTAGAACGCGACCGAGAGGTCGAGATCGACGTCGCGATTGGCCGGCTGCTCCCAGTGCAGGAACAAGCGAAGCTTCTCGCCGGGGGGAATGGTGGTCTCGCTACCGCGCGGCCATGCGATCTTCGCCGGTGATGCGCTGCGCTCGGCGAGCGGCGCGAGGAGATCGACGAGGCCGCGATCGATCACGCCGCGCGGAAACTTGGGGCGCGCCTCGGCGCGAGCGAGCAAGGCGCTCCGCGCTGCGTCCTCGATCGCACCGATCGCATCCGAGTGCAGCGGCGCTCGTGTATCGGGTGTACTCCACGCGTGGAGCACCTCCGCCTTGGGGAAGAACACGCGGCGAGGGAACGGCGCTCCGCGCTTGGCGACGTGGGCCGCGAGCGAGAGCAGCGTCGCAGGCGCTCCGTTGCTGGCTGCCGTCGTGATCGCACGCAGCACGCTCGTGATCGCCTCGGGCTGCTTGGCTTGCGCGACGCGAACGAGATGATCCGCGCGCCGCAACAGCTCGCCCGGACGCGCTGCGAGGTGTTCGCTCGCGCCACGGGCGTCGCCGTTCCGCAACGCATCTTCGATGGGGGCCGCCCACGCTTCGACGTGCACGCGGTCTCGCTCGACGCGCACGCGCTTCAGCTGCCCGGCCTGGGCGGTGAGCGTCGCGCCGAACGTGGCTGTCGAGATCTTCGTCCCGCGCGCGATCGCAAACGCAAGGGCCGCATTGGGCAAGCGCACCGCGTGCTCGTACGGATGCAGACGCTCGCCGACGCGCTTCCACAGCGACGCATGGCGCGGAATGTCGGCGGCGAGCTTCTCGGGATCGATCGCGTCGAGCGCTTCGAGCACGGTGCGGCGCAGACTGCGGGAGATCTTGCCGAGCTTGAGCTGCGGATCCGCGAGACCCGCGCTGCCACCCATCAGGACGACAGCCACGCGCAACACGTCGGTCGCGGTCTTCAAGAGCTCGGCGGTCTTGGCGCGCATCGCGATGCGGTCGGGTGCGATCAACCACATGCGGGCGACGACGATCGCGAGTGTTTCGCGCACCGTGATCTTCTTGGGTAGCCACAGCCCGATCCGCGGTCCGATCGTGTCGATCATCGTCTCGATCTCATTGCGGTCCTCGGGGGACAGCGGCGTCGCGCGCGACACCAGGCGCACGAAGCGCTCGCGAACGATCGAATCCGTATCGAACGCGAGGTGCAGGATGCGCAGCTGACCGTCGCTCGATCGAACCGGATCGGCCTTCAGATCCTTCAGGAATGGATCGAACAGCGAGACGCGCCGATGACAGATCGGGCACCCCGCGTAGTTGCCGCCGTCCCAGCACGTCCTGCACACGAGGTGACCGCACGGCTCCAGCGGGAAGACTTGCTTCGTCTCACCGCACCACGGGCACGGTTGATCTGCCCGCGTGAGCAGCCAGCTGATGATCCGGCGAAACAGCAGCGTCGTCGTGTCACCCGGTGTTCCCGACGGAAACGCGCGGAATAACGGCACGTGCGGACGATGCGCGCCGATCGTTTGCGCGAGCGTGGTGGAGATCCACTCGCGCAGCTCTTTGATCGCCGCGTTCGGCAAGCGCCGGATCGTCATCGCGAGATCGAGGCTCATCACGAACCCGAGTTGCGCGAGAGCGTCCTCGAACTTCTCGAGGTCGTCGTCTCCCATCGGCCGGGTCGCCGCGTCCGCGACGCGATCCGGGTCGAGGACGACCACGTGCGTGCGCGCGAGCAGCAGCGTGCGTAGGGCGTCCATGAAAAGGTGGGCGGAGAGCGGCTGCGCTACCGTTGACAAGTAGAAGGAAGCACAGCCAGAGCCGCCCGACTCCAGCCTATCACTCGGACCATGTGGGCGAGGAGCCTACTCGCCAGCGTCGATGAGAGCGGCATCGCTCGCGATCGTGTACTCGTGACCAGCGGCCGTATCGCGCACCTGGGCGTAGATCCAGTTGTCGGCGCGGAAGTGCGGGTACAGCGCATACTGCCCGGGCTTCATGTTCGTGATGCGGGTCCGCACGCCCGTCGCGAGATCCATGATGAAGAGGTTCGACGCGCCCTGGGCGGCGTAGGCGGCAAAGCCGGGGTCACCGACGCCCGTGAAGCCGAGCTCCTTCGCGTCCGCATCCGTATTCATCACGTAGTGGTGGAACGCGATGTAGCGCTCGTCGAACGAGAAGCCGACCTTGCCACCGGAGAAGCAGTAACGGCCGATCTCCGGCGCCTCGTACGTGTAGCTCGTACCGGACGGCGTGGCGATCACCTTGCGCAACACGTAGCCGAGCTGCACGTCGTTGTTGCCCGCGACGCGCGACATCGTCAGCGAGGCGCTCGGAGACAGAGACACGTCACCTTCGAACGGCGTCGCGATATCGACGGTGCCCTTCACGTTGTACTGCGTGCCGGTGAACACCATCGCGGTGAACGACGAGTAGCCGTGCGAGCCGAACGAGGCGTCGGGCTGCTTGAGCGTCGGCTCCTTGCCTCCGTCGTCTGACTCGAACTCGTTGTCGACGACGAAGTAGTCGGAGTTGCCGTTGATGCCCTGACCGATGTGTTGGTAGAGCCCGATGTTGCTGATCTTGCGGCAGCCGGTCTCCGTCATCGTGACGGCCGTCGGATTGGACGTGAGCACGCTCATGGGGCACGCGTTGCGCGGACCGCCCTGGAACACGAAGCCGCTCATGTCGGGGAAGAACGCCGGGTCGTACATCGCGTCGACGGTGATGTTCGTGGCGCGCTGCAGATCGATGATCATCGCGCCCGTCTGGCTCGCCACGCCGTGACCGACGAAGCGTCCATCCGGCGAGGTGCGCGTCCAGTAGGCGGAGACATAGGTATTGTCGGCGAGCACGCGCAGCACACCGCGGTTTGCGATCTGCCACGTCGCTCCGTAGTCCTTGTCGCTCGCGAGGGGATACGTCGTCAGGCAGCCGCGGCCCGATGCCGTACCGCAGCCGTGCATCGCCATGTTGTTCTGACGATCCAGTGCGCGCCAGCCCGTCGTCTTGAGCGCGGTCGTGTGCGCGGCGACATCAGCGGAGATACCGTCCTCGCACGTGTCGGGCGGCGGATCGCCGGTGAGCTGGTCGTCGAGTTGGGGCAGGCCGCGCGCGAACCACTCGGCGACGACGTCGAACTGCGACTGCGCCAGCGACGGCAGTCCGTTCTTCGGCATGCCCGCCTCGGCCTCGAACGTGTCGAGCGCGTCCTGATAGCTGTCACCGTAGGCGCGCTTGAACAGGAACTCGAACCACGGGAGCTTGCTCGCCGTCGCATAGATGCCGAGGTTCTTCGGCTTGAAGTCGCTCGTCGCGAGTGCCGGCATCTCGCGCATGCATGCGATCATTGTCTGCGCGGACTCGGGCGTCGCGATCGAGAGATCCGTGAGGCAGTTGCTCACCGACGTATCCGACAGCGCGCGCCAATAACGCAGCTTCTGCTTGGTCACACCGTGGCAGCCGTTGCACGACTGGCCATTCGCTCCTGACGCGCCGAGGATCTGCAGCGACTGCGTCGCCAGATCCGCGTCGGTCATGTTCGGCAGTGGATTGCGCAGGACGGGCGTCGGCTCGGCATCCACGGGAGGTGGTGCAGCGTCAGGCGTCGCTCCGCCACCACCACCGCCGCACGCCGCGAAAACCAGAAGTGCAGGCAGCCATCGCATGGCGCGCATCAGACCCCAAGTCGCCGCGCAAGTGGCCGTAAAAATCACGCCGACCCGGCAACGCGCACTGACCGACTGCGCGTGCGGCGTCTCACAGGTAAATGCGCAAGATGTGTAGCGTCTCCGGCAGAGGGTTGGAATACTTCGCAGGTGATGACCCGCTCGCTGCTGCTCGCATTGGCCCTCTCCGCAGGAGCGTGCGTCGTGCACGGCCAGGCGCGGGTCGCCACCACCGTCGTCTATCAAGAACCTCCGCAGCCCAAGCTCGAGTCGCCCGGCGCCAAGCCCGGCTACGTCTGGATCAAGGGCCGCTGGGATTGGAACGACGGCCAGTGGGCGTGGACCGCGGGCCACTGGGAGCGCGAGCGGAGCGGCTACGCATTCTCCGACGGACGGTGGGAGCGCCGCGGTAACTCGTGGCACTGGGTCGATGGCACGTGGAGCGGCACCAACACGGCGCCACCGCCGCCGACGCCTGTCACGACGCCGGGCCCCGCCGTTGGCGATGGTGCGGCCGGAGGAACGACGAGCGCGCCGCCCATCTCCAACACGTATCCAACCGCTGCGCCGCCTCCACCGCGCGCCGAGACGATCGGCGTGAACGCGGGCTACGTCTGGGTCCGCGGTCACTGGGATTGGAAGAACGGGAACTGGGATTGGCTCCCCGGCCACTGGGAGCGCACGCGCGCCAATTCGCGCTGGGTCGACGGACGCTGGGAGCTCCAGGCCGGCTACTACGTCTGGGTCGACGGACGTTGGGACGCCGCACCGCAGCAGCCGACCGGTCCCGTCATCCGCGATCACCGCTAAGGCGTGTACGGGCGAATGTGGAGCGCGTCGGGCTTCCGCGGCCCGTGCTCCTCGCCCGTAACCGCGCCGCGCTCGATGAAGAACACGCGGTGCATCTCGTCGTCGTACGCGATGCCGTAGATCTCGCCGAACGTTCCACCGAGGTTCACCGCTGTCACGGTCCCCTCCTGCGTCACGCGCGAGATGCCCGCGGTGCCCGACGTGAGGAAGTCGCCGTTCGGCAGGATGAGCAGCGCATCGGCGCTCGGTAGGTTCGCCGCGACCTGCGTGACCTCGCCCGAGGGCACCGCGACCTTGAAGATCGCGTTCGCCGTCAGATCCTTCTTGTCCTGCTGGGCCACGAACAGCGCGTCGTGCATCGCAACGAGGCCGACGAGCTTGTGGAGCTTGGAGTCCTTGATGAGCTCGACCTCTTTGCCACTCGCCGGATCGAACTGCGCGACGTTGCCGACGTGCGGCTTCCCGCTGAAGTACGCCTCGTAGTAACGGCCGTCGTTGGTGCGCGCGATGCCGATGCGCATCTTGTCGGGCGCGAGGTTCGGCACCTTCGTCGGTGCGCCGGCGGGCGGGATCGAGAAGACTGTTCCGTCGCTGCCGAAGCCAAAGCTCGTCGTGAGGATCGTGCCGTCGTCGAGCTTGATCATGTCGCCGAGGCTCACGCCCTTGTCCGGAACGAGCGCGGCGGGCAGCGAGCGGCGCGCGGTGCAGCACGCGTGCGCGTCATCGAACGACAGCAGCGAGTGCGCCTTGTCGTCCGTCAGGTAGAGCGTCTTGCTCGCGGCGTCCCACAACAGGCCATTCGCACCGCCGTCGAGCGGATAGTCCGCCGTCAGGATCGGCTCCGTCGGCTTGCCGCCGGCGAGCGTGTTGTTCATCGGCGCGACCTTGTCGCCTCCACACGCAGCAACGAGGGCGATGAGAGCGATGCGCAACTTCATGCGCGCACGCTAGCACTGCGACGTTGTTGTAGGCTCGACGCGTGCTCGCCGACCGACTCGATGCTGCGACCCGCGAGATCCTGGAATCTGCAGGTCACGGGGCTGCACCGCTGTTCACGGCTCTCGTCGACGCGTTGCGGACAGGAGGGATGCCCCCCGTGCATCGCGGTGCGGCTGCTCCGTACCTACGGCAGCTCCACGCGCTCAAGAGCAGCATCGCTCCCCACCTCGGGGACGCACGCGCAGGAGAGGTCTGGTTCGTCGCCGACTGGTTCGCACACGCGGCCGAGCAGACGCACACGAACGAGAACCGCCGGCTCGTAGCGATGATGGATGCCCTTCCAGAGCACCTGATCATGCAGGATCGCGAGGCGCGCATTCTGTTCGTCAATCGCGCATCGGGGACCTTCGCCGCTGGCGTGTTGAAGCGTCCCGTAGACGACGTGATCGGCTACGGCGTCATGGACGCGGATCAGCCTGAGGAGTTCAAGACGTACGCGCTCGGTGTGGTCACCCGCGCTCTCGCTGGAGAAACATTCACCGAAGAATTCGTGCAGCCTAGTGACGAAGGTCCGTACTGGCGCGAAACGACGATTGCACCCGTGCGGGGAGCCGATGGCGAGATCGAGGCGGTCGCCATGACAAGCCGCGATGTCAACGCGCGCAAGATCGCCGAGGCGCGTCTGCGCTTGCTGTCGAAGATTGGTGCGCTTGTCGGCACAGACTCGGCCGGAATTCTCGTGAGCGTGCCGAGCGCCACCGTACCCGAGCTGGCGGATATCGCGATGGTCGAGTTCGCAGGCTCATCCCGTGTCGAGGTCGCCCATGCAGACCCGCTACGAGCAACAGAGGTCCGAGAGCTGCTCCAGGGGCGACGGTTTGAAGACGCTCCCGAGCTCGGCGTCACGTCGACGCTGAGCGTGCCTCTTCTCGCGCTCGATACACCGCTCGCCGTCGCGCACTTCGCGTTCACGAAGGAGTCGGGGCGCCGTCACTCGGACAGCGACCGGACGATTGCCCAGGACGTCGCGCGTCGGATCACGCAAATCGTCGAGAACGCGCTGCTACACGAAGAGGTCGCGCAGTCGCTCGTCTACCGCGAGCGCGTCATGGGGATCCTCGGCCACGACCTGCGCAACCCGCTGTCCGCGGTCCTGTCGCTATCGAAGATGTTCAGCGAGAAACCGGATGTCCCCGACCGCACGCGCGAGGCACTCGGACACATTCGCAGCTCGGCCGAGCGGATGGAGCAAATGATCCATACGATCCTCGACTTCACCCAGCTGCGCTTTCGCGGCGCACCTGTGCTCACGCTCGAAGGCTTCGACTTCGCTCAACTCGTGCGTTCGCTCGTCACCGAGCTGCAGGCCGCGCATCCCACGCGCGCCATCGACGTGGCGACCCCCGGCGTGCTGCGCGGTCGCTGGGACTACACGCGGATGGGGCAGGTCGTCTCCAACCTCATCGCGAACGCGCTGACGCATGGCGAGCGCGAGTCTCCCGTGACGGTGGACCTCGCCGGTGATCGCGAATCCGTCGTTCTCACCGTTGGCAACCGAGGGCCCGCCATCCCGGTCGGCGTGATGTCCAAGCTGTTCGAACCGTTCTGGCAAGCAAACGATACCAAGCGTCGCGGCCTCGGGCTCGGTCTGTTCATCTCCCAGCAGATCGTCGAAGCCCATGGAGGCGCCATCGACGTCGAGTCCGCGAACGATCACACGACTTTTTGCGTTCGCCTCCCCATCGCGTCGGAGTAGCTGTCGGGCTGCTTTACGCCTGCCGGCACACCGGCGCCCTTATTCAGGACCGTCTGACGTTCCGGGCACATAGCTCTTGGATCGGGCGTTGCTGAAGCGTTGGGTATGCAGAACAACAAGACCGTCCTCATCACCGGGTGCTCGTCGGGCTACGGCCAGGAGACCGCTCGCTACTTCCACGCGCAGGGCTGGAACGTCATCGCGACGATGCGTACGCCCAGTAAGAGTCAGCTAAAGGCGTCGGAGCGCCTACGCATTCTCGCGCTCGACGTCACCGACGCAGACAGCATTGCCGCTGCGTTTGCCGCTGCGGGGCCGATCGACGTGCTCGTCAACAACGCTGGCATCGGGGTCGTCGGTGTGTTCGAGGCGACTCCCATGGACACCGTCCAGGAAGTGTTCGAGACGAACACGTTCGGCGTCATGGCGACGACGCAAGCCGTTCTTCCGCAGTTTCGCGCTCGGAAGTCCGGCGTGGTCGTCAACGTCACGTCGAGTGTGGCCCTCGCGCCGATGCCGCTCGCCGCTGTGTACACCGCAAGCAAGCAAGCGATCGAAGGTTTCACTGGGTCGCTCGCCCACGAGCTCGCCTACTTCAACATCCGTGTAAAGCTCGTCGAGCCCGGCTACTGCCCGAACACCAAGTTCGGCAGCAACGGCGGCTCGCGCATGGATGGGCTCTTCCCCGAATCCTACGCGGCGTTCTCGAGCCCGATCATGGGCGCGTTCGCGAACGTTGCCGTGACGACGACCGAGCGCGACGTTGCCGAACAGGTCTTCCGCGCTGCGACTGACGACTCCACGCAGCTTCGCTTCCCGGCGGGGCCCGACGCGGTCGCGCTCGCCAATGGATACACTGGGAACCGATGACCAAGGTCCTAGTCGTAGATGACGAGCCGGGGCTGCGGTTCGCCATGCAGCAAGTTCTCGAGGACCACGGTCTCGAGGTGGTCACCGTCGACTCTGCCGCCGCCGCAGTTAACGCGCTGGATGGCATCGACGTCATCATCTCGGACTATGCGATGCCTGACATGGACGGCATGGAGCTGCTCGAACGCGTGCGTGCGGCAAACGCCGCTCTGCCGTTCATCCTGGTCACGTCGCAGGGCTCCGAGAAGTTGGCTGTGCGCGCACTCAAGCAGGGGGCCTACGACTACCTTCGCAAGCCATTCGACAACGACGAGCTCTGCTACACGATCGATCGCGCGGCCGAGACGCGTCGCCTTCGTCTCTCCGAACGTGAACGCGCGCTCGAAACTGTCGTCGGTGTGCGCATCATCGGTCGCAGTCCGGCGCTCTCACGCGTCCTCGATACCGTGTCGCGCGTCGCAGGCAAAGACGTCACGGTGCTCATCCGCGGAGAGACAGGGTCGGGCAAAGAGCTCGTCGCATCCCTTCTCCACGCGAACAGCTCCCGCACGACGCGCCCTTTCGTGGTCTTCAACTGCGCGGCGATTCCTCCCGAGCTCGCAGATGCGGAGCTATTCGGCCATGCACGCGGCGCGTTCACTGGCGCGGTGGCGGCGCGCGACGGCTATTTCGTGCAGGCGGACGGCGGAACGATCTTCCTCGACGAAGTCGGCGAGCTCCCCCTTGCCCTCCAGGCCAAGCTGCTGCGAGTCATTCAGGAGCGCGAGGTTCAGCCGATTGGCTCGGGGCAGGTCAAACACGTCGACGTCCGCGTCGTGGCCGCAACGCACCGCGATCTGGAGGCCGAGATCAAAGCGGGTCGCTTCCGCGAGGACTTGTTCTATCGCCTCAACGTCGTGCAGATCGTCGTGCCTCCGCTTCGCGAGCGCCGTAGCGATGTCCCCCTCCTCGTCCGCGAGTTCGCGCGAAAATACTCGGAGCGCTTCGGCCTCGGCTTCGTGGTGCAACTCGAGCCCGACCTCGTCGCATATCTCGAAAAGCAGTCGTGGCCGGGCAACATCCGCCAGCTCGAGAACACGATCGCGCGCTGCATCGCACTTTCGACAACGCGTAGCGTCGGCATGGAGGCTCTCCTCGCGCCGAGTGATCGCCCCGATAGCACCGATATCTCGGAGGACGGTCCGTCCTTTCGCGAGCAGGTCGACGCGTTCGAGCGCAACTTGATCCGACAGGCGTCGCTGGCGTTTGGTGGTAACCAGTCGGAGATCGCGCGCCGTCTTCAGCTCAGCCGTACGACGCTCTACGACAAGATGAAGCGGTATGGGTTGACCGACGAGCAGTGAACGCGGTTGCTCGGATGGGCGGCGCTGCCCGAAAACATGGTCAAGGCTGGTACGGACCCTTCGTCTCGCCCCAGCCCCATTGCGGCATCGGCTGATTCTCGTCGGCGGCGGCGCCGGGCTGCGAGTTGAGCACGGCGAGGCGCGAGCCCCACTCGAAGTAGGCGATCGCCGACGAGCGGAACTCGGGATCGCTCGGCATCCCGAGATCGTCCGCGCACTCGAACAGGAGCTGCATCCAGCGCTTGCGATGCGCTTCGGTCAGGCTGCGGTTGAGATGGTGGCGGATCATGTTCGCGTGGCCGCCGAGCTCCTCGCTATAGACCTTGGGGCCGCCGAACACCTCGCCGACGAACGCCGCCACATGGGCGACGTGGTCCGAGCTCATGCGCGCGAAGATCGGGGCGAGCAGCGGATCATTCGGGACGCGGCGATAGAGCTCGCCGATCACTTTCTCCAGCATCGGCGCGCCGCCGATCCATTCGTACAGAGTCGGGACGGCCATGCGGTACAGCCTAGTCGATTACGTCGCCGCGGCGGAACCGCCCAAACGAGGAGGCTCCTAGAGCGGAATCGAACGGAATCCCGCGTGCGTGAACCCGACGAGCAGTTGGTCGGGCAGCACCGCGAACGCGTAGCCAGCGTCGTCTTGCGCGACGAACGTCCGGATCGCGCCGCCGGTGAGCGCGATGCGATACACGTTGCCGTCGTCCTTGCTCCAGTAGAGGTCGTCATCGGTTGGTACGATGTAGCTCGCAGATTCTCCCTCGCCCCACGTCGTGATCGGCTCGAAGGTGGTGTCGCGCATTCGTCCGAGCGCCGTGGCCCAGGTGCCATCTCCGTTTGACCGCCACGTGCGCAGGTAGAGGACGTCGTTGTGCACGGCCAACGCACCACCATCGGTGTCGAGACTCTCGACGGGACCACCGGCGACCGGAATGCGTTCGAGATGGGACAAGGCGAGCGTTTGCCACCAGAGATAGCCACCGGCGTACGCTAAATCCCGTGGGAGGCTCTCGCCAAGATCGGCAACGAGGGTGGCGTCGCTGCCGTCGCCGTTACGCGCGGCCCGCCATAGCTTGTAGTGAAGCTGGTTAGGTTCGCTCGAGTCAGCCCAGTACACGGAGTCCGTATCGAGGGCAGGACCGACGGTGCCGGCGCGAGGAGGGGAGAGCGTCGTGTCGACTCCTCCGCTGATGCGATGCACAGCCATCTGGGAGTAGGCCGAACCCGTGACGACGAAATACGACTGGTCGGTTCCCGCGATCACGAGAGAACCCACGCCATCTTCGACGGTGTCCACGACGGTGCTCGATGAGCGACTCCACGTCGTTCGCGCCGTACCTTTGTCCGAGCACCCAAACTCGAGGCTGCACGGCCCATTATCGCCAGCGACCCAGATCACGGAGCTGTCCCCGACCAGAACCTGATTGACGCGACGCTCGAACGCGAGCTCGGCGTCCGGCGCTGCATCGAGGACATCGAGCATTTCACGCGGCGCTGGCGAGCAGGCGACGACGGCGACCAACGCGAAGACACGCACGAGCGGAGTCTATCCGGTAGCGCCGCTGCGCTGGTCAGGAATACGTCGCACCCGAGCGATGACGAGCATCCAGAGGACGCCGAGCGCGCCCATGATCGCGGGAACCACGAACGCCGTCGTCGCGTGGCCTGCACTCAGCATGAACCCCACGAAGATCGTCGAGCCAAAGTCTCCGAGCGCGTTCGCGGCGGCGAGAATGCCGAGGCCTTTGCTCCGCTGACTGCGCGGCAATAGCTCCGCGACGGACGCCTTCTCCAGCGTCTCCTCGACGGCGATGTAGACGCCCGAGAGTGCGATGGCCCCGATCACGATCGGCAGCGAGTCATGGCCGAACGCGAAGATGAGGTTCGTGACCACGCCGAGTGCGTAGCCCGCGATCAGCACGCCACGCTTGGACAGCTTGTCGCCGAGGATGCCCGCCGGATACGCCGCGATGGCCGACACCAACGAGTGGCCTGCATAGAGCAGCACCGCCGTCGAGGCGAGACCGCTCGTGGAGCCGCCGAGCACGCGCGTCGCGAGCACGATGAGGAACGTGCGCGAGAAATCGCCGAGCCCGAACAGCAGCACGCCACCCGTGAACAACCAGTAGGCGCGCGGCAGTGGCTCGCTCTTCGCGGGCTCTTCCTTCTTCTCCGACTGTGGCGTCGTCTTGTCGCGCGCGAGCGCACTGATCGAGAGTGCGGCGAGCATCGAGGGGATGATGCTGACGAGGATCACGACCTTGAACGACGCGCCGAGAAACACGAGGACCGCCGCGATGAGCGGGCCGATCAGCGCGCCGATCATGTCGGCCGTGCGCTCCACGCCATACGCGCGCCCGTAGTGCGAGCCCTGCACTTCGTCGGAGAGCATGAAGTCGCGCATCGGGGCACGAATGCCGCGTCCGACCCACGCGACCGTGCGCAGCCCGACGAGCCCTGCGACGGAATGAACGATCGCCATCAGGCCCGTGCCGAGCGACGTGATGAAGTAGCCGGCGGTGACCCACGGCTTCTTGTGCTCGACGCGATGGCCGATGTATCCGCCACCGAGCTTGGAGAGCGAGTAGGTGAAGTCGGCCGTGCCTTCGATGAGCGCGAGCGCGGCCGCGCCCATGCCGATGGAGCCGAGGTACAGCGGCAGGACCGCGGTGACCATCTCGTGGCTCACGTCGCTAAAGAACGTCGCGATGATGATGCCGACGACCGTGCGCGTGATCCATCCGCGGGACACGCTGACACCTTAGCCGCGCACTCGCGGCGCGGACATGAAGATTGGCTACGACTTTGCGATCGTGACGAGCGCGGCCGCTGCTTCCATGCGGACGATGCCGTTGCCATCCGCGAGCGCGGCGACGAGGCCCGGCGTGATGTGGCGGGTACCGCGCAGCGCTTGGACCGCCGAGATCCGGTCGAGCGCCGTCGTATTCGCAGTGGCGAGGACGGCATCGAGCGCCTTGGCGCCGCGCGCATCGTTCGCCTCGACGAGACCCTCGGCGGCTCCGATCGCCGTATCGGGCGTGGCGAGCGCGGCGCCGAAGATGTCGACGGCGGCAGAGGTCATGTCGACATGCATCATCGCGCGCGCGGCAGAGAGGCGAACGCGAGCATCCGCATCCTGGCCGAGCTTGCCGAGCACGGGCTTCGCTGCCTCCTTGCCGACGGCACGGATCGCGACGTTCGCTGCGCCGGCGCGGATCTCGCTGCGGTCATCGACGACGAGCTTGTCGAGCGCCTTCTGCGCCAGGTCGGTGCGCTTGATCGCGATCGCGGCCTCGACCGCGACGTTCGCATTCTCGTCCTCGGCGAGTGCGCCGAGCTCGGTGTCCATCTTCAGCGTGCGCGAGAGGTCGACGTAGAGATCGACGCCGGCGAGGCGCACCGCGAGCGAGTGATCGCCGACCGCTTGCTTCGCGTAGCCGGGGAGGTTGCCGAGGCCGATGCGACCGAGCGCGGTGATCGACGCGGCGCGCACGCTGTCGTCGGGATCCTTGGCGCGGCGCGCGAGGATCTCGACGGCGTTCGCGTCCTTGAGCTGACCGAGCCAGCGGATCGCGATCCGGCGGACGCGCACGTCGCGGTCGTTGGCGGCCTTCTCGAGATCATCGAACGCGATCTTGCCGACCTTCTTGCCGATGCCCTCGACGGCGATGGCGCGCGCTTCGGCGTTCTCGGACTCGAGCATCGCGCCGAGCGCCTTGGGCGCCTGCGGGTACGCGTGGAGGATCGCGGTCGCGGCCGCGGCGACAACGCGGTCGTCCTTGTCCTCCATGCGCTCCGCGACGTTCTCCGCGAGATCCGTCAGCTGCGCGGAGGTCACCGCATCGATGGCGATGAGCTTGAGCTTCGCGGACGGCGAGTTGAGCGCCTGCTCCAGCGTCGCGCTCGCGAGCTCGCGGCAGAGATCCAGATCCTGCTCGCCACCGCGGGCATCCAGGAGGCGCTGGTAGTGCGAGGCGACACTTGCCGCGTCACCTGTCGCGAGCGACGCACGGATGCGCATCCCGAGCAGGTTGTCGTCATCGGGATGCTGCGCGAGCTGCGCATCGGCAGCCCGCCCGGCGCCGGCGTAGTCACCCGCTTCGTAGAGCGCGACCGACTCCTTGGCGCGACCAGCGCAGCCGAGGAGCGAAACAGAGAGAGCGAGACCGAGGGCGTAGATCGATGCGAGCGAGCGAAACATCAGGGCCTCCGAGGTTAACCGTCGACACCCAGATAGTGCTTCGTGTTGCCCGGAAGGTTACATCCCGTAAATGCAGCCATCTAGGCCATCGAACGGCGTGTAAAACGCGACGAAGTAACACATCTCGTCGTCGCTGCTCTCGCCGTACGTGATCGTGTTGGCGTCGTGATTGTTGTAGTTGCACGTCATGTCGAACCGGTCGCCCGCCTTGACGTGCTTGACGATCGGCGCCAACGGCTGGTCGCCAAAGCGCCACGGATCGATCTGATAGAACATCGACTGCTCGCCGCCCATCGGCGTGTACATCATGTCGAGGCTCGTCCCGTGCTTGTGCATGTGGGGGAACACCGCAAAGATGTCCATGTCCTTGTTCGCGATGCAGTTGGACACGTTGACCGCGTAGTTGTCGGTGTTCGGCGGGATCGCGAGGCCCTGCGTGCCGAACGCGTAGATGCCCGCCTTGGTGAGCGCAGCCGGGTTGTGGTCGTACGTCAGGTTGATGCCCGCGCGAACCTTGAGCGGCGCATCGGAGTTGTTCTGCAGGTGGAGCTGCACGATGTACTGCGTGCCCGGCTCGATCACGAAGCCCGCGCCGGTCGGCAGGTCGAGCCGCGGCGATCCGGTGCCGCTCGCGAACACCGGCATCCATGTCTCGCGGATGAGGACGTTGCACTCGTGCGGCGTCTGCGGTGTTTCATCGCGACCGAACGCCTGGAACAGGCCCATGTGGTGGACGCCCTCCTGCGAGATCGTCTCGATGTGTGTGATGCCGACAGCGTCGTCCGGGCTGTAGAACTGGTAGCACCAGTACGTCTCCTGGCCGGGAGCGAGCGTGATCGACGCCGTCGCGAGCTGCTGGCCGCCCTCGGGCGGAGCGGGCGAGAGCATGCCCTCGTCGGAGCCCGGACCAGCGTCGGTGGTGTCGTCGCCCGACGCGCCACTGTTGCCGCACGCGGCAAGACCCAGGATCGCTACCAGGAAGAGGTGCTTCGCCTTCATCGCCGAGTGACGTAACACGAACCTCGAGCGGTGAGGGAAACGACCACCGGGGTAGGGTGGATTCTTCGACGACGCGGCGCACCATGGCGCGTGCTCGGACTCGCGTGGCGCGTGTTACAACCTGCGCCGGTGGCGGTCCCCGACGCGTACTTGTTCGACCTCGACGGCACGCTCGTGGATTCCGAGCGGGCGAGCGCGGAGGCCATGGCCCGCGCCCTCCGTCGAGGGCAGGCGATCGTCGTCGACCAGGCGGACCGGGACTACATCGTCGGCCGCTCGTGGGTCGCCATCTACGACAACCTCAAGGCGCGCTATCCGCACCTGGCGTGGGCGCGTGAAGAGCTCGTCGCGCGGACCGCGATGGAGCGTGACGAAGTGTTCGCGGAGCAGGGCGTCACGGTCCTGCCCGGCGTCCGCGAGATCCTCAAGGCGACCAAGACCGGCAGGCGCGCGCTCGTCACGGGCAGCGGCCGCGCCGAGGTGCTCCAGGTGCTTCCCCTGATCGGCCCCGAGGCTGCGTTCGCGACCATCTTCGCCGCGGAGGACGTGCCGCGCTCCAAGCCCGATCCCGTCGGCTACCAGATGGCGATGGCCGCGCTCGGCGTCGAGCCCCATCGCTGCGTCGTCATCGAGGACTCGGTCTCCGGCATCGCGGCGGGCAGGGCGGCTGGCTGCTTTGTCGTCGCGGTGCGGGCCGGCAACTTCGGCGGGTGGGACCAGTCCAAGGCCCATCACCTCATCGACACGCTGGCCGAATTGCCAGGTCTGCTCGGTGGACTGGCCAGCATCGACCCGCGGGATTATGGTTCCTCGGTGGAGACCTCGCGGTGAAGCTCCCTGAGCGAGCAACGATCTACGAGGTCGGACCGCGCGATGGTCTGCAGAACGAGGCGCGCCAGGTGCCGACCGCGGACAAGCTGCGCTTCATCGACGCGCTCGTCGAGTCCGGCATCCGCGAGATCGAGATCACGAGCTTCGTGTCTCCGAAGTGGATCCCGCAGCTCGCCGATGCAACGGAGGTCTCGCGCGGCGTGCGCCGTCCTGCCGGCGTTCACATGAGCGCGCTCGTGCCCAACCGCCGCGGCCTGGATGCAGCGATCGCGGCCGGCATGAAGGACATCGCAGTGTTCCTCTCCGCGTCGGAGACGCACTCGAAGAAGAATATCAACAAGTCGATCGCGGAGGCGCTGACCGCGTTCGACGAGGTCGTCCCCGCCGCCCTCGCTGCGAACCTGCGCGTGCGCGCGTACGTGTCGACGGTGTACGGCTGCCCGTACGAAGGTGATGTCGATCCGGACGTCGCGGTGCGGCTCACCGGGCAGTTGCGCGACATGGGCGTCTATCAAGTTTCGCTCGGCGACACGATCGGCGTCGCCAATCCGCGCCAGGTCGAGGACGTGCTCTCCCGCGTGCTCGCCAAGCATCCCGCCGATGCGATCGCGATGCACTTCCACGACACCCAGGGCACCGCGCTCGCGAACTGCCTCGTCGGTCTGCAGATGGGCATCACCACCATCGACGCCGCCGCGGGTGGCCTCGGCGGTTGCCCGTATGCGCCGGGCGCGTCGGGAAACCTCGCCACCGAAGACGTCGTCGCCATGCTGCACTCCATGGGCGTGCAGACCGGCATCGATCTCGACAAGCTGACGGAGGCATCGCGCCAGGCCGCGGGGTTCGTCGGTCACGAGCTCCCGTCGAAATATTTGAAGGCGCACGTCGGCAAGCAAGCGCGTGCCCGCCGCCAGGCAGAGCGCGGCGTTTCGTCGTAGCGGCGATGTTAGGCTCCGGGGATGCCGGAGATCATCGTCGAGAAAACAGGCCACGTCGCGTGGATCACGCTGAACCGTCCGGAGGCGCGCAACGCGCTGTCACTCGCGGTGAACGAGCAGCTCAGCGAGCTCGAAGCGGAGCTCGAGCACGACGACACCGTGCGTGCGATCGTGTTCACCGGCGCCGGCGAGAAGGCGTTCTGTGCGGGCGCGGATCTCAAGGAGCGCAAGGGCGTGCCGGCGGCCGAGTCGGGCCAGTACATCAATGCAATCTCGGCCGCGATCAATGATCTCGGCGCGATCAGGAAGCCGACCATCGCGATGATGAACGGCTCCGCGTACGGCGGCGGACTCGAGCTCGCCATCGCGTGCGACTTCCGCATCCTGGTCGAAGGCGCCGAGCTCGGGCTGACCGAGGTCCGTCTCGGCATCATGCCGGGCGCTGGCGGGACGCAGCGCTTGCCGCGGCTGATCGGCGAAGCGCACGCGAAAGAGATGATCATGCTCGGCCGCCGCATCAATGCGCAGAAGGCGCTCGAGATCGGCCTCGTGAATCAGGTCGTGCCGCGCTCGCAGCTCCGGTCCGCGACCGAAGCACTCCTCGCGGAGCTTGCCGCGTGTGCCCCGCTGTCCGTGATCCACGCGAAGTCCGCGATCGAGCGCGGTTACGGCCTGCCGCTGGAGGACGCGTTGCGGATCGAGCGCGAATGCTACGACGTCACCCTGTACAGCGCGGACCGAGACGAAGGCCTGGCCGCGTTCGCCGCTGGTCGTCCGCCAAACTTCCAAGGTCATTAGGGGGATCGCGCCACCGTGCGCGCTTGCCACGCTGCGACCGAGGAAAATACGCACTGTGGCAGTAGCGCGCGGTGGTAGCCGTCTAACTCGCGATTCCGCAAGTTTCTGAGGTTGGCACCGCGTTCGCTATGTCCGTGGTTGCTTTGGCGAATACGCGTACATGGAAGAGGAAGAAGACGCTCGGGAAGGTTCCGTCGGGGATCGCCGGGTTCGACCAGATCACGGGCGGCGGTCTGCCCCGGAATCGCACCACGCTCGTATGTGGTGGTGCGGGCTGCGGCAAGACCCTGTTCGCGATGGAGTTCCTGGTCAACGGCGCTCGCGACCATGGCGAGCCAGGCGTGTTCATCGCCTTCGAAGAGACGGATAGCGAGATCACGAGCAACGTGACCTCGCTCGGCTTCGACGTTCCGAAACTGATCGAAGACGAGCTGTTGGTCATCGATCACGTCCGGATCGACCGGCGCGAGATCCAGGAGACCGGGGAGTACGACCTCGAAGGTCTGTTCGTGCGCATCGACTACGCGATCAGGTCGATCAAGGCGAAGCGCGTCGTCATCGATACACTCGAGGCGCTGTTCAGCGGCTTCGACAATGAAGCGCTTCTGCGCGCGGAGTTGCGCCGCTTGTTCCACTGGCTCAAGGAGCGCGGCGTCACGTCCGTGATCACGGGCGAGGCCGGCGAGGGCACGTTCACGCGCTACGGTCTCGAGGAATACGTCTCTGATTGCGTGATCTCCCTCGACAACCGCATCAGCGATCAGGTGTCGACGCGGCGCCTGCGCATCGTGAAGTACCGCGGCTCTGCGCACGGCAGTAACGAGTATCCGTTCCTCATCGACGAGGACGGATTCAGCGTGTTGCCCGTCACGAGCCTTGGTCTCGACTATCCGGTGTCGGACGAGCGCGTGAGCACGGGCGTGGAAGAGCTCGACAACATGTTCGACGGCGGTGGGTACTTCCGCGGCAGCAGCGTGATGGTGTCTGGCACAGCGGGGACCGGTAAGAGCAGCCTCGCCGCGCTGTTCGCGAACGCGAGCTGTGCGCGCAAGGAGAAGACCCTGTACTTCGCTCTCGAGGAATCGACAGCGCAGGTCACACGCAACATGCGGTCGATCGGGATCGATCTCGAGCAGTGGCAAAAGAAGAAGCTGCTGCAGATCCACGCCGCGCGTCCGACGCTGTTCGGCCTCGAGATGCATCTCGTGCGGATGCACAAGCTCGTCGAGGAGTTCCAGCCGAGCTGCGTGATCGTCGATCCGATCTCGAGTCTCGTCACGTCGGGCACCGAGAACGAGGTGAAGCAGATGCTCGTGCGTCTGTTCGACTACCTGAAGTTGAAGCAGATCACCTGCATGGTCACGTCGTTGACCGATCAGGGAGGTATCGAGGAGACGGGCATCGGGCTCTCGTCGTTGATCGATACGTGGCTCCAGGTCCGCGATATCGAGATTTCCGGCGAGCGCACGCGCGGCATCTATCTCGTGAAGTCGCGCGGCATGGGGCACTCGAATCAGGTGCGCGAGTTCATCATCTCGTCGAAAGGCGTCACGTTGGTGCCCGTCGCGATCGGGCCGCTCGGCGTGCTCACCGGGTCGGCGCGCGTGAGCATGGAATCGGAGCAGCGCGCGGAGCGCCTCGCGACCGAGCAGGATGTCGAGCGACGCACGCGCCAGCTGGAGCGCAAGAAGAGCAACCTCGAGCACCAGATCGCCGTGATGCGCGCCGAGCTCCTCGCTGAAGAAGAAGAAGTGAGAGCGGCAAGCTCGGAAGTGCTCGACCGTGCAGCGCGTCGCCTCGATCAACGCGAGCGGATGGCCTCCACTCGCAATTCCGTGCGCGACGCAAAAGGAGTGCGTGTATGAGTGAGACGAGTACCCGCCGCAACGACGCTGCGGCCAAGCGCAAGAGCACGCTCGCAGAGCGGAAGTCGCGCGAATTCTTGTTGCGCCTCTACGTCGCGGGGATGACGCCGCGGTCCGTTGCTGCGTTCGAGAACCTGCGCAAGATCTGCGACGAGCATCTCCGCGGGCGTTACCAGCTCGAGGTCGTGGATCTCTTGCAGAACCCCGCTCTCGCGCGCGGACATCAGATCCTCGCGCTGCCCGCGCTGGTGCGCCAGTTGCCTCCGCCGGTGAAGAAGATCATCGGCGATTTCAGCGATGCAGAACGAGTGCTCGTCGGCCTCGATCTCGTGGAGAGGCCCGCCAAAAGGCGCGCATGAGCAAGTCGGGCAAAACGGCGGCCGAGAAACTCGCGGCTGCGGCGGCAAAGGCCTCGCAGGAGGTCGCGAAGCTCCGTCTATACATCGCGGGGCCCTCGGATCGTTCGACGCGCGCGATTCGCAATGCTCGCGATATCTGCGACGAGCACTACAAGGGCCGATTCGACCTCGAGGTCATCGACATCCTGCAGCAACCAGGACGCGCTCGTGAAGACCACGTCCTCGCCGTACCGATGCTCATCAAGCATATCCCTCTTCCGGTAAAACGATTCATCGGTGATCTGTCGAATCGTGCCGCCGTGATCGGGGCTCTCCTCCTCCGGGTGTAGTCGTGGGCAAAAAGAAGAACATCGCCGAGCTCGAGAAGCGCCTCCAGGAAGCCGAGGACACGCTGGATGCGATCCGCCTCGGACACGTCGACGCTCTCGTCGTGCAAGGCCCCGAGGGCGAGCAAGTCTTCACGCTCAAGGGTGCAGATCATCGCTATCGCTTGCTGGTCGAGACGATGACCGAGGGTGCGCTGCTGGTCGCGAGCGACGGCACGATCCTCTACGCGAATTCGCAGTTCGCGCGACTGCTCGATCGCCCGCTCGAGACGATCATCGCGTCCCGGCTCGATGCGCACGTCGCACCGGCGCAGGTTCCGTTCGTCAATGCGGTCCTCGGATCGGCGGGCGGTGCCGCGGCCCGCGTGGAGACCCAGCTCCTCGCAACGGACCGGTCGGTGCCGGTCTACATCGCGGTCACCCCCGGAGCTGGGGATGCGCCGAAATGCGTGATCGTCACCGACCTCAGCAATCAGAAGCACGATCAGGAGATCCTCGCGGCGGAGCGGTTGGCCTCGCAGATCGTCGAGCAGTCTACCGACGGCCTTGTCGTATGCGATGCGAACGGGCACGTGATTCGCGCGAGCATGCCCGCGCAGCGTCTCGCCTCGGGCAATCCGTTCCTCGTACCGTTCGCGGTCGCATTCCCGATGTACACGTCGAGCGATCATCAGGTCGGTCGCACGGTCGTGGAGCGCGCGCTCGAGGGCCACAAGCTCAGCGGCCACGAAGTGTGTCTGGAGCACCGCGGCGAGGCGCTCGATCTGCTGCTGTCGGCAGGACCGATCGCCAACTCCGACGGCGCGATCGTCGGGTGCGTGATCTCGTTCATCGACAACACGGAGCGCAAGCGCGCCGCCGAGGAGCGTCAGTCGCTGCTCGAACGCGCCGACGAAGCACGTGTCGAAGCCGAGAATGCGAACCGTGCGAAGGACGAGTTCCTCGCGATGCTCGGTCACGAGCTGCGCAATCCTCTCGCTCCGATCCTCACCGCGCTCGAGATCATGCACATGAAGGGTGATTCCAAGACGGAGCGCGAGCGCACCATGATCGAACGTCACGTCAAAGATGTCGTGCGCCTCGTCGGCGATCTGCTCGACGTCTCACGCATCGCGCAGGGCAAGGTCGAGATCGAGCGCCGCGCCGTCGACACCGCGCAGCTGATCGCCAAGGCCGTCGAAGCGGCGGCACCGATGATCGAGGAGAAGGGGCATCACCTGAGCGTCGATGCGACGCCCGACATCTGGATCGAGGCGGACGGATCGCGCATCTCGCAGGTGCTCTCGAACCTGCTCACGAACGCTGCGAAGTACACGCCGCGCAACGGTCACATCTCGATCCGCTCGATCCGCGATGGCGATCAGATCGTGATTAGCGTCTCCGATGACGGGATGGGCGTCGCGCCCGCGCTATTGCCGCGCTTGTTCGATCTGTTCGTGCAAGGCCGCCGCACCATCGATCGCTCCGACGGCGGTCTCGGCCTGGGCCTCGCGATCGTGCGCAACCTCGTCCGCATGCACGGCGGCACCGTCGTCGCGCGTAGCGAGGGCGAAGGGCGCGGCAGCACGTTCGAGGTTCGGTTGCCCGCCCTTGCCGCGACGTACGCGTCACAGGTCGTGAAGTTCGAGGATGAGACCGAAGCGGAAGAATCGGGAACGCGCGTGCTCGTCGTGGATGACAACCGAGACGCAGCCGACTTGCTCGGTGAAGCGCTCAGCACACTCGGGTTTCGCGCGCGCATCGCGTACGACGGACCGTCCGCGCTCGACGTGGCCGCGAACTTCGCACCCGACATCGCACTGCTCGATATCGGCCTCCCCGTGATGGACGGCTACGAGCTCGCGCGCCGGCTGCGGTCGCAAGTCGACGGATCAGGCCCGCTGCGCCTCGTCGCGTTGACCGGATACGGAAGCGCGTCAGATCGAGCGAAATCGGCCGCCGCCGGCTTCGATGCGCACATGGTCAAGCCGATCAACCTGACCACCCTCGCGACAACGCTCAAGAACCTCGCCTGATCCCCTGGGGGAGCCGTGCACGACCTGGGGCCGCGTTCCCCTGGCCAATCGTTCTTCGGTTCGGCATGGGGTAGCGATCCGTCCGTGATCCGCGGTGTTAGATAGTTGGCCCCTGGCAGGGGGCTGGCCCAGCGGCTGCACGATGCCTGTGCATGTCAGCGATCGACAGGATGCTCAGCCGCCTCGGTGTGGTTCGCCTCAGGGAGTACGGGCTCGTTCTGACCCCGGAGGACCGCATCCTCTCGATTCGCCCGACCACGCTGGACGATGGCCTGGGAGGCCGTATCGTGGGCTGGCGCGACAACGATCTCGCTCCCGCCGAGCTGCAAGCGTTTGGAGCGCCGAAGGTTCCGGTCAGACGCCCGCAGTTCCCATCCGCGGCGTATCCCATCGTCCCCGCGCCCGCGCCGATCGCCGTCCAGGGCACGCCCGCACCGTTCGCGGCCGTTCCGGTAGCTGCTCCGATCCAAGCCGCCGCGCCGGCGATTCCAGTGGCCGCGGCTAGGCCAATTGCGCGTCCAGCGGCATCCCTGGCCGTGGTTATGCCTCCGCCAGTGGCGGCGGCTCCCGTTGTCGAAGAAGATGACTGGGAATGGACGATCGCGATCGCTCGTGCGCGTGCAGCGGCGGAGTGGGCCGAGGAGGGTGCCGCTACCGCTGCGAGCGAAGCGATGGACGAGGGCACCTTCACGCAAGTGGAAGCGCTTCCGGCCGCCGCGCCGCCGCGCCGCCGCCAACCCACCATGCCTCCGCCTCTCGGCTTCTCGACGCCGGCCCAACCGATTCGAGCGTTGCCGCGCATCGAAGCGATTCCGACGGTCTCGCGCACGGTGATTCCGGTCCCGATGCTGCCGACCTCTGCACCTCGCAACTTCGCGCCGGTCGTTCGTGCGCCGGGCGCAGCGCGCCAGATGCCGCACCCGCTTCCGCCGCAGCAACCGCGACGCTTCGCGAAGGGCACGGGCCCGATGCTTCCCACGACCAAGGCGCTCTCGGTCGGGGACGACACGACGCCGAACCTCAGCGTCGGCGACGAGACAGTTCCCGCGATCTACGCGGCGCCCGCAGCGAGCGCGACCCTGCCGCGCGTCGTCGCGCGCAAGTGAACCTGCGCCCCACGCTCGCGCTCGTGGCCGCCATCGCGACCGCGTGCGGCGGTGGTGCGCCCGCGGTAAAGCAGAAGGACATCGGCCCGCCCGTCGACGAAAAACAGGCAGAGTCCGACGCCGGCGGCACGGTCAAAGAGATCTACGCCACGATCAGCCGCGGCAACACCGACAACCTGTTCTCCGTTCTCTCCGATCCGCTCTTCGTCTTCGGCCCGCGCGCTCTCGATGCGACCGCCACGCGCTCCGACGCACTCGTCGCGCTCGGCAAGGTCGTCGGCGCGAAGAACAAGAAGCAGCTCAGCTCGGGCAAGCTCGAGGTCGTTGCATCACCGGGTGGTCACTCCGCCTGGGCGTTCGATGTCGTCAACGCGGACGGCGGGCCCATCGCCGTCATGGTGATCCTCCGCAACGACGACGATCTCTGGTCCGTCACGGCCGCCGCGCTCGCGCGCACGCCCTCGATGAAGGACGTCCGCGCCGAGCTCAAGAAGGCCTCCATCGTTCCGCCCGGCGCGAACGCAGCTGCGATGGTCGATCCGCGCGCCGAGGCTGCCGTCGACAAGTTCAAGCGCGGCCTCCTCGCGCAGGACGTCTGGGGCGACGATCTGGCGAGCCGCACCGAAGCACTCTGGATCGGTCCCTCCGACGGTGACGTCGCGCGCGGCAAGAAGGAGATCAAGAAGCGCTGGCAAACGCGCCTCGACGCGGAGACGCGCATGGCGACGACCGGCAAGGTCACCGCCGAGGTCACGCCCGACGGCCAGCTCGCGTGGGTCACGGCCCCCGTCACGCGCGTCGAGAAAGACGAAGACCCGCTCCCTCTCCGCGAGTTCGCCGTGTTCGAGAAGGACGGCGAGAACTGGAAGATGATCGCACTGCACGAAGCGCTGTCCGTCGATGCCCCCGGCGCTGGCGCTGCCTTCGTGAAGATCCTTCCGCCGGCCGCTGCCGTCAAAGAAGCGCCGCCTCCGCCTCCCGAGGAGCCGAAGGAAAAGAAGAAAAAGAAGAAGAAGAAAAAGAGCAGCGACGAGTCGTCCGACGAGCCGAAGATCAAGAAGAAGAAGCACTCGGACGATGACGAAGAGACGACGCCGAAGAAAAAGAAGAAGCACGACGACGACGTCGAGGCTGACGAGGACAAGCCGAAAAAGAAGATGAAGCACTCGGACGACGACTCCGAGAGCAGCGAAGACAAGCCGAAGAAGAAGAAGCTCTCGGACGACGACGAATCCGACGACGACAAGCCGAAGAAAAAGAAGAAGAAGCACTCGGACGACGACGAGTAGCCGCCACGGCGCCAGCGGATGCGAACGCAGAGGTTTTGCCGCCAAGGGCGCCACGATCGCCAAGAAGACGTTTGTCGTCGCCCGGCGATGTGCGCGGGCGGTTCGAGCCAGAGCCACGAAGGCGCAAAGGCACGAAGAAATTCAACCCGCCGGGCGAGGTGCGCGGGCGCAAGAATCAGGGGGCACGCGTTCGCCCGATGTCACGAGACGCGTTCGATCGATCCTTCGTGCCTTCGTGCCTTCGTGGCTCTGGCTCCGCGTCGCTCGCCCGGCGAGGTTCGATCCCTTGGCGATCCTGGCGCCCTTGGCGGCAAAACCTCTTACGTACGGCCCGCGTCGCTCGCCTGCGAGGTCTACGTCGCTGGCGGCTGGCACATCGCCACGTGGCGGCACTCCGCGCGATATACTCGCGGCACATGCGGGGAGCACTCTTCGTGATCGCGTTGGCGGTGTGCGCCGCGCCGTCGCTCGCCCACGCGGACACGCAGCCCTGGTCGGTCGGTGTCAGTGAGGCGCAGAAGGCGACTGCGCAGAAGCTGCTCGAGGCGGGCAACGCGCTGTTCCTCGAGCGCAACTACGTCGACGCGCTGGAGAAGTACAAGGCGGCCGTGGCGGCATGGGACCACCCAGCGATCCGCTTCAACCTCGTGCGCTGCTACGTGCAGCTCGGCAAGAACGTGGATGCGGCACAGAACCTCGAGCTCGCGTTGAAGTACGGGAACGCACCGCTCGAGGAGAACGTGTACACGGAAGCGCTCGCATATCAGAAACTTCTCGGCGGCCGCATCGCGACGATCGAAGCGACATGCGCGCAGGAGGGCGTGAAGCTGACGCTCGACGGTCAGGCGCTCGCGGAGTGCCCCGCCACGAAGACCACGCAGCTCGAGCCGGGCACGCATCAGCTCGTCGGTGTGAAGCAGGGGTATCTGACGCGCACGCTCGAAGTGTTCGCGTTCGGTGGCAAATCGCAGTCGGTGACGGTCGCGCTCGAGCCGCTGACGACGGCCGCGCGCATCGAGCACCGGTGGCCGCAGTGGCTGCCGTGGGTCGTGTTCGGCGGTGGGTTGGCAGTGGCGGGCATCGGTGGACTGGTCGACTTGAACGCGGCGGGGAAGGCCGACGACTACGATCGCGCGGTCGCGCAGAAGTGCCCGATGTCGGCGTGCAACCCGGCGGTGCTCGGCAGCGACGCGGATCTGAAGAATCAGGCAGAGACGCGGCGGAATATCGCGTACGGCCTGTTCGCGGCGGGAGGCGCGATCACGATCGGCGGCGCGGTGATGCTGTACATGAACCGCGGGCGCACCGTGTATCCCGAGTCCGTCGAGAAGGTGACGCCGTCGGTCGCGCCGATGCCGGGTGGCGCCGCGCTCTCGTTCAGCGGCCGCTTCTAGGGGGGGCCCTATTTGCGGCGTGGCGCGAGACCGAGCAGTTCGGCGCAGATCCGAGCGCACGCCCGGAGCGGAGCGAGGCGCGTAGTTGTTCTACGAAACGAGTGAGCACCGGACGTACGTTCGGAGATGCCCGAAATGCGACGGTCGCAGCCGGCGACGCGAATAGGGACACCCCCTAGTCCTTCAACTTCGTCGAGAGCGTCTTCAGCTGTCGCGCTAGCTCTTCTCTGCGGGCGGTCTCCGCAGCGAGAGCCTTCTCCGCGCGGTCGCGTTGGGAGTCCGCCTCGACCTTGAGTGCCATCGCCTTCTTCTTCTCTGCGTCGGCCTGCGCTCGCGCGGCATCGGCTTGCGCGCGTGCTGCCTCTGCTTGAGCGCGCAGCGCGTCAGCTTGTGTGCGCGCCGCTTCCGTCGTCTCGGACTTCTGCTGGAGAACTTTGTACTTCTCCGCGAGTTGCTCCTTGGTCAGCTGCATCAGCTCTTCGAGCTGCTTCTCTGCCGCATTCTTTTTGCTGATGGCGTCGTCCGCACTCTGCTCTGCCACTTTCTTGGCATCGATCGCCGAGTTCGTCTTCGCGAGCTGATCCTCGGCCTTCTTCGCGTTCTCCACGGCCTGCCGCGCGTTCTCCTCGGCCTTCGTCGCGTTTTCCTCTGCTTGATCATTGGCCAGACGAGCTTCATCGCGGGCAGCGCGCACCTGGAGGAAGCCGATGCTGGCCCCCGCAGCGATCGCACCGAGCACGATGAAGGCCGCGACGACTCCGATGCGTCGCGCGCGTGTACCTCGGCGGCCGAGCGCGATCACCTCGTCGATGAATGCCTGGTCTCGCGCTGTCAGCTCGCGCGGCTTGGCCGTGACCCAGCGCCGCGCTTCATCGTGCGCTTCGCCTCGCCAGAGTAGGCCCGTCGCCCGGCCCTTTGCTTCCCACTGCTTGGACGCCGCGGCGAGTTGCGCGAGGAAGCCCGCGTCTTCTTGGGCCTCGTCTAGCCAGCGTCGGAGCGTCGGCCAGCGATCGATCAGCGACTCGTGCACGATCTCGACGGAGCCTGCCGCATCCGTGCGTGTCTGCACCACGAGCAGGCGAGCGGCGACGAGCTGATCGAGCACGCGCTGGATCTCTTCGCGGTCGGGAGAGAGCCCGAACAGATCGGCGATCTCGACGATCGCGCGCGTACGCTCTGGCGTCACGAGCTGGCGGAAGATCCGCTGCGTCAGTTTCTGCGCCGCGGTGCTCATGTTGCGGACGACCTCGTCAGCGTGAGTCGCGAGCGCGCCACTGATCCCGCCGATCGCGGTGTAGCTGGCCGCCGTGAGCAGGCGCTGATGCCGATCGCGCGCATCCCAGAGCTTGGCCGCCGCGAACTGGAGCAGCGGCAACGCGCCCGGCGTACTGGCGAGCGAGTCGAGCATGTCGCCGACCATCGCGCTCGTCTCGAACCGATAGCCGACCATCTCGACGGGCAGCTCGAGTGCTTCGCGCAGGCCATCGCGGTCCGGTGGGGACAGGAACACGAGGCCACGAGAGAGGCCGTCGAGGAAGTGCTGATCCTCACCGGCGCGGTCGAGGAAGTCAGAGCGCATCGAGACGATCACGCGCAGCGGCGCGGCCGGATCGTCGGCGACAGCGGAGAGTGCGGCCGTGAACGCTCGTCGTTCGTCGGCATCGGTGACGAGCGTGTACAGCTCCTCGAGCTGGTCGACGAACACGACGATGTGCGACCGGCTCGCGGCGGCGCGCTCGCGCAACTTCGCTCCGAGCAAGCCAGGCGCTGCGCGCAGCTGCCCGATCAACTGCCCGTGCTCGCGGTCTTCGGTGTAGCTCGCTGATTGGACCGGTGTCGGCGTCAGCGTGAGTCGCTCGATGACATTGGCGAGCGTGCTGAGCGGGTAGCGCCCTGGACGGATCGTGATCACGTCCCAGGCTTCGCCGGACGCTTTCAGCGCAGGCGTCACACCGGCGCGGATGAACGACGACTTGCCCACGCCCGACGGGCCGACGACGCACGTCAGGGGAAGCTCGCGGACGCGCGAGACCATGCGAGCGACATCGCGCGACCGACCGAAAAAGCGGTTCGCATCCGTCTCTTGAAACGCCGTGAGTCCGGGATACGGACTCTCACCCTCCGCGAGCGCGCGCCCGCGGCGATGGGGCAGGAGGCTCTCGAGGCGATCCGCGAGCTCGGCCGCGCTCGGCATGCGCGCCGCCTTGGTCTTCACCAGGCATGCATCGACGACGTCCGCGAGAGGGGCAGGCGCAGTGGGGACCGCCACGCGAAGCGATCGCATGGGAGCGTCGTCGATCAAGTTCTGGACGAGCGTGTCGGCCGAGAGAGGCTCGACGGCGTGTCGGCCGGCCAGCATCTCGAACATGATCTGACCGAGGCTGAACAAGTCGCTGCGGTGATCGACGACATCCTGCCCGAGCTGCTCGGGGGACATGTACGGCAGCGTGCCGACGAGGTTGCCCTCGCGGGTGAGCGTCAACGAGCGCGCCGCGTTGATCACCTGCGAGTGCGAGCGATCGATCTCTTGCTGGCCGAGCGCCTTCGCGATGCCGAAGTCGAGCACCTTCACCTGGCCCGCGTCGGTGACCATGATGTTCTCGGGTTTGAGATCGCGGTGCACGATGTTGTGCTCGTGCGCGCGCGCGAGGGCACGTGCGACAGGCAACATCAGCTCGACGACACGCGACGCCGGCAGCGCGACGCCTTCCCCCCACGGCCCCATGAACTCGCGCAGCGTCTTGCCCTCGATGTACTCGAGGACCATGTACGGCATGCTCTCGTACACGTCCGTCTCGAAGATGATCACGATGTTCTCGTGACTCGCCTGCGCGGTCGCGCGCGCTTCGACGAGGAACCGATCGAGCACCTCTTGGTCGACGGCGCGGAGAAACTTGATCGCGACGCGGCGCCCGAGCACCAGATCGCGTGCGACGTAGACGACGCCCATGCCGCCGCGACCCAGCTCGCGGATCAGCTCGTACTGCTTGATGCGGGTGCCCGGCGCGAGGTCGGTACCGGCGCGGCTCTCGCCATCCCACGGCGTCACCGACGTCAGCGTCGCGACCTGCCGCCCGTGCGTGTCCGTCACCACGACGAGCGTAGCATCTAGAGGACGCGCATTCCGGGCGCTTCTCGCCCGGTCGACGCCACGTACTCGTCGTAGCTGCCGCCGTAGATGCGCGGGCCTGCGGCCGAGAGCTCGAGAACGCGGTTCGCGAGCGCCCGGAGGAATTGGCGGTCGTGGGACACGAACATCAACGTGCCCTCGTAGTTCGCGAGCGACTTCACGAGAGCGCGCTTGGTCACGATGTCGAGGTGGTTGGTTGGTTCGTCCAGTACGAGCAGGTTCGGTGCGTCGTACAGCAGCTTGGCGAGCGCCACACGCGCCTTTTCACCACCCGACAGCACACGCACGGGCTTGAACACGTCGTCATCGTGGAACCCGAACGCGCCGGCGAGGCCGCGGATCGTGCCCTGGTTGGCAGACGGCGCATGCTCTTGGAGCTCGTCGAGGATCGTGTGGTCTGCTGTGAGAGCGTCCATCACGTTCTGCGCGTAGTAGCCCATCTGGACGCTCGCACCGATCGCGGCGCTGCCCGCGTCCGGTGTCAGTTGCCCGGCGATCATCTTGAGGAGCGTCGACTTGCCCGCGCCGTTCTCGCCCATGACGGCCCAGCGCTCTTTGCGCGCGACCGTGAGCGTGAGACCCGAGTGCACGACGCGCTCGCCGTAGCGCTTTGCAATGCTGTCGATCTTGACGACATCATCACCGGAGCGAGCCGGCACGCGGAAGTCGAACGTCTTCTCCTGGATGCGCTTCGGCTCCTCGATCTTCTCGACCTTGTCGAGCTTCTTGATGCGGCTCTGGACCTGCGCGGCTTTTGCCGTGTGCGTCTTGAACCGCTCGATGAACCGGCTCTCCTTCGCGAGCCGCGCTTGCTGCCGCGCGTACTCCGCTTCGCGGCGCTCCTTTTCGACCTCGCGCATGCGCTCGTAGAAGTCGTAGTTGCCGCCGTACGTGCGCAGCTCGCCGCCATCGATCTCGACGATCTTGCCGACGATGCGGTTCATGATCTCGCGGTCGTGGCACGTCATCACGACCGTGCCGCCGTAGTCCTTGAGGAACTGCTCGAGCCACAGGATCGACTCGAGGTCGAGGTAGTTCGTCGGCTCGTCGAGCAAGAGCACGTCGGGCTTCGCGAGCAGGATCTGCCCGAGAGCGACGCGCATCTTCCAACCACCCGACAGCGTCCCGACGTCGTTCAGCATCTGCTCGTCGTGGAAGCCGAGGCCCTTGAGGATCGACTGCGCACGCGCTTCGAGGTCGTAGCCACCGAGGTCCTGGTAGCGAGCCTGCACGTCAGAGAAACGCTCGACGACCTTGTCGAGGTCATCGCCCGGGTTCTCCATTTTCTCCGTCAGGAGCGCGAGCTCTTCGCCCAGCTTGGAGACCTCACCCGCCCCGGCGCAGGTCTCTGCAAGGATGCTGCGGCCGTGGAGGTCGCCGACGTCCTGGCGGAAGTATCCGAGCGTCATCTTCTTGGGACGCTCGACCGCGCCGTCGTCGGCCTGCTCCTCGCCGGCAATCAGGCGGAACACCGTGGACTTACCCGCGCCGTTGGGCCCCACGAGCCCGACCTTCTCGCCGGGGTTGATCTGGAACGACGCTTCGACGAACAGGATCTGCCCGCCGTACTGCTTGGTTACCGACGAGAACGCGATCACGGGCGCGTCTTGTAGCACGCCCGCTCGGCCCCGCCGCGTGCGAGAATCAAGGAGTGCTGGGAGGCCGCTATCTTCTGCTGTTGGTGGCTGTTGCCGCGTGTGGGGAGCCCGGGACGCAGCTTCAGGTGGCGGTCGACACCGGGCAGGTAGACGTCAACGAGGTCCGCATCTACCTCGGCAAGAACTCCTCTCAAGGCGTCGATCTCGGACTGGCCAACGTCAGCCCCGACATGACCGAGGACCGCGTCGGTCGCGCGTACGTGATCGATAACGCGCACGCCGATGACGTCATCACGGTCACGCGCGGCGAAACCGTGACGTTCGCGTACACGCCGCCCGACGACTCGTCGGGGATCTCGAACCTCAACGTGATCGCCGTCGGCTTCAAAGATGGCCAGGCCGTCGCGTTCGGGCGCGGCTTGAACGTGTGGTTCACCAAGGACGAGATCGTCCAGATGCCGCTGACGCTGACGGCCGCCGCACCGGGCTCGAACTACCAGAGCTCTGCGCGGCAGGTCGTGGTGTGGGGACCCGCCGCGAATCCCACGGCTTGTGTGCAGACCGTCGACACGAGCGACACACCGGCGAGCGTGTTCGTGATCCGCAGCAAGATCGACGTCGACTGCGACGGTTATACCAAGCCCGACGATCCCGTCGCCCCCGAGTGCAGCGCGACCACGTACAACGGCCAGGCGCCTGCGGACATCCAGGACATCGCGTGCTCCGACACGGTTCAATTCCCTGCGCCGGCATGCATCGCCGGCACGATTCCTTGTCGCGACGGCAAGCCGAAGGATCCCGCGCTGTGCCTGCAGGGCGGGACGGAGACGTTCTGCGCCGCGTTCGGCGTGTGTACCCAATGCCCATCGTTCCCATGTGCGATGCCCGACCTTGCCGACGCGACCGTCTGCAGCATCCCCATCGTCGTCGACGCGACGGGGAACTCGCGGCCTTGTTATCCCACGGTCCAGATCGCACAGCTCGCGCCGATGAGCCCCTCCTTGCATTGCGCCAACGACGACAGCGCGATGCTCTACGACGCGCAAACGCAGCCGCCGTCGTGGACGAACATCTACGAGCAGCAGAACTTGCACGTGGAGGTCCACCGCAAGATGGACTGCTCTGTCGAGCTCGAGCTCTCGGCGATCGACCCGACGATATCGGTTTACCCGCAGTCGATTCGCACGCTCGTCGCGGTGAGGATCGGGAACGATCTGTATCCGCAGACCATCGGCGCCATCGTCGGGTTGAACCTCAACTACGGTGTGATGGTCGGAGACGCCTGTCCGACCACTCCAGTGACGTGTACACCGGGGACGAACGTGTTGAACCCGATCTACACGTGCCTCACCGGCGAAACGAACCTCTAGTCATCCTTCTTTGGCGGCGCCTTCTTGTGGCGCGCTTTGCGGTGCTCGGCGAGCTTCGCTGCGCGTTCCTGGCGCGCGGCGGCGGCAATGCGTTCCGTGGCGAGCTTGTGGTAGCTCGCGAGGCGCGCGACCGGCACGACATCGCGGACGGCACAGCCCGGCTCGTCGACGTGCTTGCAGTCGCGGAAGCGGCAGGTCGCGGCGAGTGCGTCGACGTCATCGAACGATTGCGTCGCCTCCGCGTCGTCGTCGACCCACTGCGCGAGCTCGCGCATGCCTGGTGTGTCGATCCACGCACTGCCATCGGCGGCAACGAAGAGCTCGCGGCGCGTCGTCGTATGGCGACCGCGTTCATCGGCGCGGATCTCGCGCACCTCTTGCGACGTGCCGATCAGCGCGTTGAGCAGCGTCGATTTGCCGACGCCCGAGCTGCCGAGCAACACCGATGTCTTGCCGGGGCCGCCGAGCATGCGCATCTCGTCGAGGCCCGTACCAGTGATCGAGGACAGCGCGATCACCTCGACGGCCGCGATGCTGGCGATCTCGGTCAAGCGCGCTGACAGCGCGGCGCCGTCGGCGACGAGGTCCACCTTGGACAGCACGAGCACGGGCGTGATGTTGCCGTCGCGGAGCAGCGAGATGTAGCGATCGAGGCGGGCGAGGGACTGATCCGAGTTCGCCGACGTGAGCACGAAGCCCGTGTCGACGTTGGCCGCCACGGGTTGCGGCTCTGTCGCTTCGCCGGCGGCCTTGCGCACGAGGAAGCTCTTGCGCGGCTCGATCTCGCGTACGACGCCGGCACCATTCTTCACGAGCGCCTGCGCCCAACGCTCCACCTGTACCCAGTCACCGACCGTCGGCAGCGACCGCTTGTCCTGTGCCTGGTGGAACGTCTTGCCCGGCAGCTCGACCCACGCGACCCCGCCTGGCCCGAGCGCGTGGTACGCGCCTCGATGCTCGGCGATGATCCGGACGCGCTCGATCACGCCTCAGTGTATACACGCCTCGCATGCCAGACGCTCAGCGGTTCGCGCTCGTGGCGACGTTCGCGAAGCACGTGCCCCAGAACGTGGCGCTCGGGATCCGCATCGTGAACATCACCACCGATGGCTGCACGTTCGAGCTGCCGTACGCCGACTTCCTCGTCGGTAACCCCGATACAGGCGTCATCCACGGCGGCGCGATCACGACGCTGCTCGACGGCATCTCGGGATGTGCCGTATTTGCCCTGGTGGAAAAGATGATGCCGATCGCGACGCTGGATCTGCGCATCGACTACCTGCGCCCCGCGGAGCCACACAAGTCGGTGTTCGCGCACGCGGTCTGCTACCACATGTCCAAGAACGTCGCGTTCACTCGCGCGGTCGCCTACCAAGACTCTCTCGAGCATCCGATCGCGAACGCCGTCGGCACGTTCATGCTCGATACGAAGCGGGGCCCCAAGTGACGCTCGTCGAGCTCCTCGCCCACGCAAAGGCGACGAACGACTACTCCAGTCTCGTCGCGGCGATCCCGTACGCGAAGTGGATGGGCATCACGCCGACCCAGACCGGCGACGAGCTGATCACGAAGATGGCGTACTCGCCGCAGCTGATCGGCAATCCGCAGCTACCTGCGTTACACGGTGGAACGCTCGGCGCGCTCCTCGAGTCAGCCGCGATCTTCGAGCTGATGTGGCGCGCGGAGACGATCGTGCTGCCCAAGACGATCACGTTCACCGTCGACTTCACGCGCTCGGCGACCGCCGTCGACACGTACGCGCACGCCGTGATCACGCGGCAAGGGCGCCGCATCACGAACGTGCGCGTAGAAGCGTGGCAGGACGATCGCGCGCGGCCGGTCGCGACCGCGACGGCGATCTTCCTCGTCATGCGCGACTAGCCGTGCGAGAGACGCGGGCGATGCGTAGGAGTAGAGGGGAGAATCAGAGAACCGCGAAGACGCGGAGACGCAAAGGATCCGATCCGATTCGAAGCTAAAGCTTTTGCGTCCTCGCGTCTTTGCGGTTCTCTGTGTACGCCGTGGCCCGCGTACCTCGTCCGGCTAGGCCACATCGTCTTGGCGATCCTTGCGCCCTTGGCGTTAGCCTTTCACGAACGTGCCGGCGGCGCGGTCTTTGGTCACGCCGGGGAACTGCAGCACCTTGTTGTGCATCGCGACATAGACGCCTGGCGGCAGGATCTGCACGGCGAGGAGCGCCTCGGTGAGGTTCTGCAGCGCGTCGGTCGCGCGGAGCTCGTAGGGACGCATCGCGCCGGTCAACACGATCGGCGTGTGCGGCGTCCCCGCGACCTCGACGATGCGGTCGCCCGTGGTCGCGAGCCGATCCGTGCCGTGCACGACAACGACGCCCGCGCACTCTCGGGACATGCGCGTCGCGATCTCGGCGATCAGCGTGTGGTCCTCGGGTGTCATGTCGAGACTGTCCTTGTTCATCAGGGCGACGCGCTGGACCTCGACCCCGCGGAGCTCGAGCGAGGCGAGCATGACGTCGAGGACAGAGACTTGATTCGCGAGGACGCCGGACAGGTGGTCGTACGTCTTCTCGATCGTTCCACCCGTGGAGATGAGGGCGATGCGGCGGTTCATGGACAACTCGGTGTTGGCGTGCCGTGAAGAGCGGCGACGAGGCGGTTGTAGTTGTCCTGCATGCCGTTAGCAACATCACCGGTGCCGCCCGAGGCGGCGTTCAGGTGCTCGACGAAATCGAGCTCGCTGACGTTCGGATCATCGGTCGCGAGCAGCTCGATGGTTCCCTCGGAGATATCGATGAAGTCGCTGCCCTGCGTCTTCTGGTGCTTGATGATCGCGAATTTTGGAACGGCGTCGGTGCCGTCGACGATGCCGTAGCGCCACGTGTCGTCCCACTCGACGTTCACGATGTTATCGACGAAGTAGTGGACGATGAACGTGAAGTCGTAGTCCGGGTCGCTCGTCAGCGTGACGGTCTGCGTGTTGGTCGAGCAGCGCGCGACCATCGAATCCGGCACGTGCTCGGCGGCCCACACGTCGGCCGGTGACGCAAAGATGGTGCCCTTGCCGTAGACCTTGATCGTCGCGCCGTCGACGGTCTTGATCGCGATGTCTTCCGTCTCGGGCGCGCTCGCCACCTCGTTCGCCTCGAACGGCTCGAGACCGGGCGGAAACGGCGTGGTGACGTTGTCCTGGCAGGCGCCCAGTACCAGCAGCGGTGCGAGAACGGCGAGTTTCATGCGTTCGTGAATCTAGCCCGAGCCGTGGGCGTAAGAGCTCGGTTGACAAGCAGCAACGTGGAGGCCGGGATCACGAGGCCGATCGCGAGCGTGACGAGCGACACCACGTTGCTGGGGTCGAACGAGCGGAGCATCGCGCTGACCTCTTTGATGACGGGCCACGCCATCCAGACGGTGAGCAGGGAGACGACGATCGCGTAGCCGGTCGCGATCCAGCGCGCATTGGGCGTCATGCGGATCAGCGAGAAGCCGGCCCACAACTGGAGCGCGAGCTCGACGACGGTCCACCAGATCGAGTGGCCCCCCGCCGGCGCCATGCGCGAGAACATGTCGACGAGGCGCGTGCTCGTATCGAACATCCCGCCGCTGGAAGAGCCTCCGGCGCATAGCTGCGGGACGACGTACGTGGCCATGAACGCGGCGTGTCCGATCAGGATCCACCCCAGGCCCGTGAGGCCGAGGTCGGGGGCGCGACGGTGGACGTCCGTGTCTGCGGCGGTGAGGCCCGCGAACTGACGCTCGCCGATGAAGCGGCGCAGAGTCAGCGGCCACGCGAGCAGCATCCAGCACATGCACGCGACCCACGCGAACACCATGACCTGCGGGCCATCCATCATCGCGACGATGAGCAGTGCACCCGCCGCGCAGAACGACGCGATGACGCCAAAGTTCGCGTAGCGGTTGGCCTTGTCGATCGAGCCGACGAGGTCGGTCTCGCGCAGGCCCGACAGACCGGCTCCGACGTGGAGCAGCGAGCGGATGAACAGCACGATAACGGCGCCGACGAGGAGCACGCCGGGACCGGTGTTCAGGATCGCGTGCAGGTTCTGCAGCATCAGCACGAGCACCGCGCCCATCGCGAGCGAGCCGCAGACGCCCAGGATCGTCATGAGGATCGCTGCACCTTCGAAGCCCTTGTCCTCGGGCATCGGCATCTCGGTCTTGAAGCGCGCGAACCGCGGCATCGCGAACACGACACCGAGGATCACGGGCCATACCGCGAGCCCGGCTCCGAGCGCGATCGCGTCGCGGACGGGCAACGTGCCTTGTGCGAGCAGGATGCCGGCGACGCCCATCGACTGGACGAGCGCGATGACGACGTAGCGCTTGATGCCCGCGAGGTGAAGCGCCTGACCATCGAGCGACGTCTGGCCATAGATGAGCTGCGAACCAGCGCGCGCGTGGAACCACGACCGCACCCCGCACAGGACGAGGATCAGGAGCGACGCCACCTTGGACGAGTCGCTCTGCGGGATGAACACGAACGTCAGCAGCATGATCAGCGCGTAGACACCGAGCACGGTGCCCATCAGCTGCATCGCGAGGCCCAGCGTCGAGAGCCCCTGGTCCGCGGGGACCTTCGATTCACGGTTCGTCGCTTCGCTCATCGCAGCCTCCATGCAGGGTGATAACACGGCATCCTGCGTGGGTCCGGACGGATGTAACTCCGCCCCGTCGCACAGATTTACGACGGGTCCGGACGATATCTCGCCTGCGCGGTCGGTGCAGTGCGACGACGGACGAGCAGGAGGGTAGCGACGGGCACCACGAGGTTCGTCGCGACCGGCACGTACACGAAGATGTCCTCGGGGGCGAGGTGCCGCAGCGCATGGAACGACGACGTTGGCGGCCAGGAGTGAATGGTCGCCCACGCGCCAGTGGCAAGCGCATAGACCGTCGCAGCGAGACGGAATCGCGAGCTCATGCGGACGAGCTCGATGCCAGCCCACAACTCGATAGCAACGAGGCCGAGGTTCCACGTGACGGAGGTCGGGTCGATGAGCGTGAGCTTGGCGAGAAAATGCACCATGACGCCTGACGCGCCGACAGCATCAGAGCCTCCGACGAGGTCAGGCAGGAGCACCGACAGCGTCATCATGCCGTTCGCGATCAATAGCCAGCCCAGGCCGGTGAGTCCCGCATCGGGTGCGCGATGGTGGACGTCGTTGTCCGCCAGACTCGCGAGCTGTCGCTCCCCGACGAACTTGCGCACGATCATCGGCCACGCGAGCAGCATCCAGCACGCGCACGCGATCAGCGCGAAGAAGAGGAAGTCCGGGAGCTCGAAGATCGCGAAGAAGACGAGGATGCCGGTCACGATCAACGCCACGGTGAAACCGACGATCGAGTAGCGATTACCGAGCCGGACCGAGCGCGCGAAGTTGGTCTCGCGCACGCCGGCGAGGCCTGCGGTCACGTGGATGTACGAGCGCACGAACAGCGCAGCGACGGCGATCATGAACATGATCGTGTAGATGTCGCCGAGCTCGATGATGTCACTCAGGCTGAGCAGCATCACGAGGAGCAACGCGCCCCACTGGATGGCACTCGTCATGCCCATGACGCTCATCAGGATCGCGAGACCCTCGAAGCCCTTATCCTCCGCGAGCGGCACCGCAGCGTCGAACCGCGAGAAGCGCGGCATCCTGATCATCACCGCGAGCGCTGCGGGCCACACGAGCAGTCCGACGGCGCCGGCGATCGCGAGACGCAGCGATCCGCCAAAGCCGATGACGTCGATCGCGAACATCGCGACCGTGTGGGCGAGAGCGACATGGATGTAGCGCCGAATGCCGGCAAAGCCAGCGGGCAGCTTCGCGCCTGCGTCGGCATGGAACTTCGAGCGCACGGCCGTGAGCGCGAACGCGATGATGCCCCACCACTGGAGGTCCCCGAGGGCAGCGAGGATGACGATGAGTGCCAATGCCAGCACGCCCGAGAGCGTGCCGAACAACTGCATGATCAGGCCGAGCGTCGACAGGCCTTGATCGCGGGGGACGTTCGACGGCGTCTCGTCGGTCATCCCTACATATTAGACGTCATCGGGCGCGGACGGTTCCGCGGCGGCGAGTTGATGACGGCGAAGGCGGTCGACCAGAAGCGGGAGTCGATCCTGGCCCCAGGCGACGAAGTCACCCACGCGGTAGGATGGGACGCCCCAGAGACCGGCGGCGTCGAGCTCGGCGGCATTGTCGACGGCCATCTTGGCGCCGGCCGAATCCGAGAGCGCCGCTTTCGCCTCGTCCCACGGCAATCCGGCGCGCTCGACGACGTACCTCAGATCTACGTACGACGCGAGGTCTCGCGCTTCGGCCCACGAACCCTTGGTCGCCGACTTCGCAAACGCGAGGGCGTCGTCGATGCCGCGGGCGTTCGCCCAGTGCTGGATCGCGAGGCAGTTGTCGGTCGCGACGCCCAGCGGATCGCAGAGGTCGCCGAACGGGATGCCGAGGCGGTCGGCTTCGCGCTTCACGTCGTGGACGATGTACATCTTCTTCACCGTCGGCAGCGGAATGCCGCGCGTCACCATCGGCGCGATCTGCTTGAGCTGCAGCGGCACGTCGTAGGGCGCGAGCACGTCCTCGATCAGCTGCAGCGCGAGATACGAGTAGGGCGAGCGGAACGAGAACCACATCTCGCAGGAGAGTGGCTTCTTGGAGAGCAGCTTCGGTCCGCGATCGCGCTCGGCGCGCGGTTGCACGACGTGCGCGGGCTGACGACCGAGGCTGGCCGCGAGCGCTTCCTCGAGGTGCATCAAGCGATCGATGCCCCAGTACCAGTTATCCCCGTACTGGAACATCGCGCCCTGGTAGTGACCGGCTTTGCGCAGGGCGCCGTACCTGGTGTTGAGGATCGGCTTGATCTGGCTCTGCGACTCGGTGCCCCACTTGCCCTGGAGCGCGACGAGCGACTTCTTGTCGATGGTCCACAGCGCGTGCCCGAGCTCGAGCGCGCACGTCAGCTGCTCGCGCGCGGGTCGCTCGCGGATCAACACGCCGGCGATGCTCTCGACCATGCCGCTGTCCGAGTCGCGCTTGCCAGGGAAGTCGAGGTTCCAATACTCGGCGAGCTCTTGCGCGTCGCGCAGCGCGTACTGCTTGCGCAGGATCGGGTGTGCATTGACGTCCGTTGCGGGCGACGTCACGGCCGTGATCGTGAAGTCGATGCCGTAGGTGTTCACCAGGCGCTCGAGGATCTGCGCGCCGAGATAGCTCCACGGATCGGAGATGTCGAAGTAGTAGTCCAGCCGCGGGGTCGCGTTGGTCAGCTTGGACTTCACCTGCGCGACGGTCCGGCGGACGGCCTCACCCGGCCCACCGAGCCACGCGGAGATGGCTTTGCCCTTGAGACGCTTGGCGATGATCATCGCCAGGTGCAATATCCGGCGCCGTGCCTGAAGACAAGCCTGGCGAGGGCGACATCGCGAAGGCGATCGAGGTGCTGGAGTACTTCGGGGCCGACCTGCGCCGGCTCGCTGACCTGCCCGAGGACGTCCGCATCCGCCTCGTGAGCGCGGGCGGCCATCTGGCCCGTCCTGACCGCTACGTACGCAAGCAGCTCGCCAAGGTGCTCGCCCGCCAGCGGTTCGTCAGCATGCGCGATGCCGACCGCGCCAAGCTCGAGGAGACCGGGATCCGCGTCCTGCGCAAGGAGCCGGTGTTCCGCACGCCGCTGCCGCTGCCCGACCTGGACCTCGACGCCCCCGTGCGCGACGACGCCGAGACTGGCGAAGCGGTCGACGAGTGGGCCGCCGCCGAGGCCGCGCGCGAGGAGGAGGGGCCGATGTCCGGTCCGCGCGTGGAGAGAGCGCGCCTCTGCTACGTGTGCAAATCGGAGTTTCACGAAATCCATCACTTCTACGACCAGATGTGCCTCGACTGCGGGGATCTCAACTGGAAGAAGCGCAACCAGACCGCTGACCTCCGCGGCCGCGTCGTGATGGTCACTGGTGCGCGCGTCAAGATCGGCTACCAGGCCGCGATCTTCATGCTGCGCGCGGGCGCCGAGACGATCGTTCTCACGCGCTTCCCGCGCGATGCGGCCCGCCGATTTGCGCGCGAGCCCGACGCTTCCGAGTGGTCGCATCGCTTGCACGTCTACGGCATCGATCTGCGCCACACGCCGTCGATCGAGATGCTGTGCCAGCACATGCTGCGCACGTACTCGCGGCTCGATGGCCTGATCAACAATGCGTGTCAGACCGTGCGCCGCCCGTCGGGCTGGTACGACCACGTGCTGCAAACGGAGGCGGTGGAGTGGAACCAACTCCCCGCCGGCGAGAAGGCGATGCTCGATCGCAATCGCTCGCTCGGTGAGGGTCTCGTTCAGGCCGCCGGAGCCGAGATCCACGCAACAGGTCTGTGGAAGTCATCCGTGCTCTCGCAGGTGCCGCTGGTCGCCGAGGATCTCGAGCGCGGCGAGCATCTGTTTCCTGCGGGCCGGCTCGATCAGGACCTGCAGCAAGTCGATCTGCGCGACACCAACAGCTGGCGGCTGACCCTCGCCGAGGTGCCGACGGCCGAGCTCCTCGAAGTGCAGCTCGTGAACGCGATCGCGCCGTTCGTGCTCAACGCGCGGCTGCGCCCGTTGCTCGCGGCCGTGCCGACCAACGACGCCCACGTCGTGAACGTCTCCGCGATGGAGGGGCAGTTCTACCGGCGCTGGAAGACCGACAAGCACCCTCACACGAACATGGCCAAGGCCGCGCTCAACATGATGACGCGCACCTCCGCGATCGAGTACCGGCGCGACGGCATCTACATGAACAGCGTCGACACGGGATGGGTCAACGACGAGGACCCGCTGCACCACGCCGAGCGCAAGCGCGCCGAGCATGCGTTCCACCCCCCGCTCGACATCGTCGACGGCGCCGCGCGAATCGTCGACCCCCTGTTCGACGGGATCAACACAGGCACCCACCTGTGGGGCCTGTTCCTCAAGGATTACAAGCCCACACCTTGGTGACCAGGCGATGACGCAGGCTGTCGCGTCTCGGGTAGCGCCGGGTGAGTACACCTTGCGGTGATCGGTTCGAGGCCTCATCACGATCACATTGCCGACGACGAACCGCGCTCTTGCTGATAGGTTGGTGAGGTGAACGGGGTGGATCTGCGCAACACGGTTGCCGTGAGCCTCTGGGCCGGGCAACAGCGCGGCGATGCGGCGAACCGCTCGACGCTGATCGTCCACGTCCCGCGTGTCGGGGCGGCAATGGATCCGCGCTCGCTGTTCACGTTCGCGTATCCGCGCTTCGCGGAGGCGTGTCGCTCCGTCGACGAGCCAGGCCTCGCGATCATCGCCATCGACGAGACCACGGGGCAGGCGGCCGGGATCTGCCGCGTGCTCGCGCGCGTCGGTCGGCCCGTCGGCGCCATCATCGGTCGCCACGATCACTGCGATCTCTTCCTCGCCGGCCGCGAAGAGCTCGCGCTGCGGCACCTCGCGGTCGTCGTCGAGCCGGTCATCAACTGGCAGCGCGGCGCGACGCAGGTCCGCTATCGCGTGATGGACCTGCGCACGCACACGGGAATGATCGGCGAGGACGGCAAGCGCCTGCGCGGCCTCACCTGCGAAGGCCCGGCGATCATCCGCTGCGGTGGCTATGCGATCTACATGCTGCCGCTCGGCGATCCGAGCGACTGGCCCGAACAGGGCAAAGACGCGTGGGAGATGTTGCCCGCGCGCGTGTTCCTCGACGAAGCGTTTGCGGAAGGCTCGAGCGTCGTGAAGCTAGAGCCGCGCCCGATGCCGCGCTCGAGCGGGCTCGACAAGGCGAACCTGCGCCAGACCATCATCACGCGCACGCACGGTCCGCAGGACAGCGGATCGATGCTCGTCCAGAACGGCGACGCCGTCGGCGTGATCGAGCTATCGACGCCCCATCGCCAGCTGCGGATGGACGTCGGCGAGCGCGCGCTCGGCAACGGCATCCTGTTCGGGCGCTACGATCGCTGCGATGCGATGGGCGCGGCGGCGGACGACGGGACCCTCTCGCGCGTGCACGTCATGTTGGTGAAGGTCGAGGACCGCGTGATGGTCATCGACACCGCGAGCAGCAACGGCACGTTCGAGAACGGTGAGCGGATCCGCTTCGCGGTGTTCCAGGGCGACGGCGAGGTCCGCCTCGGCAAGCGCACGTTCATGCGCTGGCGCGATCAGAGTCCGAGCTAGGCATCCGAGGCCTCGGTCGAGCGTCGTTTTGGGGCTAAGCCCCCGGGATCTCGTGGTTGTTCGGCTGCTGCACAGAGGCGCGTCGACCCGGCCAGGCCCGTAGCCGGGTTCGCCGGTCCCCGCGATAAGTACGCGACGTGCCTGGCTTCGCGCGTGGCCCATCGGCTGCACGAAGGGTGGTCAGCCAACCACTCTCGCCCTTGGGAGCCGACCGATGTACCCGACCTACGCTGACCCTGCCGACCTTGCCGAGCGCACCGACGTCACTGACGCGGATGACTGCACGATGATCGAACAGGCCCCGCACTGGTCGTCCCTCAAGCGCTCGTTTGTCGCCGCGTTCACCGCCATCACGGTGGTGCGCCCGACAGCAGAGGCAGAGGCGACGCGGCTCGCACGCAAAGCGCTAGAGGATAGCGAGCGCGAGGCCGCGCGGTCCAAGCGCCGCGCCGAGTCCCTGCGGATCGCTCGTGCTGAAGCAGCGCGCCGCGAGGCCGAGCGGGCCGAGCAAGACCGCATCGCCGCCGAGCGCGCCGAGTCGCGCTGGGCCGACAAGATCGCCAAGGCACGCGAGCACGCCGACGGCCACGACGCCGCGCAAGTCGCTGCCAATCGCGCCGCCGCCATCATCGAGAAGCAGGTCGCCGACGCGCTCCACCACGAGTGGCGCATGGCCGTCCGCGAGCAGTCGATGGCGCCCGACAACATGGATCTCCCCGCGATGAGCATCGACGAGCTCCGCGCCTCCATCGCGCGCATGTCGCACGCGTACATCCAGGCCGGCGCGCCGATGCGTGCCGTCGCTGCACCGCGCAACGCGGCCGTGCGGAACATGGTGCTGCCGCAGAACTTCTACTCGTTCGCCGAGGAGCAGGCCGCGTTCGCGCTCGAGACCGAGTACGTGCGCCGCATGTCTGCTCCGGATCTCATGCAGCAGGCTCATGTCGAGCTGCGGCCCGCGTGGCAGCAGCAGGTCGGCGCCGTGTGGAACCGCTACGCCGTGCACATCTGTGGCGCGGTCGCGGGCCTCGTCCTCATCATCACGTACCTCATCGCGAGCACGCCCGCGGTCGCCCCGAAGCACGCCGCCGCTGTCCCCGCGAAGCCCGTGATGCCGGTCGCGACCCTTGCTGCCACGACCATCGAGCCCGTCGCTCCGCCGACGATGGCTGCCATCGCTGCGCCCGCCATCCAGCAGGTCGTCGCCCCCGCCGTCGAAGAAGCGCCCGCGCCCGTCGTCGAGCAGGTCGTCGCGCCTGTCGTCGAGGAAGCCCCCGTCGTTGCTCCGATCGCGAAGGAAATCGTCAAGCACACGCACCGCGCGTCGGCGTTCAAGGTCGCGAAGGCGCCGAAGTCGATGGGCCGCAAGCTCATCGTCAACTCGAACACCGCGCTCGGCAACCTCCGCGTCTCGCGCAACCGCTAAGCCCGAGCGCACGCATGCGTCGCACCGCCATCGCGTTGGTCCTTCTCGGCGCGTGTGGAAGCTCCGAGTCGACGAAGCCCACGACCAAGCCTCCCGCAACCGAGGTCGTCGTCGCCGAACCGCCGCGCACGGGTCCCGCGTTCGATGCGACGCGGATCGAGATCGTCGGCGCGAGCGTCTCGGCTGGGTTCGGTGGCCTCTCGTTCGGCGACGCATTCAAGGAGGCCGTCAAGCCAGCCTCGACGGTCGACTCGGTCGCGAGCTCGCTCCTGTTTCGCGACCCCGTCGGCAGCAGCACCAAGCAGATCGATCGGGCCATCGAGCATCACGCGACCGCGGTGATCGCGATCGACTACCTGTTCTGGGATCTCTACGGTTCGACGGATCCCGCATGGCGCGACCAGGCCCTCGTGAGCGGTCTGGCCAATCTCGAGCGAGCGCGCGCAGCCGGCGCATTGATCGTCGTCGGCGATGTTCCGCACGTGGTGACCGCCGCCGAGTGGATGCTGCCGCGGTCGCAAGTTCCCGACGCAGCGGTGCTCGCGACGTACAACGCGCAGATCGCGGAGTGGGCGGCCAGAGACCACGTGCTGTTCGTTCCGTTCGCGTCGTGGGCCGCTCCGCTCGCGGCGAACGAGACGATCGAGATCGCACCGGGCGAGCGCGTCGAAGCGAAGACCCTCATGGCCTCCGACGGTCTGCACTCGAACCCGCTCGGTACCTGGTACCTGCTCGACAAGCTCGATCACTTCATCGAAGAGAAGCTGCCGGGAACGCCGCGCGACGCGCTCGTGTTCGTGCGCCCGCGCTAGCTGGTGATCTGGAGCTGAGCGATCGCGGCGGCGTGCTGGCGCTCGAACGTCTCGCGCGTGATCAGGAGAACAATGTCATCCGGATCGTCTGCGAAGCTGCGTGCCTCGTCGCTGTCGTCGACGTGGTACCCCATCTTTTCGAACACGCGCCGCGACGCGACGTTCTGCGTGACGACGCTCGCGTAGATCCGATCGAGCCCGGCGTGCGCGAACCCGAATGCGTGGATCATGATCGCGAACCGGGTGCCGAGGCCTTTCCCCTGGATCGATGGCGCTGCGATCATGAACGCGAACTCCGCCGCTCCATCGCGCAAGCCGCGTAGGTCGCCGTCACCAACGAGCTGACCGTCGAGGAAGAGCAAGAACGCGCGCGCGCCATCCTCCATCGAATCCTCGTAGTGGTCGACGACATCCGCCTCGCTCAGCGGCTCGGTATGGCCCATGAGCTCCGCGTTGCGCGGGTCGTTGTAGCCAGCCGCCAGCTGGGCCGCGTGCCGTGCGACGTCGGCGATCGCGGGCTCTGTCGCGCAAAGTTGCCCCACTTCTGTCTGCCACTCGATGCGGAAACGCGAGGCCATGGCTCCGCACGATAGCGTAGTCTCGCGGCCATGACGGACGTGTGGCATCGGATCGAGACCGAGGCTCGGGGCGCGTTTCATGGTGAAGGTCGGTTTCCGCTCCGCGCGTACTCCGAGCTGATGCCGCCGCCGTATGTCGGGGTCAAACCGTACGGCGGGCTGTGCGCGAGGCGCGACGCGACGTGCAGCGTGACCGATCGTGATGCATTCGATATCGACGAGTACGAGCTCGCGCACGATCTCGAGCCGGGCTGGACGCGGATCGCCGAGGTCATCGTCGCGGAGATCGCGAAGCTGACGCGAGGTGAGCGACACACGCTCTCGCACACGCTCCTCGCAGACAACCCGGCCTGGCCGGCGGAGCTTGCCGACGCAGCGCGCGAAGGAAAGCTCGCGCACGATCCGATCGTCGTGATGTGCGCGCTCGCGTTGTCGCGCTCGCAGGACGACAAGGGCAACGCCCGCTGGACGCTGTTCGGCACGAGCCACGACGGACCGGCGGCGGCGTGCTTCCACGGGATCGACGAGCGGACGCTCGCGCTGCGCCTCGCGTGGGCTGGACTCGACGGCGACTGGCGAATCTTCGGCGAGTCTGGCGACGTTCCCGAGGCGCTGCGCAAGCGCCTCCTCGGTGAGCGCTCCGTCGAGGGCCTCCGCACGATCGTGACGTTCACGCCGTTCGAGCGCCTTCCAGCGGAGATCCGCTCGGGTTACATCGCGGGCACGCTCGCGTTGGTGCCGAGCCCGGCGATGCTCGTGCTGTTCGAACATCGCGGCTACGCGGCGCTCGCAAAGGAGCTCCCGCGCGCGACGCAGATTCCGCTGTTGCACCTGTTTCCGCGCGTCGAGGGGAGCTGCGCGATCCGGATCCCTCAGTCGGGTTGGCTCGACGAAAGCGACACCGGCGCTCACGGTCACAAGATCGTCTCGCACATCGCGCGCACGCATCGCTGGCAACGAGTCCCGCGTGACGAACCTGGACATGGCGATGGTGCCTACACCGACAAGGTCTCGGTCGCGCTGTTCTCGACGACGCCGGTCGACATCGATCTCTACAACAAGCCGCTCGCGCGCAACTCGCAGATCTGGACCGGGGACTATCACGCGCTCCTCGACGGACCGAATGCGACGCGCGAGGCGCTCCTTCATGCCGCCGCTACCGTCGACGCGGGGGGCCGCTTTGGCTATCGCATGTACTACCCGCCGATGATCGCCGGGACGCGCGAGGTGTTCTGGCACGTCCCCGTGATCGCGTGCGCCGCCGCGGGCCGACTCGCCGAGGCGCCCAGCGGTTACATGAGCGCGGAGCTCCCCGGAGAGGCGCCGATCAAGTGTCGCCCGTGCCTGCTCGCTCGTCCCGAGCACGTCGCTGCGGCGCGCGAGTTCCCTCGCGATCCGGGTCGCGCGCGGTTCACGACCTCGCAGAACATTCGCAAGCTGCTCGAAGCGCGCGAAAACCTCGGCGCGCCGATCGCTCCGTCCCTCGCGCGCGCGCTGCTCCACGTGCGCAAGGAGGAGACGCTCGCCGAGTGGCTCGCGCAGCTGCCCGCGCAGGCGCACGATCGCGTTGCCGGTACCAAGCTCGCGATGACGATCCGTGACTCGATCGCGCCAGCCGACGATCCGGGCGCACCGCTCGTCATCGATCAGCTCGGGACGCGTGCGTTCGAGGAACAGATCTGGCGCTCGATCGCCGGTCTCGCGCACGGCGAGTTCAAGCAGAAGAACGACGGTGACGGGATCGCCGTCAACAAGGGCAAGCACGGCGGCCCCGCTGCCAAAGCCGCGCACATTCATGTTCACGAGCGACGCGATCTCGAAGCTCTCGGCGATCACTTGCACGAGCGCTACCGCGCCTTGATAGAAGCGCACGGCATGACGGGCGCGGCGGAGGTCGTCGATCACGTCTTCACGTGGGAGACCGACTTCGACTTCTCCTGGATGGAAGGATGGGCGAAGAACCAAGTCGCGCCCGCCGAGCGCAACATCGTCTGCATCATCCCCGGCAAGAACCGCAAGCAAGCGGTCGTGATGGGAGATCACTACGACACCGCGTACATGGAGGACGTCTACTACAAGGAGACCGGCGGCGATCTCCTGCGCGCGCCCGCCTGCGGCGCCGACGACAATCACTCTGCCACCACCGCGCTGCTCCTCGCAGCCGAGCGACTTCTGCCGCTCTCGCGCGCGGGCAAGCTCGAGCGCGACGTGTGGCTGATCCACCTGACGGGCGAGGAATATCCGGGCGATTGCATGGGAGCGCGCGCGCTGGGACGCGGCCTCGTCGAGCGCACGCTCGCGTTTACCCGCGAGGACGGTAGTCGGCGCGACGTCTCCAAGGTCGATGTCGTGGCGGCATTCGTGCTCGACATGATCGGCCACAACACCGAGCGCGATCGCGACGTCTTCATGATCGCGCCGGGCGAAGGCGTCGGCTCGGCCAAGCTCGCGCGCCGCGCCCATCACGCGAACGTCCGCTGGAACGCGCTCGCCGCGACGTGGAACAAGCACCCCGATCGACACGGACTCCACCGTGCGGCGCGCATGCCCGACGGTCACGAGCCATCTCCACCGCCGCCGCCATTCCGTCATCTCGAGGTGCGCGGCGAAGTCCGGGTCGAGTGGGAGCCGCGCTCGGCGCTGTTCAACACCGACGGTCAGATCTTCTCCGACATCGGCATCCCGGCCGTGCTGTTCATGGAGAACTACGACATCAGCCGCAAGGGCTATCACGACACCCACGACACGATGGCGAACATCGATCTGGACTACTGCGCCGCTGTCACTGCGATCGCGATCGAGACGGTGTGTGACACCGCGTGCGCGGCCGAGCTCTAGTTCGGGAACTCGAGAGGCGTTTGTCGGTGACCCAGAGCCACGAAGGACGAAGACACGAAGACAGGGTCGAGGAGGCGTGACGGAGAAGAGGAAGAGAACCGCGAAGACGCGGAGACGCTAAAAGAGGGTTGGGT
>DASYDE010000031.1:0-91508 GCA_036499725.1 Kofleriaceae bacterium
AAGCTGAACGACTACCGCAAGAACGCGCAGGGCGAAGGCGTGTTCAACGCGCCGAACCTCACCGTCGAGCTCGCGGTCGGCCTGGACCACTGCGACATGAACATGCTCACGCTGCGCGCGCGCGTCACCAACATCGGAGCGCTCGGCGTCGTGCCCGGCACCAGCGTCGAGTTCCGTCTCGACGACGCGACGGGAACCGTGCTCGGCACCGGCACCATCACGACGCCGTTGCTCCCGGGCGGCTCGGGTGTCGTGAAGCTCGATGTCGCCGCGACGGTCGGCATGAACTTCTGGGCCGGCGTCGACGGTGCGCCCGCCGTCGGTGCGGTCGCTGAATGCAACGAGACGGACAATCAGGACACCGCGATCGGCGCCCACTGCCCGATCATCTTTTAGTTAGTGCGCGGCGAATAGCGTGCAGCTGTCGAACGCGAGGTCGCTGATGACAGCGGCCTCGTTCGTCGTGCCGGTGTAGAACACCGCGCCGACCGCCGTGTCGCCCGCGTAGAACTGGTACGCGTCGACGACCTGGCCCGTCGCCTTGTGGCGGAGCGTGACCTCGTTGAGATCGTGGTCGTCGGAGGCACCGGAGAGGCCGCCCGCGACGGACGTCACCGAGTCATCCGACTGCTGGAACGCGAGGAGGGCCTGCTGTGCGGCGACGCCGGTGACCTGGCTCGCAGCCGTGATGTGCTTCTCGGAGACCTTCTCCCAGTCCGCGTTGCCGGCCTTGAGCGCGGTCCAGTCGTCGGGAAACAGGCACGTCTCGTGGCGGACGGTGCAGTTCTCGAGATCGCCATCGTGGTCGTTCGTGACCATCGAGCCGTCGGTGCGCGAGAACACGGCGCCGTACGAGTTGTCGCCGGAGCCGTACTCGAACGCGATGAAGCCGCGCATCGCGGTCGGCTCGTACAGCCACGTCACGTTCACTTCGCCTTGATCGACGGCGTTGATCGCTTCCTCCGGCGTGGTCACGTCGTCATGAGCGGACTGCTGAACGGCGAGCACCAACTGGTGCTGCTGCTCGGCGGTGAGCGTCGACAGGGTGTCGGGGTGGATCTTGTTCGCGTTGATGATCTCGAGGAACGGGTTGTTCTCGACGATGTCGTGATACTGGTCGCCGAACACGCAGGCGTTCGGATCCGCCGCGGGCGCGCAGCCGTCACCGGTGCAGCCTGCGGTCACGCTGAACTTGCCGGTCGTGGACGCGAGCGCGCCCTTGACGATGATGCGGTAGTCGCCCGCGCCGAGCGACTTGGTCAGGCGCGAGTAGACCGTGCTGCTGCTCGCGTCGTCGTTGCGGAACAGGTACGAGCCCCACGTGCCGGTCGCGGTCTTCTTGTAAAGGTAGAGCACCGTGTCGGTCTTGCGCTGGCCGAGGACCGTGTAGGCGGTCTTGATGTCGAGCGACGCATCACCCGAGAGCGTGAACGTCCACGACGAGTAGCGCTCCGTGGCGGAGAGGACCGCGTCGGTCTTCGTGTCGAACGGGATCACGCCGTGGTCGGTCGGCTTCGCGAACGAGTCCGCCTTCGCGTCGTCGAGGTCGAGACCATCCAGCTCCTCTTCGGGGGCTTTCCCTTCGTCCATGCACGCGGCGACGGAGGTGAGAGCGAGAAGAGTCCCGAGACAAAGGGTGCGTCCGAAGCGAATCATGTGCGGGCATGGAGCAAACTGCGGACCCGATGACGCGACGCGCCTGTCACGCAACGCGTCGTAATTTCGGGATGTTCAGCGCGCGAGCGATCTACTTCACATGGCTACTCGACGAGCCAGGCGAGTAAACCCGCCGAGATTGCAGACCCTCCCTCCACGCCGACGCCTGTGGAGGTAGAACAAGGGATGGCTCGGGAGGCACGCGGGGCGGCGCTGGCGATCGATTCGCGTGTATGGCGGCGTACGGCCGCTGCGCGAACCGTCGTCGCGCTCGGCGCAACGGTGGTTGCTTTCGTGCAACTTTTGGCATGCGGGCGCAATCCCGACCCGGGGGCCGATGCGCACAGGACCCTCGACTGGACGATGCGGCAGGAGCTGCCGTTCGGTCCGTTCGATATCGGTGCGGGCGAAGAGCGGAACGGCGACTGCGCGCAGATCACGCTGAACAACGACACCGAGATCTTCGTCAACACCGTCGAGCTCACGGTCGGTCCCGGCTTTCACCACTCCAACTGGTTCTTCGTTCCCGAGACCGTGTTCAGCGGGACCGATGGCATCTTCAACTGCGACTCGCGCAACTTCACGGAGCCGGCCGCCGGTGTGTTCGGCGGCGTGTTGTTCGCGCAGTCCACCCAGGCCTCCCACGAGGTCCAGCAGTTCCCGACTGGCGCGGCGTTGAAGCTCCCCCCGCACTCCAAGCTCGTCGCGCAGCTGCACCTCCTCAACGGTGGCGACGACCCGGTCCATCTCGCGCCGACGATCGCACTCACGCCGATGCCACCGGCCGACGTCACGACGCTGCTCGCCGGCGTGTCGTTCGAGGACCAGGCGCTCGCGATCCCGCCCCACGCCAAGTCGCGCTTCACGATCGAGTGCGACCTCGAACCGCAGTACCAGCGCCTGCTCCAGCGCGAGCCCGACTTCCACCTCTATCACGCGCTCGCGCACTACCACTCGCTCGGCTCGGGCATGGAGCTAGAAGCGGTGAAGCCCGACGGTACGAGCGCACTCGTCTATACGACGGCCGGCCACGTCGGCGACGCGCTCGGCAAAGCCATCGATCCGCCGTTCGACATGACCGGCTACACCAAGCTGCGGATCTCGTGCGACTTCAACAGCTCGCGCGATGCGGTCGTGGGCTGGGGCGTCGGCGATCAGGAGATGTGCGTGTTCCTCGCGTTCAGCGACTCGCCATACCACTGGGCCGGCGGCATGACTCACATCGAGACGCCGGAAGGCCCGACCGTCGAGGGCGACACCGCGAGCTACACGTCGCCGTGCAGCGTGTACGCGATCGACGCGAGCCACTGATCTCGCGTACTGTCCCGCGAAATGAAGATCCTGCTCACCGGTGCGGGCGGCCAGATCGGCCACGACCTCATCGGTTCGCTCACCGAAGCCGGCCACAAAGTAACGTCGACCGACCTCGCGCCTCGTCCGCCGAGTCACGCGCACGCGCAAGGCGACTCGTGGCAGCACCTCGACGTCACCAACTCCGACGCGACCGACGCGATGTTCGAGAAGGTGAAGCCCGACATCGTGTTTCACCTCGCGGCGATCCTGTCCGCGAGCGGCGAGAAGAACCCCAAGCTCGCGTACGACGTGAACCAGACCGGCACGTGGAACGTCCTCGAGGCGTGCCGCAAAGCCAGCGTCGGTCGCCTCATCTTCACGTCGAGCATCGCGGTGTTCGGTCCGCCGCCCTCGGGTCCCCTCCCCGACCCGACTCCCGACGACGTCGCGCTGCACCCGACGACGATGTACGGCGTCACGAAGGTCGCGGGCGAGCTGCTGTGCTCCTACTACACGAAGAAGCACAACGTCGATTGCCGCGGCGTGCGCTTCCCCGGCCTCATCTCGGCCGCGATGCCGGGTGGAGGTTCGTCCGACTACGCGCTGTTCATGTACGTCGACGCGGTCCGCAAGGGCGGCTACGACGCGTTCGCGCGCGCCGATACGCGGATCCCGCTCATGTACATGCCCGACGGTGTCCGCGCGCTCCAAGAAATCGCGATGGCCGATCGCGCCAAGCTCTCGCGGAGCATCTACAACATCGCTGCGTTCTCGCCACGCGCCGACGAGATCGCGAAGAGCGTGCAGCGCGTGATTCCCGACGCGAAGTTCACGTACTCGCCGGACGCGCGCCGCCAGGGCATCCTCGACTCGTGGCCTAAAGCGCTCGATGACAGCGACGCGCACCGCGACTGGGGCTGGAAGGCGAAGTACGACCTCGACGGCATGACCGACGATCTGCTTCCTCGCGTTCGCCGCATGCTCGAGCTCGGTGCCATCCTCTCCAGCCACTGATGACCATGCGCTCGCTACTACTACTCGCACTAGTTGCCACAGGATGCGGCACGACGATCCGTGTCACCGAGATCAATACGGCTCCGAAGCCGATGCGCTCGCGCCCGCCGGAATCTGTCGAGGTCTTCACGAGCGGACCGCCGCAGGGCCGTCCGTATCTGGACATCGCCTATCTCGAAGCAGAGCAAGCAAGCCAATACAGCGTCGACGAGACGCAGGAATTCATTGGCGAGCTGCGCGAGCGCGCGGCGAAGATGGGTTGCGATGGCCTCGTCGTTGGTGCGCCGACGAACAGGTCGCCAAACAGCGGCGTGGGCGAAGTTCTCGGCGCGGAGAAGCAGCCCGACCGGAACGGCATCGTTGGCACCTGCATCGTCTTCACGCAGCCCGCCGCGGTCCCGTGATTTCGAACTGGGGATGGAAGGCGAAGTACAACGCCGGATGCTCGAGCTCGGCGCCGTCCTCTCCAGCCACTGAGGTTGAATGAAGGATCTGCGCGGGGGTGGCGAATCCCCGCATGCAGTGGAGATGGACCAGCCTCGCGGTCGTGCTGTGGTCGCGGCTCGCGAGCGCGGACGATGACGAAGGTGACGGTGAAGTCATCGTCGTCGAGGAGCACCAGCCAGAGCCCGGCGAGGTCCGGCTATCGGCTGCGGAGCTCGACGAGGTCGCGGGGGCGCTCGGCGATCCGATCCGCGCGACGACCTCCCTGCCCGGAATGGTACCGACGAACGCGAATCGGCCCGAGGTGTACGTGCGTGGTGCGCCGCCCGGCAACACCGAGATGCTCGTCGATGGCATGCGCGTTCCGCTTCTGTTTCACGGAGGCGTAGCGACGAGCATCGTGCCGAGCGCGCTGATCGCAGGCGTGGCGGTGTACCCGAGTGCCGCGCCGGCCCAGTATGGCGGAATCGCAGGCGGCGTGATCGCGCTCGAGACAGTCGCACCGGCCTCGCGACCGCGCGCAGAGGCGCGGCTCACCGTGTACGAAGGCGGAGGACTCGTCGAGACGCCAGTCGCGAACGAACGTGGCAGCGTGCTGGCGGCAGCGCGGTTTGGCGATCCGCAGCTGATCCTGGGCCTCGTCTCCGACGCCGACGTGAAGCTTCGGTACTGGGACTATCAGACGCGCGCAACGTGGAAGCTCGGAGATCACTCGCAGCTCGCGCTCGTCGCGCTCGGCAGTCACGATCATCTCTCCGAGCTCGAGCTCGGTGACGATCCGATGACGCCCGAGATGTGGGTCGATCAGCTCGTCTCGGATTTCCATCGCGTCGAGCTCCGCTTCGATCGACAGACCACGCGGTCGCGAGTGCGCGCGGCGCTCACCGGCGGCTGGACCAAGCAGGGTGCAGGCGGAGAGACGGTCCGCGATCTCTCCGGCGGGGCACGCGTCGAGGGCGAGTTGCGCCTGGCGAGCACCGTGCTCGTACGGACTGGTGTGCGCGTCGATCACGACGCCTACAAGCTCGTTCTCGGGGCGGGCGACGATCCTGCGCGGGACAGCCTCGCGAATGCCGCACCGGCGCCACGCAACACGAACGCGGGCCTGTACAGCGAGGTCGTGTGGGACGCGACGAAGCACCTGCGCTTCGTGCCCGGCATGCGCCTCGACGCCTATCACTCCGAGCGCGCCGTCGACGGAGCGTCGGGCACGAAGCTGACCGCCGAGCCGAGGCTCGCCGTCCGCTGGCGAATTCAACCGGAGCTCGCGCTGACCGTGTCAGCCGGCCTCGCGCATCAGTATCCGTTGTTGCGCGTCGGCGGCGCTCCGGCGACCGCCATCACCGTTCCCGGCTTCTGGGCCGACGCGCGCAAGCTCCAGAGCGCGCGCCAGGCCAGCGTGGGTCTCGAGTGGTTGCTCCCCGAAGGCATGACGGGAACGGCAACGGTGTTCGCGAGCGAGACGTTAGCGATGACCGATCTGGCCCGCACCTGTCAGAGTATACGTAGCGGCCCCGCGACGATGGACGATCCGCCGATGTCCGAGTGCGGTGATCGGCGAACGACCGGTCTCGCGTACGGACTCGAGCTCTCACTACGCAGGCCGCTCACGGCGCGGCTCGGTGGCTGGTTGGGATACACGTTCTCGCGCTCGACCGAGGAGAACGGCACACAGACGCTGCATAGCCCGTTCGATCGCACGCACGTCGCGAGCGCATCGCTCGCCTACCAGCTAACGCCTCACTGGCGCGCTGGTGCACGTGTGACCGCGTATAGCGGCGCACCGTTCCTCGTGTCGGAGACAAGTACGATCCGACTGCCGTGGTACGAGCGCGTCGATCTGCGCGCGGACCGGACTTGGCAGCTCGGCGACGGAGCTTCGATCTCCCTGGTATTCGACGTCCTCAACGCGACGCTGAGCCGCGACCACGACAGCGTGACGTGCACGCCGACCTGCACCGTCCGGGAGGGCAATCTGTTCTTTGTCCCGAGCATTGGCATCGAAGGAACGCTCTGATCTCCAATGCTTGCGATTGCGATGAAGGATCGGGGCCGCTCGCGCGAATATGACCCGGTGGCGCTCGCCGATCCGCGCGTAGTCCTCGGTCTGGTGGCGCTCGCCACGGGGGTCGCGCGCGCGAACGTCGATGGAGTCGCTCTGGATGCACGGTGGGCACGTGCGCTCGACGACGTGCGCACCGCGCTCGCAGCTCGCGACGATGTCGATCAGTCCATCGTGATCGTCGTGAGCACCGCTCCCGGCGGTGTGCACGTGAGCGCGCGGCGGCCAACCGGCGAATCTACGGAGCGCGATATCGACGCCATCGACGACCTCGGTCCATCGCTGATCGCGCTTGTCGTGATACCGCACGCGCGGCGCGCGCCCGTGGAATCCGTCTTCGATGCGGAGCTGCCCGGTCTTCCCCTCTCGGCCGCGTACACGCCACCGACGCGCGCCGCGCTCGGCGTCGACGTAGGGCTGATGCTCGGGATGCGGTGGCAAGGAAGTCGAGGCGTCAGCGGCGGCGCGTTCGCGGCCGTCGAGAAGGGACCGTGGCTCGCCGACGCGACGATCGCGTACACGGCAGGAGCCAGTGATCAGCCCGGCGATTCGTCGAGCCTCGCGATCGCGCACGTCACAGAGCAGACGATCGAGATCGGGCTCGACGTCGGCCGGCGCTTCGAGCTGGGCCCCGTCGCACTGGGCGTTCACGTCGGTCCGCGGCTCGCGCACGTCAACGGCTCGCTCGACGACGTCACGTTCGTTCCGCTCACAATGCCGACGCGCTACGTCGTTCCCGAGGTCGTAAAGACGCGCGTGGGCGGCGGCATTCGCGTCCAGCGGGCGACGCCGGCTCGCGTCCATCTGTTCGTCGGGATCGAGGCGAGCATCGATCTGACGCGCAGCGAACCGTCGGACACGATCGACAACGAGCACGTTCTCACGATGGTCGTGCCCCTACCACAGCGCGCCTTCGGGATCGGTCTCGTGCTCGGTACCGTGTTCGGGGTCGCGCGATGAAGCTCGCGCCGGTGATGCCCGTCGTCGCAGTGTCCGACGCGGACTTGCTCGCGCAGATCGCCGCAGGAACGCTCGACGCCCTCGGAACGCTCTACGACCGCCACCGCGACGGCGTTCGCGGCTTCCTCGCGCGCGCAACCTACGGCCACGCCGACTCCGATGATCTCGTGCACGACGTGTTCCTCACGGCGGCGAAGATTGCAGCACGCTACGACGGTCGCGCCTCCGCTCGTCCGTGGTTGATCGGAATCGCGGCGCGGCTCGTGCAACGCCGTGCTCGCGGCTTGGGCCGGCTGCGAGGTCTGCTCGGGCGATTCGCGTCGACGCAGCCGCGTACGTTCGATCCGGTGGTCGCACTGGAGACCCGCAACACGCTCGACGCGATCGCGCCGGTACTCGCGCGGATGTCGGCGGCCAAACGCGTGGTGCTGCTGATGACCGAGCTCGAAGGCATGACGGCGCCGGAGATCGCGCGTGCGCTCGAGATTCCCATCGGCACCGTCTGGACGCGTCTCCACACCGCTCGACGCGAATTGATCGAAGTGCTCGCGGAGGTCCGGCGATGACCCATGATCACGACTGCGAGACCTGTCGCGACCAAGCGCCCGCACGCGCGTCGGTCTCCTCGGCGCTTCGCTCGCTGCCGATCAGATCGCGCGAGGCCGATGCGGTCGCACGCGATCGCGCGCGCCTGCTCGACGCGGCGGGTCGGTTGCCGATCCGCACCCTCCCGCGGACCGCCGTCGCCGGTCTCGCGCTCGCCGCCGCTGCGGCGGCCGTCATTCTCGCGACCCGCGGCGCGGCGCCGACGCGGATCACGGTGGAAACCACGACTGCGCGCTGGTCACGCCACGACGAAGGCGACACGACGCTCGTCCGCCTCGACGACGGCTCGCTCGATGTTCGCGTCGCGCACGGTACCGAGACCCACCGGCTGGTCGTGGTCGTGCCCGACGGAGAGATCGATGACCTCGGCACGACGTTCCGCATCGAGGTCGTGAACGGGCGGACTGCCGCCGTCGCCGTGCGCGAGGGCGCCGTGATTCTGCGTCTCGTTGGCCGAGCGCCTGTGTTCCTCGTCGCCGGAGAGAAATGGGCGCCGCCCCTGCTCGCACCGGTCGCGACGTCGGCGGTCACAACTGCATCTGCGAGCCCACCACCATCCGTCCCGCCCGCGCAGAAAGTCGCGCCTGCGTCCCCCCGCGTCCAGCGCACCCAGCCGCGACCGGCGCCGTCTCCGATCCAGCCCGCGCCCCCGATGCCATCGTCGGCCGGCCAGCTCGCTGCCGCGGTGCGCCTGTTCGACGCGGGCGAGCTCGCCGACGCAACAACCGCCCTACGCGCGTTCGTGGCGCAGCACCCCGACGATGCACGCTCCGAGGACGCATCGTACCTGCTCGTTCTCGCTCTCGACCGCAGCGGAGACGTCGCCGGAGCGAAGGCCGCAGCGCGCGCATACCTCGACCGCTATCCCCACGGCTTCCGGCGCGCCGAGGTCGAGTCGCTCGCGAACTGACCGCGTCACGTCGCGACGACAGACGGCAGCGGGCTTGCAAGCGCGTCGCGATGGATCGTGCGCAGCTCGACGTGACCGGGATGCGGGGCCGTCTTGTCGGCGCGCAGCTGCTCAGAGATGTCGGCACCGATCGCGAAGCGCTCGTTGAGGTAGCTCGCGAGCTCGGGGCGTCCGATGGTGCGCGTCGCGGTCAGGTGGCGCACGCCCGTGACGTCTGTGACCGCGAGATCCCAGACGCGGCGCGATGCGTCCTCGGCCCATAGCACGGAGCGCGATTCGTCAGCGACGACGGTCATTGGCAGCCCGCGCTTCTTGCGATAGCGCAGCCAATCGAGATGCCCGTTGCGACCGCTCGCCGAGGGCCCGATCCACGGACCGCTGCGCACGACGAGCGTGTTCGGTCGCGCGAGCATCAACGCCTCGGCGGCGACGCGCGTCTTTCCGTAGACGCTGAGCGGATCGGTCGGCGAGCTCTCGTCATACGGACCCGTGTCGCCGCTGAACACGTGATCGCTCGACATGTAGATGATGCGCGCAGTGGGCGGCGCGTGCTTCAACAGGATCTGCATCGCGTCGACGTTCACGAGCCACGCGAACTCGGGTGACTGCTCGCAGTTCTCGACGTCACACACGCCGGCGCATTGGATGATCAGCGACGGTTGAACACGCGAGAACAGCTCGGCGACGGCTGGCTCGTCGTCGAGATCGATGCCCCCCGCGACGCCAGGCGGGTACGTGCGCGTCTTGCTGTTGCAGTACGCGACGATGTCAGGCCGCGCGCGAAACAGCGACCAGCCGAGCATCGAGCTCGCGCCGAACAGCACCGTGTCGCTCATGCGTCGAGTCTACGATGACAACGTGGTGACAACTGCAGTCGCAACCGCGAGTTAGCGTCGTTGTCGTTGGGGCATGACCCTTCTGCTCGTTGCCTCTGTCTATGCGATCCATGCGGCACCGCCGCCTCTGCCGTCGATCATTCGCGTCGACTCGTCGACGAGCGCGTTCGTCCGCGACGTGCACATCGAGACCAGCGTCGACACGGAAGGCGTCGCCGCGTCGCTGACGTTCACGATCGAGAACGCGCTGCCCGTGCCGAGCATGGTGATCGTGCCCATCACGATCTCGTCGGACGTGCGCGTCACGAACATGGACGTGAAGACGGCCGAGGCGCCGCTGCTCGCCGGTCAGTGGGGAGACCCGCAGGTCACGCGGGCCATGTTCGAGGACGCGGTGAAGCATTACCGAGATCCGGGCCTGCTCGAGCTCGTGAAGACCAAGGGCGACCTGGAGGTCATGCAGCTGCACGTGTTCCCGGTCGAAAAGGGAAAGCCCGCGCAGGTGCGCATCTACATGTTCTTCGCGGGCGGCAACGAGATGCTCGTCTACGGCAACAGCGAGCGCGTCCAGCGCTGGATGCTGCCGGCGTACCAGGACGTGGATGGCGAGCCCGCGCGACTACCCGACGATCGCATCACGCTCACGTCCTCCATCGTGTCGTGCCCGCCAAGAGATTGATGTCCGAGATCGTGTCCTGGCCGAGAATCTGGGTCAGCCGTAGTGAAGAAGGGTGATCAGACTCGCTCCGCTCTTTCTTCTGTTGGTATCGATCCTCCTCTACACCGTCCCGCACCGCGCCATCGTGGGCGGCGCGCCCGTCGCCTCCGCGGCATTCGCTCGCGACGAAGAAACCGTCATCGGTCCGGATCACTATGTGCGCGGCTATCCGGCGCAGAATCGTGACGGATCGGTCAACGCCGTCATCGAGATACCCGCCGGAACGACCGGCAAGTTCGAGGTCGACGACAAGGATGGCGCGTTGCACTGGCGTCACGACAGGGATACCGACGAACGGCGGTCCGTGGACTACCTACCGTTCGTCGTGAACTACGGGATGGTGCCGCGCACGCTCTCCGCAGACGGCGACCCGCTCGATATCGTCGTCCTCGGTGCCGGAATGGAGCGCGGGCACGTCGCGCACACGCGCGTCATCGGTGTGCTCGAGATGGGCGATGACGACGAACGGGACGACAAGTTGATCGCCGTGCCCGTCGAGCCAGCCTTGACCAATGGCTTCTCGCGGCTGCACGAGCTGAACGAGCTCGACGATGCGTATCCCGCGCTGCGCGAGATCATGGAGCTCTGGTTCGCGAACTACTGGGGTGTCGGGAACACTCGTGTACGCGGCTGGGGCGACGCTGCCGAGGCGAGACGGATCCTCGACGAGGCGAAGACTACGGCGCGCTCTGCGCTACCCGCCGCAAGAGATCTTCGTCTTCGAGCGCTTCTGCCATTCGCTTGGCTCGTTCGTTGACCGCCGTGGCACGGGAACCATCGAGGACGCGAGAGAGCATGTTGAGCGCCATCACGCGCATTCGCATGAGACCACCATCTCCGGCTGCATCGACAGCTTCTTCGGCGAGACGGACCGCCGCAGCGGTGTCGCCGGCCTTCCATGCACAATAGGCGAGACCGACGCTCTTGCGAAACCGCACGAACGGCACGGGCGAGTCGGGGATGTCAGCGTACAGCGCGCGCACCCGCTCGAAGTCTGGCGCTGCACTACGCGTGATCACGGCCGCGCGTTGGTGCTGCAAGCGGGCTCGATACGACGCGGCAAAATTCACGGGAAGCGTCGCGCCGCGCAACACTTCCTCGACGGTGGCATGCAACCGATCGACGGTCCCTCCGTTCTCCACCGCGAGCTGCGCGCGAATCAAACCGACCTCGAGCTGCGCTTCGCTGCCGGCACTCGCGACGTGGCGCTCCGCGCGCCCGAGCCACAGTTCACAGGCCGCGAGATCGAGACGTGCGTAGTGGGCCGACGCCGTGCCGACCTCGAGCCAGCACGCGAGCGGCGCCTCCGTGATCGGTGGTCGATACCAGAGTGCGAGTTGCTGGAGGCGGAGCCCCACCGCGAGATCCGCGAAGCGCGTGTGATAGATACCCATCCACTTCACCCAGTGCTCCGTGGACTGCGTGAACCCGAAGAAGCGCAGCATCCAGCGTCCGTACTGACCACCTTCCTTGTGGTGGCGCCGCGAGAGACGACGCAAGCCGCGCTCGACGGTCTGTGGATCGAGCCCGATCTCGACGCTGTCTCCCGCGCGATGAATCAGCTGGTCGGCGAGCGGCAACCATCCTCCGCACTCGGCGACCCATTGCTCGACGTACGCGCCCCACGTCAATCCGGCCGGCGGAATGTCGGCACTCATCGCTTGCTGATCTCGTCGGACAGCCGGTCGAACAGCGTCACGACGTCAGCGTGCTCGGCAGGACTCGCCGTGGAGACAAAGCCCGTATGGACAGCGGCAACGGTGTGGTCGCGTCGCAAGAAGATCGTCACGGGAAATCCGTTCGCGTCGACGAGCTCGGGCGGAAGACCGGCCGCGAAGTCGTCGCCATACTTGATGGTGAACGGCCACGTGACACCGAACGCGGCCCGGAACTCGTCGAGCCGCTTCGTTGTCTCCGTCTCGTCGCCTTCGGGTTCGAGGGAGATGGAGAGGATCTGCAGGCCGTCGGCCGCGTGCTCGCGATGGAGGCGCACGAGCTCCGGCGTGAGGTCCATGCAGACAGGGCACCACGAGCCGAAGTAGTCGACGATCACCGGGTTGCCGGCGAATGGCGGCTTGTCGAGCGCGGGGATGTCGAGGCGCGTCTTGCCCGGGCGCATTCGCGCCTTCATCTCGAGGTGCGTGGGCGGCGCTGCGTCGCGCGTCGCCGTGAACGGGAACGTTCCGATTCCCGCGATGGACCACTCCCCCGCGAGCTTGTCGCGATCGACCGCGCTCTCCACGAGAAAGCCGTGAATGCCGTCGAACGCGGATGCACGCAGCCTGGTTCCCGTGACGCGCCCCGTGAGGTGGCGGAGGTCACCGACCTCGGGCGGGATGATCGTTCCCGCGATGTCGCCCTGGGGTGATTGGCGGAACGTGCCGCGGCCCACGCCAAACTCCTTGATGTCGAATCGCCACGAACCCGAGATGTCGACCGCCGGCGCATCCGTGCCCGGAAATAGTGCGGCGACGCTCGGGCTCGCGATCTTCGTCGCAGTGAGCGGGAAGTCGCGCTTGAAGTAGTACGCGGCCTTCCACTGCCCGTGCAGCGACGAATCGAAGCGGAGCTCGATGCCGCGCACGGGGATGCGAAGCACGAGCGGCGCGCGCGATTCCACGACGAGAGGCAGCTGCTCGTCGGGACTCCACAGCCATCCCTCGGGCTTCTCTGGAGCGATCCCGATGATGAAGGGAACGATGTGGTCGTCGATGCTTGCCTCGACCCGGTAGTAACTCGGGGCCAGCGCGACAGCGTCGTGCGGCGGAGAAACCGATGCGACGGAACCGGAGCCAGCCGCCGGCGCGGTCGACGATCTCGACGAGCACGCAGCGAGCGCCATGAAGCTGAGACCTGCGACTAGAGACAGCCAGCGCTTCACCGGACGCTACGATACCCCGTACGAGCCGTATGAGACTCTGCACGTCCGTCTGCAAGTAGCTCAGGGACACGCAGACGGGCCGATATCGGCACGGTCGTAGCGCATCCCTGTGCGGAAGTTCATGGCCGTCGTGAGCGACGAGTACGCAGTATCGGCGTCGGGCCCCATGCCACACGGCTTCATCGCGAGCAGTGTCTTGAGGAGCGGCGTCTCCGTGGAGGGCTGCACGAGATTAAAGTCCGTCGCGAACGCTGTTGCCCACGCGGCGTATGCTTTGGGACCACCGCCCGCCGGGCGAAGCGCAGGGAGAGTCTGCGCGAGCTCGATCTGCGCGCCGGTCGGCGCAGAACCGAACTTGGTCGACCGATAGAGGTTGTGTACGCCCATTGCTACGTCGCTCTGAAATGCGACTGCGTCAACGTCGAACGACGAGCTCGGGACCGCTTTGGCGATTTCTGCGACGAACGCAGCTTCGCCATCTGCCAACGGAGAGCTCGGATGGACGAGCGCGGTCGTATTCATCGACGAGAGGCGATCCTTGTGGACGGCAAACCAGACGTCATAGCTCCCGGCTTCGTTCATCTTCGGCCGCGACGTCTCGATCAACGTCAACCACTCTGCTTCGTACGCGGTGACGCGGTGAGCGGGATCGACGGGTGCAGCGGCCGGCCCGATGCTAGCGCTCGCGAGTCCGAACGCGGTCTTGTAGACCTTCGTCCACTCGGTTGCGCCGACGAGCCCGGTCGATTCCGGCCGAACGAGCATCAGGGCTGCAAGCGCGTCGCGCTCGGTCGCCGTCAACGATGCAGCATCTTTGATCGCCTCGGCGGTAACCGTGTCGCTCCCTCCGATCGCCCTCGTTCGATCGAACAGCGGCTGCATCTGCTGACCGAGTGCGAACGACCACAGGCGGAACGACGCATCGTTGCCGCCCTTGCAAGGGTTCGCATCCGCCGTCACCGTCTTGGCTTGGTAGTCAGTCAGGAACGCGCGGTACGTCTCGTCGGTACAGGTGCCGTCATCAGCCTTGCCATCGCCGCCCGTCTGCTCGTCGTACGCGGGCAGGTCGCCGAACGGCTCCGACTGATCGACAGCGCACGCCGTGGTGAGGACCGCGAGAATTCCGAGAAGGGTCTTACCGAGCATGCCGCGGCGATGTGCAGCGGGTGTTCCAGTGCGGATCGCGGCTAACTCGCGGCAGTGCGAGGCATGTGGCGCGCACTGGCGTGAAACGCTCGTGCTGAGAGTCCTCAGTCGCCGGCTATGCCGGCCATCGAGCCATGCCGAGACGGCCACGCCATGGCCAAATTCGTCATGTTTTCAGCACTTGTGGCCGTGCCGAACACCCTGCCCACGCGATGCAGCACTACGCCGAGCGCGAGACGGCGGCCGTGCGTGCAGCCAGGATGTGCTCGACGATCGCCGTCACGCCGACGCCGTTCGTGACCTGCGCGAACACGGTCGGTCCGTCGCCGCGCATCTTCTTCGCATCGCGGTCCATGACAGCGAGATCCGCGCCGACGTGCGGTGCGAGGTCGGTCTTGTTGATCACGAGCAGGTCGCTCTGCGTGATGCCCGGTCCGCCCTTGCGCGGGACCTTGTCGCCGCCCGCCACGTCGATGACGTAGATCGTGTAGTCGACGAGCTCGCGGCTGTACTGCGCCGCCAGGTTGTCGCCGCCACTCTCGACGACGAGGAGCTCTGGCTTCACGCGCGCCATCAGATCTTCGAGCGCGAGCAGGTTCGGCGAGATGTCCTCGCGGATCGCGGCGTGCGGGCAGCCGCCGGTCTCGACAGCGCGAATCTGCGCCGACGGCAGCGCCTCGTGGCGGTTCAAGAACTCTGCGTCCTCGCGCGTGAAGATATCGTTCGTGACGACGCCCAGGTGCAGCTTCTCGCGCAGCGCCCGGCAGAGCGCCAGCACGAGCGCGGTCTTGCCGCTGCCGACGGGACCACCGATGCCGACGGTGAACGAGCGCTGCGCGAAGTCGCGCGCGACAGGTGCATCGCGCTCGGCGAACCTGCCTGCGTGCGACCAGTGCTCGTGCGTGTGGTCGTGAGGATGCGAGTGCGGATGATCGTGATCGTGGCCCATGGTTCTTCCTCAGCTCTGGAACAGTCGGGTGTAGAGGCGGTCCTGGCCGGCTTGCACGAGCTCGGCGAGCGGTGACGTCTGCGCGACGTCGTCGATGGTGAGCGTCTTCGCGAGCGCGAGCGCCGCGTCGAGTTGAGGATCGAGGCGGCCGTGGAGCGCTTGCGCCTCCGTCGGTCCGAGCGCTCCTAGTCGCACCGCTGCGGACAGCAGGCTGCGCACCTGCAGGTGCAGGAACGTCGCGAGCGCATCGTCCACGCTCACATCCAGTGCGCACGTCACGACGCCAAACATCGGCGCGAGGTGGCCCGGCGTCGCCTCGGTCGCGATCCGCGCACGGAGCTCCATCAACGACTGAATCCCGAACGACCGCGCTGCGACATCGACGAGCGACCGGCCCTGCGCCCTGCTCGCTCGCGTCGCGACATGCGACCACAGCGTGGCGGCGCAGCGAGCGTCGACGTCGGCTCCTCGATGCGCGGCGCTCACGAACGGCAGCAGTCCGTGGGCGGTGGCGAGGATGGCCTGCTCGACGAACCGCGCGACGCCTGTCGATCCGTGCACGGTGCCCGCGTGCAGCGCCGCTTCGAGGCCGGCGGAATGCGCGAAGCCTCCCGTCGGAAACGCGGAGTCAGCGAGCTGGAGAATGCGCCACATCAGAACAGCGAGTATCTCTGCGCGAGCGGCAGCGTCTTTGCCGGCTCGCACGTGAGGAGGATGCCGTCCGCGCGGACCTGATACGTCTCCGGATCGATCTCCATCTTCGGTAGCGCGTCGTTGAGCTTCATCTGCTTCTTACCGATGCCGCGGCAGTTGCGAACGATCGAGAAGTGCTTGTTGAGGCCGAGCGCGCGTACGTGCCCCTCGTGCCAGGCGCGCTCGGAGATGAACGCGAGCGATGTCGGGCCGATCGCCTTGCCGCGGGCACCGAACATCGGGCGCATCATGCGCGGCTCGGGCGTCGGGATGGATGCGTTCGCATCGCCCATCTGTGCCCACGCGACAAAGCCTCCCTTGAGGACAAGCTCGGGGCGAATGCCGAAGAACGCGGGCTTCCACAGCACGAGGTCCGCGAGCTTACCGACCTCGACGGAGCCGATGTCGTGCGACATGCCGTGAGCGATCGCGGGGTTGATCGTGTACTTCGCGACGTACCGACGGATGCGGTTGTTGTCGTTGCGACCACTCTCGCTGGGGAGGGCGCCGCGCTGCTCGCGCATCTTGTGCGCCGTCTGCCACGTGCGCGTGATGACCTCGCCGACGCGCCCCATCGCTTGCGAGTCGCTCGAGATGATCGAGAGCGCACCGATGTCATGAAGGATGTCTTCCGCCGCGATTGTCTCGCCGCGGATGCGCGACTCGGCGAACGCGACGTCCTCGGGAATCTCGCGATCGAGGTGATGGCAGACCATCAGCATGTCGAGGTGCTCGTCGAGCGTGTTGACCGTGTACGGACGCGTCGGGTTCGTCGAGCTCGGGATGACGTTGGGCTCGCCGCACACGCGCATGATGTCGGGGGCGTGTCCGCCGCCTGCGCCCTCGGTGTGATAGGTGTGAATCGTTCGCCCCTTGAACGCGGCGATGGTGTCGTCGACGTAGCCCGACTCGTTGAGCGTGTCGGTGTGGATCGTGACCTGGATGTCTTCGTCCTCGGCGACGGACAGGCAGCAGTCGATCGCGGCGGGCGTGGTGCCCCAGTCCTCATGGAGCTTCAGGCCGATCGCGCCGGCGCGGATCTGATCGATGAGGCCGTTCGAGACGGACGTGTTGCCCTTGCCGGTGAGGCCGATGTTGAGCGGCATCGTGTCCGTCGCTTGCAGCATCAGCTCGATGTGACGCGCGCCGGGCGTACACGTCGTCGCGTTGGTTCCCGTCGTGGGGCCCGTGCCGCCGCCGACAAACGTGGTCATCCCCGCGGCGAGCGCTTCGTCGGCCTGCTGAGGGCAGATGAAGTGCACGTGCGTATCGATGCCGCCCGCCGTGAGGATGAGCCCCTCGCCTGCGATCGCTTCCGTCGTGACACCGACGATCATCGACGGTGCGACGCCGACCATCACCGTCGGATTACCCGCCTTTCCGATGCCGACGATGCGGCCCTTCTTGACGCCGATGTCGGCCTTGTAGATTCCGGTCCAATCGATGACGAGCGCGTTCGTGATGACCAGGTCCAGCGCATCGCCGTCGTCCGCGCCCGCGAACTGGCCCATGCGATCGCGCAGCACCTTGCCGCCGCCGAACTTGCACTCGTCGCCGTACGTGTTGTGGTCGCGCTCGCACTCCGCGACGAGTCCGGTGTCGCCGAGGCGAATGCGGTCACCGACGGTCGGCCCGTAGAGCTCGGCGTAGTTGCGCCGGGAGATGCGGTGGCTCACGAGCGCCCCTCCAGATCCGAGAGATCGATCGGGCCGCTCGCGTGCAGTCCCGGTCGCTTCGCCGCGACGAGCTTGATCGTCTTCTGCTCGCCGGGCTCGAAGCGCACGGCCGCGCCGGCGGGAATATCGAGGCGAAAGCCGCGAGCCGCTTCGCGATCGAACGCGAGCGCGCGATTCACTTCGACAAAGTGAAAGTGACTACCGACCTGGATCGGGCGATCACCGGTGTTCGTGACGCTCAGCTCCCGCGTCGGTCGATCCACGTTGAGCACGATCTCTCCGTCGTCGGTGATCAGCTCGCCGGCGGCGACGGCATCTTCCATCTCGCCAAACACGTCGAGCGACGGCACGGGCAGGAAGCTGCCGTAGAGCGCGAGCGTGAGATCGCCGTCCATCGCGACGATCGGATGATGCACGGTGACGAGCTTCGTGCCATCGGGGAACGTGCCCTCGACCTGCACCTCGTCGATCAAATCCGGCACACCCGGCATCACCTGACGGCGACCGAGGAACGTTCGCCCGATGTCCATCAGCTCCGCCACGCTGCGGCCATCGCGAATGAGCTCGAGGAGCTGTGTCGCGATCAGTGCGATCGCCTCCGGGTAGTTCAGACGCACGCCGCGCGCGAGCCGCTTCTGCGCGAGGAACCCGGCTTGATGCAGCACCAGCTTGTCGAGGTCACGCGGCGCGAGTCTCACCTCGATCGGATATCACCCCGCTGCCCGAGAAAGGAGCCTCAGCGAGGACCCGATCTGCTACAGATTGGCCGTGCCCGCCGGCTGTCTCAGCGACCAGCAAGCGCAGGCGTTTACGGAGCACTCGATGGCGCCTCCGGAGCGGGCGGTGATCGAGGATCACATCGACGGTTGTGCGTCGTGTCGCAAGCTGTTGGCAGCGCTCGTGCGCGCGGACGCTCCAAAGACGTGGACTGAAGGCCAGCGCATCGGTCGCTACGCGATCGGCAAGCGCGTTGGCCGGGGCGGCATGGGCGAAGTGTTTCGCGGCGAGGACACCGAGCTGGACCGTCCCGTCGCGCTCAAGCGCTTGCTCGCGAAGACAGAGCGCGCAGAGCTCGTGCGTGAAGCACGCGCTGCCGCCCGGCTTCAGCATCCCAACGTCGTTGGCGTCTACGAGATCGTCGATGCCGACGATGGCGCGTTCCTCGCGATGGAGTGGATCGACGGCGTCACGCTCCGCGTCTGGCTCCAGGAGGAGAAGCGCTCCTGGCGCGAGGTCGTGACGCTGATGATCGCGGTGGGACGCGGGCTCGCCGCTGCGCACGCGGCCGGAATCCTCCATCGCGACTTCAAGCCCGAGAACATTCTCGTCGATCGCGCGGGCCGTCCGCGCGTCGCAGATTTTGGTCTCGCCCGCGCCGCGACGGCGCCGAAGACGACAGAGGCAGAGCTGGCGCTCGGCAGCGGTACGGCGCTCGCTGGCACGCAGGGCTATATCGCGCCCGAGCTGTACGAAGGAGCGAGCGCGACCGAACGGAGCGAGCAGTACGCGTTCGCGATCGTCCTGTTCGAAGCGCTCCACGGCATTCACCCGTTCGGCGGGGATTCCGCGCTCGAGATGTGGCGCGACATGTCAGCGGGGAACGTGCGCGACGGACGCGCGCGGCTTCCCACCTGGCTCGGCCGCGTGCTCGCGCGTGGACTGTCGGCGAAGCCCGCCGATCGCTGGCCGGATCTGCCGACGTTCCTCGATGCGCTCGAGCGCGGCCTGCGCCGCACGTGGGTTCCTGCGCTGATCGGCGTCGTCATGCTCGGTGCTTTCGGAATCACGGCGGCAGCGCTGCTGAAGTCTCCGGCACTGACGGCGACGTGCGGCGACGAGCTCGTCGATATGGTGTGGAGCCCCGCCGCGCAGCGCGAGGTCGGCACGCAGCTCTCGGCGGCACGGCCCGGTTCTCCGACGACAGCGCTGGCGTTTGTCGGCCAGTGGACGGAGTCGTGGCGGCTCCAGCGCCGCGCTGCGTGCACGGCCAAGCGCGACGAGCGACAAGCGCGAACGAGCTGCCTGGACCGCCAGCTCGGTGAACTGCGTGCGCAGATCGCGGTGTGGACACGAGCGGATGCGGGTGTGGCCGATCGCGCCGCGACGGCAGCGGCCGCGCTTCCGGATCCCAACGCGTGCGTCGGAGCGCCCGTGACGATCGGCTCGCCGGCGACGATCGAGCTCACGGCCAGGATCGACGCGTTGCATCGCTCCGGCCGCAACGTCGACGCGCAGCACGAGCTGCCCGCGCTCCTCACGCTTGTCGCGATCGAGAAAGACTCCGATACGCGAGCAGCGGCGCTGTTGTCGGCGTCTGCCGTCGAGCTCGATGCGCACGTCCGCGGTCCGGCTCGCGAGCACGCGGTGGCAGCGGCAAAGGCGGCCCAGGATGATCGCCGGCTCGCCTCGGCGCTTCTCGCGCAAGCGACCGCCCTGATCGACGAGAAGCGCTACGCAGAAGCCATCGGCATGTGCGACGCCGTCGATGCTCTCGTCGCGCGCGGAGTCCCTCACGGCGAGCGAGTGGCGACGATTCGGGCCCATGCCCTCGATCAGCTCGGGAAGTTCGATGACTCGATCGCCGAGTACCGTCGCGCGATCTCCGCGCTCGAACCTCTCGCCGCGCGCGATCCTGCCCGCGCGCTGGAGCTCGCAAACGCGATCGGAGCGCTCGGCTCGACGCTCGGCCAAGCGGGAAAGCTTGCGGACGGTGCCGTCGAGCTTCGCAAGGGTCTCGCGATCGAAGAGGCGCAGCTCGGGTCGACGCATCCGGAAGTCGGCCGCACGCTGCACGACCTCGCCGGTCTGGAACGCGATCTCGGCGACGTTGCCGGCGCAAAGCGCGACTTTCTGCGCACGCGCGCGATCTTCGCCGCGGACTACGGCGAGAAGTCCTTCGAGATCATCGAGCTCGACTCGTCGCTCGCCGACATCGCGTTCATCGAAGGCGATCCGGATCGCGGCGAGGAGCTCGCGAACCGCGCTGCGGATAGCTTGGCCCACAGCCGCCTCGACGAGCCGATGCTCGCGTCGCGGATCGAGAGCCAGCTCGGCATGGTGCTCCAGAATCGCGATCGCTGTGCCGACGCGATCCCACACTACGAGCGTGCCGCGGCGGAGTCCGTCCGCGCGAAGGAGGCGCCCGACCAGCAGGCGCTCGCCCAGACCAACCTCGCCGTGTGTCTCGCGGACGTGAAGCGCGACGACGAGGCACGCGCCGCCCTCGAGAAGGCACTCGCGGATTGGGAAGGCACGAATGCTCCCGAGCGAGCGCAGGCCTGGGCGATCCTCGCGGATCTCGAAGCGCGCGCGGGGAAGAAGGCGGCGGCGATCGCGACCGCCCAGCTCGCCCTCGGTGCCATCGCCACCTACAACGACGAGACGTTCACGGCGTTGCGCGACCACTTGAACGACCAGCTCGCGGTATGGAGGAAGCGATGAGCCTCGCTGCTCGACTCGCCGATCGCACGGGCCAAGCGCTCGCTGCCGATGCTCTCGCTGCTCTCGCGGCGCAGCTCGACGCAGCGACGGCCGAGACGCGTGCGAAGTATCCCGCGCTCGCGATCGACGAGGACGTCTGGCTCGACACGCTCGCCGAGCGGGTGGAAGGCGCGGACCTCGTAGAAGCGATCGCACCGCTCGCGCTCGCCGACCTCTATCTCGTCGGCGCGTGTCTCGCGAATCGTCCGGGCGCGCTCGCTGCTCTCGAACGCACGGTGCGGACGGAAGCCGCGCGCGCGACAGCTCGGCTCGGTTCTGCCGCGCGGACTCCCGCCGAGGATCTCGTGCAGGAGCTGCTGCTGAAGCTCGTCGTCGGTCCGTCGCGCAAGCTCGCTGGCTTCACGGGCCACGGCTCGCTCGAAGCGTGGCTGCGCATCGCCGCGATCCGCACGGCTATCAGTCTCGGTCGCAAGCGCCAGGAACAGGTCATCGATGGCGAGGAGCTCGAAGCGCTCGCCGATGACAGCGACGACCAGGCGCTCGCGTTCTTGAAGTCGAGCTATCGCGAGCAATTCAAGCGCGCGTTCAGCGAAGCCCTCGCCGCGTTGCCCAAGCGGAGCCGCACGCTGCTCCGCCTGCAGATCAACGATCAGCTCACCATCGACGAGATCGGCGCGTTCTATACCGTCTCGCGTGCGACCGCCGCGCGCTGGCTCGCGGATGCGCGAACCGAGCTCGTCACGGGAACCCGCAAGCTCCTCACCGCAGCGCTCGGCCTCCCCGCCGACGAGCTCGCCCAGCTCATGCGCCTCGTCGCGTCGAACCTCTACGCCACGCTGCCTCGCTTGTTGCGCCACACGAATTCGTGAGACGACTTCCGGGGCCGGTGCGTCCTTGGGGGCGCTGACTCCGCGTGGTCCGCCGAGGCCGATGCGCCGGGCCTTCTCCGCGGTGACGTCAGTGGCTTCGACACCGTCGTCGGCATCGTGGCTGCCGTTCGCCCGCGCGGCGACATGACGGAGATCGCGTTCGAGGACACCGTCTCTTCATACGAGCTCACCGACTGCGTCGAGACGAACCGCGTCGATGCGATCGGCTCTGACGGTCGCATCATCTATCGGCAGAACTGCCGCAGCATCGGGACGAAGACGGAACGTCACTCCACACCGCCCATGCGCGTTCCCACCCGCGACGCGAAGAACATCCGTGCGAGAGAAGAAGTGACCGCGCTCGTCGGCAGGGACCGCGCGGGCGGCGTTCTGGTGGTGCGGAGTGCAAAGGCGCAACTCGTTCAGTTTCGCCAGCACCGCCTGCGCCCCGACGCGAAGTACGCCGTCATCTCGCAGGCCGCGTCGGTCGACCGTCAGAAGAAGGGCTGAGCTACCACTTCCGGGCCCACGGGTCTTCCCCGAGGGCGGCGCACGCGTCGACGAGCTGGGCACGGGTCGCGGTGATCACGCGCTCGATGTTCGGTCCCGCGATGCGCACGAGCACGCCCTCGTCGAGGGGGCTCGCGGCCATCACGATCTCGCCGCGCAGAGGCATCTGGGCCACGCGCGCGAGCACGGTCCGCGCTTGTTCTGCGACGCGCGGCCCGAGCACGACACACGTCGCGATCGCACCGACGCCGTGCATGCGCTCGGGGATCGATCCATGCGCACGATCGAGCACGACGCGATCGACCAAGCGCGGCACTCCCCCGCGCATGATGGACAACGTCAGATCCACGCGCTCGCATGCCCATACTTCGCCGTGCGCGATCCGGCCGGCCGTGAGGATGTCGCACAGCACGAGGGATGCACTGCTCGCGAGGTCCAAGCGCGTTGCCTGCACGACACGCGCATTCGCGAACGGAACGAGATGATCGGGCACGACGATCGCGTTCGCACCCTCCCCCGCCCGCACGCGCAGCTCCTGATGAGCACGCCCCTTGTACGCCTTGGTCGATGCTTGCGTCGTGACGACCGCCGTCGCGCCCGTATCGATCTCGACATCGAGCGCGACCGCGTCGCCATCGACGAGCCCGCCGCCGAGGCTGCTCGTCACGATCCATGCCGCATTCCCAGCCGCGCGCGGTGTCAGCAACTTCAACGGGCCCGCTCCTCGGGCGCGGTGCACGTCGCTGCGCACGCCCTCGGGATGGGCGCGAACGATCGCAGATGCGACGAGAAGCTCGGACACGACGGCGTTCATAGCGCAAAGCGTCGTACGATGCCCCGATGAGACGGCGGCTCGTTGTCATGGCCCTGCTCGCCGGATGCGGCAGCAGGGATCCATGCCCACCGGTCCGCAAGGCAGCGCTCGACGCGGTCGACCACTCACTGCACGCGGCCCGCACGGAGCTCGAGGTTCTCGACAACGCGGCGGAAGAGTCGCCGATGAAGAGCACGCAGCTCGAGCTCAGCCGCATCGCGTTCGACGAGAAGCTAGAGAAATTGGAGTCAGCGATGGACTGCGTCGCACACGAGGATTGCTGCGTCCGCCTCGCCAAGGTTCCGCTCGCCGATCGCGCGAAGCTCGTCCCGGTCATCCACGACGTGATGGCTCACACGCCGGTCCCCGATCCGCTGATCGCGCTCCTCGCTCCGGCCGCGAAGCTCATCGACAAGGGAGGGCCAAGCAGCACCGTCGCGAGCGAGGTCACTGATTGGTGCGTGCAACTGCGCGGTGCGATCGCACGCGTGCGCGTCACCGGTCCCGACGAGTGGAAACGCGTCGAGGAGGCGGCGGAGGTCGAGGAGGCGCAGAGCGATGCCGCGATTGCATTCGCGCAAACGCGCGTCGATGCACTAGAGGCGTGGCAGAAGGCCATCGCGGCGAAGAAGCGTCCGACGCCCGCACCCGATCAAACGCTGCTCGACGACGCATGGCCCGCGATCGACGGCTACCTGGCAACCTGCAAGCCATGATGGTCCGCCTTCTGCGTGCCCGTGGTAAACGAGCGGCATGTACACGCAGGCCAAGGCCGTCTACGCGCAAACGCTCGCCGAGATCGAATCGGCGGGTCTGTGGAAGCACGAGCGCACGATCAGCTCGCCGCAAGCTGCTCACATCACGAGCAACGGCAAAGAGGTCATCAACTTCTGCGCGAACAACTACCTCGGCCTGTCGAGCCACCCGCGGGTGATCGCGGCGGCGCGGAAATCTCTCGAAGAGCGCGGCTACGGCATGTCGAGCGTGCGCTTCATCTGCGGCACGCAGGACAAGCACAAGGAGCTCGAGGCGAGCGTCAGCAAGTTCCTCGGCACCGAGGACACGATCCTTTACGGCAGCTGCTTCGACGCGAACGGCGGCCTGTTCGAGACGTTGCTCGGCGAGGAGGACGCGATCATCTCCGCCGCACTGAACCACGCGTCGATCATCGACGGCATTCGCCTCTGCAAGGCGGAGCGCTTTCGCTACCAGCACGACGACATGAACGACCTCGAGACGCAGCTCAAGGCCGCGCAGGGTAAGCGCCTGCGCATGATCGCGACGGACGGCGTGTTCTCCATGGACGGCGACATCGCGCGCGTCGACGCGATCTGCGACCTCGCCGAGAAGTACGGCGCGATGGTGATGGTCGACGACAGCCACGCGACGGGCTTTGTCGGCAAGACGGGCCGCGGAAGCGCGGAGCTGCGCGGCTGCCTGGATCGTGTCGACGTGTTCACGTCCACGCTCGGCAAGGCGCTCGGCGGCGCATCCGGCGGCTTCACGAGCGGCAAGAAGGAGATCATCGACCTGCTCCGCAACCGCTCGCGTCCCTACCTCTTTTCGAACACGCTCGCGCCGCCGATCGTCGCGGGCTCGCTCGAAGCGATCGCCCTCATCAGCGAGAGCACCGCGCTACGCGACAAGCTCGAAGCAAACACCGTGCGCTTCCGCGAGGGCATGACCAAGGCTGGCCTGTCGATCCGCCCCGGTACGCACCCGATCGTCCCTGTCATGCTCGGCGATGCAAAGGTCGCGGTCGACATGGCGCAGCGCCTGCTCGCGCACGGCATCTATGTCATCGGCTTCGCGTTCCCGGTCGTGCCCAAGGGCCAGGCGCGCATTCGCGTGCAGCTGTCGGCGGCTCACTCCACCGCGGACGTCGACCAGGCGATCGCGGCATTCACGACCGTGGCCAAGGAAATGGCGTGAAGCCCGACGCGATCATCGAGCGGATCCGCGCGTCGCTGCCGGATGCGGTCGTCGAGCTCAAGGATCTCACCGGGACCGAGGATCACTGGGAGGCGCGCATCGTCTCGTCCGCGTTCACCGGCAAGTCGATGATGCAGCGCCATCGCATGGTCAATGCAGCGCTGGCGGAGGAGCTGAAGGGGCCGATCCACGCACTGACGATGGACGTGAAGACGCCCGACGAGGTTTGACGCGGTCCGCCTCGCGCGGAGACCAAACAGTGCTCGTGCGGCCAACCCCGCGCGTAGAGAATTCCGAACCGCGTCCACATCCAGCAACGTGTGACTAGTCCTTCCCATGCGACGGGCAGGACGCGAGGTGACGCCTTGATTTCATTGGGTCTCGGACGGCCGCGCCATTGCAGTGATCGCTCGGCATATGAAACCGCTTAGCTTCGCTCTGCTCTCTCTCGCCCTCGCTGCATGCGCCACCTCGGATGACACCGACAGCTCCGCGGCGTGCAGTGGCGGCAAGTGCGATGCGCCGGTCGATCAGACGTGCAGCGATCCGCACTACGGCGACGGCATGTGCCAGACGGATCTGACCTGCGGCGTTCCCGACATCGACTGCTTCAAGACGTTCACGGACGATGCAGCGGGTGCGACATGGTTCGCTGCGTTCGAGCAAACGCTGGCGCACGAGGAAGGACGCGCGCCGCGCCGGGTGCTCGGTGAGAGCGATCCGCGGTTTCAGAAGACACGCGCGCTGCTCGACCGGGGCTGGGCTGCATTCCGCGCCTCGCGTCCGGTCGGCGAGCTCGGCAACCTGCGTCCCGCCCTCGTGGTCATCGACGATCCGACCAAGAACGCCTTCGTCATTCCTGACATCGCGACGGATACGTCCGCATTTGCCGTCATGGTCGACACCGGGCTCCCGATCGACGACGAAGCGGCCGCCCTCGGCGTGATGATGCACGAGCTGCAGCACGCCGTCGGTCTACATCTCATCCACGGCAACAAGTTGAAGATGCGCCGCTACTACTTCGCGTCGTCAACGGTGGAGCCGATCGGCCGGACGATGATGGAGGACGCGACCGCGCGCGAGGCCGGCGTCGTATTCAGCGCCATTTCCGACGACATCGGGTTGTTCGACAATGCAGAGCTCGGCGGCTTGCCGATCGGAGGGGGCCAGATGGCGACGCTGTTCAACGCGTTGCTCGACGGAGCTCGACAGCAAAATCCCGCCGCGTGTGAGACCGCGACACAAGCGATCGCCGACGTCTCCAGCGAGCTCCATCGCACGTACGACTCGCTCGCGCAGACATCGCAGGGCACCGCCGCGCTCGCCACTCGCACGACGACGGCGGTCATGACGCTGCACGCATGCATGGACGGAGTGCAGGGGACGTACTTCGATCTCGTCGCGCAGATGACTGGCTCGACGTCCGACGCGGTCGCGGCGGCGATGACTCCTCAGGACTACTCGCTCACGAACGGCCGTTCTGCGTTCGATGCGATCATCTCGCTGACCGCCGATCGCCGCGCGAAGGTCGCGCTCCTCAAGGCAGAGGTCGTACGCCAGACGGGGCATGCCTGGTCGGACCTGCGCTACTTCTCGTTTGAAGAGGACGCCGACGACACGAGCGTGCCGGTTCTCCGCGCTGCGGGACTGCCGGCCGACGGACTCTCGATCGCGATGGTGACGCTCCTCGACCCGGGCGATACGACGCGCTGCACCGAGTACCTCGCGAACAAGAAGACGCCGCCCTACGGAGCAAACCTACCCGATGACCACCACGCCACGTGTTGGCGCGCGCGGCACATCCAGCAGTTCGCGCAAGCGACCGGCGGCTCGCCGATGGCGCGTCAGGTTCCCTCGACGATTCTCCACGACGATGTGCCCGTCACAACGCCCTGGTCCGCGCTTCCGCGACCGCTCTCCGAGCGCATCGCGTACTGAGTGACTCGAGTTCGCCTGCGCAGATCCCGAGTAAGTGCAAGGACGTGCGCCAACTGTGCGGTGCACGAACATCTGCGTTTCTGCGTGCGCAGACGAGGGGCAGACGTGCGACGCTCGCGCTACCCCCGTGGGCGCTGAGCCGGACGCAGAAGAGTCATTCGGCCCGTACCTCGTGTACGAGCGGCTCGGTGTCGGCGGCATGGCCACGGTGCATCGCGCGCGCGAGCGCGGCATCGAAGGGTTCGAGCGCATCGTCGCGCTCAAGCGGCTGCTGCCCCACCTCGCGGAGGACGCGACGTTCATCAAGGCGTTCGTACGCGAGGCAAAGCTCGCGTCGGCGCTCAACCACGTCAACATCGTCCAGATCTACGAGCTGGGTCGCGTCGGCACCGAGTACTTCATCTCGATGGAGCACATCGACGGGCGCGACATCCGTCGCGTGCTGCGTCATGCGCGCAAGGTGACGGGACCGCCCCCGCCGAACGTGACCGTTGGCCTCCTGCTGCAGCTATGCGATGCGCTCGACTACGCGCACACCAAGATCGACGAGCACGGCGTGCCCATGGGCCTCGTGCATCGGGACGTGTCCCCGTCGAACGTGCTCGTGACCAAGAGCGGCAGCGTCAAGGTCATCGACTTCGGCATCGCGAAGGCGCAGTCGTCGCAGCTGCGCACGCAGACGGGTCGCGTGAAGGGCAAGCTCGCGTATATGGCTCCCGAGGCCATCGCGGGCGGCAGGGACCTCGACGCCCGCAGCGACCTGTTCGCCGTCGGCGTCATCGCGCACGAGCTGCTGACCGCGCGCCCGCTGTTTGCGAGCAAGAACGAGTATCAGACGCTCCTGAAAGTTCAGCGCGGCGACATCATGCCGCCGTCGACGTTCAACCAGAACGTTCCCGCCGAGCTCGACGCGATCGTGTTGCGCGCACTCGCGCGCGATCCCGACGATCGGTTCAGCAGCGCCGCCGAGTTGCGCGACGAGTTGCTCGCGCTGCGCCACAAGCACCGCCTGCAGACCGGCGTACGCGACGTCTCGATGTGGCTCGACTGGGCGTTCTCGTTGGACATGCCGAACGACGTGCTCGGCCCGGGCGCTGCGAGCGACGCGCCGATCGCCGACATCGCATGGGACGGCGGCGAAGGCTCCGGCAGCCCGATCGTTCTCGACGATGTTCCCGATGTCTCGCAGCGCATCGCGATGCCGTCGGCGAAGCTCCTGCGCGAATCGCAGCCGCGCCTGTTCGACGAGGATCCGAGCATCGACGTCGAGCACGGTGACGACGAGGAGGACGATGACGTTCCGACGCCGCTGCCGCAGCCTCTGCGCCGCGCGTCGACCCCGAACATCGCGCGCACGACGAGCGACACGCGCGCTGCGACGCCGCCGGCTCTCAGCGCCCGCACGTCGACTGCGTCGCGCGCCCTATCGCACAGCTCGCAGCCTCGCGCGCCCGAGCGTCGTTCCTCGGAGCTGCTCGACGCGCTGCACGCCGCGAATGACGCCGCCGCCACGCTCGAGAACATGCCTGCCGCTGTCGCGTTTGGCGTCGATACGCAGCCAGCCGGCACGTCGCTCGAGGCAGATCGCGGATCGACCGGACAGATCGAGCGAGGCTCGACGAACGAGATCGAGCGGACCTCCGGCAGCGACCTCGACGACCAGACGAGTGTCGTCGTACAGCGCGCTCCCAATGCGCCGACGTTCGATCCGAGCATCGAGGCGGACGATGTCGATCCGACGACCGGCAAGTCGAAGCGCCGCGCGCCGACGAGCGGAGCCACCGAGGACGAGCGCGACGCGGTGATCGATCCTCCCCGGCCGGGCACGAAGCTCGGCGTGGGTCGCGACACGCCGATGCCGTCGCGCAGCACGCCGATGCCGCGCACCACGCCGAATCCGTCGAAGACGGCCGTGGGCGTCGCGCGGAACACGCCGAACCCGTCTCCGAAGACGGCACCGATGATTCCGGTCACGCCCCCGCAGCGGCCCACGCCGGATCTGTCGCGTGCGACGCCCGATCCGTCGCTACCGATGCTCGCTCGCGGTCCGTCGACGTCGACGCACGATCTCGCCCTCTCGACGTCGGACGGTGCGATTCCGACGCCCGATCCAGAGCAGGAGCACGAGGTCTCGTTCACGCCCGATCCGGAGGAGTCCGTCCCGACGCACGATCCGGCCGTCTCGGCAGAGCTCGCGAGCCGCCGCACGGGCGATATCCCGCGTGGACCGCGCGCGCGTACGCACTCTGGATCTTCGCCGTCGAACACGACCGGCCCGCAGCAAACGATCGGCGACCACGCGCCGGTTCGTGTTGCTGCGACCAAGCCGATGGGCATGCGGCGCGGCCCGCATTCGCCATCGCTGTCCGCGCCGATGTCGGAAGGCGATGCCGCGACGAGCGCCGCCGCACCCAAGTCTATCCCGCCGAAAGACGCCGCAGAGAGAAAGCTCGTCGACGACTCGGTACCGTCGCTGAAGCCGCGGACCAAGCTCGGCCACAAGCCGGCCCGTGCAGAGACGAGCACACCACCCGACGACGAAACACCGCCCACGGCGTCGAGTGTCGAGCGCAAGGCGCGCCAACCGAACCTGGCTGCATCGTCGATCGGCATGTCGATCATCGAGCGCGATGCAAAGCCGAATCGCACGTGGCTCGTGCTCGCGCTGATCGCGCTTGTCGTTGGCGCGGCCGCGGGAACGCTCTACCTCACGCGCACACCCAAGCCCGCGCCGGTCAAAGCCATCGACGACAAGCCGCGCGGTACGACGGGTGTCGTGGCGGTCGAGCTCGAGCCGCTGGACGCCGAGGTCTCCATCGACGGCACGCTCGTCCACACGGGCTCGCCATGGCAGACGGATCTGTCCGCCGGCTCGCACTCGATCGAGATCCACAAGCAGGGCTACAAGGCTTGGCTCACGACCGTGAACGTCACCGCCGGCGAGCGACAGATGTTCACCGTCGCGCTCGCTCCTCTCGGAGGTATGTCGGCCGGCTCCGCGAGTCTCACCAAGCAGCCGGGCAAGGCGCCCGCGCCCTCTCCTGCCGCAGCGCCGACCGCTCCCGCGCCGAAGAGTGTGGTTCCTGCGCCCGACAAGCACGGCGAGATCACGCACCCGACGACGAACGAGGTCGCCGATACCGAGCCTCCCACCACACCAGCCACCGCGTCGACGGCGATTCCGATGGCAACCGCGCAGTACGCAGGGACAATGCCGCCGCCCGCGAGCACTGGCTCGGCACCGCCCGTCCCCGCCCCGCCGGCCCCCGTGATCGAAGCGAAGCCCGCCGCGCCGAGCATCGCAACAAATGCGCCGCCGCCGACCGTCGCCGCACCGACGACGTCGAGCATCACCAAACCTGCTGCACCGACGACGCCGATGGTCGTCACGAGCGGATCGCCAGCGACCGTCGCGCCGAACGCCGTGAAGCGGCTCTCGGGTGAGATTCCCGAGCTCGTGTCCAAGAACGACGTCGCGACCGTCGTGGCCGCGAAGATGTGCATCGATTGGCAGGGCTCCGTGACGTCCGTCGAGCTGATCACCAAGCTCGAACCGCGCATGGCGCTCGAGATGAAGAAGACGCTCGCGACGTGGAAGTACGCGCCATATCAGGCAGCTGGAGCGCGGGTGCCGACCGCTGCTTGCTTCGCGGTCAGCTTCCGCACAAAGTAGCGGTCATGCGCTTTGCCCTGATCGCCGCCGCTGTTCTGTCGCTCGCTGCCTGCAAGAAGGACTCGTCCGCCGAGACCAAGCCGGCCGCGGCAAAGACAGCCCCGACGACAGCCGGCACCACCGCGAACGGCGTGCGGACGATCAGCGTCGAAGCGGGCAAGGATGGCTACGTGCCCGAGACGATCGTGGGCAAGCCCGGCGAGAAGCTCAAGCTCGTGTTCACGCGCACGGTGGAGGCCGATTGCATCAGCGAGCTCGTCGCGCCCGACGGCAAGAAGGTCGCGCTACCGCTCAACAAGCCGGTCGATGTCGACGTGACCGTGCCGCAATCAGGCGAGCTGGCCTTCGCCTGCGGAATGGACATGTTTCACGGGAAGATCGTTGCCCAGGGAAGCTAGCGGGTCTTCCCAGTTCTCGAACTGCAGGATGCCGAGCTCGGCGAAGTTCTTCCGCTGACGCTCGCTGAGCAGATCCATCTTCTTCACGGCCGGGACGATCTTCGCGAACAGCATCTGCCGGAACATGATCTGTCCCTGGTTGTGCATCGCGATCTCCATGCACTTCTTCGTTGGCAGGCCGGTCTTCTCCCAGACCTCCTGGAACAAGAAGCGGTCGCGCATCAGGCGTGACGCCTCGAACACGAAGTCCTCGCGCTCGCGCTTCACGCTCTCCGGTTGATCGCGATAGTAGTCGCGCAGTGACAGCACGCCGAACGCGACGTGGCGCGCCTCGTCGCCGATCACGTACGTCGTCAGCTCCTTGAGCAGAGGCTCCGTCGTGTTGTTGCGGATCATTCCGAACGCCGCGAGCGCGAGCCCCTCGACCATGATCTGCATACCGAGGAACTTCATGTCCCAGCGGCTGTCCTTGAGGATCATGTCGAGCAGCGTCTTCAAGTGCGTGTTGACCGGGTAGTAGAAGCCGATCTTTTCCTTGATGTAGCGGTTATAGACGTCGACGTGGCGCGCCTCGTCCACGACCTGACTGCCCGCGTAGAGCTTGGAGTCGAGATCCTGCACCGACGTGACGAGCTGCGCCGCAGCGAGAAGTGCACCCTGCTCCCCGTGGAGGAACTGCGAGAGCGTCCACGCCATGGTCTCGCGGTTGAGGTTCCTCTTCTCCTTCTCCGTCATCTTGTTGTAGAGGTCGGAGCCGAACAGCGGCATCAGCTGCTCGGGGCCGAGCGGCTTGTCGAGATCGACGTCGGTCGACCACGGCAGCACGTCGTCAGAGATCCACTGAGCCCGCACCGCCTTGTCGTAGAGATCGCGCAGCTTCTCGCGTGTCTCCGTGTAGCCCCACGTATAGGTGACGTTCAGCAGCGCTTCGAGCGTCTCGATGGACGGACCGGCGTTCGCCGGCGCGGAAACTGACATGCGTTTCATTTTCCGCGTCGCATGCGTCGCCGTCAAGCTGTATGTTTTGGGGCATGTCTCGGGCAAAGCAGCGTGATCCCGAGACTGTTCTCAAGGCGCCTAAAGAGCCGTCCTTCCAGCAAGACCGCGCGCGGCGCAGCTATCACGCGCTGCTCGATGCCGCGACGGAGCTGTTCACGGCCCATGGCTACGACGCGATCGGTACTCCCGAGATCGCAGAGAAAGCCGGCGTCTCGGTCGGCACGTTCTATCGCTACTTCGACGACAAGCACGAGGTCTACATCGAGATCGCGCGCCGCTCGTTCCAGCAGGCGTACTCGATGACCCTCGAGAAGCTCACGCCGGATCGCTTTATCGGTAAGGGTCGTCACGAGACGATCGCGATGACGATCGAGATGCTCTTCGCGTACGTGCTCGAGTCACCGAAGCTCACGAAGAGCTTCAACGAGATGGCGCTGCGCGATCCAGGCGTCGCCGAGCTTCGCCACGCGTTCGAACAGCTCGCGGTGAGCCGGCTCGGAACGCTGATCGGCCTGATCATTCCGCGCACTGTCGTGCCCGATCCGGAGGCGACAGCGTTCGTGCTGTACGGTGCGGCGATGCAGTGCGCGTACACGGCGGCCGAGCACTACGGCCCGCCGACGATCGACGTCGACCGCACCAAAGCGGCCTTGATCGCGTTCATCGAAGCAGCGCTGTTCGCCGCCTCGCGATCCTGATCACTTGCTGTGAACGGTGCTATCGACGGCGTCGACGATCTGCCCGACCGCGGTCTTCTCGTCGTTGCCGCCGACGAGCAGTGCGTGCAGACAACACGCGACCGACCGCGCGCTGCAGGTACCGAAATCGAGCGGGATGATGTACGAGCTGCGCTCGCCGGCCCACACCGAGAGCGACGCGTGATCGACAGCCTCGAGGATCCAGAACGACGCGTTGTCGGAGTGACCCTGCCACGCGTGCAGCTGGCGCGTGGTGTCGAGCGAGCTGCGCACGGCTTCGCGGTTGGTGTTGGACGGGTTGTCGACCCAGCGCTGGATGCGCGCGATCGTGTCGTCGACGTACTGCTTGGGCGCGTGCACGTTCTCGCCGCTCGTCGGGTACTTGTCGATGACGAGCTTGCACGCGGCAAGCGCGACACGCACCGCGATCTTCTGATCGTCAGCGACGAGGCGATGCGTCCACACGACGAGACCTTGGGTCAGGTACTCCTCGGCGCCAGCCCACGAGGTGGCGACATTGGTAGAGCTCTCTCCGAGCTCGCGAAGACTTTCGGGGGTCGGCTTGTTGGTCATTGTCCGCTCTTCAAACGTCGAGGTAGCTGCCCTCGGCTGCCGCGAATACCGGCACTGCCGTGCGTGCGCTGGTGCGCTGCACGACCTCGTCGATCATGTCGTCGGTTGCGTCGGGGCTGTGATGGAACAATGCCAGCTTCTTGGCTCCCGCGCGCTCCGCGACAACCACTCCCGCACGCGCCGGGGAATGTCCCCAGCCGCGGCGCACGTCGTAGTCGTGATCCGCGTGCATCGCGTCGTGGATCAATAGATCCGCATCGCGAGCGAGCGCGAGCGCTTCGGGCAGCGGCGCGTCGAGATCCGGGTACTCGACGTCGGAGAGATACGTGACCGTCTTGCCGTCCGCCGTGATGCGATAGGCGGTCGTCCACATCGAGCCATGCGGCACGGCCGCTGTCGTGACTTCAAAGCCCGGCAGCGCCAGCTTGGTACCCGCGGGGAGGTTCTCGATCGACACGCCCGCGGCGAGGTTCTCGAGACCGTTGAGCGGCGAGTAGTGCGGCGCGAGCTGGTTCTGGAGCGTGCTCTCGAGCGAGATGTTCGCCGTCGGATTGGCACCGAGGATGCGGATCTCGTTGCCCTTGATGAAGAACGGCGTGAAGAACGGCAGGCCCTGAATGTGATCGAGGTGCGTGTGCGAGAGGAGGATGGGCAGCTTGCCCTTGCCCTTGCCGAAGTCGCCGCCCATGAGCGTCTTGGCGAGCTCGGTCGCGCCCGTGCCGAGATCGATCAGCAAGCGTTCGCCCGCGTTCGTCTGCAGCTCCACCGACGTCGTGTTGCCGCCGTAGCGAAGGAACTCGCGACCAGACATCGCGAACGAGCCACGCACACCCCAAAACCGTATCTTCACGCGGGACCAACTCCGGGGTTGGTGCGCTCGGGCTCGATCCGATATGGCGCCGCTTCCGAATCGCCGATCGGTAGCGTCATTCCCTCGAACGACGTGAGCACTTCGACGCCGACGGCCGCGCCCTTGGCGAGGTAGTTGGCCGCGATCTGATCCATCTGCTCGTCGCTGTGGGACGGCGCGTGGTGATAGAGCACGAGGCGGCGGCACCGAGCTTCGACGCACACCTGGAGAGCTTGATCCGGCGTGGAGTGACCGTAATGCGGGAACCGCTCGTACTCCTCGGGGAGGAAGTGCGTGTCGTAGACGACGGTGTCGGTGCCGACGAGCTTCTGGATCAACTGCTCGCGCATGGCGCCGAGCGAGACGCGGTCGGAATCGGAGAGCGGCTCGGGGCCCGGCAAGAAGTGCTGCTTGTGGAGCACGGTGTCGAACGGCGCGGTGTCGCTGATGTACGCCCACGACGACCCGTCGCAGTCGATGCGGTAGCCGACGGAGCCGAACGGGTGGTTCAAGGCGATCGGCATGACGCGGAACGCGCCGATCTCGAACTCCTTGCCCGGCTCTACCTGGAGATAGTCGAACGCAGCCGGTACGGACTCGAGCGGCATCGGGAAGAACTCGTGGCGCGTGATTCCGCCAATGACCTGCTGGAGCTCGTCAGCCGCCGTACGCAGCGCGTGGATCGCGATCTGGGTGCCGGGCACGTACGCCGGCGAGAAGAACGGGAGCCCTTGAATGTGATCCCAGTGCACGTGGGATAGAAGGACGTCATACCGTTGCGGCCCGGCTGCCTCACGCATGAGCTTGTTGCCCAGGGCGCGCATGCCGGTGCCGGCATCGACGATCAGGCAGTCCCCACGGGCGGAGCGGGCCTCCACACACGACGTCTGGCCGCCGTAGCGCACGGTGGCCGCGCCGGGCACGGGGTAACTACCCCTCACGCCCCAAAAGGTGATCTGCATTGACGCGCAAATTGTATCCCCCTTTAGCTCGTCGCGCGCCCAACTGGCCGGAAATCCTTCCCAGACGCACCTTTACGATTCTTGGGCGGCCGAAAATCAGGTTATGCAAGGACGGTCGGAATGAACTCGCAGCCACGTATCTTGGTCCTTGGCGCCGGCGGCATCGGCGGCATCGTCGCCGCCACGTTGATGGAGGTCGGCTCCCCGGTCACCGCGGTTTCGACCAACGCCTCCATCCGCGCCGCGGTCGACACGGCCGGCTTTCGTGTCGTCGACGAAGGCGAGGAGCGCACCGTTCGCGGCTGGGTCTCACCGGCTCCCGAGGGCAAGTACGACCTCGCGATCCTCGCGACGCAACCGCCGCAGGTCGAGGACGCCGCGCGCACGGCCCTCGCCCACCTCAACGAGGACGCCGAGGTCGTCGTGCTCCAGAACGGCCTCTGCGAGGACCGCATCGCCGCGATCGTCGGCAAGGACCGCGTGATCGGCGGCATCGTCGCGTGGGGTGCGTCCATGCCGGAGCCCGGTCGCTACGAGCGCACGGCGTCGGGTGGCTTCTCGCTCGGTCGCATGAACGGCGCGCTCGACGCGAATCTGCGCCGCGTCGCCGAGCTCCTGGAGGCGGTCGGCCCCGTCACGCTGACGTCCAACCTCGCCGGCGCGCGTTGGTCCAAGCTCGCGCTCAACTGCGCGGTCTCCGCGCTCGGAACGATCGCGGGTGAACGCCTCGGTGGCCTGGTGCGCGTCCGCCGCTATCGCCGCCTCGCGCTCGAGATCATGACGGAGGCTGTCGCCGTAGCGAAGGCCGAGGGCATCTCGCTCGAGAAGGTCGCCGGCACGCTCGATCTCAACTGGATCGCGCTCTCGGAGGCGGATCGCGCATCATCCGGATCTCTCGCGCTCGCGGGCAAGCACGCGCTGCTCGTCGCTGTCGGGCTGCGCTACCGCCGCATGCGCAGCTCGATGCTCGCGGCGATCGAACGCGGCCGCACGCCTGCGATCGACTTTCTCAACGGCGAGATCGTCGCGCGCGGTGGTGCACGCGGGATCGCGACGCCGTTCAATCAGCGCGTCGTCGAATCCGTGTGGGCGATCTCCAAGGGCAAAGCGAAGAGCTCGCGCGATCTGCTCGACAGCATCTGCGGCCCCGAAGAGCGCGTCAGCTCCGCCGCGATCTGACCAGCAACGCGAGCGCGATCAGAACGCCGAGCAGCGCGAGCACGCGCGCGAGCGTCCACAGCGGCGGTGCGTAGCGCCACGCGAGCGCGTGCTTGCCGTCGCCGATCTTCACCCCGCGACGCAGCACATCCGCCGTGACCCACGGCTGATCGACGCCGTCGATGGCGACGGACCAACCGGGCGCCGAGCTCGACGTGATTACCGCGTAGCCACCGATGAACGAGTTGCACGTCAGGTCGATCGCGCCTGGCGACCAACGGTCGATCGTGCACGGCTCGGCGAGACCGGGCTTTTCCCCCTCGGGCCCCGTGCCCGCAAGGACGAGCTGGCCGCGCGGAAGCGTGCCGCCGCCCGGCTGATAGAGCGCGGCCAGTGCGTCGGCGGGGTTCGGCATCCACAACCAGCTCTGCATCACCGACGCGATCGGCGCGACCGGTAGCGTGACGAGCGCCCAGTCGTTGCGGCGCGCGAGCTCGAAGAACGCGGAGTGCGCACCATCGACCATCGTCGCCGGGAGAATCGCGAGGCGAATTCCGAAGCGGTCGAGCAGCGCCCCACCCTCGTGCGCCGCCGCGAGCCACGCCTGGTCGGTAATGCGCGGGCGCGCCGGATCCTTACTGCGCGCGGTCGCGAATCCAAACAGCGACGAGGCAGAGTTGTCCAGCGTCTCGATCGAATCGACGAGCATCACCTCGTCGGGGCCGCTCGGGTCGCGCGACGCAGCTTCTTGCATGCGCTCTCTCGTGGGAGGTCCATCGAGCATGACCGGGGGCCGAAACACGCGCAGCGGTGCCCCCGCGATCTCTGCGAGCTGTTCTTTCAGCGTCGTATGCGTCGACCGCAGCTCGTAGGTCGCCTGGAGGTCGCTGATCCGGGCGGGCGAGTCCTTGGGCTCGAGCGAACCGTTCTTGCTTCGCGATAGCTCGACGATCTCCATCGTCGCGAACGACCACGCATCCTTTGCCGCACCTGCCGCGAACACCGGCGTGCGCTCGACGGTTTCGCGATCGATCGTCGGTGCGGTGACACCGAGTGCACCGGCGTTTGGCAGGACGAGCAGCGCGAGAACGAGCGGCATCATGCGCTTCGCGTTCTGGCGCGCGAGTACGAGCGCCAGGCCCGAGCACAAAAAGCCGATGCCACCATTCAGCACGGCGTGATCGATCGGCGTCACCGTCTCGGGATGCCCGGTGCGCCAGATCGCGAGCGCTCCGAGCGCGATCAACACGCAGGCCGTTCCAACGGCGAGCGCCAACACGGCGCGGCGCTGACCGGCGAGCAACGCGTCGATGCCACCCGCTGCATTCGCGCCGAGGATGACGACGAGCGCCGCGAGGTGGAGCTCCGGGGGACCGAGCCACGCGGGGAACCCTCCGTGCCCTGCCGAGCGTCCCGCGACCAGCACGAGCACGACGAGGAACGCGAGGAGTAGACGCATGCGCACGGTGGGAATGCGTACTGCGGCGAGCGAGAGGAGTGGCGCGCCGACGAACAGACTCGGCGCCCACGGGGATGCTCCGGCGAGCGCGGCCACGCCATGCGCTGGATCACTCGCGCCGAAGCTTCCCGGTGCGACGAGCTCGAGCAATCGCGCGAGCGGCATCGCGTGGACCTGGCTGCCTGCGGAGCTGGGCACGTGAATGATCGCCGGCAGCCACAACAGCGCGCCGATCAGCAGGCCAGCGACGACCGCGAGGAGCAGAAATGGCGTCGGCCCCGGTCTATCGGTGCGACGCACGCAGAGGGCGACGACGAGTGCGAGTGCATCGATCAGCACGCCGAGCTCGCCGCTGATCGCGATCAGACCGACGAGGATCGCGAGAGCTGCCGCGAGACGAGCGCGTGGCGACGCCCGATCCGCGATCATCATGCGCGCGCACACCGCACCGATCCACGGCAGATGCGCGAGCCCAGGCAATGCTCCGCGCAGCGCCGTGCTCGCGAGCAGGCCCGACGTTCCGACGAGGAGCGCTGCGGTGACAGCCGCGTGATCGCTGGCCTCCGCTGCAGCGCCGAGCCGCGACCGCGTGCGCGACCAGACCGCGACGCCGAGTGCGGCCCACGCGAGGTACGCGAGCATCGAGAGATCCATCGAGTGCGTGTCGTGTGCGGCCCACAACCCCGGAGCGAGCGCACCGTGCGTCGGCTCCGCGAGGAGAGGCACGCCAAAGCCACTGCCGTCCCACCACGCGGGTGCACTGCCCGCGCGTACGGCCTCTGCGGCGGCCAGGCGTGGGGGAACGACTTCGGTGTGGTACTGCGCGTCGTCCCACGTGGAGCCGCCGACCACGATGCGCGCGTAGACGACGACGAGAGCGACGATGACAACGACGGCGACGAGCCACAGCGATCGCTGTTGAGTCGGCGCTTCAGTCACGGCGGCACTATAATTGACAGCCCTCCGGCTGCCGCGCCAAATACCTCGATGTCGCGCATTGCACTGTGTTTCGTCCTGGCTGCCGCCGTCGCGGGCTGCAAGCGCAACAAGGATGCGGCACCGAGCTGCGATACGGTCGGTGCGAAGTTCCTGCTGGTCGTGCGCCAGCAGCTCGCGAACGGGACGCTCGCCGAGGCGCAGCAACGCGCGCTGGATGCGCAGCTCCCCGCGCTGCGTGACTCGCTGGTCACGGCGTGCGGAGACGGCGCGTGGGGCGCGGACGTACGCACTTGTTTGGCCGCCGCAAGCGATCACGCCGCGTTCGAAGCGTGCGAACAACATTTGACCGATGCGCAGCGGCAGAAGCTCGCCGCCACCGACGCTAAATAGCCACAGGGTGTGGTAAACCCGACGTCGGGATGGAGATCGATTTTCCGTACACGCTCTCCGATCAGGAAGCGCGCTCGCGCCTGGATTTGCTCGGCAAGTATCTCGAGAACAAGCACGGCATCAAAGTGACGTGGCAGGACGAGAAGAAGGCCAAGTTCTCCGGCAAATACCTGATGGTGAAGATCGAGGGCGAGCTCTCGGTTGGTAACAGCCGCGCCGTCTTCAAGGGCGAGGATCCCGGGTTCCTGCTCCGCTCGCGCGCCAAGGATTACATCCAGGGCAAGTTGAGCGCGTATCTCGATCCCAAGACGCCTGTCGACAAGCTGCCGACCGCGTAGGTCCTGGCGGTGCGGGCGCGCTGACACACGTCGCGCGTCCCGGCTGACACTGCGCTGCGACTAGCGTGCGTGGGCAAGCGAGCGGAGCGCGGTCGCAACAGCGCGGTCCGCTGCTTGCGCCGACAAGCCCTGTCGCTCGAGGCGACGCTGCAGGCGCTCGATAATGCTCCAGATGGACATGTCGTTCTGAGCCTTCATAGTGATCTCCACGTTCGAGGGTGGTGTTCGATCTAACCGCGGCATCCCGTGCCCCATTCCGTCGACAGTGCTCGGAAGTCGCGGTTGCGATGAATCCCGAGCACGCTGCGTGCCACCACATCTCGAGTGCGGCGATGTAGGTTGCGGTCCGTACAATGACGAAGATCGTCACCTGGAACGTCAACTCGATCCGCATCCGCACGAAGCGGTTGCTCGCGTGGCTCGCGGAGAACCAGCCCGACGTGGTCTGCATCCAGGAGACCAAGACGGAGGACGCCGGCTTCCCGTTCGATGCGCTGCGCGACGCAGGGTACGAGGTCGCGACGTTCGGGCAGAAGAGCTACAACGGCGTTGCCATCGCGTCCAAGACGCCGATCACCGACGTGACCCGCGGGATGGGCGACGACGTCCCCGATGACGAAGCGCGCGTGATCGCGGGCACGGTCAACGGCATCCGCATTGTCGATGTCTACGTGGTCAACGGCAGCGACCTCACCAGCGATCGCTATCCGTACAAGCTCGAGTGGTACCGACGTCTGCGGCGCTATCTCGAGCGCACGTCGTCACCGAACGCGGATCTCGTGGTGTGCGGCGACATGAACGTCACCGCTGACGATGCGGACGTGTGGTCGCCCGATGCGTGGCGCGGCAAGATCCACTGCAGCGAGCCGGAGCGTGAAGCGCTCGCGCATCTCCGCGGCTTTGGACTGAACGACATCTTCCGCACGCTCACGCCCGCCGGTGGCGTGTGGTCGTGGTGGGACTACCGCGGCGTCTCGTTCTTCAAGGATCAGGGCCTGCGCATCGATCACATCCTGGTGACCGAATCGCTCGCGAAGCGCGCGGTGTCCTGCACCATCGATCGCGCTGCGCGCAAAGGCCAGGACGCGAGCGATCACGCGCCCGTGACGCTGACGATCACCTAGACGCTGAGCTGATTGCTCTCGCGGAGCTTGGCGGGCACGGGCACCTTGAGAAACTGATCGCTCTCTTCGAGAGCCTTGGCCCGTTGCAGCGCGAGAGTCTGCGCGTTGCGACGAACGAGCTCGCGATATGCCTGCACCCAGCGCGAGACCGCCGTGCCGATCGCGGTGATGCCGCTGAGCGTGAGCATCGCGCCGAGCGTGACGATGACGTGCGTCTGCAGATCATGCACGGCCCACCACGCCGCGAGGAACGTGCCGAGCGAGATGAGCACGATGCGCTCTGCTCGCTGCATCATGCCGCCACGCAGCTCGATACCGAGCCCTTCCGCGCGAGCGCGCGTGTAGCTGACCATCATGGAACCGCCGAGCGACGCCAGCGCGGCGAGCAACCACGGCGTGTCGCGCAGGTACCACGCGAAGCCGGTGCCGAGCGCGAGCTCTCCCCAGCGATCACTGACGGAGTCGAACAGCGCGCCTGCCTGTGTTTGCTGGCCGCTCAGGCGCGCGATGCGACCGTCGAGCGCGTCGAGGATTCCCGAGAGCGCGAACGTCCAGCACGCGGCGACGAAGTGGCCAAGGCCGGCCGCCACGCCCGCGATACCGGCGAGCAACAACGACATGGCCGTGATCGCATTCGCGGACACGCGACCGACCAACAACCACTCCAGCGGCGTCATCATCCACACGAGGAACCGACCGAAGAAGGGCCCGAAGAGATCGTTGTGTTTGACGCCCGACTGCGCGGTCACCCTGCCCAGCTTCCACACCACCGCGAACACCGCGAGGCCGATGACGAAGACAGCAAGCAGGACGATGGCGGGGGCGAGTAACAGCACGGGCTCCTTTAGGGAGAACTACTAATTCGGGGTACCACGCGCGATCCGATTGCCAAGGAAACTAGAGCCCGCGAGAGGGAAATATCCGTTCGTTTTCACGCATGTGAATGTATGTTTCTCCGACATGGATCGCTTCGCGAAATTGATCGCGACCGCGGGCGGTGCGGGCTACTCGCCGATCGCTCCCGGAACGTGCGGAACGCTCGTCACGATCCCGCTCGCGTTTGCACTTCGTAACGCGCCGCTGTGGTTGTTCGCGCTCGTCACCGTCGCCGTGATCCTCATCGGTGTATGGGCTGCCGACAGGCCGATCGCGCGAGCTGGCTCGTACTCCTCGCGGGCTTCATCGTGTTCCGCGCGCTCGACATCACCAAACCGCCGCCCATCCGCTGGCTCGACGAGAACTTGCCTGGTGGCTGGGGCGTCGTCCTGGACGATGTTGCAGCGGGTGTGCTCGGCTGCGTCCTGATGGTCGCGCTCGCGCATTTCGGCGCGTTCACCAAGCTCGCGGGACTATAGTCGGCACATGCGGTATCCGCTCGTCGCACTCACGCTCGCTGGCCTCTGCGCGACCGCGTCCGCGAACGGCCGCCCGCCCGTCACCAACGGCGTGTTCTTCAAGCCGGGCGACAACCAGTCGCTCTACGTGCGCACCACGTTCGGCCTGTTGATCAGTCACGACGACGGCTGCTCGTTCCACTGGGTGTGCGAGAAGGCCGTCGGCTACGGCGGCGAGTTCGATCCGAAGTACGCGATCACCAACGACGGAACGATCTTCGCGACGACGTTCACCGGTCTGCGCGTCAGCCGCGATCAAGGTTGCAGCTGGACGACGGCGACCTCCGAGCTCCCCGCGAACGATCCGAACAATCTCTCCACGACGTGGATCGACGCGATCGACCTCGCGCCCAACGGCGACGTCTGGGTCGCGACGGCCGACAGCGCGAAGCCCAACGACGTCTATCGCTCCATCGATAACGGCGTGTCGTTCGCGCCGATGGGCCTGATGTCGCCGACGCTGTGGTGGAAGTCGATCCGCATCGCGCCGTCCGACGGCACGCGCATCTACGCGACCGGCTACCAGGTCGCGCCCACGGGACTCGCAAAGGTCGAGCGCAGCGACAACGGCGGCACGTCGTGGACCGACAAGGTGCTCCCCGATAACGTGATGTACGGCCCGACGCCGCTGTTCTACGTCACGACCGTCGACCCGACGCGGCCCGATCACCTGTTCGGCTACTCGAGCGGCGCCACACCGCCCAACGGTGATCGCCTCTACGAATCCACCGACGGCGCGACGACGTGGAACGAGATCCTCTCGACCACCGACGCGATCCGCGGCGTCGTCCTGCGCGCCGATGGGTCCGTCATCGTCGCGACGCTCGGCGGCGGAACATCCATGCGCGCTGCCGGCGCTTCCACGTTCACGCTGCTCGGCTCGACCGTCCCGAACGGTCCCGATCCCGTGCCGCCGCACCTCGGCTGTCTCGGTCAGCGCCCCGACGGAACGCTCGTCGGCTGCGGAGCGAACTGGCAGCCCGACTACATGGCCGTTGGCCAGGGCGCTGATCCGCTCGCGATGCACAAGCTCTTTCGCTTCGTCGAGCTCGCCGGTCCGCTCACCTGCCCCGCCGGCTCCACGTCGGCCACCGAGTGCGATCCACAGTGGCCCGCACTGCAGCAGCAGTTCGGCGCGACGGGCCCCACCGCGACGTGCGCCGCGCCCGCCGATGCTGGACCACCGCCCGCGTTGCCCAAGGCGTCCACCGACGACGGCGGCTGCTGCAACGCCTCCACCGTTGCTGCACCGGGAGCGCTGCTGCTCGCGTGCGGCGTGGGCCTCCTGCTCTCGCGTCGCCGCAAGAAACCCTGCTGCGATTAATAATTCAGCAGGTCTAACGACCGGCGTGGTGACCGGACCACGACTCGTAGTCCGCGATGCGCTTGGATAGCAGCGTCACGTCCTCACCCGCCGCCGCCCGACCCGCGGCCGCGATGACGAGCAAGCCCATCGCTGCTTGCAGCAAGCGTCCACCTTGGAGCGTGAGGTTCGCGCCGCGCAGCGCGTACTCGCGGACCTCGGAGACGCGGAACGTAGAGCCACCGACGTGCAGCGCATCGCCGTGCAGGTAGACGACGTCGGCGCCGACGAGGAGCGCGCTCTCGAGGTCGCGACGAGCCGCAGCCTCGCCTTTGCCCTCCGCTTGCGCACGCATCCGGCGCTTTGCGTCCTCGTAGACCTCGGGGCGGGTGATCGGTGCGTCGCGCGTGTAGGGCGCGAGTTGCTCCGCGATCTTCTTGGCTGCATCGGGGCCGTCCGCGACGTGCAGCGCGACCTCGAGATCGCCGAGCGCGAGCAGTAGATCGCGGCTGCGCTGCCGGCGGCGAGCTTCGGAGAAGCGTTCGTGCGCGAGATACGCGAGGCCCGCGCACGCGAACACACCACCGGGAACGAGCGACAGCGCCGCGGCTGCAACACCGGCCGTCGCGATGCCTGACCACACGAGCGGTCCCGTCGGCGAGCGACCGATGAGCTCCACGCGATCGAGCAAGCGCGCGTCGAGGCGGATGATCGGATTGCCGGGCGGGGCGATCACGAGCCACGCGTCGTCGACGCCGATACCGCTGCGGGGCAGCAAGCTCTGGCGATCCAGTTGAGAGGGAGCGGCGCCTTCCATTAGCCGAGCTCGACCACGCCGACTTCTGCGAGATGGGCGAATGCGAGCAACGCATCCGCTTCACGCACCGGTGCAGACCGGATCAGCGACAAGAGGTCCCACCGCCCGTCGACGCGCGCGGCGAGCTCCAGCTCGGCCTCGGTCAGACCGAGCTCGCCACCACCGCCGGACGGCACATCCTTCACGCGTTTGGGCACGCGATGGCGCGAGAGCAACTGACGCGCGACCTCGGCGACACGAGCGCGCTCGATCTGCGCGAACGTCTTGCGCACGTCCGCGTCACTCGGATCCTGATGCAGCGCTTGCGTCGCCATCGCGAGTGCACCGGCGCGGTCCCCTTGGCGCAACCTACCGCGCGCCCCCGCCGCGAGCTCCACGGCCGAGTTGGTTCGCTCGCGGTTGCGGCGATCGATGACGAGGCGATTCGCATCCACCATCGCAGCGAGCGCGTCGAACACGGAGAACCGCTCGCCCATGAAGGCGGCTGCGATGTCCGCGGCACTGCGGCGATCGCCTGCGAGCGTCCAGACGCGGGCCCAATCCGCCGCTCCATCCGTGGACGGGGACGTGGCTTCCGGCGGCACGTAGAACGTGACCTCGTCGTTGCCGAGCAGCTCCATCACGCGGATCATCCGGTCCCTGCGGCGCCGGGCGACGGTCAGACACACATCGATGGACAGCTCCGCATTCACGCCCGTCGCAGGCGGTTGCGCGCGGGGAATAACGTCGAAGCTGCCATCGGTCCACGTGATGATGTCAGTAACCGCTTCACGGATCTTGGTCGCCAAGATCTCGGTCAGCGACGCCTCCGTGATGAGGCCCGACATCAGCAGAACCTTGCCCAGTTGCACGCCCGTCTCGGCGCGGGTCTCCAACGAATCGGCGAGCTTGCGCTCTGCGACCATCCCCGAGCGCACCAGGATGACGCCGAGCTGCTCGTCGCGCCGATTGCTGCTCGCGTACACGATGCGACCGTCCTCGACCACGATGCTGCGAACGAGGCCCTTGCGCTCGAACGAGATGGGGCCCGCGATCTTGCGCCGACCCACCCATTCAAGGACGTCCTCGGCGGGCATCGTGCTCAGCGCACCGCGCACCGACATGCCTATGAGCATAGCGGAGAATCGGCTAAGGTGTTGTTGATGGCGACGCGTGCAAAGCGAGGGTTTGTCATTGATGGCAAAGTCATCGCCGTCGGTGGTGGCGTCGCGCTGTTCGGCCTGGGCCTGCTCATCGCGTTCCTCGTGATGGTCCCCAACGCGGCCGCCCGCGGTGACGAAGCGGCCTGCCGCGGCCTGCACGGCTTCGAGCCCGTAAATCCCAAGCTCTGCAAGAACGGCGACTGCTCGCTGCCGGTCAAGGCTCCCGACTTCACCGCGCTCGACCACCAAGGCAAGCCGGTCAAGCTCTCCGACTTCAAGGGCAAGGTCGTCCTCGTGAACTTCTGGGCATCGTGGTGCCACCTCTGCCGCGAGGAGAAACCCAACCTCGCGCAGATGGCCGCCGACATGTCGAGCAAGGACTACGTCGTCATCGCGCTCGCATCCGACCACACCTGGACCGACGTCCTGGTCTCCCTCGTCGACGCACTCGCGCCGGGCAAGGAGCCGCAAGGCGAGAGCGTCACGTTCGATCAGGCGCTCGCCGCGTATCAATCCGCGCTGCCCAACGGCATCCCGTTCAAGGTCTTCATCGACCCGCCCGCCGGCGACGGAAACATCGGCGAGATCACGTCGGCGTGGGGCATCAAGGCCGTCCCCGAGAGCGCGCTCATCGATCGCGAGGGCAACATCCGCGCGTACTTCGTCTCCAAGCGCGACTGGACGTCCAACGCCGCCCAGACCTGCATCCGCTCCATCATTGACGAGAAGTGATACTGTCGCCGTATGGCACGGGTGCTGGTGATCGACGATGAGCCGGACGTCGTCCGTTTGATCGTCAAGGTGCTCTCGGGACGCGGCCACATGGTCCAGATCGCCCGCGACGGCGCGAGCGCACTCCAGCGCGTGAAGCTCGAGCCGCCAGACGTCATCCTGCTCGACAGCGATCTCCCCAAGATCGATGGCGCGGAGGTCTGCCGCCGCATCAAGACGGACGCCACCACGGCCGACATCCCGATCGTGATGATGACGTCCACGTATATCGATATCTTCGACGTCAACGCCGAGGGTGGCCCCACCGCATTCGTCGTGCGCCCGTTCGTCCGCGAAGTCCTCGCGAACGTCGTCGAGCGCGTGCTGTTCAAGAACTAGGCGCTACCCTGGCTCGCGATGTCCGAGCGCGTCCCGTTCACGATTCTCACCGGCTGGCTCGGCGCCGGTAAGACGACCGCGCTCAACCACATGCTCGCCTCGGCGCAGGGCAAGCGCATCGCCGTCCTCGTGAACGAGCTCGGCCGCATCTCCATCGACACCCAGCTCATCGTCGGTCGCGGCGGTGACGTCCTCGAGCTCGCGGGCGGCTGTATCTGCTGCAGCGTGGACCTCAAGAACGATCTCTGGGACGGCATCGGCGACATCGTCGAGCGCAGCAAGCCCGACCACGTTGTCCTCGAGACGACCGGCATCGCCGAGCCCGCCGCCATCCTCGAAGGCCTCGTCAAGGTCGCCCCGCGCGTCCGCGATCGCATCCAGCCCGCGGGCATCGTTTGCGTGATCGACGGAGAGGATGGCGCGATCGCCCTCGAGCAGCGCGACTCGGCGCGCGAGCAAGCGGGCGCCGCCGATCGCATCCTCATGTCCAAGCTCGACATCGCCACCGTCGACGCAGTCAAAGCCGCTCACGCCCGTCTCGATCGCTACGCGCCGCACGCGGAGCGCGCATCGTTCCCACCCGACGACGCCGGCGCGCGCGCGATGACCTCGTGGATCGTCGAGGTGCGCAGGCTCCGCGCCTGGCAGCAACGTACGAAACACACGCACGACCATCCGCCGGGCGAGCACTCGCACGACGGCTTCGATGGCCATGTCTCTCACCGCGGTGGGCAACTGATCGCTGTCGCGTTCACGGACGACGCGCCGCTCGTCGGCGACCGCGTGCTCGCCGTGTTGAACGGCCTGGGCGACCGCCTCGTGCGCGCGAAGGGCTTCGTGCACCTCGCCGACGAGGACAAGCGCGGCTTCATCGAGCGCGCGGGCTCTCGCACGTCGCTCGAGCTGCACACGCCGTGGGGCAACGATCCGCGTCGCACCGAGATGGTGCTGATCGGCGACGACCTCGACGAAGCCGCGATCCAGCGCGCGCTGTGGGCCTGCCGCACCGGCGGGCTGCCGTTCTAGCGATCCAGGTCCCTCGCGTAGAAGCTCTTGCTTCCGCAGCGTGCCGCGGCTCCGGGGGGAGATGCGCGCCGCAGGTCACAGGTTGCTCTAAACTCGGATCCCTCGCCTGTGAGTCACGGGCTCTGCCTCGACCCATGCGCATCAGTTCGCGGAGGACCGCTGCACGGATGCGCTGGCGCGAACGCGGACCGGTGAGACGTAGCGTGGTGTTGCGACCTCGGATCCGGATCTTCTTTTTATGGTTAGAAGATCCGATCCGGTTCTCCGAGCTGCGTGCGAGCGCGAACGTACGGGTGCGCGCCGCGCGACTGCGCCGCGGCGCCGGCACGGGCTGATCAGTGTTCACGAGCGACCTGCGCACGGTCTCGACGCGACGACGAAGCGGCGGCTCGCGAAACGGGGCGAGCTCTGAAACGCGACCGCGCCTATTCGATCATCGAGCGCCACGATGGATACCCGAGCGTCACGCCCATGGCCTTCATGCGCGCGTTGCTGATGCGGCGATCGGCCGTGAGCATTGCGGCGACCTCGGGCGTGACCTGCTCGACGGGCGTGCGGACGGGCAGCGGCATCCCGAGGTGCTTCGCGATCGTGTCGGCCACGTGGCCGATCGGCGCCGGATCGTCGTCTGCGATGTTGATGGGGCCCGTGATGTCGCTGTCGCCCGCGGCGATGATCGCTCGCGCGAGATCCTCGACGTGAATGCGACTGACGTGCGCCGTGCCATCGCCGACGATGCGATAGGTGCCCGCCTTGATGCGATCGGTGATGCCGCGCCCCGGGCCGTGGATGCCCGCGATGCGCAGCGCGACGGTGGGCTCTGCGCGATCGAGGAGCGCCTTCTCCGCGGCGAGTCGAGCGATGCCGGTCGGGGAGAGCGGCTCGGTGGGCCATGTCTCGTCGACGATGGCGCCGTTACCGCGACCGTAGACGCCGGTCGAGGAGAGATAGACGAGCTTGTGACAGGGCGGCAGGTCGCGAATCTCGCGCGCTGGATCTCTCCCCGGCGGCGCGCTGATGGCGACGACAGCATGCTCGGCGTCGTACTGATCGAGTGCGTCGGGGCTCTCGACGTTGAACATCAGCGGTTCGATCGTCGCGGCGGGAAACTCGGCGCGGAGGTCCGCCGCGACGCGGTCTGCGTCGGTGTGCGAGCGACGCGTGATGGTGAGCGGCGTCCCGCGGGCAAGCAGGGCGCGCGCGAGGTACGTGCCGGTGTACCCGCAGCCGACGATCACCCACCGGCGCGACGTGGTGCTTATCGAAGCGTCGTGCGAGCGATCAGTGAACGAGTCCGCGGACATCCGAGGTGCAGTTTGCGATCGCGCGGCGAAGCTCGCTACGATTCTTTTTCGTGCGCGGGTCCGTTTTGCTCGTCGTCGCGTGGTGCGCATGCGCGCATCCGGCGCCGGAGGCGTCTGCGCCGTCGCACGACGGGCCCGAGGCCCTCGGACACGACGAGACGCGGCTGTACACGATCTGGTTGGGCGGGGCGCGGGTGGGCACGGCGACCGAGGTGGAGATGTGGACCGCGAGCGGGGTGACGCTGCGGCGGACGGAGGCGCTGCGCTTTCTGCGCGGTGATGCGCCGGTCGCGATGACGACGACGATCGAGATTCTCGCCGACCATGCGCTGCATCCGCAGCGGGTGACCTGGACCGAGGACAACGGCAGCACGCGACGCGCGTCCGCCCACCACGAAGACAGCGGCTGGATCGACGACTCGATGGTGTCGATGGCGGGCGCGGTGATGCTGCCCGTCGACGCGGCCGCGGTGCCGGCGGAGCTCGTTCCGCTGTACGTGCGTCGCGATGGCCACTTCGCTGGCTCGATCTTTCTGCCGGCGCGGAACTTCGTCGGCGGGAAAGGGCGCATCGATTCGGTCGCGCCGCATCGCTTGGTCGCGCGGTTCGCGTTGGATGCAGGGCCGATCGCGGAGGCGACGATCGATCTGGAAGGCGACGGCATGCCCGCGCGCGTCGTCGATGGTGAAGGTGTGATCGCGATGCGCGCGACGGACGAGCAGGCGCGCATGCCGTTCGCGCCGGTGGACCTGATCGCGGCGACGTCGGTGCCGATCGATCCTGCGGTGCATCCATCGACGCACCACGAGCGGATCGCGCTCGTCGGGAACCTCGCGCTGCCGCCGGTGCCGGGGCAGATGGCGTATACGACCGGCGCCGGGATGGAAGTGGATCTATCGCCGTCGTTGCCGGGTGGGCTACCGCCTGGTGATGCGGGGCCCGATCGCACGGGGGAGATCAGCGAGCTCGTCGCGAGCGTGCGTGGTCGCATCGCGCCAGATCTGGGCGCGCGCACGGCGACGCCAGAGGATGTCGACGCGGCGACGGCCGGCGATTGCACGACGTTCGCGCTCGCGTATGCGGCGGTCGCGATGCGCGCCGGCATTCCGACGCGCGTGGTGACCGGGTTGCGCGTCGACGGTGATCGTCTCGCACGCCATCGCTGGGCCGTATCGTGGACGGGGCGCGCGTGGATCGCGGTAGACGCGGCGTTCGGGCGCGTGCCGGCGGGCGGCGATCTCGTCGGGCTCGCGATTCACGACGCGGATGATGCGGGGTTGATCGCGGGCGAAGCAGCGCTGACGCAGGTCCGCGCGGCCGCCTGGCTCTAGCGTGACGCGACGGTCCCGAGCACGGGCGAGCGGTCACGCAATGCTAGAGCGTGCCGGTCAACAGCAACCACGTCTGACTGACGCCACCGTCGGTCAGGCCGTGCGAGTAGCCGAGCTCGAACGTGCCGGGCACGAAGTAGCCGAAGAACGCGTCCACGCGCAGCGCCGCGCCGAGCGACGTGCGGAAGTTGCGGTCGAAGTTGAACTCCGTATCCCAGGCGCTGCCGGTGTCGGAGAGGATCGCCCCCGTGACGCGGCGGAAGTAGACCGGAAGCGACGCGATGCCGTGCTCGATCTGCAGCAGCTCCTGGCGGTACTCGAGGTTGATCAGGTGAAACTGATTGCCGGCGACGGAGCGCGTTGGATAGCCGCGCAGAAAGCCGATCTGCCCCGCGCGCGTCGAGTTCACGATCGCATCGATGATGTCCTGCTGCGGAATGCCGCCGAGGCCATACGTACCGGTGCGTGCCTGGTCGCTCGCGCGATACGCACCGGTCGCACGCGCGATCAGCGTTGGCGTGGCTCCCCACAAGCGCCGGTAGGCCGTCATCGTGTAGCTGGCCGTGACGTTGCGATACTTCGCGCCGAGTGCGGGTGTATCGAGCCGCATGCCGAGCGACGCATCGAAGCCCGACGACGGACCGACGCCAAACGCGACGCTGCGGACGTTGGAGAACGCGAGGCGCACGCCCGTGCCCGTCTGGATGTAGTCGGTGACCGGCTTGACCGGCACGCGCATGTTGGGGTCGTCGGGGATGGTGGGCGTGTCAGCCGCGCGGAAGTAGTCGAAGTCGTAGTCGAACGACAGCGTCCAGCGCGAGCCAGGGCGCGACTCGAACGGAACGCTCGACGAGACGTTTCCCGACCAGGTCTCCTCGCGGAACGTCTTGTTGACGCCGTCGATCTTGAGGCCACCGCGATCACCGATCGTGCGTCCGAGCGCGAAGCGGAACGGAAAGCGCCAGCCGTTGTAGGAGTACGAAGAGCCGATGTTGACGTCGCCGTTATCGAGCTGCGTGCCGATACCGATCTGGTAGCTGTGCAGGTTGAACGCGTCGGTTCCACCCGTGTTGACCGTGAACGACTTATTGTCACCGAGCGTGTAGTTGAGCGTCCACGTTTGCGGCGCGAGCGATTCCATCGCGCGGTACGGACGAGGCGCGCTGACCACCGTCGATTCGTCGTCGACATCGCGCGGCAGTGGGCGATCGTTGACGTAGTCGCGCGCCGGCAACCACGCGCTGCGGTCGGCGGGGATCTCGAACAGGTCGTAACCGCCCTTCCCTACCGCTGCCTCGTACGCGACGCGCGTGCCGTCGGGGGATGGATGAGCGAAGAACGCGCCGCCGAGCACGTTCGTCACCTGCCAGATCGAGTGATCGGTGGTGTCGTACGCGTAGATGTTCTGGATGGTGCTGCGATCGCTGTCGAAGTACAGGTAGCGCCCGTCGGCGGAGAACTCGGGTGCCATGTCGATCGCGCGATCGCGCGTGACTTCTTCGACGGCCCCGGTCTCGACGTCGACGATGAGAATGTCGCGCAAGCCGCCTTTGCGCCAGGCGGAGAACGCGATGCGCTTGCCGTCGGGCGACCACGCCGGCTGATACGCCTGATCGAACTGCGCGCCTTGCCACACGATCGTTGGCGGTGCGTCGGGCACCGCGTCCATGACCGCGAGCACGCTGCGCGACTGCTCGTTCATCGAGAACGCGATCTGACGCTGATCCGGCGAGATGACGGGGTCGCGTGCGCGGCGACCTGTCGTGAGGCGCGTGATGACGTGCGTGCGTGCATCCCACCGCATGATGTCCTGGAATGAATAGTCGCGGCGATACAGCCGGCTCTGCTCGAACACGAGGGAACCGTCGGCGAGCACGTCGAACGGCCCGAGGCTGTCGATGCGAACCACGTCGTGCGCATCGGCTTGTGTGCCATTTGTTGGCATCGCGCGCACCATCGTGTCGGTGTAACCGTCGGCCTGCAGCCACAGCAGCTCCTTGCCGTCGGCGGAGTAGTGCGGCCAGTGGTTCGTCTCGTGGGTGTTCGTGAGCTGGCGCCCCGTCGCGAGACCGCGACGCTCGGCAGCCATCTCTTGCATGCCGTAGCGATCGCGCAGGTAGACCTTCCAGTCGTCGAACAGCTCGGTGAACGGCTTGCCGACGGCGTGGGCGATCTGGCGATTCAGCGCGAACGGCACGGGAAAGCTGCCGGAGAGGTGGCTCATCGCGCGGAGTGCATCGTCGCCGTAGCGATCGAAGATGTAGCGCAGGAAATGCGAACCATAGATGTAGGCCGCGTTCCCGCGCGGATACCGACGAGGCGAACCACTCACTTCGTCGATGCGCAGGTCCTCGCCCGCGAGCACGCCCGCACGAATGAACTGATCGAAACGCGTGCCACGGTTGCGGCCGCCGGCGCTGCGCTTGGACTCCTCGTAGACGGCGATGCCCTCGATGATCCAGCGCGGCATCACCTGGTTCGGCGACCAGGTCTTGCCGAAGATCGAGTTGTAGATGACGGGGAGCCCCGCCATCGTGTCGAGGTGGAGGATGTGCGAGTACTCGTGCGACGTCAGGCCGTAGAGCCAGTCCTCGTGATCGTCGAGCTCGGTGTTCGAACCGGGCGCCGTCGCGTAGAGCTGGATCGCGTTGCGCGGCAGCACGCTCGCGAAGCCGTTCGCGCTGTCGGTATCGTCGACGAGGACGATGATCGTCTTGCGATCGGGCTCGTGGTCGAGCGCCGGAGACAGCGTGCGGTGCGCGGCTTCAGCGACGACAGCGACCCGGTGCGCCGCGGCCTCGAGCGACGCGCCCGGACGATCATAGTAGTGGACGATGAAGTGCTCGGTCTCGACCGTCTTGTAGTCGCGGTCGGGGTCTCCGGCGCGAGCAGTGCCACTCGAGAGCGCCAACGCCACGCCAACCAGCGCGGCGAGCCACTTCACGCCTTGTCCTTACGACGTTCGGCGGTCAACGCGAACACGAACTCCGAGACCATCGCGCGCACTTCGGCGGCGGTCGCGAGCTTGTGCGTGCGCGCCATCATCTGCTCGGCCGCCGATTGCGACATCGAACGCACCGTCGCCTTCACTTCGGGCACGGACACGGCGCTCATCGACAGCTCGCGAATGCCGAGACCGACCAGCACCGGGGCGACCATCGGCTCGCCGGCCATCTCGCCGCACACGGTGACGGGGATGTTCGCTTCCTTCGCCGCTTTCGCGACGATACCGATCAGGCGCAGCAGCGACGGATGCAGCGGCTCGTAGAGGTACGAGACGTACTCGTTCACGCGATCGACGGCCATCGTGTACTGGATGAGGTCGTTCGTGCCGATGGAGAAGAAGTCGGACTCCGTCGCGAGCAAATCCGCGGTCAGCGCCGCCGATGGCATCTCGATCATGATGCCGAGCTTCACGTTCTCGTCGAACGCCTGCCCTTCTGCATTCAGCTCGGTCTTGACCTCGTCGACGACGGCCTTGGCCGCGCGCAGCTCGGAGACGCCCGAGATCATGGGGAACATGATCTTCAAGGGGCCGTGCGCACTCGCGCGCAGGAGTCCACGCAGCTGCGTCTTGAACAGACCGCGGCCGAGATCCGCGAGGCACAAGCGAATGGAGCGCAGACCGAGCGCCGGGTTCGCTTCCTGGAGGTCAGCTGCCTCGAGGAACGGCGCGAGCTTGTCAGCGCCGAGATCGAACGTGCGAATCGTGGCGGGCTTGCCGTTCAAGGCCTTCAGCACGCGGACGGCAGTCTCGTAGTGCTTCTCCTCGTCGGGCAGCTGGTCCTGCCCCATGAAGAGATACTCGGTACGGAACAGACCGACGCCCATCGCGCCGTACTCGAGCGCGTCTTCGAGCTCGTCGGGCCCGTCGATGTTCGCGTAGAGCTGGATGTCGACTTCATCCTTGGTGAGCGCGGGCAGATCGCGCATCGAGTGCAGCTGCGCACCGGCGGCGACCTGACGACGCTGCTCTTCGCGGAACTCGGCGACCGTCGACGCGGCGGGATTGATGATGACGATGCCGGCGGCACCGTCGATCAGAATGAGGTCATCGGTCTCGACGAGCTCGGTGATGTTCTCCAGGCCGACGACGGCAGGAATCTCGTGCGCGCGCGCGATGATCGCCGTGTGCGACGTCTTGCCGCCGGCGTCGGTGATGAGACCCGAGACGGCCGCTTTGTGGAGCTGGGCCGTATCGGCGGGCGACAGATCGTACGCGACGACGATCGCGTCGGGCGGCGGCTGCAGCGGGCCCGTGTCGCGGCCGAGGAGATTGCGCAGGACGCGCTCGAACACGAACTCGACGTCGCTGCGGCGCTCGCGGAGGTACTCGTCCTCGACGGAGTCGAAGACGCTCGCGATCTCGTCCACCGCCTTGCGCAGGCCCCACTCCGCGTTGATCAGCTCCTCGCGGATGTAGCCGACGGCGGCGCCGACGAGGTGCTCGTCGTGGAGCATCATCTGGTGTGCGGTGATGATGTGGTAGTCGCTCTCGTTCTCTGAAGCGAGCTTCTCTTTGATCTTCGCGAGCTGCTTGTCGCTCGACGCGATCGCCTTGTAGAGGCGCGCGATCTCCGTATCGATGTCGTCAGACTCGATGTGGTGGCGAGGCGCCTTGAGCGTGTCGCGTCCAATGAGAAACGCGCGACCGAACGCGATGCCGGCGGAGACGCCGAGACCGGTCTTGCGTAGCTCTGGACGCTCGGCTGTCATTTTGGCTCACCGAACTTATCGTCGACGAGCGCGACGAGCCCCGCGAGGCACTCCTGTGCTTTCTCGCCCTTGGTGCGCAGCGTGAGCGTGGTGCCCTTGGTCGCGACGAGCATGAGCACACCCATGATGCTCTTCCCGTTCACTTCGGTTCCATCCTTGGTGATCGTCACGTCGCACGGGTACTTCGCTGCGAGCTGGACGAACTGCGTCGCCGCACGCGCGTGTAGGCCGCGCTCGTTTTGGATCAGAACTTGTTTCTCTGCTTGCTCGGGCATCAGGTCACACGCTCCACATCTCGGTGGCGGACCAAGATGTCCCACTCACCGCCGAGCCGCCGCCGCAGCTCCTCGACGATCGCCACCGACCGGTGACGCCCTCCCGTACAGCCCACGCAGATCGTCACGTACAACTTTCCCTCTTTTTGAAACTGCGGAAGCGTGAAGCGCAGCAGGCCGTCCACCTGGCGCGTGATCTCGAGGCCCTCGGAACCAAGGACGAACTTCGACACTTCCGGATCGCGCCCGTCGAGATGCGTGAGCGTCGGCTCGAAGTACGGGTTCGGGAGGAAGCGCACGTCGAACACGAGGTTGAACTCGAGCGGAAGGCCGTGCTTGAACCCGAACGACACCAGCGTCACGGCGAGCTTCCCGGTGCCGCCGTAGCGGTCCTGGATGATCTTCTTGAGCTGATGCATGTTGAGGTTGGACGTGTCGACAACGGCCGCCCCGTGGCGGAGCTCCGCCATGAGCTCGCGGTCGCGCCGCACGCCGTCCATCAAGTCGTCGCCCGAGAGGGGATGCCGGCGACGCGTCTCCGAGAAGCGACGCAGGAGGACTTCATCGCTCGCGTCGAGAAACATCACCTCGAGGCGGTGACCGGCGCCGCGGAGCTTGGCGAGCTCGGTCTTCCACGCGCCGAGATTGCGGCGCTGGCGCGAGTCGATCGCGAGGGCGAGCTTGTCGCGATCGCCCTCGTGAGCGAGATGATCGACGAGGTTTGTCACGAGCGGCACCGGAATGTTGTCGACGCACGTGAACTCGATGTCCTCGAGTGCGCGCAGCGCGGTGCTCTTTCCCGCGCCCGACAGACCAGTGACGATGACGATCTGCATCTACTCCGCCGAGTCCATGCCGGCTTCCGCGACCATGGCGCGGTGGAGCTGATCGCGGAACGCGCGCGCGGAGTGCGTGCCCTGAAGCTTCAAGAGCTGGTTGCGCGCCGCTACCTCGGTCAGCGTCGCGAGGTTGCGGCCCGGTCGCACCGGCACGCGCACCTTGGGGACCGAGACGCCCATGATGGTCTCGACGTTGTCGTCGAAGCCGAGGCGGTCATACGCATCACCCGAGTCCTTGTCCCATTCATGCAGCTCGACGACGAGCTCGATCATCTTTGCGTTGCGCACGGCAGCGACGCCGTAGAGATCCTCGATGTTGATGATGCCGAGGCCCCGGATCTCCATGTGGTGTCCGAGGATGCCCGCGCCACGCCCGACGAGCGCCCCGCCCTTGACGCGAACGCGCACGATGTCATCGGCGACGAGGCGATGTCCGCGCACGACGAGATCGAGCGCCGTCTCGCTCTTACCGATGCCGCTCTTGCCGAGCATGAGCACGCCGATACCGTTCACGTCCATCAAGACGCCGTGCAGCTCCATCGTCGGCGAGAGCCGGTCCGTCATCCACGCGGTCACGGCCGCGATGAAGTCCGCCGTCGGTAGCGCGCTCGTCAGAAGTGCAACGCCGTGCGTCTCGGCGTGCGCGCTCAGCTCTGGGGGGCCGTGTTGCCCGCGGCACACGACGACACAGGCGGGCTCGCTCGCGAACAGCGTCTCGACGCCGACCGCACGCGCCTTGTCGCTCTCGGTCAGGTACTCGATGTCCGTGCCGCCGAGCACGAGCACCCGATGCGGATGCAGCTGCTCGGGCCAGCCCGTCAGCGCGAGGCCCGGCTTCTGGATCCGCGGCACCGACACGGTGCGCGCCAGTCCAGCGCGTCCTGCCACCACCGTGATCTCGAGCTCGGCTCGCTCTACCAACTCGCCGATGTTTAGTGACTCGAGTGCCGCCTCGGCCGCCACTAGTACTTGGCGTCCTCTTCCGCGACGACCGAATACATCCCCTCGGCGTCATCAGCCGCGAGCAACCGGCGGCGGAACTCTGGATCCTTGAACACGCGACTGATCCGCGCGAGCGCCTTGAGGTGCGCGCCCGTGGACGACTCCGGCGCGACGAGTACGAAGAACAGGAACGTCGGCTGACCGTCCATCGAGTCGAACTCGACGCCCGGGCGAGCGCGGCCGAGGCACGCCACGATCTCGCCGACAGAGCCGAGCTTGCCGTGCGGGATGGCGACGCCTTCGCCGATGGCGGTGGATGCGAGCTGCTCGCGCTCGATGAGCACACGCGAGAGCGTCGCGCGATCGATGCGCGGATGATGGCCCGCCATGTAGTGCGCGAGCTCTTCGAGAATGCCGCGCTTATCGGTCGCCTGGAGCGCGGGTACGACCATGTCGCGCTTGATGAGGTCGACGATCTTCATGCGACGCGTTCAAGCTACCAGATTACCGAGGGCGTGGTGCGACGACTAAGCGGTGCCGTTAGCACCGGTCTCGATCAGACCGTACTCGCCGTTTTCCCGTTTGTAAACGACGGCTACGCGGCCGTCGGTGTCGTGGCGGAACACGATGAAGCTCTCGTGCAGGAGGTTCATCTGGATGATCGCGTCGGCCACGCTGAGCGGCTGGGCGTGGAACTTCTCGGTCTTAACGACGTTGAAGTTGGGGGCCGGCTGCGCATGGGGGGCATCGGCGTGACCGTTGCCGTCCTCCTCGGAAAAGGCCTCCGAGACGATCGAGTGCGACCAGGGCAGCGCCTGCACGCCGTGCGGCCGGGCCTTCATGCCCTCGAGCTTGCCCTTGTACTTGCGGACCTGCCGCTCGATCTTGGCGATGCAGAGGTCGATCGAGCTGTACATGTTCTCCGTGGTCTCGTGACCCGCGACGGAGAGGCCGTTGTGTAGCTGGAACGTGACGTCGATGCGGTGATTGTGGCGCTCGGTCGAGAGCACGACGTGGCAGGAAATCGGGTCCGGCAGGTATTTGCGAACCCTGTCCATGCGCTCGCGCGCATACGACTTCAAAGCTTCGGTCGGCTCCATGTGACGGAACGTCACCGCGAATTGCATCGAGTCAGTCCTCCAAGAAGTGGTTGCAGGATCTAGCCTACGCCTGATCGCGCGAGTCGATCACTCGATCGCCTCGTCGATTTTGCCCGTCGTTCGAGGAGTACATGTAGATGTTGACGCGGTCCCATCCTTGAGGGCGCATCAGGGACAGCAGGAGGCTGATCCCGAGGAGGAGAACGAGCGCGAGCAGCGCCGCCTCGAAGCCCGGCGCACGGAACTGCAGGTCGATGCGATGAGTCCCCGCGGGCACGACGAGGCCGCGGAGCATGTAGTTCGCGCGGAACAGCTCTGCCGGCGCGCCATCCACCGTCGCGTGCCACCCGGGTGCGAACACTTCGTTAACCACGGCCACCCCCGCCGCCGGCGTCGTCACCTCCATGGTCAGCGCGTTGCGCGAGTACGCGACGACCGTCCCATCGACCGGCGCGAACGAGGAGCCCGTGGGTAGTGCCACGGCGGAATCGACGAGCGCCTCGTGCAGGTCCGCTGGCGCCGTCGTCGCGAGCAACGCGAGCTGCTGGTCCTCTGGGACGCGCTTCGCGCTCGGGTAGACGCGCAACATCGGCGCCACATCGCGGATGGCGACGAAGGCTGTTGTCGGCACCGGATCCGCGTCTGCGATCGCGACCCGCGAGCCGTAGACGTACTTCACGTTGAAGTGCGCGAGCAGCGCCGGACTCTTCACCGCCGCTGCATCGAGTGCGATCACGCGCGATGGCGTCAGTGGTTGCTCGAAGCCGCTCAGCTCGCGACCATGCGCGCGGTACGCGGCGACAAACGGAATGTCGCCAGGCGACGACGAGTACCGACCCCCGACCCAGAATCGCCACTCGCGATCGATGCCCGGCAACTTCGCGAGCTGATCCGCGCCTCGATCGGCCGCGGGCACGGGCTGCAGGATCGCGAGCTTGTGGTTACCCGCATAGACCAGCTCCACGGCCGCGAGCACGACGAGCACCGCCGCGTACTTCTTGCGTCGCTTGGGATCGAACGCGATGGCGACCACCGCGGCGATGACGAGCACCGCGAGCCCGAGCGAGAGCGACACCTTGAAGAAGGCGCCCGCTGCGATCCAGGCGACGCACAGCGCGGCGAGCACGACCTTCTGCGCGCGCGTGACCTCCGCCATCATCAGGTGCGAGACGCCCAACCCTGCCCCGACCGCACACGCGAAGCCGGTGATGAGCTTGTAGCGATACGGGATCCGGAACAGCGCGAACCCGGGCACGTGCTTCGCGAGGATCGGCAACAGCCCCGCGTGCGCCCCGAGCGCGAGCACGAGCGCCCCCGCTGCCACCGCGATCCAGAACCGCCCTTCCCACTTCACTGCCGCGAACCACGCCGTCAGGATCACCGCGAGCGGCCCCATGTAGAGGTCGAACGTCCAGTTGCTATCGAGGTCCGGTGCGAACAGCTCGCGCAGGCTCTGCACGTCGAGTGGATTCGCGAGCACCCAGTCCATCGTCCGCTGCGCGCGATCGCTCCCCTCGACGACGCTCGCCGCAGGCCCGTACGTGCACCACACCCAGATCCCGCCGATCACGCCCGCGAGCACGAGGCCCGGCGCGAGCGCGCGTACGTGCTGCACGATGGTGTACTCGCGCGCGATCAGCCCCCTCGCAACGCGATACAGCCCGTACGCGAGCAAGACAAACAGGCCGTACTGAAAGCCCTGCGGGTGCCCCGCCGCGCCCATCGCACCGAGCGCGATGCCGAGCAACGCGCCTCGGCGCAGCGACGGCCTGGCGAGGTACGCATCGAACGCCAGCAGCACCCACGGCAGGTACAGCAGCGGCCACAGCAACGCGCCGTTCTTGTGCACGAGCACGGGCGAGCCAATGACAAACGTCATCGCCGCCACGAATGCGCCTGCATGGCACTTCGTCCAGCGATGCACGAGCAAGTGCATGCCCCACAGCGCGCTGTAGAACAGCAGGATCAGCTTGAGCTCCATCAGCCACGGGCCGGTGCCGCCGAGCAGCGACGCGCCGACGCACACGAGGTTGATCGGCGCGAGCATGCTCGCCTGCGGATCCGCGAAGAACGCATAGCCACCGACGGTGTACGGGTTCCACAGCGGCAGCTCGCCGTGCGAGATGAGCTGCGACTGGTAGACGAGGTCAGGCCAGTACTCCTCGATGGAGTCCCAGCCGGCCATCTGCTTCTTCACGAACAGCCGCCAGTACAACGCGAAGCAGAGCGCGGCGTAGGCGAGGCCGATGCCCAGCCAGATGAGCCAGCGCTTCTTCACGTTGCGAACCTACCGCGAAACTTCAGCCGCGGAGACGCGCTGCCACAAGCCGGAACCGAGACGAGTCGCACCGACATGCCTGCGCGTCGTCGCGATGCGTCGCGATGCGTCGCCACGCAGAAGCAGAAGCAGAGAACCGCGAAGACGCGGAGACACAAAGCAGAGGTTGAACCTCGCCAGGCCAAGATGCGCGGACCGAGTGCGCACGTCACCAACCCAACCCAACCCTTTGCGTCTCCGCGTCTTCGCGGTTCTCTGCAAGTACGCAGCGCGCCCGGCGAGGACGCAGCTCGCCCGGCGAGGTACAAGACGTCTTCTCAGCGGCGCAGCGCCTTAGCGCCTCTGCCTGCTACTCGCTATCAGCGCTGTCGGAGGAGTCGGCGGCGTCGGACGCGCTCTTCGCATCCTCCTCGATATCCTGCGCATCGCGACCGCGCGGCGACGTTCCCGTCCAGCGGCGATACGCGCGGAAGAACGCGCTCGGTGCCGCAAAGCCCAGGCGCTGCGCGACATCGGCGACGCGCAGGCCTGCGTCGAGCAACTCCTGCGCGCGCTGGCGGCGAAGCTCGTCGAGCAGCTGGCTGTGCGACGTGTTGCGCTGACCGAGGGTGCGCTGCAACGTGCGCGTGCTCTCGCTGAGGCGCGCAGCGAGCGTCTTCACGTCGGTCTCGCCTGCCTCGAGCATCTGGCCGAGCGTGCGGCGAACACGATCGAGCACGGGGTCGTCGATCGCGCGCTCGGGAGCGATCTCCTTCATCCGGCGCTCGAGCAGCTCCGCGAGCGGCTTGGATGCCGTGTGGAGCGCGAGGCCGAGGTGCTCGGTCGCGAACGTCAGGCGATCCTGCGGCGCATCGAACTGCACGCTGCCGCGGAAGTGCTCCTCGGCCTGGCCGCGCGTCGGGGGCGCCGGGTGCTTGAACGCGATGTCGAACGTGATGTCCTCGCGCGAGAGCGTCTGGCGAATGCGCGACGCGAAGACGGCGAACGAGAACTCGATCCAGTGACGGCTGTGGTGAATGTTCGGGAGCCGCGTACCGACAACGGCGGAGCGATCGCTGCCCTCTTCGAGCTCGAGGCGAACGCGCTGGGTCGCGATGGAGTAGTAGCGCGTCAGCAGATTCAGCGCGTCGCGCAGGGTCGCGCTCGTCACGAGGCCGTAGTCGAGGGCGCCGAGACCGCCGATGGGAACCCGGCCCGCGAGCGAGATGCCGAGGGCCGAGTCGAGCAGGAACTCGGACGCTTCTTCGAACAGGACGTCGGCCGCGGTGCCCACCACGAGGCCGGGCGATGCGGCCGGCAGTTCCTTCGGAACGAACCCCAGCGCCTCGATCTCCCGTCGCACTGCGGCGACGACGTCTTCCGCGATACCTAGCTCCGCGCGATCCACGCCGGAAGCTTATCTCGAACGCGCGTTCAGTTGCAGCTACCGCGCTGCGAGCGTGGCGAGTTGGGCGACTAGCGAGATGATCGCGCGCTTCGCGGCCCCGAGGAGCGCGGGGCTGCCCGTGGCCCGCCGCGCGAGGATGTCGAGGACCGCCGCACAGTCGGTGGCTGCGCGCCGGGCGACCCGATACTGCCGGCGCCGGTCGAGCTTGTTCAGTTCCGCGCCGGCTTGCGCGATGCGCATGGCGACGGCGGTCGCGCTCTTGTCGAGCAGGTCCTTGAGGTGAAAGCGCGCCTCGGACTTCTCGACGAGCTCGTCGATCAGGACGGTGAATGCGAGCGCCTCTTCGTAGACGCCGACCCGCTCTTTGGCGTGCGGATTGTCGTCGCGGAAGAGGACTGCGAACCGATGCTCGTCGGTCTGCCGGCCCATCGGAAGCTAGAAGACCTGCTTGCGCTTGCTGCTCGAGAGGATGCCGAGCTGCTCGCGATACTTCGCGACGGTGCGGCGCGCGATGTCGATGCCGCCCTTCTTGAGCAGCTCGACGATCTTCTGATCCGAGTGCGGACGCTTCGCGTCTTCCTGGCCGACGAGCTCTTTGATCTTGCTCTTCACGGCCTGCGACGCGAGGTCGTCACCGTTGGTGCGCGAGATGCCCGAGTTGAAGAAGAACTTCAGCTCGTAGATGCCTTGCGGCGTGTGGACGTACTTGTTGGTCGTCACGCGCGAGACCGTCGACTCGTGCATGCCGATGTCCTCGGCGACGTCGCGCAGAATGAGCGGCTTGAGGTGCGCGATGCCCTTGTCGAAGAACTCGCGCTGGAACTTCAGGATCGACTCGGCGACCTTGATGATCGTGCGCTGGCGCTGCTGGATGGAGCGAATCAGCCACTGCGCGCTGCGCAGCTTGTCCTGGACGTAGTCCTTGGACGCGGCCGAGTTGCCCATCGCGTTCTTGTAGAAGCCGCTGATCTTCAGCTTCGGGAGACCGTCATCGTTGGGAACGACGAAGTACTTGTCGCCGACCTTGTGGATGTAGACGTCCGGCGTGACGTAGTGCGGATCATCGCTGGAGTACTGGCGACCCGGACGCGGGTCGAAGTCCATGATGACCTTCGCCGCCTCGTAGATCTCGTCCAGCGGCTGCTTGAGGTCGCGCGCGATCGCCGGATAGTTCTTCTTCTCGAGGTTGCCGAGGTGGCTGCGGATCATCTTCACGCACAGGTCATCGTCCTGACCTGCGGCGACGCACTGGATCAGCATGCACTCGGCGAGCGAGCGCGCACCGACGCCGATCGGATCGAACGTCTGGATCTTCTCGAGCACCTGCTCGCACAACACGGGGTCGACACCCATGTCAGCAGCGAGCTCTTCGATCGGCGGATCCTTGATGTATCCGTCGGCGTCGATGTTGCCGAGGATCTCCATTCCGATCTCGAGCTGCTCCTGCGGGAGGTTGGTCATCTTGAGCTGCCACGCGAGGTGCTCGTAGAGCGTCGCGGTCTTGGTCAGCGTCTGCTCGAGCGACGGCATCTCGTCGCCATCGCCGCGGAAGCCCGGCATCGACGGGCCGAGCGAGTGGTCGCTCAGGTAGTTCTCCCAATCGATCTCGTTGACCGCGGTCGCGTCGCCTTTGACCTCGGTCTGTGCGACTCCATCGACCACGGAGCCCTCGATCGGGGTCTCGGTTGAACCAGCTGACTCCAGCTGGTGCTGCTTCTCGATGTCGCTGCCGGCCTCGTCGCGCTCGCGCGAACGCTCGGAGTCGAGGTCCATCTCGTCGTCGAGGATGGGGTTCTCGAGCATCTCGTCGTGCACGAGCTCGGCCAGCTCCATGCGGGACAGCTGAAGGAGCCGGATCGCCTGTTGCAGCTGTGGTGTCATCACCAGCTGCTGCGAAAGCTTCAGTTCCTGGCGCATTTCCATGCCCATGGAGTTCTCCTTTGTATCCTTACGGTTAGCTACGCACTGGCCACGAAGTGCCCATGGTACGAGGCTTGAAGAACAACTTTAGGGGATCAACGCTGCCGCGTAAAGGCTCCGTGGCCCGGCTCTTGCTTTAGCCTAACGTTGCAGCTAGTTGGCATGACATGCATCGCGCTCTCGTCCTGACCATGATGTTCGCTGCCTGCGGTGGCGGCGGCGGCGGTTCCACTCCTGGCACGGACGGCGGCAGCGGCTCCGGCTCCGGCTCCGGGATCGCGACCGCCGCATGCGGTTCGGCGTGGAACTTCACGCAGCCGTCCACCTGCGATCTCCCGTGCGTCGACAAGCCCGAGGCGCATGGTCCGCAGTGCGATGGCTTCACGACGAACGGCCAGTACCGCGACTTCTGCCTCGGCACGTTCACGCTCGACGGAAAGATGGGCTGCTGCGATTCCACCCATCGCCAGGACTCACCGTCGATGCCCGTGTATTTCGTCGCCTGCCAGTGACGTAACTCTGGCCTCTCCGAGCGCGAGCGCTCGTCAGCAAATGGCGTTTCGATTGCACCCGCTGGCTGCATGACTGACGCAGCTGGACCGTTCATCACGACATGCGCGCGGACTGACATCGGAATGCGGCGCCAGAACAACGAGGATGCGTTCCTGCTCGTCGATCTCGATACGCCCCAGACGCCCATGGCGTGCGACGGCGCACGTCACGATTTCGCACACAAACGGCTGTTGCTGGCGGTCTCCGACGGCATGGGCGGTCACGCGGGCGGTGAGGTGGCGAGCAACCTCGCGCTGACGACGCTCGCTCAATCGCTCGTCGCGCCGAACAACCTGCCGCTACCGAATCAGCTCGATGCCGCCGTGCACGCCGCGAACGCCGCCGTGCTCGCCGCTGCCTCGAATACCCATCGCCAGGGTATGGGCGCGACGCTGACGGCAGTGTTGATCGTCGAGCAGACGGCATGGATCGCGGAGGTCGGGGACTCGCGCGCGTACTTGCTGCGCAACGGTCGTCTGCGCCAGCTCACCAAGGACCAGAGCTTCGTGCAGATGCTGATCGACACCGGCACCATGACCGAGGACGAGGCCAAGGAGTCATCGCGCCGCAACGTGATCCTGCAGGCGGTCGGCACCGATAAGACGCTCCGCGTGGAGCTCGGTCGCCTGGAGATGCGCCGCGGTGATCGCCTGCTGCTCTGCAGCGACGGCCTCACCAACGAGGTCGATGACAACGAGCTGGCATCGCTGCTCTCGAAGTACGAGCCCGCGGTTGCGTGCGAGCACGCGATCCGGCGCGCGAACAAGCATGGCGGCAAGGACAACGTCACCGCGATCATCGCTGTTCTCGACGGTGACGCTCTACCCGCGGCGCCAATGGACGAGACCATCACTGGTACGCACCACGTGATCCAGACGTATTATCCAACGCCTCGATGAACCGACTCTTGCCGCTCGTCCTGGTCGCTGCGTGCAAGTCGACCCCACCGCCCCCTGCTCCGCCGCCCACCGTCGCTCGGGACGCGGAGAGCATCGCGTCCCCCGCCGCCGCGACCGTCACCGTTCCGGGCGGCGTGAAGAAGCCAGCTGCGCCCGTTGGCAAGGATCCGTGCACGCGCGAGAACCTCGCCGACGGCTACACGGACGGCTGCCGGGATCTCGGGCCGTGGGATTCCGAGCTCGCCGTCGTCGGTCGGGGTGGAGCACGTCCGTGTGCAGCGACGGTGACGAAGAACGAGCAACCATTCCTCACGGCGACGTACGCGTACGACGCGCAGGGACACTTTCTCGACGAGAACGTCACCGGCAGCGATGGCGTCGAGCCGTACCGCCGTTCGTGGACGTACGATTCAGAGGGTCGCGTGCTGACGTACGTGTCGACGCGCATGGCCAACATCAGCGAGAGATACACGTACGCGTCTGGTCGTCTCGTCTCCGTCGATGACGGCAGCTCGCCGCTCGTCTTTGCGCGCGACGCGGCGGGCGCTGTCGTGTCGGCTCTCTACAAAGGCTCGAGCACAGCGATGACGTACACCGACGACTCGATCGTACTGACGAACGCCTCCAGCGGGCAGACGACAGCCGTCACCCACGACGCGAACGGCCGCCGCACGAAGCTCGCGCGTAAGAGCGGCGACTGGGGCCAGGAGCGAACGTACGGGTACGACAAGAGCGGACGCCTCGCGACGATCACCTATCGGGAGATCACGACGGCAGCGATGGCGCTCAACGGCACGATCACGATCAAGTACGACGCGAGTGGCATTCCACTCGAGCATAGCGACGTCGGCAACGGGACGACGTACCGGTACGTCTATCGCTACGACTGCCCTTAGGCGCGCGGGCCGGTCTTGAGCGAGCGCTCGACGGCAGCCTTGATGAACCGCGCGAACAGCGGGTGCGGCGCGCTCGGACGTGACTTGAACTCGGGATGGAATTGGCAGGCCACGAAGTACGGGTGCTGCGGAATCTCGATCATCTCGACGAGACGACCGTCGGGCGATACGCCCGAGATGGTCATGCCGTTGCGCTCGATCGCGTCGCGGTAGTTGTTGTTCACTTCCCAGCGGTGGCGATGGCGCTCGCTGATCTCCGTTCCGCCGTACGCTTCGGCGGCCTTGGTACCCGCCTTGAGCGTCGCGGGATACGCCCCGAGGCGCATGGTCGCGCCCTTGTCGGTCACGCCGCGCTGATCGGGCATGAGGTCGACGACGGGATGCGCGGTGTTCGGATCGATCTCCGTGGAGTTCGCACCGGCGAGGTTGCAGACGTTGCGCGCGAACTCGATGACCGCCATCTGCATGCCGAAGCAAATGCCGAAGTACGGGACCTTGCCCTCGCGCGCGTACTTCACGGCTGCGATCTTCCCTTCGGTGCCGCGTGCGCCGAAGCCAGGGGCGACGAGGATGCCGTCGTACTGCGCGAGCGACGCGACGCCGGTCTTCTCGAGCTCTTCGCTATCGATGTGCTTGATCTCGACGCGGCAGTCGTTCGCGATGCCGCCGTGGAGCAGCGCTTCGTTGAGGCTTTTGTACGCCTCGACGAGCTGCACGTACTTGCCGACAAAGCCGACCGTGACCTTGCGCTTGGGCTCGGTGACGCGCGCGACGACCTCTTCCCACGCCGAGAGCCGCGACGCGCGCGACCAGATGTTGAGCAGGCCGGCGAGCTTCTGATCGAGGCCCTGATCGCTCAGCATCACGGGGAGGCGGTAGACGGTATCCACGTCGATCGACTGGAACACCGCATCCGACGTCACCGAGCAGAACATCGCCATCTTCTTGAGGCCGTCCTCGGGGATGCGTTGCTCGCAGCGCACGACGAGAACGTCGCACTGAATGCCGATCTCACGCAGCTTCTGCACGGAGTGCTGGGTCGGCTTGGTCTTGAACTCGCCCGCCGCCTTGAGGTGCGGGACGAGCGTGAGGTGAACGCTGACGCTGTTCTGCGTGCCGAGCTCGACGCGGAGCTGGCGAACCGCCTCGAGGAACGGGAGCGACTCGATGTCACCAACCGTGCCGCCGACTTCGACGACCAGCACGTCGAGGCCCTCGGCGCACATGCGGATGCGCTGCTTGATCTCGTCGGTGATGTGCGGAATCACCTGCACCGTCGAACCGAGGTACTCGCCGCGGCGCTCCTTGCTGATCACGGACGAGTACACCTGACCCGTCGTGATGTTGTTGAGCCGCGACATCTTGGTGCCGACGAATCGCTCGTAGTGACCGAGGTCGAGGTCCGTCTCGGCGCCGTCGTCCGTCACGAACACCTCGCCGTGCTGCGTGGGGTTCATCGTGCCCGGATCCACGTTCAGATACGGATCGAGCTTCATGTTCGCGACCCGAAGGCCGCGGTTTTCCATCAGCGCGCCGATCGACGCGGAGACCATTCCCTTGCCGAGCGACGAAACGACACCGCCGGTTACGAATACGAACTTGGTCTGCTGCGCCATAGGGTTCTCCTGGGCACAGCGGAACAAACGTCCGTGCCCGGAGCTTTCTACCCAGCTCGGAGCGATTGCGCAATCGGGAGCGCACCTCGCTGCTCGTCGAGATCACTCACCTTTTTGCTAGTTGATCCCGACGAGGAACGGGCGCATGTTCGCAGATCCCACCACCGCGATCCGGCGCCCTCTTCGGCGCTGTCGAATCCTTGTTAACGGTCGAGCGGGGTCGCCGTCCTGTTCTGGGAACCACCTGGAGCACGTCATGGCCCGCCCCCGTCGCATCGTTCCCCTCGTCCTTCTCCTCTCCGCGTCTGCGGCGGCGTCTCCACGCTCCGCTACGCCCGCGCATCGCGCACCGCCACCTGACGAGAAGGCGCCCAAGACGCTTCTCGCACTCCGAGCCGAGTTGCACTTCACGAAGCTGCAGGACGTTCGCGCGCAGAGCGAGAAATACCGCCCACTCTGCGACGCGGAGGGCTATCCGCTCGTCGGCAACATCAACGACAAAGGCGTCTCGACGCAGCCGAGCTCGTGGTGCGCTGACGTCCGCGCACGGGCGAGCAAGAAGACGACGTGACCGCGTTCGAGCTCTCGCACGTCGGTGGCCCGTGGCTACGTCGCATCGCGCCGCGCCGCGCATGGATCGATGCGTTGCCGTGGGATCATGCGCTCGTCGCGGATCCGTCGTCACTCGCGACAGCGCGCACGACGTGGACGCGCACCGCGTTCAGCGAGTACGCGAGCGCCGCCGCGTTCGCCGAGATTGCCACTGCCTTGCTCGCTGCTGGTGCGCCCATCGACCTCGTCGCGTGCGCGGGCGACTTCGTCGTCGACGAGATCGTGCACGCCGAGTGCGCGGCGCGGATCACGGCGTGGCTCGGCGGAGCGATCGCGCTCGAGGTCGACCTCGCTCGCCTGGTGCGCCCTCCCCGCGCGGAGGATCCGTTGCTGGCTGCCGTCGAGAGGATCGTGCGCACGTCGTGCGTAGGCGAATCACTCACCGTACCGATGCTCAAGCTCGCGCGCGACGAGACCGCTGCGCCGGTGATCGCCGCCGCACTCGCGAAGATCGTCGCTGACGAATCTGCGCACGCGCAGTTCGGGTGGTGGGTGCTCGACTGGGCGTGCGACGAGCTCGACGACGCTGCCCGCGCGCACCTCGCGGCGGTCGCTGCGCACGCGATCGAGAGCTTTGCGCCGGTCGTGAATCGCGACGCTGCTCGTTGCTCGGCGAACGGACTCGGCACGCTCGGCTGCGCGACGTTCGATCCGGTGTTCGCGGCGGCGATCCGAGAGCGCGTCGTCGCGCCCCTCGCCGAACGCGGCATCCACGTATCGCTGCTCGATCACGTCGCGCCGGAGGCGCCGCGCGCGGTCGATGGCGTATCGTGAGGGCGTGGAGCCGACGGAGGTCGCCGTCGATGTGGAGCGGGCACGGAGCGGCGATCGCGCCGCGTTCGCGCGCCTCTACGAGCGCTTCCATCGCGTGGTTCACGCGGTGATCCTCGCGCGCGTGGGAGCCTCCGAAGCGAGCGACCTCGTGCAGGACGCATTCGCCGACGCGTGGGCCCGCGTATCCACGCTGCGCGACGCGGCCGCGTTTCCGGGCTGGATGCTGCAGATCGCGCGCAACCGCGCCGTCGACCATCTGCGCGTGCGCCGCGTGACCACGGTCGCGGACCCCGACGACATTGGTATCGAGCCACCGCCGACCACGGAAGCTGCGCGCGCGCTGCGAGCGATTCGCGCGCTGCCGGAGACCTACAGCGAGACGTTGATCATGCGCCTCGTCGAAGGTCTCGACGGTCCGGAGATCGCCGCGCGAACTGGGATGACGCCGGGCTCGGTCCGCGTCAATCTGCATCGCGGCATGGAGCTCTTGCGCGAGCAGCTCGCACCGAGTGCGACGCGGGCGAAAGGAAGCGCGCGATGAGCGACGACTACCTGTTCGACAAGAGCGGCAGCGACGACGAGGTGGCCGACCTCGAGCACCAGCTCGGCGCCTTCGCGCATCGCGCGCCGCTGCGCGACCTCCCGCCACTGCCCCGTCGTCCGTGGCGTCGCCGCGCCGCGATCGCCAGCGTCGCGCTCGCTGCCGCCGCGGGCATCGCGATGTACCTGCGCAGGCCGACCGCGCCACCGGGTGCGAGCGCATGCGGTGGTGGTAGCGGCATGGCGTTCACTGTCCAGAGCGGCACCACGCGCTGCGGCGGCGAGGTCGCGAAGACCGGCACCCTGCCTGTCGGCACGTGGCTCGAGACCGCGCACGATTCGCAGGCGAGCGTCGCGATCGCGAAGATCGGCACGGTCACCGTGTATCCCGACAGCCGCGTGCAGCTCGTTGGCACGGGTGCGACGGAGCATCGCCTCGCACTCGCGTCGGGCCACATCTCGGCGAAGGTGAGCGCACCACCGCGGCTGTTCGTCATCGAGACGCCCACGTCGACTGCCGTCGATCTCGGCTGCGCGTACGATCTCGTCGTCGACAGCGTGGGCTCGCATCTCACGGTCACGTTCGGTGCGGTGTCTCTCGAGGGCAAACCGTTCGGCGCCTACGTTCCACGCGGGACCACCGTCGTGTCGCGGCCCGGACACGGCGTCGGCGTTCCCGTCGCGACGAACGCCTCACGAGAGATGCGCGACGCCGTCGCGCGCTTCGAAGATGGCGACACCAGCGCGGCGCGTGTGATCGCGACGCAGGCGACCATGCACGACATCGTCACGCTGTGGCACTTGATCCCTCGCACGCTCGGCCCGGAGCGCGCGCAGATCGTGGGAGCTCTCGAGCGCCTCGTCCCTGTCCCGCTCGACTACGAGGCGGCGGACATGATCGCCGGCAATCAAGCCGCGATCGATGAATGGCGCGAGAGCGTGATGTGGCAGTGGTTGCTCGATAACTGAGCGAGCGTTGCCTTGAACGAGAACGTGTCTGGCCCCTGGAGCAACGTCCGCGCCGGGCGGCTTCCCCAACGATCTCGGGCTGGCTGTTCCGAGTAGCCACCGCAGGCGCTATTCTCCGCGCATGCGGCGACTCGCCCCCGTGCTCTGCGCTCTCATCTTTGGAGCGGCCGGTGCCGGCATCGCCTACTACTTCGCAGCGGCCGATATCGGCACGCTCGGCGACTGGCGCCAAGGCGCGCTGCGCTTCATCGGCGGCGCGGGCGCTCTCGGCGCGCTCGTCGGCTGGTACGCAGGCGCGCGACTCGCCCTCGGCGCGCCGATCACGCGGGTGGGCTACACGCTGTCGTATCGCCCCGCCGATCCGCAGCCGCTGGGCTACCGCGAGATGAAGACGCTCACCGTCGACGATCTGCTCGCGCGCTTGCGTGACGTTGGCTACGCACCCGCGATCGCGACCTGCACCGCGCTCGGCGAGCGCACGACGCAAGGCGCGGATCCGGCGCAACCGCTCGTCGGTGCCAACATCGCGATCACCGCTCCGCGTGTGAAGGGCTACGTGCGCGTGCAACTGCCGCCACCGGCGGAAGGGCAGACCCGCGCCATCGGTGTGCTCGAGCTCAATAGCGAAGGCGGCCCATCCGCCGAAGAGCTGGGGATGTTCACGCTGCGATCGCTCGGTGAGCTCGTCGGCAATCTCACGGCCGCGCACGACACGTCGCGCCTCTCCGAAGATCCGGTCGCGCTCCTCACCGCGCACCTGCCCGAGCGTCGCGCTTAGAGAACGAACGGCAAGATGTGCAGCGCGATGAAGCCGGCGACGGTGAGACCGCTGGCGACCTTCTGCAGCGGTGTCAGCTTGCGCGCTGCCTTCAGTGTCTCCGCCGAGTGCTGCTCGCAACGGCGAGCTCGATCTCGCCTGACGGCTTGCCGTCCTTGTGAAACGTGGCCTGCGCGATCAGATCGCGAACGTCCCACTCGCTCACGAGCACGCCATTGCACGAACCGCACGAGTAACGCGGATCCTTGGAGTGCCACCCCACATCCTGGACCGTGTCGAGTGCGGTCTCGTCACACACCGGACACCGAGGAGCATCGTCGCGCAGCATCGACCGAGCGTACCTCGGGTGCGAGATACCGTGCGGGTGCCGCCCCGTGAACGCCGCGCTCGACCGCGGGCCCTAGCCGCCGCGACGCCAGCCGCTGATCTCCGACGACGCGGGTGGCGTCAGAGGCACCATGCTGCCTGTGGTGGTGGTGCGCGGTGCGGAGCTCGACGCGCTCACCTTGTCGAGCGCGGCGGCGACGATCGCGGCTTCTAGCTCGGCAGCGTCTGCGCGCGGCGCGAGCTCCTTTGCGTTGCGACCGATGAAGCCCGTGTCGAACTCACCCGCGATGAATGCCGCGTGGCGGAAGCAGCGGCGGTGGAACGGCAGGTTCGTCTCGATCCCGCGGACGGTGTACTCGTCGAGCGCGCGGCGCATGCGGTTGACCGCCACTTCGCGCGTCTCTCCCCAGACGACGAGCTTGGAGATCATCGGATCGTAGTGAACGGGGATGTTGGAGCCTTCGTAGCAGCCGCTGTCGTTGCGGATGTACGGGCCGTCCGGAACGCGCATGTACGTGATCTTGCCGGGCGACGGCAGGAACTTCACCGGATCCTCGGCGTAGATGCGGCACTCCATGGCCCAGCCGCGGCGACGCGCGTCGAGCTCTTGCTGCGTCATCGGCAGCGGCCGGCCTTCCGCGACATCGAGCTGCCAGCTGACGAGATCGACGCCGTAGATCATCTCGGTGACCGGATGCTCGACCTGGAGGCGCGTGTTCATCTCGAGGAAGTAGAACTCGCCGTCCGCGCTCAACAAGAATTCGCACGTTCCCGCGCCGACGTAGTCGACGGCCTTCGCGGCCGCGACAGCAGCAACACCCATGCGTGCGCGCAGCTCTGCGGAGACGGCGGGGGACGGCGCTTCCTCGATCACCTTTTGGTGGCGACGTTGAATCGAACAGTCGCGCTCGCCGAGATGAACGATGTTGCCGTGCTTGTCGCCGAACACCTGGATCTCGATGTGGCGCGGCTTGATGATCGCCTTCTCGAGATAGACGGTGCCGTCGCCAAACGAGCTCGTCGCTTCGCGCACGGCGCCTTCGAACGCGGGGGCGAGGTCCTTCTCGGACTCGACCATGCGCATGCCCTTACCGCCGCCACCGGCCGCCGCTTTAATAAGTACCGGGAAGCCGATCTTCTTTGCCGATGCGAGCGCGAGCTCGGCGTTCGAGAAGCCTGCCCCGGTCGGGCCGTTGTCGCCAGGGACGACGGGCGTACCGGCTGCCATCACCGTCTTGCGCGCCTCGGTCTTGCTGCCCATCTTCCTCATCGCGTGGGCCGAGGGGCCGATGAAGTTGATGCCGACATTCGCGCAGGCATCGGCGAAGTCCTCGTTCTCCGAGAGAAAGCCGTAGCCTGGGTGGACCGCGTCGGCGCCGGACTGCTTGCACGCCGCGAGGATCTTGTCGATCACGAGATAGCTCTCGGCGGCCGGCGCCGCCCCGATGTGGATCGCCGCATTGGCCATCAGGACGTGGGGGGCGAGCCGGTCTACGTCGGAGTACACTGCGACGGTTTCGAGCCCGCGCTCGTGGCAAGTCCGCATGACGCGGACAGCGATCTCGCCGCGGTTGGCGACGAGGACACGGCGGATAGGGCGGACGGCGTGCATGGGCGCAGAACATACACGCAGCCGCGCGGATGTATCGACTGTCAGCTACGTTGCATTGCGCCGTCCCGCCCCCTAGAATCGTTCCAAATCGGGGCCTTGCAATGCGTCTGAGCGCATCGCGATGAGCCACTCCGGGGAGAACGCTTTGGTCGATCCAAATACGCGGCAGGGAAAGCGGACGCCGGTCACGCTCAAGATCAAATTCAAGAGCGAGACGCTCGAGCAATTTATCGAGCGTTACGCGGTCGACGTCAGCCAGGGCGGAATCTTCATCCGGACCAAGGAACCGCTCGCAGTCGGTACGCAGATGCGGTTCGAGTTCCAGCTGCGCGATGCGTCACCGCTGATCGCGGGCGAAGGCACGGTCGTATGGACGCGCGAGAATGATCCATCGCGCCCCGCGATCGCGCCCGGCATGGGCGTTCGCTTCGACCGCCTCGCTGAAGGCAGCCAGCAAGTTCTCGAGCGCATTCTCGCCGATAAGGCGAAGCAGGCTCCGTCGCGCTCCGGCGCCGAGTCGACCAAGCCGCCGATGTTCACGGACACCCCGACGCGCGTCGCGCCGGCCCCCGTGCAGGAAGCACTGCTCGGCGACAAGGCTCCGGGCAAGAGCGCGAACACTACGGCGCGCAAGTCCGACTTCAAGGAAGAGGGCACGCCGCTACCGCGTCCGATGCCGTTCCACGGCGATCAGGACGACTTCGACGAGGGCGCCTTCGACGAAGCGACCAAGGTGCGCGCACTCGACGAGCTGATCGCGCAGACGGCCCCCGACACGAGCACCGACCTGATGGGCGGCAGGGATATGTCGAACGAGACCGTCATCGGTCCCGATATCTCCGCCGCCACGGCGAAGGCCGACGCCGCGCAAGCAAAGGCCCAGGAGCCCGCGAGCCGCGACTCCGCGCCTGCCTTGCCGACGCCTCCCGAGCCCTCGCGCCCCAGCTCCCGCGTTCTCGACGCCACGCCGTCGCCGCGCGCAGAACCGGTCGCATCGGGATCTGGTTCGGGCCTCGCTGCCTCGACGGAGCACCCGCCCGAGATGCGAACGCGCCTCGGCATGGAGCCGGCCAAGGTCGTTACCAAGCCGCCGGTCAATGTCCCGGCCGAGCCCCCGCCCGCAGCCAAGGAAAAGACCGAGGAGAAGGCAGCCGCCAAGGCGGTTGCCAAGTCCACGCCCTCCGAGGCCCCGCGTCGTCCCGAGAAGCAGGGCGGCGGCATGGGCGCAGCGATCATGATCATCCTCGCGATCGCTCTCATCGGCGGCGCGGTGTGGTTCTTCGTCCTGCGCAAGAACGAGAAGCCGAAGTCCGGTGAAGGCGACGTCGCGAGCGGCGCGGGTCCGGCCAGCGGATCCAACTCCGTCGTCGCGCCGCAGCCCGACGCGGCCGAGGTTGGCAGCGGTTCGACGCAGGTCGCCGATGTCGGCAGCGCAAAGACCAACGACGTCGGCTCCGGCAGCGCAAAGACCAACGACGTCGGCTCCGGCAGCAACGCGACGCCGACGGCGACGTCCACGCTCGTCGACACGACGATCAACACCGATCCGCCGAAGGCGATGGTCGAGATCGAAGGTCAGTCGGGTCCCGGTCCGTTCAAGGCCAAGCTCGAGAAGGACAAGACGTACAAGGCCAAGGTCACGGCGCCGGGTTACGCGGCCGCCGAGATCGACGTGAAGGGCGGCGCGCCGTCCATCGTTGCCAAGCTCACCATGAAGCCGCACATCGTCAGCGTCGCGTCGGAGCCCGTGGGCGCTGCGATCTTCATCGACAACTCGGCGACCGGGAAGGTCACGCCGTTCGACATCGAGCTCACCAAGGCACAGGCAGCACGCAAGATGATCCGCGTCAGCATCCGCAAGGCGGGCTTCAAGACCATCGAGCGCGTCGTCGATTCGACCAAGTGGACCGAGGACGCCGCGCGCATGACTGCGTCGGTGAGCGAGACCATGTCCGTGCAGCAGGTCGTGCAGGTCCCGCGTCCGCCGCCGACGGGCACGGGCTCGGGTTCCGCGGAGACGGGCTCCGCGTCGACGCCCACGCCGCCGCCGACGGGTGATGGCAGCGGCAGCGCGGCTCCGCCCACGGAGAAGCCGCCGACGGAGAAGCTACCGACGGAGAAGCCGCCGGAAGACAAGCCGCCGGAGTCGCAGAACTTCCTGCAGTAACTCAGAGCCGCCACGAGCGGCTCTTTTTTTGGCCGCGACGACGCAACGCCCGGGGGATGGCCGCAACGACGCGACGACGCAACGGTCGGAGGGGATGGCCGCAACGACGCGACGACGCAACGGTCAGAGGTGATGGCCTCGCCGGGCGAGGTAGGCGGGCCGGTAATCGAAGAGCCACGAAGGCACGAAGACACGAAGGACTTCAACCCGCCGGGCGAGGTACGCGGGCGATACGCATCAGCAGCGTATTCGAGGCGTTCTCCCGATGTCACGCGGCACGCTCGATCGATCCTTCGTGCCTTCCTGCCTTCGTCGCTCTGGTACCGCGCGCCGTCGTGTCCATTCGAGAAGTGGCCCGCGCACCTCGCCCGGCGAGGTCAAAAGCTTCTTCGTTGCGCCGTTGCGTCGTTGCGGCCAATTCTCTGACGTCGCGCCGTTGCGTCGTTGCGGCCAATTCCTCTGACGTCGCGCCGTCGCGTCGTTGCGGCCAATTCCTCTGACGTCGCGGCTAGCCCGCGATCGCCTTGATCCACTTCTCTGGATTCCCGACCCGCGGGCGCTCACCACCACGCGTCAGGTAGCGCACCGCGTGCGCCATGCCGTCGAGCGTGAGCGGGTACATCGCGAACACACTCGCGATCACCTCGATGGTCGTGCCGGACCAGAAGCGGTCGGGCTCCGGGTTGAGCCAGGCGGAGCTGCGGAAGTGCGCGGAGAGGCGACGCAGCCACTCGTGGCCCGATGCGCGCGCGGAGTTGTAGAGGTACATCGAGCCGCCCGGATCGAGCAGCTCGGCGGGATGCATGAGCGCATCACCGACCATCACGAGCTTCTCGTCGCGATCGGATCCGGAGATGAGGTCTGCGACCTGGACCGGCTTACGAAACTCGGCGTCCTCGTAGACGACGTTGTAAACGCAGTTGTGGAAGTAGTAGCTGCGGAACTTGGCGAACCGACCCGTGCGCGATGCGGCCGTGAACAGGCGCGACATCAGCTCGCTGTGCGGATCCATCGAACCGCCGACATCCATCATCAGGATGACCTTCACGCGGTTGCGCCGCGGGGGACGGAACACGATGTCGATCTCGCCCGCGTTCTTGCACGTCTTGTCGACCGTCTCGTCGAGATCGAGCTCCTCGACCGCACCCTCGCGTCCGAGCTTGCGGAGCCCGCGCAACGCGACGTCGATCTGGCGCACGTCGAGCACGACGTCGCGGCGGTACTCCTTGAACATGCGCTCGCCCGCGACGGCCATCGCGCTGCGACCACCGCCACCGCCGACGCGCATGCCGGTCGGGTTCTGACCGCCGCTGCCGAACGGTGACGTGCCGCCCGTACCGATCCAGCGGTTGCCGCCGTCGTGGCGCTCCTTCTGCTCTTTGAGGCGCTGCTCGAACATCTCGCGCAGCTTCTGCATGTCGAGCTCTTTGAGTTGCTGGCGCTGCTCCTCGGTGAGGCCCTGCAGTGCCTTGGGGTCGCCGAGCCAGTTCAGGAGCTCCTCGGTGAGGTTGATGCCCTGCTGGTGGATGTCCTTGAAGTACGCGAGGAACGCCTCGTCGAACGCGTCGTAGAGCGCGATGTCCTTGACGCAGATCGTCCGCGCGAGCCGATAGAAGCCGTCGAGAGTGCTCTCGTGCAGGCCCAGCGCCATCGCTTCCATCAGCGCCATCCACTCGTGCGTGGATACCGGCACCTTCTTGGCGCGCAATTCGAAGAGAAAGTCGATCAGCATCGTTGATCGCTCAGGCCTTGGCGCGCTTTCCGACGAGCTCGACGTCCTGCTCGGTCTTGAGCAGCGTGCCGAGGAACGGGATGCCGCCGCCGATGCGACCGAGATCGACGCCGGCCTTCTTGAGCGCGAGGATCCAATCGATCAGCTCGGACGTCGACGGCTTCTTGCGGAGCTTGGGCGTCGCGCGCAGGCCGAAGAACACCTCGAGCGTGTTGTCGAGAACCTTGTCGGAGATGTCGGGATGGTGGACTTTCACGATCTCCGCCATCAGCTCGCGGTTCGGGAACTGGATGTAGTGGAACACGCAGCGACGGAGGAACGCATCGGGCAGCTCCTTCTCGTTGTTCGACGTGATGATCACGATCGGGCGCTCCTTCGCGACGACTTCGCGATTGGTCTCGTCGATGCGGAACTTCATCGTGTCGATCTCGTGGAGCAGATCGTTCGGGAACTCGAGGTCAGCCTTGTCGACCTCGTCGATCAGGAGCACGACGCGCGTCGGCGAATCGATCGCCTGGCCGAGCGGCCCGAGCTTGATGTAGCGCTCGATGTCGTTGACCGTGCCCTTCTCGCCAAAGCGCGAGTCGTTGAGACGCGCGACGGTGTCGTAGACGTAGAGGCCGTCACGCGCTTTCGTCGTCGATTTCACGTGCCACCGGATGAGCTTGAGGCCCAGCGCGGCCGCGACGTTCTCCGCGAGCAGCGTCTTGCCGGTGCCGGGCTCGCCGCGTACGAGCAACGGACGCTGAAGCGCGACGGCGATGTTGACGGCGTGCCTCAGCTCCTCCGATGCGATGTAGCTGCTCGTCCCGGTGAACTGCTCGAAACCTTCGCTCATCGTCGCCAGGGTAGCAGGTAGACTGCGGGGATGCGTGCCGCGATCGTTGCTCTGGTTGGGATGGTGATGTTGGCGGGATGCAAGGGCGGCGATCACAGCGGTGATGACGGGGTCGTCCCCGACGCAGCCGGGACCACAGGACCGTTCGAGATCACGGCGAACGTCTCTGGTGTATCGGGCACGGGTCTCACCCTCGCGCTGACGACGAGCGGTGCGCCTCTCGAGAAGTCAGTGGACGCAGACGGCGCCGTCTCGTTCGGCACGCTGCCCAAGGACACCGCGTTCGATCTCGTGGTCACGCATCAGCCGACGAGCGGCGGTGTCGTGTGCCACGCGGCCGCCCCGCCCTCGCCGCTCCGCGCTGACGCCATGATCGCGATCACGTGCGCACCGAGTGATCTAGAGCTCACCGAGATCGGGCCGTGCGTGCTCGGCTGCTGGCTCGAGCTGCACAACGCGAGCGCGGCGCCGCTCGATCTCGTCAGCTATCACCTCACGACGAGCGGCGGCCTCGATGCGCCACTGCCCGCGCACACCGTTGCTGCGAATGGCTACGTCGTCGTGAAAGTCGGCGGCCCCAACGAGTACCCGAACCAGCAGATCGTCGTCGTCGACGATCCGAACTACGGGTGGAGCCAGAGCGGTAACGGCTGGATCGTGTTGAAGAAGGGCACCACGCCGATCGACTCCGTCGTGTTCGGCAACGCGACGAACGCTCCCGCGAACAACACGTGGGTCGGTCCGAACACCGTCGCGCATACGGACGCCGCGCTCGTGCGCGCGAAGGATGACTTCGACAGCGATCGCGCGCGCGATTGGTCCGAACACGCATTCATGACGCCGGGCGGTCCGAACGACATCACGAGCGACGTGGACGCAGATGTCGACGGCATCCCCGACCAGGCCGAGGTGCAAGGTGGCACGTACGCGGGCCTGGACCTGTACGCGCTCGGCGCACGCACGCAGCAGAAGGACATCTTCGTCGAGATCGATCACATGACGTCGAGCGACGTGGGCCTGACGCCCAAGAAGGAAGCGCTCGCGCGCGCGGCCGCCGTCTTCGCGCCGCACCAGATCGTCGTGCACTTCGACGTGGGTCCGCTCTACGCGGCGACGCTCGATCCCGCGAACTACAACCTGGGCGGCGGCGAAGAGGTTCCGTTCACGATGATCACGGGGTTCGACGTGAACGTCGCGGGCGGCAAGTCGGTGCACCAGTACAAGGCGGAGCACTTCGACATCCGTCGCCTCCCGATCTTTCACTACGTTCTGTGGGGCCACACCGAGCAGGGCGGATCCGCGGGCCTCGGCGAGCGACCGGGCAACGACGTCACTGTCACGATCGGTGGCATCCACACGAGCGATCCGGCGCAGGCGAACTTCCTGATCAACGATCAGGCGTCCGTACTGGTCCACGAGCTCGGTCACAACCTCGGGCTCGCGCACGGCGGCGACGCGGAGGTGAACTACAAGCCGAACTACTACTCGATCATGAACTACCTCTATCGCACCGGTCTCTCGACGATCGGCAACGCCGAGGGCGATCGCTATCAATTGTTCCGCGGCAGCTGCGGCGTCGCGTCGACCGCCCAGCTGGCGAACGGGCTCAACACGACGACAGCGATCATCGACTTCTCCAACGGCACGAGTGCACCGCTGAACGAAGCGACGGTGCAGGAGAGCGCGGGCCTTGGCCGCAATGGATCCGTCGCCGTCGACTACGACTGCAGCGGCACGACGAACAACGGCTATGCCTTTGACGTGAACAAGGACGGCCAGCAGACCGTGCTCACCGACTACGACGACTGGGGCCACATCTCGCTCCCCTTCGCGCAGTCGAGCGGTGGTTCACAATTCGCCAAAGTGGCAGTGGATCTCGTCGACGATCGCCAATACGTCTCCCCCGAGCAGCCGCGACTGTAGTGCTCGACTCTACGTCCGGACGAGTTCAGGATTTAGCCAGGTCATGTTCCTCTTCCGACGCTCGTTCCTGCAGCGGCTCACGTTCCGCGAGCTGATCGTTCTCCTCGCGCTCGTCGCGATGTCGTTCTTGGCGCACGAGACCGGTCACAAGTTTCACGGAGAGAACCTCGACGTGATGCGCATCGGTCCCGCGCCGGCGGGCCTGCTCTACGGGGCAGGTGTTCCCGACGCGGGCGAAGGCGCCGTCGTCCCGCCACCCAAGGGAGTCGACGACTATCTCGGCGTTCGTTACGACCACCTCGGCTACATGGACATCGACATCGCGCGCTGGGGCGGACACCTCATCGTCTACGAGGAACAGGGCACCTCGCTGCAGTATCGCGATCTCGAGCCCGCCGAGATCACGAAGTTCGACCTGAGCGTCCCGTGGCGCGTCTATCTACCAGAAGGACTGATCGCTCTGCTCTGCCTCGTCGAGCTCAGCCTCGTCGCACGCAAACCGCGCACGGTTCGCTTCGCACTGATCGCTGGTGGCGTTGCGGGCGCCGTCGCTCTGGTCTTCCGCATCATGGGCCTCACGTGGGAATCGGCGATGCCAGGCGTGATCGCGCTGCATCACCTGTCCGTCGGCATCATGCCGCTGCTCCAGCGCGACGAACCAGAAGCAGAACATGCTCCGACCGACGAGTCCGCCGACGAACCACCCGCGCGCCCCTCTGCCCCGCCGCGCCGCGAGACCGCACCCAGGATCGGCGACGATCCGTTCCGCTCTCCGCCGCAAGCACCGCCCATCGTGGTGCAGCGCGCGACGACAGAACCTGCTGCTGTCCCCGTCGAGCACGACGCGAACGCGGCCAAACCCAAGCTGCTCACGTAGCACCGTGCTCTTATGAAGCTCAGGCTCCGCGAGCTGATCATCGTCTGTGCGCTCGTGGCCGCATGCGTACTCGTGGGGCGCCCTGACGCGACGACACACCTCAGCGGCACCGAGAACGTCGCGCAGCTCGGCACGGCGCCCCCGACTCTCGCTCCCAACAGCAGCCATCCCGGACTACCGTGGAAGATCGGTGTGCACTTCAACAGCTTCGATCCGTACGGATTCGACTTTTGGGACTGGAACGTCGAGCTCGTCGTGTACCGAGACTTCACCTACGAGCTCGAAGGGCGCCCGCTCACGGACGAGGAGCTCGACGAAAACAACATCCACCTCCCCTGGCGGTACCGGTTTCCCTGCGCGCTCGTGCTGCTCGTCTGTCTTGTCGAGCTGTTCCTCGTCGCGCGTCACCCGCGCAGCGCTCGCTTCGCGGTCATCGCAGGTGGAATTGCGGGCGCCATCGCCATCGTGTTCGCGGTGCTGGGCCTGGAGTGGACGGCAGCGCTGCCCGCGCTCATCGCCGTGCATCACTTCTCTCTCGCGTTCACCGCACGAGCGAATGGGGACGCGGAAGGCGTCGTGACTGCGCCGCGTCCCCGCGCACCGAAGATGCCGCGCACGGTCGGAGCAAAGCTCGATGACGATCCATTCCGGTCGCCGCCGCAGGCTCCTCCGATCGCTGTGCGGCGCCCGAGCACCGCGCCCGCTGACGTTCCTGTCGAGCACGACGAGAACGCGGCCAAACCGACGCTCCTGACATGACCCGCCGCTGTTGAGCTGACGTGCGATACTGATCGCTCGTGCTCGAGTTGGACGGATACCGCGTCGACTCCGTCCTCGGCGAGGGCGGCAGCGGCACCGTCTACGGCGCGACGCGCGAGACCACGAGCGATGACATCGCAGCCGGTACCCGCGTCGCGATCAAGGCGCTGCGCGCCGACCTCGCGCTGACGGATGGCGAAGTAAAGCGCTTCCTCGACGAGGCGGCGCTGATGCATCGGCTCTCGCATCCGAACATCGTCGGCGTGCTCGCGAGCGGCCAGTTGCCCGACGGCCGTCCGTATCTCGTGATGCCGCGCCTGGACGGCGAGACGCTCGCGCAGCGCCTGCGCACCAAGCCGCTCACCGTTGGTGACGCGCTCGCGCTGTTCGATCAGCTCGCGGAGGCCGTCTCCACGCTCCACGTGGCGGGCATCATCCACCGCGATCTCAAGCCGGAGAACGTGTTCGTGGTCGACGACGCGCGCGCCGTGCTGCTCGACTTTGGCATCGCCAAGGAGCGCGACGCCGGCCCATCGACGACGACGATCGAGGGTCGCGTCCGCGGCACGCCGGCGTACATGGCGCCCGAGCGGTTCTTCACGACGCCCGCATCCGTGCGCAGCGATGTCTACGAGCTCGCCGTCACGTTCTTCGAGATGCTCGTCGGTGGCCTGCCGTGGAAGGACGTCGAGGACATTCCCGCGCGCCTCGATCCCGACGGTCGCGACGTCCCGCCCGCGCTGTGGGCCGTACTGCGCCCGGCGCTTAATTCCAACGCGCAGGCACGGCCCGCGTCGGTGCAAGAGCTGCGCGATGCGATCAAGCGCGCGGACGATTTGCCTCTCGCGGTGCGCACCGCGACGATCGTGCGGCGGCGACTGCCTGCGAGCGCGTCCACCGACCCCAGTCCGTTCGCACAGACCGACGCGCAGCCGCCCGCGGCAACCGGCGCGAGAGACGCCCTTCGCTCGGGCTCCACGACCGACGCGGGCCAAGCCGTCGTGCAGGTCGCCCCCATCTCGCCGCGCTCCAACGTCCCCATCGTGATCGGCACGGGTCTGTTCGCCGCAGCCGGCGTCGTCGTCTATCTGCTCACGCGCCACGGTGCCGCGACGACAACCGCGCCGCCACCGGCCGCGAGCACGCCTCCCGTTCCGTTCTGCACGACGGTGTCGCCCAAGCCCGACTTCTGCGCGGACTTCGAAGGCCCCGAGTACCGCGCCGGCTTCTACAACGCCGACAAGACGCCGGACCCGGGCGAGAACGGCGGCGGCACTATTCGGCTGCGCCCCGCACAAAACGGCGAGTCTGCGGTGGCAGAGATGACCTCACCTCCGCTCGCGGCCGCGACGAACAAGGCATCCGCGATGCTGATCGCCGAGCTCGCGCCGATCCGCTACGCGACGATCACGCTCAAGCTGCGCGTCGACGCGGAGAAGTTTCTCGACGAGAAGGCCGTCGCGATGCTGTTCCAGCTCGACTTCGGCAAGGCGGGCGCGATCACCATCTCGCGCAAGCAAGCAGGCATGCAGCTCAGCGTCTACGACGGACCGAGCTCCGCAAAGGCGCCGTTTGCGATGCCGATTCCCGTCGGTAAGTGGCAGTCACTGAAGATCCTCGTGCGGAACTACGCGGTCACCGACGACGGTCGCGGCGAGATCGAGGTGATGGCCGATGGCGTCGCGGCGACTCTCCCGCTCCCCGCCAGCATCCAGGGCTACGACAAGCCCCGCCTCGACCTCGGTGTCGTCGCAGCGAAGGGACCGCAGGACACGTTCCGCGTGCAGTACGACGACGTCTTCATCACGACGTTCGAAGGTCCCGAGCCTCCGACCGCGCACGACGCCGGCGCCGACTAGCCCTTCTTCTTGCCGGTGATGTAGCCGTCCGCGACCGCGTACAGCCACGTCGCTGCGGCGAACGCGCCCGCGACGGAACCGATCAGCGGAATCGCGCCGAGAAAGCTCGCGCCCGCGACCAGATACACCACGCCGACGCCGATCGCCTTGTTGGTCTCGCCGTTGATCAGCTGACCGACGCCCGGAATGATCGCGCTCGCGATCGCGGGAAGAAGGCCGCTACTGCTCTCTCGCCGAACGAGCGCTTTGCTCATGCGTCGAGCATGACACGTCGCCTACAGCGAGATCGTGAAACCGAGCATCAGCAATAGATAGTGCGACTCGAACGTTCCCTGGTTGTACGGGTTCTCCGCCTGAAACGCGGGCGTGATCAACGGGTTCGTCGGATCGGGACCCTTGCGATCGCTCGGGTCGCGCTGCGAGCCGGTGGCAGAGCAGCCCTGGTTACCAGCGGCGAGCGTCGGGTTGCAGTCCGTACCGTCGGCCTTCGCACCGCCGTTCGTGTTGGAGCCTTCGTAGACGTACCCAACGCCGAGCGACGCCATCCACTTCTTGGTCTTGTACGCGCCACCCACCGTGAACGTCTCGCGCGCGGCACCGTCGAGCGCGGCGCGCAGCCAGCCGTCGTTCGCGGCCTGCGAGTCGTAGGAGATACCGCCGCGCACGACGATGCGATCCGCATCGACCGCCTCGCCGAGCGGAATCTGGTAGCTGCCGCCGAGGCGGACCGAGTACGTGTCCTTGAGGTTGTAGTTGTTGACGCTCTTCTCGAGCGGCTGCTGGTACTCGCCGTTCACGTAGAGGCCCGAGTCGATGACGACGCGGTACTGCCCCGGTGACGTGCAGCTCGGGTCCTTGAACTGGCCGTCTGCGTCGAGCGCGCACTTCTTGCCCCAGTTCTCCCAGCCGAGATCGAGCTCGATGTCGCCGTTCTCGTGGCCGTTCTTGCCGAGGAACTTGTAGCGACCGCCGATGGTCGCGGTCTGCGGGAGCTGGAGCGAGATGCAGGCCTTCTGTTCCTCCATCGTGCCGCCCTTACCGCACTGGGTGTCGGCGTCGGGCACCGGGCCGATCTGACGATTCGCGTCGACGTCGGGTCCCTTCACGGAGGTCGCGGTGCCGTGCGCCTTGATGATCAGCGGGCTCGAGTAGTTCGCGCCGAACTCGAGGAACGGCGTCGGGCGGTACGTCATGCCGAGGCCGAACGCGGGGATGAAGTTGTCTTTGATCTTCGCCGAGAATAGCGAGTCCTCGGAGACGCGCTCTTCGAAGTTGGACGGCGTGCCCCACACCGCGACCTGCGTCTGGGACTCGAGGTTGCCGGCCGTGAAGCGCGCGCCGACGTCGAGCTGAGGAATGATCCGATAGCTCGCGGCGATCGACGGCAGGAGCACGCGGCTCTCCTGGGTCAGGATGTCGTAGCGCGAGCCCGGTGGCGGTGTCGTCAGATCCGCGTTGGGGTCACCAGCGGCGGGGAACTTGTACCCGTTGGTCATGTTGCGGAACGGGTACGCGGTGGGCGCGTAGAGACCGACCGCGAGGTGAAGGCCGGGAACCAGGCCGTGCAGGTCGGAGACGACAGCGACGACGGGAATCGGTTGGAACTTGCCGATGCCGGTGGGCGGGCTCGGATCGTTCGTGACGGTCTTGTATGGCTGGCCCTGGTACGGCGGCTGAAAGCCGGGGTTGCTGACGTCGTCGTAGACGCCGCGGCGCGCGAACGACATGAAGTAACGCACCAGCTCGAGCGAGATCGTGATCGTCGTGCCCGTCGTCTTCGCGAGACCCGCCGGATTGATCGTCAGCGCCTCGCCGTCGTCGGCCGACGCGACCGCCGCACCCGCGCGCGATGCGGAGACAGCACCCGAGCCCGGCACGAAGATGCCACCCGCCAATGCGGTCGACGAAACCAACGACGTCGCGACACAAAGCCACCCACGCTTCATAAGGCGGCGAACCTACCTCACTTATCCCGTACCAGGTCAATCGGCAGATCGCGCCATGCGGTGCCTCGCGTGCCTCAGAACCAGGTCGTGGCGCCGAGCATCAACAGCACGTAGTGCGACGTCAGCGTGCCCTGATTGATCGGGCTCTCCGCCTGGTTGGCGCTCGAGACAACGGGCGAGATCGGGTCCGGGTGCGTGCGATCGCCGATAGCCGTCTCGGTTCCCGTGCCGTTGCAGCCGAAGTCCGAGCCGATACCGGTCGGGTTGCACGTGCCCTTGTTGTCGTTCGTGCCCTCGAGGACGACGCCGCCACCGATGTTCACTTCGAACTTCTTGGTGCGATAGCCCGCACCGGCGGTGATCGTCGTGCGCGCCGCGCCGTCGAGATCCATGCGCAGCCAACCGTCGGGGGCGGCCGCCGTGTCGTAACCGATGCCCGCGCGCACGATGACGTCGGAGTCCGTCGTCGCCGGAATCACGTAGCTGCCGCCGAGGCGCGCGTTGTACGTGTCCTTGAAGTTGTGGCGCACGATGCTGTCCTGCAGCCGGATGGTCTCGACCTCGCCGCCCGATGGCTGCTTCACGTAGACCGCGCCGTCCACGACGACGTTGAATTCGCTCGCGTACCTGCTGCCCCAGTTCTCCCAGCCGACGTTCAGCTCGATGTCGCCGCGCTCGGCGCCCTTGTGGTCGAGGAACTTGTACCGCGCGCCGATGGTCGCCGACATCGGCAGCTCGAGCGTCACGCAGCCGCGTTGCACCGTCGCCGTGCCGCCGTCCTGACAGCGCTGCTGGCCCGTCTCGGGATGGACGACGACGCCGTTGCCCATCAGCGTCGCGTTCGGTCCGCTCTCCGCCACGGCAGAGCCCTTCCCATCGACGTGGATCTTGGAGCTGTAGTTCGCGGCGACCTCGAGGAACGGCGTCGGTCGATACGTCACGCCGAAGCCGAAGATCGGGATCCAACTCGCCGATGCATCGAGCGTGAACGCGGAGTCCTGCTTGACCCACTCCTCGTAGTTGTTCAGCGTGCCCCACAGCGCGACGGTCGACTTGAAGTTCGCGAAGCCGAGACCGAAGCGCGCGCCGACGTCGAGGTCGGGCCGGATCGAGTACGCCGCGGCGACCGTCGGAACGAAGATCTTCGCCTCCTGGCTCATGATGTCGTACCGAGTCGGCGCGGGCGCGGCGTTGAAGTCTTCGTTGAACTTGTACTTCTTGCAGCCGCTCGCGGTTTGCGTGCACAGGTCACGGAACGGATACGCACTCGGCGCGTAGATGCCCGCCGCGACGTGCAGACCAGGCACCGCACCACCGAGGTCACTCACGACCGTGATGACCGGAATCGGCTGGTAACTACCAAGGCCGAGTGGCGGCTTGGAAGCGTTCTTGACCGTCGGGAACTTCTGTCCCTCGTAGGACTCGTCAGCCGCGTCGATCGAATCGTAGTTGCCGCGGCGCGTGAACTCGGCGGCGTAGCTGATGATCGCGGCCGACACGGTGATCGTCGTGCCCTTGGTCTTCGCGAGACCGGCCGGGTTGATCACCAGCGCTTCGCCGTCGGAGGTGGATGCGACGGCCGCGCCCGCGCGCGACGTCGACACGGCACCCGCGCCGGGAAGATAGAGGCCGCCTGCGTAGGCGACGGAGGGAACGAGGGCGCAGGCGATGACCGCGACGCGCAGCTTCATCCCCGCAGTATCACTTAAAAATCAAAACCACGTCTTCGCGCCCAACATGAACATCACGTAGTGCGAGGAGAACACGCCACGGTTGACCGGTGCCTCGCGCTGCTGATCGGGGGTGACGATCGGGTTGATCGGGTCCGGGCCCTGGCGCTGGTCGACGGGCCGCTCGTTTCCGTCGCGGGCACAGCCGCGATCGGCGGGCTGCGAGGAGATCGGGTTGCAGACGCCGCTATTGTCGTTCGTGCCCTCGAGGACCACGCCTCCGCCGATGTTCACCTCGAAACGATCTGTGTGATAGCCCGCGCCGACGGTGGCGGTCGTACGCGCCGCGCCGTCGATGTCCGCGCGAAGCCAGCCGTCCTTCGCAGTCGCGGTGTCGTACGCGACGCCCGCGCGCGCGATGAGAACGTCGCTTCCCAAGGGAAACCGCCAGCTGCCACCGAGGCGCACCCCGTAGGTGTCCTGAAACCCGTGCGGGACGAGATTGTCCTTGAGGTTGAACTGCGGCGTGCCGTTGACGGCGATCACCGCATCGATATGGACGAGGTAGTCGCTCGCGCGCTTGGCTCCCCAATTCTCCCAGTTCAGGTCGAGCTCGACGTCGCCGCGCTCGTTGCCCTTGGCGTCGAGGAACTTGTAGCGACCGCCGAGCTGCGCGTTCTTCGGCACCTGGAGGGAGACGCACGCCGCCTGCTTGTCGTCGGTGCCCGTATCAGCGCACTGCGCGTCCGCCCCGTGCAGCGCCTGGACGGACACGGCAAGACCGCCCTGCCCCGCCGCAGCCGTCGGACCGAAGTCCGCGTGGTTCGTTCCCTTCGCGTTGATGTCGAGTTGCGACGAGTAATTGACGCCGAGCTCGATCGAGGGCGTCGGGCGGTACGTCGCGCCGATGCCGTAGACAGGAATCCAGCCGTCCGACACGTCGACGGTGAGCAGCGCGTCGTTGCCGACATCCTCGGTCACGTTGCCTGGCGCGCCCCAGACCGCGACGCGCGACTTGAAGTGCGCGAACCCCAGGCCAAAGCGCGCGCCGACGTCGAGCTGCGGGATGATCCGATAGCTCGCCGCGACGGACGGCGCGAGCACGAGCGCGTCCTGCGTGACAACGTCATAGCGCGCCGGAAGCGGCGCCAAGCTCGTGTTGCCGGCATCCTGGGCAAAGTTGAAGTGGCGGCACGTGCCGTTGATCTTCGAGCACAGGTCGCGGAACGGGTACGCGTTCGGTGCGTAGATGCCGGCGGCGACGCGAAGATTGGGCACCGCACCGCCGAGATCCGACGTAACGACGAGGATCGGCACAGGCTGGTACCCGCCGATCGCGCCCGCGGGGCTCGGGTCGTTCTCGACGGTCGGATAGCGCTGGCCCTGATACGCCGCAGGGGTCGCTTCGCTGTAGTCGTAGTCGCCGCGACGCGAGAACTTCATCACGTATTTGATGATCGCCGCCGAGAGCGTGATCGTCGTGCCCTTGGTCTTGGCCAAGCCAGCGGGGTTGAGCACGAGCGCCTCGCCATCGTCGGCGGAAGCGACGGCCGCCCCGGCGCGCGACGTGGAGACCGCTCCCGCTCCGGGAAGGAACAAGCCACCTGCCAGTGCATCCGTCGCGGTCAGGAGTCCACAACCGAGTCCGACCATGGCGAGAAGAGCGCGCTTCATCAGGTCGGTGAAGCTACTCCAGCCGCTCGCCGCGCGTGAAGACCAATGTGCGTCAACAGGATCGCGATCGCCGCCGGCGTGATGCCCGAGATGCGGGACGCTTGGCCGACGGAGCGTGGTCGGATCGCCTCCAGCTTCTCGACGACCTCCCTGGAGAGGCCCTGGATGGCCTTGTAATCGACGTCCTCGGGGACGCGCACGTTGTCGGCGCGGGCCATCTTCGCGGCCTCGGCCTCCTGCCGGTGGAGGTAGCCCTCGTACGTGACCTCGACCTCGACGCGCTCGAGCGCAGCGGGGCTCGCATGCGACGGGGCGATACTTCCGGCCATCGCGACCTGCTCGACCGCGCGCCAGTCCAGCTCGGGACGGCGCAGCAGCTCGGCGAGCGAGACGCGGCGATCGTGGATCGGCGAGGAGCCGAACTTCGCGAGCGCATCGTTGACGGCCGGCGTGCCGGTGACCCCTGCCCGCTCCACGCGCTCGCGCGCCTCGACGAGCTCTTTCTGCCACGCCTGGAATGCAGCCCAGCGCAGGTCATCGATCAGGCCGAGCTTGCGCCCGATCGGCATCAGGCGATCGACGGCGTTGTCCTCGCGCAGCAACAGCCGGTACTCCGCGCGCGACGTGAGCATGCGGTACGGCTCCTGCGTGCCGCGCGTCGTCAGGTCGTCGACGAGCACGCCCATGTACGCCTGGTCGCGGCGCAGGATCAGCGGCTCGCCTCCCGTGTCGCCATAGCCCACCGCGATCGCAGCATTCGCGCCGGCGATGAAGCCCTGGATCGCGGCCTCCTCGTAGCCCGACGTGCCGTTGATCTGCCCCGCGTGATAGAGGCCCGCGCAGCGTCGCGTCTCCAGCGTCGGCAGCACCTCGCGCGGATCGATGAAGTCGTACTCGACCGCGTACCCGGGCCGCGTCATCTCCGCGCGCTCCAGACCGGGAATGCTGCGGATGAACGCGAGCTGCACGTCGTACGGCAGCGACGTCGAGATGCCGTTCGGATAGATCTCGGCGCTATCGAGGCCCTCGGGCTCGAGGTAGATCTGATGGCGGTCTTTGTCCGCAAAGCGGACGACCTTGTCCTCGATGCTCGGGCAGTAGCGCGGGCCCGTGCCCTGGATCTCCTTGCGGTACAGCGGCGAGCGCGGCAGTCCCTCGCGAATGATCGCGTGCGTCTTCTCGCTCGTGTACGTGACCCAGCACGGGATCTGCGGCAGGACCGGCTTCTCCTCGCGTCCCGTCCACCGGAACAGCGGCGGCGGATCATCGCCCGGCTGCACCTCGAGGCCCTGCGTGTCGATCGTCTTCGCGTCGATGCGGCACGGCGTGCCGGTCTTCAAGCGCGCGAGCGGAAAGCCGAGCCCGCCGATCGAGCTCGACAGACCGATCGATGGCGCCTCGCCCGCGCGACCGCCCGCTGCCTTTGCTTCGCCGACGAAGATCGCGCCGCGCAGGAACGTGCCGGCCGAGATGATCACGCACCGCGACCGATAGCGCACGCCCATGCTCGTCGTGACGCCGACGATCCTCGCGCGGGGACCGCTGTGATCGACGTCGAGCGATGCGACCTCGCCCTGGCGCAGCGCCAATCGCTCCTGGCGCTCGAGCCGCATGCGCATCTCGTCGCGATAGCGGCGCTTGTCGGCCTGCGCGCGCGTCGAACGCACGGCCGGTCCCTTGCTCGCGTTCAGGCGCCGGAACTGGATGCCGGTCACGTCGATCACGCTCGCCATCTCGCCGCCGAGCGCGTCGAGCTCCTTGACGAGGTGGCCCTTCGCGACGCCGCCGATCGCCGGGTTGCACGACATCTGCGCGACCATCTCCAACGAGCCGGTCAGGATCAGGACCTTCGCCCCCATGCGCGACGCCGCCAGCGAAGCCTCGCAGCCGGCATGGCCAGCTCCGACGACGATCACGTCGTAGGCATCGGGGTAGTCGTAGGGCGTCACGGCCCGACTAGCTAGCACGGATCCGGCGAAATACTCCGCATCACTGACGTCACACCAGATTCGCAGGCGGTGCGCTATATCCCCGCACATGGACAAGGCGGCGCCGAAGAAGGCTTCCACCATTGGCAGCGTGGTTGTCGGCACCATCGCCTTCTCGACGATCGTGACGGCCATCGCCGCCTCCCTCGCCTACGCGTGCGCGCTGCTCGTCGTGAAGGTGGGCATCCCGTTCCCGCGCCTCGTCGTGGTGGTGCCGATCCTCCTCATCCTCGGAGTCGTGTGGGCAGCCACCAGCAAGCTCGGGAAGCGGGATGGCGCGGTCACGATCCTCATTGCCGCCGCGCTGTTTGTCGGCCTGTTCGCGGTGCTGCACCCGTCGCGGCCGAGCGACCTGTTCACGACCAAGAGCGACGTCAGCGATGTTCATGTTCACGGCGAAGACGTCTCGATGACGCTGACCTCGCACCAGGAGATGAATGCGATGCCGTCGTTCGGCACGCTCGCTAGCTACGCGGCGCTGTTCACGTGCCTCGCGTTCGTTGGCCTCACGCTCACGCACGGCGCAGTCGCGATCAAGAAGCGCCGCGATCTCGGCCCCACCATCGACTAGAACGCATCTCAAAACTGCCTCCAGAGGATCTGTGCGCAGGCTAACTGCACGAGTCCGAGGAAGTTCTGAGCTTTCTCCTCGTATCGAGTGACGAGACGCCGCGAACGGAAGATCCAAGCAAAGAGCCGTTCGACCT
>DASYDE010000032.1:0-40631 GCA_036499725.1 Kofleriaceae bacterium
TGCCTCGGCTGGCGCGGCTCGGCTCGCAACTGGCACCGCTACGAGCGCGCGTACTTGATCCTCGCGGGTCTCGCGACGCCCCTCGTCTTCAGCGTGCACTCCGTCGTTTCGTTCGACTTCGCGACGTCGCAGCTCCCGGGCTGGCACACGACGATCTTCCCGCCGTACTTCGTCGCTGGCGCCATCTACTCCGGCTTCGCGATGGTCCTCACGTTGATGCTGCCGCTGCGGCACCTCTTCAACCTCAAGCACATCATCAAGGAGAGCCACATCCAGGCGATGTGCAAGATCATGCTGGCCACCGGCATGATGGTCGGACTCGCGTACGCGTCCGAGCTCTTCATCGCCTGGTACTCCGGCAACCTCTACGAGAAGTTCGCGTTCCTCAACCGCGCGTTCGGTCCGTTCTGGTGGTCGTACTTCGCAATGATCTTCTGCAACGTCGTCGTTCCGCAGTTCTTCTGGATCAAGAAGGTCCGCACGACGCCGATCGTCATCTTCGTCCTCTGCATCTTCGTGAACATCGGCATGTGGTTCGAGCGCTTCGTGATCATCGCGACGTCGCTCGCCCGCGCGCAGCTGCCGTCGATGTGGAGCTACTACCACCCGACCCGCTGGGACATCGGTCTCTTCGTCGGAACGATCGGCATGTTCTCGACGCTGTTCCTCCTCTTCTTCCGGTACGTGCCGGTCGTCGCCATCAGCGAGGTCAAGGGCGTCATGCCCGAAGCCCACGCCGGAAAGGCCCACTAAACATGTCGAGCAATCACGAGCATGACAATGTCGAGGACGCGCCCGTCGCAGGTGACGGCGAGCTGTACGGCGTTCTCGCGCAGTACGACACGCCCGGCGAGCTGATCGAAGCCTGCCGCCGCGTCCGCGATGCTGGCTACACCGAGTTCGACGCTTACTCGCCGTTCCCGGTGCATGGCATCGACGAGGCGATCGGCATCAAGCGCACCATCCTGCCGCTCATCGTGTTCGGCGCGGGCTTCACCGGCCTGCTCGGCGGTGCGTTCCTGCAGTGGTGGATGAACGCCCACAACTGGCCGTGGAACATCGCCGGCAAGCCGACGTGGTCCATCCCCGCGAACATCCCGATCATGTTCGAGGGAACGATTCTGTTCTCGGTCCTCGCGTCGTTCTTCGGCATGTGGATCCTGAACAAGCTGCCGCAGGTCTGGCACCCGTTCTTCCGCAGCGACAAGTTCCTCACCGCGACGGACGACGGCTTCTTCCTCGGCGTCGAGGCGCGCGACAAGCGCTTCGATCAGACGGGAACCTCCAAGCTGCTCCAGGACGCGGGCTCGATCAGCTGCGAGAACGTCTACCTGGAAGCCGACGCCCGTCGGAAGACGATGCCGCGATTCATCTCCGCGTTCATCGTCGCGTCGACGGCGTTCGCGCTGATCCCGTTCGCGCTCGCGGCGAAGGCACGCAACTCGCACTCGAACCAGCCGCACATCCATATCTTCCCGGACATGGACTTCCAGCCGAAGTACAAGGCCGACACCGCGGACGATCTGTTCGAGGACGGCCGTGCGAACCGCGGCGTCATCGCCGGAACGATCGCGCGCGGCGAGCTCAACGCCGACGAGATCTTCTACAACGGTCTCGAGAAGGGCGCCGACGGTCAGAAGCAGTGGATCACGGGCTTCCCGAAGCAGCTCGACCTCTCCGAGGGATTCATGAAGCGTGGCCAGCAGCGCTTCAACATCTACTGCACGCCGTGCCACGGCTTTGACGGTCGCGGCGCGGGCATCGTCTCGCAGCGCATCGGTCAGTGGGCCGCGCGCAACCTGACCGAGGACAACGGCGTGGTGATGAACATGCCGAACGGGCAGCTGTTCAACACCATCTCGAACGGCACGGGCCAGGGCCTCACGCCGATGATGGGTTACGCAGCGCAGATTCCGGTCGCCGACCGTTGGGCGATCGTCTTCTACGTCCGTGCACTCGAGCGCTCGCAGCGCGCACTCGAGGCGGACGTTCCCCCCAGCGACAAGGCGAACATCCGCTGAGCGGAGAGACCACCATGGCGACCCTTACTAAAGGCATCCATCCCGACGAGAAGGTCAAAGCCGGCAATCTCGGCTCGACCATGACCAAGGCCGGACTCGGTCTTGCGATCATCTTCCTCGGACTCTCCATCATCCTCACTGCCGCCGGTTCTCCGAGCGGTGGTCACGTCAGCAAGTGGGCGCGGTTCTTCCACGCGTACGTGATCGGTTGGTCGTGGATCTTCAGCATCTCCGTTGGAATGCTGTGGATCACGATCCTCCACCACCTCGTCCGTGGCCGCTGGGTCACCGCGATCCGCCGCATCACCGAAGCGATGGCGGCTGCGTTCCCGATCATCTTCCTCGCGGGACTCGTCTTCATCATTCCGCTGCTCGCGGGATACGAGGACCTCTACTACTGGGCTCACCACGACGCGCACAATCCCGAGCTCAACCACGCGCTGATGCACAAGCTGAACTGGCTCTCGCCGACGTTCTTCTCCGTGCGTTACGCGGTGTACGGCGTGCTGTTCAGCGGCCTCGCGAGCTACTTCCTCAAGAAGTCGCGCCAGCAAGACGAGAGTGGCGACCCGCAGATCTCCGAGACGCTCCGCATCGCGTCGGGCCCGGCGATGGTCGTGTTCGGTCTCATCACCTACTTCTCGTCGCTCGACATCCTGATGACGTTCGCGCCGAAGTGGTACTCGACGATGTACGGCGTGAACTTCTGGGGCTCGGCCGGTGTCGGCTCGTTCTCCGCGCTCGCGCTCGTCGTGCTCTGGATCCAGCGCTCCGGTCGCCTCGTGCACTCCGTCAACGCGGAGCACTATCACGACATCGGAAAGTGGATGTACTCGTTCACGTTCTTCTGGGCGTACACGGCGTTCAGCCAGTTCATGCTGCAGTGGTACGGCAACCTTCCGGAAGAGACCGTTTGGTACAAGTACCGGATGTTCGGTGACTGGAAGTGGGTGAGCATCCTGATGCTCGTCGGCTACTTCGCCTTCCCGTTCGTCATCCTGATGTCGCGCTGGACCAAGCGCATCGTGCCGGCGCTCGTGTTCTTCGCCGTGTGGCAGCTCGTCTTCCACTGGCTCGACCTCTACTGGAACGTGATGCCCAGCTACGACTGGCAGCTCGTCTCGCAGAACGGCGCGATGCTCAACGCTGGTCCGATGACCGGTCCCACCGCGTTCCACCACGTCGGCTTCTCGGCGGTGGACATCACGGTGTGGCTCGGCCTGGTCGGCGTCCTCTTGATCGGTATCGGTCGCAACCTGAAGGGCAACTTGATCCCCATCAAGGATCCGACGCTGCCCCTCTCGCTCGCCCACGAGGTCCAGTAATGAGTGGTCCCCAGCGTAATCCCGATAGCGTCAACACCGTCGGCATCGTCGTCATCGGCGTGTGCGCCGCGGTGCTCGTCTACGTGACGATCGTCGCGCTGCAGGCGTTCTATATGAACGACACGGCCGACGTGCAGACGATGGCCGACTACGGCGGCAACGACACCAACGTCCGCAAGGTCAACGCCGACGCGCGCGGTCACATCGCGGAGTCCGGTACCAACCGCGACAAGGCGAACAACATCACCAGCTATCGCATCCCGATCTCGGCGGCGATGGCGAAGGTGGTCGAGCAGGCGAACGCGCCGGGCGAGAAGAAGCTCGACTCGTTCATCCCGGGCATCACGTCGAACTGTGCGACGGCGCAGCCGCAATTCGGTCGTCCGCAGCCGCTCGACTTCGACTGCCATGGCGCCCCGATTGGAGCTGGTTCGGGTTCGGCAGCTGGTTCGGGTTCGGCTGCGACGGGTTCGGGCGCTGGTTCGGGTTCCGCCGCTGCAGAAGCGACGGGCTCTGGCTCGGCTGCTGGCTCGGGCGCGAACGCGTCGGCTCCGCAGACTCCGACCGGTGGTCAGGCGCAGGGTGGCGGTTCGCCTCCGCCCGCGGGCACCAACAATGCTCCGGCCGCGAACGGCTCCAACTCTCCCGCACAGGGCTCGGCCAACGGTTCTGCGGCGAAGGCGCCCACGCCCTAGCGTATGTCCCGCGCCGTGCACATTACCGCGCTCGTCCTGAGCGCTGTCCTCGGAGCGACTCCGGTCGTTGCTGACGGTGTGCACGCGCCAACAGAGCCGGCGTCGGCGAACGACGTGGTGCTCCCGCCGCCGCCGACGTACAAGGCCGGCAAGGTCGCCGTCGACGAGAAGCTCGGCGCGCTCGTGCCGATCGACGCAAAGTTCCAGACGTCCGACGGTCAGCCCGTCGTGCTCGGCGCTCTGCTCGATGGCGAGCTGCCGACCATCCTGACGTTCAACTACTCCGACTGCCCGATGCTGTGCTCGTTGCAGCTCAACGGGCTGACGACTGCGCTCCCCGAGATCGCGAAGCCTGTCGTGCTGCCCTCGAGCGGCGACAAGCAGGTCGCGTTCAAGCTCGGCACGCAGTTCCGCATCATCACGATCGATCTCGAGCCCAAGGATCCCGTCGCGAAGCTCGCCAAGATGAAGGAGCGCTACATCCAGCGCCTACCGGCAGCTGATCGCGACGCGGCGAGGAAGGGCTGGACGTTCCTCGCGCCGACGTTCGAAGGCGATGGCGCACAGATCGCGCGCGTCGCTCAATCGGTGGGCTTCAAGTACGAATACGTCGCAGAGCGCGCCGAGTGGGCGCACCCGGCTGCGCTGATCTACCTCAGCTCGCGCGGCACGGTTACTCGATACGTTTACGGCATCGATTTCCCGGCCGACATCATGCGCGAGTCGATCGTCAAGGCCGGCCTCGCCGAGCAGTCCACCGCTGTCGGCTTCATGAACCGCTGTTATCACTACGACCCCTCTGCGAGTGACCACTCGTACGTTGCGGTCTACGCGCTGCGCATTGGCGCCGCGGCATTTCTGATCCTGTTTGTCATTGGAATCGGCGTCGTCGTCCGACGTCGCCGCGAGGTAGAAGCATGAGCCAACGTCGATCTCGTTCGCCCCTGGTCCCCGTCATCGTCATCGCTGTGACGGCGGCTTTGACCTCGTTGTTCCTGATCAAGTCGTTCGGCATGCCCAACGCGCAGGCACAGCCGTCACCGGCTCCCCGCATGGAGCTCGAACCCGTACCGGCAGGCTCGGGCGCTGGCTCGGCCGCGCCGACCGCAAACACGGATCAAGGCAGCGCCCAAGTCGCCGCTCCGGCAGCTGGCTCGGGCTCTTCGGCGGCACCTGCCGCAGGCTCGGCGGCACCCGCTGCAGGCTCGGCGGCACCCGCTGCAGGTTCGGCTGCTCCGGCTGCCGAGGCGATGCCTTGGTACGACGTCCTCGCGAACAAGCCCGTCGACGAGGCGGGCAACTTCTGGTTCCCCAAGGCCGTGAACAAGATCGCCGACGAGAGCGACATGATGTTCTACGTCGTCCTCGCGCTCTCCGCGTTCTTCTTCTTCGCGATCGCGGGCATCGTGATCTACTTCACGATCAAGTACCGCCACCGCCCGGGGCACAAGTCCGAGCCGTCGCCGACGCACCACGACTCGCTCGAGATCACGTGGACGATCATTCCGACGATCATCGTCGTGTTCCTCTTCTATTACGGCTGGCGCGGATACATCCACGTCGTGACGCCGCCGCAAAAGGCCGTCGAGGTACAGGTCCAGGCATGGCGTTGGGCGTGGAACTTCACGCACTCCAACGGCGTCGAGGACTCGGATCTTCACGTGCCCGTCGACACGCCGGTGCGCCTCGTCATGACGTCGCGCGACGTGCTCCACGCGTTCTACGCGCCGGTCATGCGCACCAAGCAGGACATCATCCCGCGCCGCTACACGTACGTGTGGTTCCAGGCGACCAAGCCCGGCACCTACCGCCTGACCTGCGCGGAGTACTGCGGCAAGGATCACTCGCAGATGGGCATCCGCCCCGACGGTCGCCGCACCGTCATCGTCGTGCACGAGCCGGGTGGTTACGAGAAGTACCTCCAGGACAAGGCCGCCGCGAGCGGTGGTCCCCCCGAGAAGATCGGCAAGATGGTCTACGAGACCAAGGGCTGCTCCGGCTGCCACACCATCGATGGCTCGGCTCGCGTCGGTCCGTCGTTCAAGGGCTCGTGGGGTAAGACGATCCAGCTCGTCGAAGGTCCGCAGAAGTTCGACGAGAACTACGTCCGCGAGTCTCTGGCGACTCCGACGGCGAAGGGCCGTGCTGGCTACAACCGCACGATGCCGTCGTTCGAAGGCCAGCTCAGCGAAAAACAGATCGAGGGCGTCATCGCGTTCCTCAAGTCGCTCGGCGACGGGCAGTAGGTATCACCATGGCGACCACGCGTAGAACCGAAGTGAACGACGGGCCCGTCAACGAGCCCGACTTCTACCAAGTATCCAAGGGCATCAAGAGCTGGCTCACCACGCTCGATCACAAGCGGATCGGCTTGATGTACCTGTTCGCGATCATGGGCTCGCTGATCATCGGTGGCGTATTCGCGCTGCTGGTGCGCACCGAGCTGTTCTTCCCCGGGAAGACGATCGTCGACCAGAACACCTACAACAAGTTCTTCACGCTGCACGGCGCGGTGATGGTGTTCCTCGTCATCATCCCCGGCATCCCGGCCGCGCTCGGCAACATCATCATGCCGATCCAGCTCGGAGCGCCCGACGTCGCGTTCCCCAAGCTGAACTTGATGTCGTTCTACTTCTGGGTCGCGGGCGCGCTGCTGCTCGTCGGCGCCGTTCCGTTCGGCGGTCTCGACACCGGCTGGACGCTCTACACGCCGTACTCGTTGAAGTCAGAAACGCCGGTCCTTGTCGCCACCTCAGGCGTGTTCTTGCTCGGCTTCTCGTCGATCTTCACCGGCGTTAACTTCCTCGTCACCATCCACAAGTTCCGTCCGCAGGGCATGGGCTGGTTCCAGATGCCGCTCAACATCTGGGCGATCTACGCGACGGCGATCATGCAGGTACTCGCGACGCCCGTCCTCGGCATCACGGTGCTGCTGCTCTCCGTCGAGCGCTTCGCTCACATCGGCATCTTCGATCCGACCCTCGGTGGCGACCCGGTGCTGTTCCAGCACTTCTTCTGGTTCTACTCGCACCCGGCCGTCTACATCATGATCATTCCCGCCATGGGCGTGATCTCGGAGATCCTGAGCACGTTCAGTCGCAAGCCGATCTTTGGATACCGCTTCATCGCGTACTCGTCGGTCTCGCTCGCGCTGCTCTCGTTCCTCGTGTGGGGCCACCACATGTTCGTGTCGGGTCAGTCCCGCCTCGCGAACATGGTGTTCTCGGCGCTGACCTTCAGCGTCGGCATCCCAGCAGCCATCAAGGTCTTCAACTGGGTCGCGACGCTCTACAAGGGCGACATTCGTCTCAAGACGCCGATGCTGTACGCGCTCGGGTTCTTGCTGATCTTCACGATCGGTGGTCTCACCGGCCTGTTCCTCGGCATCCTCTCCGTCGACGTCCACCTGCACGACACGTACTTCGTCGTCGCGCACTTCCACTACGTCATGATGGGCTCGACGCTCGTCGCGTTCCTCGCCGCGATGCACCACTGGTGGCCCAAGTTCACCGGCAAGATGTACGGCGAGGCTGTCGCGCGCGCGTGCTCGATCGGCGTGTTCTTCGGCTTCAACCTGACGTTCTTGCCGCAGTTCGTGATGGGCTCGCGCGGCATGCCCCGCCGGTACTGGGATTACGATCCGATGTACACGACGTTCCACCAGGTCTCGACCATCGGCGCGTTCGTGCTGGGCATCTCGATGTTCATCTCGATCGTGAATCTGCTCGTGTCGTTCAAGACGGGCCGCCGCGCTCCACGCAACCCGTGGGGTGGTAGCTCGCTCGAGTGGCAGGCGCCGACGCCTCCGCCGCTCTACAACTTCGAGAACCCGCCGGTCCTCCACGAGATCTACAACTACGACGACCTCGTCGAAGTGGAAGAGGATCGCTGGGAGCGCCGCGCGCCGATCGAGGTCAAGGCGACCGAAGCGCCGGGCGATGCCCACGCGCACGCCAAGCCTGCCGATCCGGTGCCGCCGCCGCCCGCTGACATCGCGGACAAGGCAGTCGCGCGCGCCGAGAAGGCCGCCGACGAAGCAACGAGCGCTGTCGTGAAGGCAACCGAGGAAGTGAAGGCTGCGGAGACCGCTGCCAAGGCCGCGGAGGAGGCGAAGGCCGCGGAAGCGCCGAAGGCCGTCGAAGCGCCTGCCGAGAAGGCTGACGAGAAGAAGGAAGGCGACAAGTGAGCGAGCAACCGCACGCCGCACACGACGATCACGGTGACCATGGTCACGGTGACGTGAACCCATTCGTCCAGCACCACTACGACGACGCGAAGCACCAGTTCGATTCGGGCAAGTTCGGAATCTGGCTGTTCCTCGCGCAGGAAGTGTTGTTCTTCAGCGCGCTGTTCGTCGCGTACATCCTCTACCGGTCACACCACCCGGAGATCTACGCGTACGCCCACAAGTACCTCGACACGAAGATGGGCGCGATCAACACCGCGGTCCTCATCTTCTCGTCGCTGACCGCAGCGTGGGCCGTTCGCGCGGCGCAGCTCCGTCAGCAGAAGCTCCTCCTCGCGTGCCTCGCCACCACGATCGCCTGCGCGTGCACGTTCCTCGTCGTCAAATACTTCGAGTACACGCACAAGGTTCACGAGCACATCCTGTTCGGCACCAAGTTCGATCCGTGCGTGAGCTCCAATGACACGCCGCTCGCGACCAAGCTGAACCTGTGCCCCGGCACGAAGACGACGATCGAGAGCCGCGAGATCGTCGACGACCAAAAGGCGCATGTCCTTCAGGTCACCGGTGGCTGCTTCCCGAACGTCGCGATCGATGCGGACACCACCACCCCGGGCGTGCAGGCGAACTGCAAGGTCTACGAGGTGCGCGGCAAGCTCAAGAAGGACAAGGACGCCGGCGGGAAAGAGATCTTCACGCTCGTCGAGACGCCGGGATCCCGCAAGGACGTCACGAACCGCTGCCGCGATCCGTGGAACGAAGGCCTCGCCGAGGAAGGCGTTGAAACCGTCGAGATCGACGGCAAGAAGGAAGAGCCCGAGAAGTTCCCGTGCTGGAAGCCCTCGTTCCAGCCTGCGGTCTGCAAGACCGGCTGGTTCTTCCCGTGGACGTGTGAAGGCGGCAAGTGCGAGCGCTCGACGGGCGGCGAAGGTCCGTTCGATTCGCTCGCCGAGTGCAGCAGCAAGAGGAACGACGCCGAGTCCAAGCTCAAGGGCCTGGGCAAGGCGACCGTCGGTGAGTGCGCGCGCGGTGGCGCCTCGGCGATCCTCGTCGACTACAACGACAAGGAAGAGCGCGAGTCGCCGACGCTCGAAGAAGAGGGCGTCAAGATCGTCACCGATTGCACGGGCGCCACGTCGGTCGGTGCGCCGGACTACTTCAAGGCGACGCCGCCCGCTCCGCTGGCCGTGGGCAAGAAGACGACGTCATCGCGCCGCGATCTGACGGAGCACGAGAAGCACGAGAAGGAGCACAACCTCCTGTATTCGGGCCCGCCGCCCGAGCACACGAGCATGTTCTTCACCATCTACTTCGCGATGACGGGCCTCCACGGCATCCACGTCCTCATCGGTATCTTCGTCTTCATCTGGCTCCTCATCCGAGCGACCAAGGGCCACTTCACGCCGGATTACTTCGGTCCGATCGACTTCGCTGCGCTGTACTGGCACATCGTCGACCTGATCTGGATCTTCCTCTTCCCGTTGCTTTATCTCATCCACTAGGCATCCACTAAGGGAGTCGCCAATGGCCACTACTGCACATCACGACGAGCACGACGACCACCACGGCATCTCGCACGTCGCGTCGACCAAGGTCCTCCTCGGTACCGGCGGCTCGCTGCTGTTCCTGACGATCATCACGGTCGCGGCGACGAAGGTCGACTTCGGCGCGTCGATGAACCTGATCATCGCGATGATCATCGCCATCATCAAGGCGACCCTGGTCGTCCTGTTCTTCATGCACTTGAAGTACGACAAGGTCTTTCACTCCGTCGTCTTCGTCAGCGCGATCCTCGCGGCAGCGCTGTTCGTCGGCTTCACGCTGATGGACTCGAACCAGTACCAGTACACGAACATCTGGCACCCCGAGGACCCGCCGCCCGCACCGGTCGGCCCGCGCCTCGTCGCACCCACCTGAGCGCTCGCGCTCGTTCGCAGACAGCCGCTCCTCGGGGCGGCTGTTCTCGTTTGGGCGTTTTTGGGTGTTCCGCGAATCCGGGCTACCATTTCGGCCATGGACTTCCTGTCTCTGCTCGGCGACTCCAAAGACGCGGCCGCGGGCGGCCTCGCCATCGCGCAAGCGATCGCGTTCGTCGCGGGCGCGTACTTCTTCATTCAGTGGGATAAAAACCGCACGGGCTCGGCGAACAAGGACGACACGCAGGTCGGCCTCAAGCTCGTGCTCTTCGCGATCATCCTCGCGAGCATCAGCATCCTCACCGGCGGCGTCGAGCATCTGCTCGGCTTCATCCTCGGTGGCTTCAAGGGCGGCAGCATGCCGGTGCGTGCTTCGCTGCCTCCAATCATCGTCGGTGGCGGTGCCGTCTTTGTCGTCCTCAAGATGCTGCTGCCGCGCACCAATCACGCGGAGTATCCGCAGTCAGCGCGCTTCACGGTCGGCTGGCTCGCGCTCACCTACGGCGTCGCCTCCGTCATTCACGTGTATGGCTTCTTGATGGGCCTGTTCACGGGCGCGGAGTGGTACCGCACGAGCTCCGAGCTCGGCGCGGCGTTCGTCTCGATCGCGTTCGCGTTCCCGGCGTTGCGCTCGTTCGGTGGAATGTCCAACTGGACCGAGCCGCCGCCGCCCGCGAATCCGTACGGTGCGTATCCCGGTGGTCCGAGCGGTCCCAACATGGGCGTCCCCGGCTCGGGCATGCCGCCCGGTGGCTCCGGTGGTTATGGCCCTCCCGGTGGTGGCGCACCTCCCGGTGGTGGCTATGGTCCTCCCGGTGGCGGCGGCGCGCCTCCCGGTGGCGGTGGCTACGGCCCGCCCGGTGGCGGTGGTGGCTACGGTCCTCCCGGTGGTGGCGGCGCGCCTCCCGGCGGCGGTGGCTATGGCCCTCCCGGTGGCGGCGGCGCTCCTCCCGGTGGTGGCTTCGGTCCCGGTGGTGGCAGCGGCGGCGGCTACCCTCCGCGCTGATCGCGTTCGCATTGCCTAGGCAGTGACGCAGCAGTTCTCGTCACGCATTCGCTCTGCGCGCCGCTTTGGTTGATGGGAAGCTGAGCGCGGATGAGCAAGCCCATCGATCGGTCGATCGAAGTCGACGCGACGGTCCTGCCGCAGTCAGGAACCGAGAAAACGCTCGCGGCGGGCACGAGCGCGACGGTGGCGAGCCTGGCGGGAGGCGCGACGAGCACCACCGTCGACGAGAACATCCCTGTCATCTCGCCGAGCAGCTACCAGATCTCCGACGAGGTAGCGCGTGGCGGTATGGGCCGGATCCTTCGCGCGAGAGATCGTCGCCTCGATCGCCCCGTCGCGATCAAGGAGCTGCTCGAGCGCGATAGCGACCTCGAGGCGCGCTTCATGCGTGAAGCGCTGATCACGGCGAAGCTGCAGCACCCCGCGATCGTGCCGGTCTACGAGGCGGGACAATGGCCGTCGGGCGAGCGCTTCTACACGATGAAGCTCGTCGCGGGCCGCCCGTTCGACAAGGTGATCGCCGAGCAAACGACGCTCGCTGGTCGGCTCGCACTCCTGCCGCAGCTCATCGCCGTGTGCGAAGCGATCGCGTACGCGCACGATCACCGCATCATCCATCGCGATCTAAAACCTCAGAACGTCCTCGTCGGTCAGTTCGGCGAGACGGTGGTCGTCGATTGGGGCCTCGCGAAGGATCTGGCGAGCGCGGATCCCGATGCTCGGTACGCGGGACCGTATCGGCAATCTAGCGGCACGAGCACCATGATTGGCAGCATCCTCGGTACGCCGGCGTACATGCCGCCCGAGCAGGCAGAGGGCGACGCCGTCGATGAAACCGCGGACGTGTATAGCCTCGGCGTGATCCTGTATGTCCTGCTGACGAGTCGGCTGCCGTTCGTCGAGGGCAACGTGGAGACCACGCTCGAGCGGGTGCGGACGCAGACCCCGCAGTCCGTCGCCGCAATCGAGCCCGAGGTGCCGGAGGATCTCGCCGCGATCGTCGGCAAGGCAATGCAACGTACGCCAGGCGACCGCTATCCAAACGCGGCTGCTCTCGTCGAAGATCTCAAGCGCTTCCAGACCGGTCAGCTCGTCGGTGTACATCGCTACACCGCCGCGGAGCTGTGGAAGCGATGGGCTCGCAAGAACCGAACCGCACTGACCATCTCTGCGATCGCGCTCGCGGTGCTCGCTGTCATCGGTGTCGTCGCGGTGTCGCGCGTGATCGCGGCTAACAACGTCGCGATGGCCGAGCGCGATGAGGCGAACAAGCAGCGAGACATTGCGACCACGAAAGAAGCGGAGGCTGTCGCGCAAAAGACTCTCGCCGACGGCCGCGCGAGCGCTGCGTACATCGAGAGCGCGCGCCAGGAGTGGCTCGCCGGTCAGCACGAGCGCGCGGCTGCCTATCTCGCCGCCGGGTATCGCGGCCCGACGGATTCGCGCGCGACGCGGATGCTCGTCGGGCTCACGACGGAAGCGCTTGGTCGGCAACACAAGCTCGAGAAGCTCGATCCGCGGCCCGTCATCGATTCGTGGTGGTACCAGGGCGGGACGAGGCTCGCTCTCGTTCACGAGCATGGCGATGCGATCGCGGAGACGTTTGATGGGACGACGGGAAAGCACGTCGATGAGACGTGGACCGATCTGCCCATCGTCGCGCGCAGTGACAACGGAGAGTTCATTCTCCAGGTCAGTGCGAGCACGCATGTCGCGCGGTTACTCGACCTGAACGCGCAGGGGCGAGACGTGCCGCTTCCCGACGGCGTCGTGATCTCGCCGGGCGCGCACATCGCGATCGCGACGACGGGCGACCGCATTGCCCTGCTCACCGACAACAAGCTGACTCTCACCGGACTAGGAGCGAAGCCGAAGACGGTCACGTTGCCCTTTGCGAGCTGCCCCAAGTTTGCGAGCGTCGATCTCGAGGTCACGTCGAGCCTCGAAGGTGATCGCATCTTCGTCGGTGGCTACCAGTGCGGCTTCATCTATACCGACGATGCACCCATCAAGACACTGCGCAGCGAGGGTGCGGTCTTTCGCGGCGGAAGCGGGTTTCGGTTCATCGCCGTGGCGTTGCGACCGGGGCGCTACACGTCGTTCATCGGGGGCGTGAAAGCGGACGACATGATCGCGTCCGAACGCGACATGGACGGCACGAACGGTGCGCCGCGCCTCCTCGCTATTTCGCAGGACGGTACCGACGTCATCGTCGCGGGCTACCGGAGCGCTGACATCGTCAGGTGGCGGCACGACGTGTCGACCATCCCTGGCCACCTCGCGAGTGCAGCGTTCGCAGGTGACTACCTGGTCGCCACGGACTATTTCGGCGTCGGCCGGGTCTGGAACGGCGACCCCGTACGCATCGAACAGGCATTTCCGGCGAGTGGCCAAATCGCGCTCGCGGCAGCGCCGTACGTGCCCGGATCCCACGAGCTCGCAACGATGTCGCAGCAGAGCTTCTTCGCAGGCGACAGGATCGTGACGCGCGATCAGCTCGTCCAGACGGAGGTCGACGAGCTCGGGGCGATCCGCGATCCGCAGATCACCAACAACACGAATGTCCGAGGCACCACCATCGATCATCAACCGAGCATGCACGGCGCCGACATTCCGGCGCACACGCTCGACATCACGCTCGACGAGCGATTCCAGGCCGCATGTGCAGACGCGGATTGCTCGTCGGTGAACCTCGTGGACACGGCGACAAAAGCGGTCCGCGGTCCGTGGAAGCGGGGGCCAAACGCGGAGGTCGCGTTCTCCGGTCCGGTGCTCGTGATCGCAGCGAGCGGAGAGACTCCGCGCACGATCGTCTCGCTCGATGGGCACGACGTTCCGAGCGCCGTGGCGGCGATTCCCGATACGTGTCGCTTCCTCTCGCTCGTCTCGACGACCCACGTCCGCGTGGAGTGCAGCTCGACGGAAGCGTTCGTCGCGATCTCCGACGGTGCGCGTGATTGCACTGGAGCCTCGCAGCAGACCGCGATCTCCACGGACGATGCCCGTTGTCTCGAGATCGATGACAAGCACCACGTCCGTGTCACCGATCGCAAGACGCACGAGCGCTACGCGCTGCTCGGCAACTCGATCGGGTCGGTCGTCGAGCGCCATGGCATCGTGTACACGCGCGACAGCATTGGAACGATCGCGCTCTGGGACAGAGAGTCAGGCCGACAGCTCGCGGAGCTCGGAACGGGAGATGAAGTCGCAGAGGGATTTCTCGCCGTCTCCCCGGACGGCACGCGTGTCCTCGGCGGAGACGAGCACGAGGCGATGCTGTATCGGCTACCGATCGATGCGCGTGACGCCACAGCGGCGACATCCGCTCTCACGAAGGCGAGCCGATGGACGATCCGCGACGGTCGTCTCGTCGAGCCTCTTGGCGCTCCCTGACCCTCGGCAACGCGACGCTTCGCGGTACACATGCCGCATGACGAAGCTCTCCGTTAACGTCTCCACTCACGACCATGCGCAAGGCGCTGCCACGGCACCGATCACTCTCGTCGAGTACGGCGACTACGAGTGCTCCCACTGCGGTCGTGCCTATCCCGTCGTCAAGCAGCTACAAGCGAAGCTCGGAACCAAGCTGCGGCTTGTCTTCCGCAACTTCCCGCTGACGCAAAGCCACCCGCACGCACTCCACGCTGCCGAAGTCGCCGAGGCCGGCGCTCTCCACGGCAAGTTCTGGGAGCTTCACGACAAGCTCTACGAGAACCAGGGTGCGCTCGACGATCGCCACTTGCTCGGCTACGCGAAGGAGCTCGGTCTCGATCCCGAGAAGATCGCGAGCGACGCCTCGAGCGACAAGGTCGTCGCGCGCATCCGCGCCGATATCGAGAGCGGCGAGAACAGCGGCCTGACGGGCACGCCGACGTTCTACATCAACGGCATCAAGCACGAGGGCGGGTCGGACTACGCGTCGCTGCTCGCCGCGCTCGAAGCAGCCTCGCATCACGCCTGACTCAGTCGTGGTGCGTCTCGTGAACGACGCGCGCCTCGGGAATCGGCGGCTCGTCGTCCACGCCGACGCCGAGCCGCATGGCCGCCGAGACGATCTTCTCGCCGAGCTCGTTCACGGCGTGCTCGACCAGCCCGCGCGCGGACGCCACACGGGCTTGCACCGCGTGCCCCACAGTCTGGCAGAGCTCGATCGCGCTCATGATGGTTCGATGCGAACCCTAGCCGGGCCGCTTCAGCGTTGCCAACCACTTTGTGGTGGGGTGCGAGCTGCGCTCACTGCGCCGGCGGCGTTGCAGTGCGCGGGCGGATGCGGCGCTTGACACTAACGGCCACGCGGGCTCCCACAGCAATGGGCACGATGATCTGGATGCTCGTCATCTTCGCCGCGAAGTCGCTATCGCCGAAGGCCCACACCATCAGCAGCAGGACAGCGATGGCGACGGCGACGCCGGCCACGATCCCGACGAGCCAGGCGACGACATTCCGCACCGCTAGTCGTCGAGCTGTTCTTCGATCGCTTGCGCGAGCGCGTCGGCGATCTGGGACTGCACGACGGGATCGACGAGCTCTTTGCCTTCGATCGGGTGATCGAGGAAGCCGACCTCGACGAGCACGGCGGGCATGGTCGCGCCGAGCAGCACGTGATGCGCGTCCTGGCGCACGCCGCGATCGCCGTCCTTGCCACGGCGGTCGCGCAGCGCGTGCTGCATGCGAGCAGCGAGGTCCGCCGACTCCCACTGCGTGGATGCGCGCTCGACGTCATCGAGCAGGGCGCCCATCTCGGCATCGACGCCAGCGGGGCGGGTGGTGCGCGTGTCGCCGCGGAGCGCGCGGGCATCGACATCGACACCGCGCGGCGTGAGGACGTACGTCTCGTAGCCGTGCTGCGTGCGCGTCGGGGAAGCGTTCGCGTGGATCGAGATGAACAGATCCGCGTCGAGCTCGTCGGCGCGTGCGACGCGCTGGCGCAACGTGAGCGTGCGATCGCCGGTGCGCGTCATCTCGACCGTGATGCCGTCCGCGCGGAGGCGATCGGCGACCTGGTTCGCGATCGCGAGCGTCAGCTCCTTTTCGTGGATCGGCGGCACCGCGTTCGAACGGGCAGGGGCGTGCGTGCCGGCGTTCGAGCCGCCGTGCCCGGGATCGATCACGACCAGCTTGTGGGCGGGCGCAGGGCGCGCGTCATCCGGCGCTGCGTCGGAAACTGCGACGGCAGCGACGAGGATCGCGCTGAGTGCGAGCGGCCGGATAGTCCTCATCCGACATGTAGGATAGGCCCGGGGCGGCGAAGGCCGAACTTTTCAGCAGTCGCGACGGCCCGTCCTTGATTCAACTGTCGGGGACAGCTACGTTTTTTTGGTTGTCCAACGTCCCGCGCAGCGGTCTACGGCACACGACGGCGGGTGGACGGCTTGCGGTCCTGGGCCTGCTCGCGCTCGGCGGGGGTGTTCTGCACGCGGGTGTTCTCGCGCGGGGCATTGATCTGCTGTCCGTACTGCTGCTCACCGTCGGTCTGGTCGGTGTGTTCGTCGGCGTCGCGTTGCGACGGCGCACCTACGCAGCGCGCGCGGCCGCCGCGGGTGAGCGACCGAGCGTCCCGTTCGTGAAGGTGGACCTGCGCGAATACTTCTCGGCGACGAACGCGCTCCTCGTGCTCGCGGTCCTCGAGGTCGCGATCAATCGCGTCGCGGTGCCGATGCTCGGGCCGCGCACGGGTGAGCCACCGGTCTGGCACGAGGCCCTCGATTACGCGGGCCTGTTTGTCTTCTACTTCACGGGCGTTCTCGCCGTGCTCGTCATCGCGTACCGCGTCGTGCAAGCCCTGACGTACAAGGTCGCGTCCCGCGATGCGATCGCCCACGTGCTCGTCGCGGTCGCTACCGCATGCGCGGCGATTCCGCTGTTCATCACCGCCCCCGAGGAGCTGACGCTCGTCCTCGAAGTGACGTTCGGCATTGCCGTCATCGCGGTCGTCGCGTCGGTCTTCGATCGCGATCGCGATCTCGGCGTGCAGGTCGGTCTGCCGATCCTCGCCGTGCCGCTCCTGATTCACACGTTCAACGTCCTCGGTGCGCGCTTCATCTGGCCCGAGGCGACGTTTGTCGCACCCGCGACGTCGAGCGCGCGCAGCGGCCTCGTCGCGCTCTGCCTCGCTGCGCTGGCGTCGCCGTACTGCTTTGGTCCGCGTCCGTTCGCGCGCGCCGTCACGCGGCCGATGCCCGTGATGATCGCGATGGCGCTCGCCGCGCTCGGAGCCGTCGCTGCCCGCGCGTTCTACCCGACCATCGCCAAGGGGGCCGCGCTCGCGATCGGTGTCGAGCTCAGCACCACGCAGGCGGATCCGCGCCTCGCGCTCTACCTCCTTGGCCTCGCAACACTCGGCTGGACGCTGTCCGCATGTTTCGGCGCGCACAGTGCCGCGCGTCGCCAAGTCGGTGCCGGCATCGCGTTCGTTCTCCTCGGTGGTTACGGCTTCAAGTGGCCGCACCACTACCTGCTGCCGCTGCTCGGCTTGATGCTGATCGCGGACGCCGCCAAGCGCGCACGTGAGGAAGAGATCGGCGTGCTGCCCATCCGCGCCGCCACGCCGCCCATCTCCGACACCGCCTGGTCCACCTACATCGCGAACCTCGCGCAGGGGCTGGGCCGTACGCTCTCTGACGTCCACACGCTCACCACGCGCGGTGAGCAAGACATCATCTCGTCGATTCTCGTCGGCGACGCAGATGGCCTCTCGGTGCGCATGCGGATCGAGCGCGTCGAGGGCAGCGTGCTCGCGCTCGACATCGTCCTCGGTCGCGAGATCGACGAGCGCCGCGCCGCATCGCTCTCCGTCTGGGCCATTCCGCTCAAAGCGCTCGGCGCCAACCCCGCCGGCCCACCCGCCGCGCCGCTGTTCGCGACCGGTGACGGCGCGTTCGACGAGCGCTTCCGGACGCGCGGCAGCGTCGGCGCATTCAGCAAGCTGTTCGACGCACCGATGCGCGAACGCGCTGCGACCTGTCTGGACGGTTGGCTCGCGTACTGGGACGACGAGGGCATGCGCTACCGCGTCTACCCCGGCAAGGGCGCGCCGCTCGATCACCCGTTGCCGCTCTCCGACCTCGCGCTTGGCCGCCCCGCGCAAGGCGAGCGGCTCGTCGCTGTCGTCGAGCTCCTCGTCGCGCTTGCCCACCGCGGCGTCAAGCTCGTTCCGCCTGCGCCCGCGATCCTCGACGAGATGCCGAATGAATAGAACCCTTCTCTCCGCCACGCTCGCCGTCGCTCTCGCTGCGTGCGCTCCTCCGTCCTACGGTCCCGGGCACACTGCCGCGTGGATCTCCGACGTGACGACCCTCCCTGGCCCCATCGCGCCCGCCGCGCTCGCGCCTGTTCCGGACATCCCGGGTGGTCCCATCACGCCACCGCCCGTCGCGGCACCGCTCGCGGCCTACGCCGATACCGCGCTTCACATCATCGCCACCGCGCGCGCCGATCGCGGTGCATACGAGAAGCTCACGCAGCTCACCGACACCATCGGTGCGCGTCTCTCGGGATCCAAGCAACTCGACGAAGCGATCAAGTGGGCCGTCGCGTCGTTCCAAGCCGACGGCTTCCCGGTCCACACGGAGAAGGTCATGGTGCCGCACTGGGTACGCAACACCGCCGACGCGTCGATCACTGCGCCCATCGCGCGCGCGCTGCAGATCACCGCGCTCGGTGGCTCCGTCGCGACGCCCAAGGGCGGCATCACGGCGCCCGTCGTCGTCGTGAAGTCCTTCGACGACCTGGAGTCCAAGAAGGCGCAGCTCGAGGGCGCGATCGTGCTCTACGACGTCCCGCTGCCCGCCTACACCGACGAGAACCACTCGGGCTATGGCGACGTCGCGCCCGTTCGTCGCCAGGGGCCCTCGCGCGCCGCCAAGTATGGGGCCGTCGCGGTCCTCATGCGCTCCGTCACCGCGCGCTCGCTGCGCACTCCCCACACGGGCGCGCTCGACTACGACCCTGCCCAGCCCAAGATCCCCGCGGTCGCCGTCTCCGTCGAAGACAGCGAGCTCCTCGCGCGTCTCGCCGCGAAGGGCCCGGTCAGGGTCAAGCTGCGCATGGATCCCAAGATGCTGCCCGACGTGGCGTCCGCGAATGTCGTCGCCGAGCTGCGCGGTCGCGAGAAGCCCGACGAGATCGTGGTCATCGCTGCCCACATCGATTCGTGGGACATCGGCCAAGGTGCGCACGACGACGGTGCGGGCGTCGTGACCGTCATGCAAGCGGTCGCCGTCCTCAAGAAGCTCGGCCTCACCCCGCGCCGCACCATTCGCGTCGTCCTCTACACGAACGAAGAGAACGGCGAGCGCGGCGGGTCCACCTACGCCAAGACCCACGCCGCGGAGCTGCCCCAGCACGTCCTCGCGATCGAGCACGACAGCGGTGCCTTTGCGCCCACCGGCTTCTCTGTCAAAGCGAAGGGCGACGCGCAGCAACGCGTCTCGCTCCGCCTCGCGCAGATCGCGCTCCTGCTCGCACCGCTCGGCATGCACGAGAGCAAGACAGGCTTCGGCGGCGCCGATGTCGGCTACATGGTCGACGGCGGCGTCGCGACAGCGGGCCTGATGACGGACTTCCGCACGTACTTCGACGTGCACCACAGCGAGGCCGACACGCTCGACAAGGTCGACCCCGCGATCCTCGCCGACGACGTTGCTGCGATGGCCGCGACCGCGTACATCGTCGCGGACCTGCCTGATCGCATCGACGGTCCGAACGCGCCTGGCGCTGCGCCGCCGTTCTAGATGCCCGTCGATCTCAGCGTCGGCGCGGTTGTCGTTCTCGACGATCGGGGAGGACTGGCGACGGTGCTACGCCACTGGGTCTGGAACGGAACACCGTACGTGGACCTGGCCGTCGCGATGGGCGGAACGTTCTCGCTCGCGCTGACCAGGCTCGAGCAGGGTGGCGCTCGCGCCGTCATCGATCGCGACGAGGCAATGCGCCGGATCGACGTGTTGCGCGACCTGACGATCGTCGCTGACGAGCGGCCGTTCCGGGTGCGAGCCAAGGAGCACATGCAGGTCCTCGGGAGCGGAACTGATGACGACCTGCTTCGCTCGCTTCGCATGCTCTACGCGTCGAGGTACGCGCTCACACCGACCGGGCGCGAGCTCATCGGGTTGTTCGAGGGACCGCTCCTTCCCGAGATCGCGTTCGTGCTGGGTGTCGACCTCGCCCAGCTCACGAGCGACCTGCATGCCGGGCACTCCGCATTTTCCTCGACGGTGACGCGCGAGGATGAGCTCAGACGGCGGGTGGGATCGTTCTTTCACGTCAACGATCTATTGAGCGTCGGCGATCCATTTGTCGCGGAGCGATGGCAGGGACGCGCCGCACGTGGACGCTGGACGGTGTTCGTCGAGTACAACCCCGTCTACGCGGGAATGTCTGCGTTCGTCGCGGTTCACCAGGACGCGCTGTCTCGCGAGGACGAGCTCCGCGCGGGCCTTCGTCGCGTCGAGACGCTGTTCATCTCGCACAACACCATCGCGTTCTTCGATGCCGACGCCCAGGCCTCCCTGGAGCACGAAGCAGCAGCGGCCTGGCTTCGTCTCGGACCGGATCCCGACGACAACTTGTCATCGGTGGACTCGAGTCTCCTCCACTACTGCGGCGCCGGCGTGCTGACTTCGAACGGAACGAAGCGAACCGGGATCGCCGAGGAGAATGGGCTCGTGGTCCTCGTGCTGGTCGCCGAGCTCCTCGAGAAGTTCCCTGGGCTCGAAGACGAGCCGGTCGACCATTAGCGCTTGCCAACGAACAGCGCGGCCCACGAGACGTACTCGCGGATGCACCAGCGCAGCGCGCGCGTACGGTCGCGATACTCGAGCGAGTCGGCAATGTGCCACGCATGCGCGTCGATGCCCGCCTCGCGAAACAGGCGCACGGCGCGCCGCGTGTGAAATGGCTGCGTGACGATCCACGCGGATTTCGCGCCGCGCTCCGCGAGGATCGTTGCCGTGAACCGCGCGTTCTGGGCCGTCGTCTGCGACCCGCGCTCGACCACCACGTCGACGTCGACCTCGCGGCGGATCGCATCGGCGAGCACATCGGCTTCCGCCCGCCGAGCACCATGCGTGATACCGCCTGTCGCCACGATCAGCGGCGCGCCCCCAGCCCGGAACAATCCCACCGCTGCGTTGGCGCGCTCGGCGAGCACCGGCGTGAGCGAATCGCCGGGACCGAGCGGCGAGCCCAGCACCACGATCGCGTCGAGCCCACGCACCGGCTCCGCGGGCGCCACCAACGGACGCTCGAGCAATCGTGCGACAAGCTCCTTCATCGAGGTCACAACGTACCTCGCCCGGCGAGGTCCCTGATCCGTTGCGTCGTTGCGTCGTTGCGGCAAATACCTCTGACGTCGCGTCGTCGCGTCGTTGCGGCCAATACCTCTGCCGTTGCGTCGTCGCGTCGTTGCGGCCAACTCCTCTGGCGTCACGTCGTCGCGGCCAGCCGTCGCGTCGTTGCGGCCTACAGCGTGATCAAGCACTCGCCGTGCGCCGCGCTCCCGCCGAGCTCTTGCTTGCTCTTCGAGCCGGTCGGCGTCCATGCGAGCCACGTCTTGACCTGCATGTCGTCGGAGTACGTGCCCTTCGTGGCCTTCTGACCGTTGTCGTGCCAGGTCTCCCAGCAGCCGTTCTTCTTGCCGTCGGAGAACTCGCCCTGCATGCGCTTCTCGCCGTTGTAGTACCAGGCCTTCAGCGTGCCTTCGCCCTTGCCCTTGCGGTACGTCAGCTGCGAGCGCTTCTTGTCGTTCGGGTGATACGACACGAAGTCTCCGTCGAGCAGACCGTCCGTGAACTCGGCCTTCCATGCGAGCGCGCCGTTCGTGTACCAGCCCTTCCACTTGCCGACCTTCACGCCACCCTTGCACTCGCCCTTCACGCGGGTCTCGCCGTTGTCGAACGTCAGCTTGATGTCGCCCTCGCCGGCGGGCGTGGGGCAGTTGTTCACGCTGTCCGCAAACTCGATCGTGCCGACGTCGTTGATGATGAGATCGTTGCCGGTCGGCGTTCCGGGCGGGCCGTTGTGGTGAGTACACGCGGCGAGCGGCGCGACGACGAGCAACGAGGCGATGCGGAGTGCGGAGGCGTAAGTGCGCATATTCGGTCGCTATCGTACGCGAACCCATTCGCTTACACCTTCGCGCGAGATTGTTTGCGAGCCATGCAGATCCGGCCGCACGGGGTTGTCTGCAGCGTGTAGGTGTCGTCGCTGGCCCACACGATGTGGCAAACGTCGTCATCGACGACGCGATGCGAAAGTTCCGACGAGGGCGCTCGTTGTAGTCGCATATGGCTTCCTCTAAGACGCTGTTCGCCGTGAGCCACCTGGCTGCGGTCTTCCTGCTGGGCGGTTGTCCACCCCCTGCGCACTACCTGACAGCCGATGTGACCATGGCGCGCATGCCGGTCGAGGGCGCCCTCGTCGCGGGCGAATGCGGCTTCTCGCACTCCGCGAAGATCACGAACGCAGAAGGCCGCGCGCGCCTGCGCTTCTATGGCGACGTCGATGCGGGCAAGTGCGTCGTCACTGTCGGCGTACCCGACGTGTTGCCGATCGAGAGCCACGACGCGAGCCTGTGCACCGCGCCCGACGCATGTCCGCCGCTGACGTTCGTCTTCTCCGACATTCCCAATGCGACGCCATATGTCACGAGCGAGAACGACCGGGGCCGCTCGTATCCGTCCCCGACGGAGATCGCGCGTCCGTACGCCACGCCCCCGCACCGGGCGGAGGTGGCGCGATGAAGTCGCACTCCTTTGCGATGGCCACGCTGTCGTGGCTTGGCTTGGCGCTCGCGCTGATGTTCGCGAGTGGCTGCGATCCGATCTGGGGAGCGCACGTGAAGCTGCGTGGGCCCGACCATGTTCCAGTCGCGAACGCGCTCGTTACGGTCGCGTGTCCCGGTGACGACACCGAGACCTCTCCACAGGGCTGGGTCGCGCGCACCGACGTCGAAGGGAAAGCGTTCGTTGGCTCGCTGGGCACGCGGTTTCCGAACTGCGATCTCTACATCGCAGCGCCCGGATTGCCCGTGCGGCGCATCCGCTACGCCGAGCTGTGCCCGGGCGGTGGTGACTCGTGCGACCGCGTGATCGATCTCGACCTCGCGCTCGCCCAGTAGCTCTACCGCGCGAAGTACGCGACGAGCACGATCGTCGTGAAGCGCGCGATGCGACCGAGGAGGTCGATCGTGCCAAACACGCGGTAGCGGATGCCGATGGTGCCCGCGAGAAGCGCGATGAGCGCTTGCGGCGGAAAGCCGACGGTCGCGCCAAGCACCATCAGCAGGACTTCGCTCTTCTTCCATTTCTCGGCGAGGACGTGCGCCTTTGCGATCCGCTTCTCGAGCCACGGTCGCTTCTTCGCGCCCACCTTTCCCATGCCGCGCGCGAGGAAGAACAGGATCGCGTGCGTACAGCTCTGACCGATCGCGACGATGACTGCGAGCACGATCAGCTTCATCACGCTGTAGTGCGAGCCCGCGCCGAGCGCGATCATCGCGGCCTCCGCGTTCGTGAGCGGGAAGACGCCGGAGAGGAGCGCGAGGACGAAGAGGGCGAAGTAAATCCCGCCGAATCCGTCGAGTGCGTGCAGGACTCCTTGCATCGTCGCGAACCGAATCGTAGCGCGCCCACGTGCGCATCGGGTCAGGGCAGCGCGAAGAACTGCGGTGTCGACGACAGCGACAGCGTCGCCGTTCCGCCCGAGGCTGCGATCGTCGTCGACGTGTGCGTCGTCGCGTAATCCCACGTATACGCCGTGACCACTCCGCTCGTGCTCACGCTGTAGCTCGCCGCCGCTGCCTCGCCCGTCGCCGTGGTCGCCCATAGCGCGAGGATCGTGTGCCCGTCCGTCGTATGGAACGCGCCGCCCATGACACCGCTCGGCAATGCGAGCGCCGCCGTCTTCGTCCGATCCACCGTGGCGCCCTTGAGCAGCTTGCCAAGCGTCGCGTACGCGGTGCCCGTCTCCGTCATCACCGCCTGCGACGGATCCGTCAGGTCTGCGACGTTGTGATAGAGGCCCATATACGAATACGGGTCGGTGCCCGTCTCGTTCGTCGCGCCGTCGCTGAGGATGAACCAGTCGAGGCCGATCATTCCCGCGAGGTGCCCGCCGAGCATCGCCTTGAGCAGATAGTTCTTGGCGTAGTCCTCCCCGCCGGGGAACCCCGCGATCTGGATGCGCGGTGCGCCCGTCTCGGTCGCGTTGAACGTCTTGCCCGTGACGCCGAACTTCGTGAGCTCGGCCTGCATGGCATCGCGCTGTGCGATCAGACCTGCCGCGCCCGCGTCGGAGTTGCCCGGGGTGTAGAGCGGGTAGTAGTGAAAGTTCAGGACGTCGAAGTACGCGTCGCCCTTGTTCGGAAACTCGGTCGTGACCGCGCCACCGTCGGGGTTGTCCGTGTAGCGGAGGATCGCGTCGACGAACGTTGGATAGCCGACGCCACCGAGCGCGATCTGCGCCGTCGGATCGATCTTCTTCGCGACCACGTACGTCACGCGCAGCATGCGGATGTAGTCGTGGATCGTGCCGTTGAAGCGCGGCAGATCGCCTTTCGTCGGCGCGGCCGTCGCCCAGCCGAGCGTCGTGTCGTAGTTCGGCGTCCAGTCGGGCTCGTTCCACACCTCCCAGATCCGCACATACGGCGAGTACGCGGTGACCGTCTCGGCAACGTATGCGGCCCAGTAGTTGTCGGGGTTCACCGTGCCGTCGCTCTTGAAGATCGGCTCGTAGAGGTTCTTCGGGATGAATGCTTCGAGGTTGTTGCCGCTCGAGTCCGTCGAGTGCGTCTTGGACGGCCCGATGAGAAAGCACACCAGGTTCGACATGCCCACGGCGTCGTAGCTCTTCGCCGCGTCGACGCGAATACCCGCGCCCCACTGCTCGAGGAAGTACTCCGGCAGCTTCATGCGATTGCTGTCTGCGCCGGCGGCGGCTCCGAGCGCACCGCCCTGGTTGTCGGTCCAGCTGCCGTTTGGATGGCCATCGTTCATGCCGTGGCGGAACGTTCCGCCGAACGTGTCGCCCGATCCGGAGCCAGGCCCGGCATCGCCGTCGTTCCCCGTGTCATCGCCGCCGCCACCGCCACCACCACCGCACGCAGCGCACACGAGTAACAAGGCGAGCGCGGTCTTCATCCCCTCCATCGTAGAGGAGAATTCGCACCTACATCGGAGAGAAGTCGACGAGCTTCGCGCCAGGCACCGTACCGATGAGACGGCCGCGCTGATACAGCGTCCCGTCGACGATCAGGATGTCATCGGGACCCTCGACGGTGTCGCCCACGACGTGCGGGTCACAACCTTCGAACAGCACATTCTCGTTGTGCGGCGTCATCCCGTCGTGACCGTAGAACGCGAGGAAGCGCGGCGGATTCGACGACAGCCATGTCACCTTCTCGCCCATGCCGAGATCGAGCTCCTTCACGTCCGCGGGATAGAGCGTGACGTTCGCGCCCTCCGTGCAGCGCAGCTGCGTGAGCTTGCCGCCGTACCGCGCCTCTTCTTCCTGCGCGAGCAATTCGACCTTCACGAGAGGGGATGCCTTGACCTCGATCGGGGCGGGTGCAGGAGCTGGCGGATGCGTCGGAGCGACGGGCGTCGACACGGACCACTCCGGGAGCTTCTCCATCGCAGGACCTGGCACGTCGATCCGCGCGTACATCCAGTCGTCGCAGATCTCCATTCCATCCGCCGAGAACGCCGCGATGCAGTGCCCCTCGTAGACCGCGTCGTTTCGGATCGTCAAGCTCCAGCAGCCGCTCTGGCAGAGAGAGCCGTTCTCGTCGGGTTGCTTGAGGCCGGCCCACGTCGAGTCGGGGAGCTTCGGGTACGGAACGAAGCCGTGATTCGTGACCCGCCCGATCACTCCCACGGTTGCGGGATCCGCGGTGCACGCGCTCTGGGCTGCGACGTACTGCTCGTGCGTCTTGTAGAACTCTTCCGGCATCAGGCAGTCGCTCCTCGGCGCGTCGAGAAGCACGATCGGATCCGGCAGGATCCACTGCATGTCGGTCAGGTACCCAGGCACGGGAACGTCGCGCAGCGTCTTGGTCTCGGCAGGAGTGACGGCGACGATGCGCACGCGATCGGTATCGGCGAGCGCGATGATCACGGGCGGCGCGCTGACGCTCGCGTTGGTGACCGGCTTGGGCGTCGAGCTTCCACCGCACCCGAGCAGGGCGAAGAGCAGGACAGGTGTGTTGCGCACGCTTACTCGAGAACGACGGTGAGCTGGATCGCTATTCCCTTGTTCGGCTGCGCGACCTTCGTGACAAAGCGGCCCTCGGCGGCGCCTTGATCGACGAGGTACCACTTCACGGCGTCGGCGCGGCGCTTGGCGAGCGCGGCATCGGACTTCTTGGCCGGCGTCGCCGTGATGACGACCTTGATCGACTTCTTGGTCTTCACGAGCTCGAGCACCGGCGCGAGCGCTTCCTTGGTCGCGTCGGTGACCTTCGCGCTCCCGCTCTTGAACGCAACCTTCGCTGATGCATCCGCGAGTGTGTCGATCACGGCGGCGGGGATCCCGTCGGGACAGCCGTCCTCGTCGTCGAAGCCGTTGCGCGTCTCGGGCTCGTTCGGGCACTTGTCCGTGACGTCGTCGATGCCGTCGCCGTCGTTGTCGAGATCGGGGCAGCCATCGTCGTCCTGGAAGCCGTCGACATCCTCGGCGACGCCCGGGCACTTGTCGGCATCGCCGATGACGCCGTCGGCGTCCGCGTCGGGCTCGGGGCAGCCATCGCCGTCGTTGAGGCCGTTGACGGTCTCCTTCTCGTCGGGGCACTTGTCGATGTGATCGGGGAGGCCGTCGTGGTCGGAGTCAGTCTCGTCGATGACCGGCTGCTCCGGCGGCGGCTCGGCGGGGCGGCCGGGGCGACGTTTCTCCGGGAAACCGAACGTTCCAGAGATGCCCAGCTGCAACTCACCGACGGACGTGACGTTGCCGCCGCGCGACGCCATGAAGCCGTGCCGACCGTCGATACGGACGGAGTAGCCATCGATCAGCGGGAGCGCGATGCCGCCGCCGTAGTAGGCCATCGGGTCCGACTCTTTGCGCATGAACGGCGATTCGGACGCGACCGTTTCGCCGCCACCGCCGACGAGGAGGAACGGTTGGACAGGGATCTCGGTATCGACGTAGCGAAACAGCATGTGCGCGCGCCAGCCAAAGACGGGAGCGAAGTAGCTCATGCGCGAGCCCATCGCGCCGGTGTGGGCGAGGGAGAGATCGGTCTCCACCTCAACGCCGACTTGGAAGAGCTGGGTCTCGGTGACGTCGATATGCGGGAGTAGCAGGGCGGCCAGGCGTACGCCGAATAGGGGCGCGGTGCCGGGAACCTGCTCCGGTGCCCACGAATCGCCCAGCTGGACGTTGTTGGGCAAAAAGCCGATGCCGACATAGCCGCCTGCCTCCAGGCGAGGATCCGCGTGCACGACCGCGACGCTCGCGAGAGAGGCCCCCAGCGCGATCAGAACCCGTGTGCGCACGGCTCCATCATATACCGGCCCGCGCTTGCACCGAACTTCGTGACCGGGTCACCATTGACCCCGTCGATGCTTACCTTCTCCACGAATCCCGAAGTCGCCGAACAGCAGATGAACGCCATCATCTTCTACCTGACGGCGTTCGGGTACATCGATGGCGAGTTCGACTTCACCGAGAAGACCTTCGTCCGCATCTATATCCGTCAGCTCGTGACGGCGCGCGCCAAGCTCGCGATGCCCGATGCGGAGCCCAAGACGCGCGACGAGGTCATCAATAAGTTCGTCGCGCACTTCCACGAGGTGTTCGAGCAGATCGATCGCAGCGTGCACGACCTGTTTGACGAGGCGGTCGCCGATGGCGAGGACGTCGAGAAGTTCGTCTACTCGAAGTTGAAGCTCCGCAGCTTCGAGATCTTCCAGACGTTCGACCGCGACAACCAGGTCGAGCTGCTGTCGACGATCGACGAGCTCATCTACGCCGACGGCAGCGTGCATCCCAGCGAGGCCAAGTTTCGCGCCGAGCTCGACACGCTGCTCAACTCGACGGAGACGCTCGCGCCCGGCGACATCGAGATCCTTCGCGACGCGAGCAAGATCGCGTTCAACAACCCGGGCACGAACGCCACGCGCCTCGACAATCACCCGTTCTTCAACACGTTCGAGCAGCACTACTCGGCGGATCCCGAGCGCATCAAGGCCCAGGTCGACGCTGACCTCGACCTCATGCACCGCTTCCAGAGCCAGCTCGCGGCGCAGAAGGCGGCGGGCGAGGGCAAGCTGCGCGGGCGCACGACCATCGCGGACTTCACGGGCGAGAAGCCGTTCCTCGACGGTCACGTCTACGTCCACCCTGCCGAGCCGAACCGCGTCTACGACATCACCGTCCTTGGCGATCTGCACGGCTGCTACTCGTGCCTCAAGGGCGCGCTGCTGCAGGCCGACTTCTTCGCCAAGCTCGAGGCGTGGAAGCTCGACAACTCCAAGCCCGAGCCCAAGCTCGTGCTGCTCGGCGACTACATCGATCGCGGCCGCTTCTCGTACAACGGCGTGCTCCGCGCGGTGATGGAACTGTATCTCGCGGCGCCCGAGCACGTGTTCCCGCTGCGCGGCAATCACGAGTATTACATCGAGTATCGCGGCCGCATTTACGGCGGCGTGAAGCCCGCGGAAGCGATCAACACGCTCATCGGCCACGTGCCCGGCGAGGTGTTCGCGGACTACATGAAGATGTTCGAAGAGATGCCGAACATGCTGTTCTTCGACGACCTGATGTTCGTGCACGCCGGCATTCCGCGCGACACGGAGATCAAGGCGAAGCTCGCGGACATGTCGGGTCTCAACGATCCCGACGTGCGCTTCCAGATGCTGTGGAGCGATCCGTCGACGGCCGACTTCATCCCGGACGATCTGCAAGCGCAGAACGCGCGCTTCCCGTTCGGCAAGCTGCAGTTCGAGACGTTCATGCAGAAGCTTGGCTGCTCGATGCTCGTGCGCGGTCACGAGAAGGTCGACGCCGGCTTCAAGTCGATGTACTCGGACCAGACGTCACTCATCACGCTGTTCTCGGCCGGTGGCGCCGACAACAACGACCTGCCCGAGGACTCGAGCTATCGCTCGGTGACGCCGATGGCGATGACGATCCGCCTCGAGAACGGCACCGCCCAGGTGACGCCGTGGCTGATCGACTACCAGCGCTTCAACGATCCCAAGCGCAACCGCTTCTTCGCGACCGCGCCCGAGATCGAGCACAAGATCGGTTGATCACGGCTTCTGCGTGTCGGTCGGCGCTCGGGCATCCGCCGGGCGACGCGTCGGCACCTTGGAGCGCGGCTTGGGCAGCGTCGACTGCGCGTCTTCGAGCGGCAGCAACTGCTCGAGGTGCCAGCGTTGCGCGTGGATGCGGTTCTGCGCCTCGCGCTGCACCTTCATGGTGCTGACGAACAAGAACACCGTGTTGACGATCTGCGTCAGGATCGACGCCCCGACCAGCAGCACGGTGCGGAACGGCGTCAGGTCGATGATCGGTGACGTGATCAGCAGCGCACCGTTCACGAACGACGTCGTGTGCGGGATGATTCCGACGTGCTCGAGGACCACGACGAGGACGAGGGGAAAGCACATCAACGAGACGGGGATCCACGGCTTGAAGTCTGTCGGTTGCGATAGAAAGCCGGCGATCGACCCGATGAGGAACGCGGGCAGGACGAGGAACGGCCCGAACAGCACGCCCGCCATGAACAGCAGGGTCGCGGAGAAGACGCCGAGCAGAACGAACCAGAGCGACCTGCCATCGACGGCTTCGCGCGCGAGGCGCCGCGTCACCAACCACATCCCCGTCGCGACCGCAGCGGCGAGAACGACGGGCCACACGATCCTCGGGCCGAGGAACAGGATCGACAGCGTCAACGCGATCAGGCTCAGGAAGCCCCACTGCGCGGACACGAAAACAGCGCGTCGCGCCTCGGCACGAGCTGCTTGTGCCTGCGCGAGTGCCTCCGCGGGGAGCTTGGTCGGCGCTTCGATCAGCAGCTTCGCGAGGATCGCGCCGGCGGCCGAGTTCGTCGGATCCAGCGAGAGCGCGCGACCCGCTTCACGCGTCGCCAGCGCACGCGCCTCGTCGGAAGCGTCGCGCACCGTCGAGGTCGACATCCCGCCGCTCTCGGTCATCGACGTCGTGCGACCGCCCAGTCCACTGGTCGCGAGCGCCTCCGCGGCCTTGCGCGCGTGCGTGGCCGCGAGCTGCTTGCGGCGCGCCGTATCGCGATCACCGCGCACGAACTGATCGATGCGGGATGACAGCTCGCGCGCCGTTGGCCGCTTCGCCGGCTCGGCATTGGTCGCGTCGGCGCACAGCTGATCCAGCTCCGGTGGAACCGTGGGAGTGACCGTGCTCGGCCGATGCTCGTCCGCTTCGAGCGTGCCGGGGAGTGCCGCCATACCGCGGGGCAGGGCAGGGATGCCGGCGACGATCTCGTACAGGGTCATGCCGAGCGCGAACACGTCCGTCGCCGCCGTGACCGCTTCACCGCGCACTTGCTCGGGCGACATGTAGCCCGGCGTGCCGAGCAACGCGCCTGCTTGCGTCTCCGTTTGCATGCTGCCGTGGTCGCCCGAGAGCGGCATCACGCCTTCGAGCGACTCCGCGTCGGCGGTGATGCGTGCGAGTCCCCAGTCGAGGACATACACCTCGCCGAAATCGCCGAGCATGATGTTCGCGGGCTTGAGGTCGCGGTGGATCACACCGCGCGTGTGCGCGAGCTCGACGGCCAGGCAAACATCGGAGAGGCGATCGAGCAGCGTCGTGACCTCCCAGCGATCGCGGATCGACGGATCCTTGGACGTCAGGACCTCCTGCAGCGTCGTGCCCGTGAGCCGCTTCATCACGAAGTACGGCCCGTTCTCGCGGTCGATCCCGAGGTCGTGCACCGGCACCACCGACGGGTGCTCGAGCGCTCCCTGGACGCGCGCTTCACGGAAGAACCGCAGAACGTCGGCCTCGGTCTTGTCGGCGTGGCGCATCAGCTTCACGGCGACCTCGCGATCGATCCGCGCATCGCGCGCCGCGCGCACCTCGCCCATTCCGCCGCGCCCGATCGCCGTGCCCAGCTCGTAGCGCGCGCCGAGCTCGCCTTCGGGGATGCTCTCGCTCGAGACGCCCAAGCCTGCCTTCGAGTGCCCCGGCGTACTCGGCATCGGCGTCGCCCGCATCGTCGGCTCGACGGACACATCGGCGCCGCGCTTGAGCGTGACGAAGGTGTCCTCCGTTGCTGGCAGCGTCATCCCCCGCGGATCGGCGAGGGGGTCCCCGTCCCTGGACTTGGTCACCGCAAATAAGCGTACACCGATCGAATCGGCGATACTCCGACGGTGCACTGGTACGTGTACGTCGCACGCTGCGCGGACGATTCCCTGTACTGCGGAATTGCCCGAGATGTCGCCACGCGCATCGCCGCGCACGACGCAGGGAAGGGGGCGCGCTACACCCGCGGCCGCGGTCCGCTCCGAGTCGTCCTCACCCGCCGATGCATGACAAAGGGGACGGCGCTCCGAGTCGAGTACGCGTTCAAGCAGCTGCCGCGCGCTCGTAAAGAAGCGATCGTCGCCAAGCCGCGCTCGTTCAAAACGATCCGTTATAATCGTGGTGATGGCAGTACAAAACATCCCCGTCGTCGATCTCCGTGATTGGGACGCCGGGGGCGAGGCGCGCGCTTCTTTCATCAAGACCGTCGGCGGCGCTCTCATGGACACCGGCTTCTTTGCGGTCAAGAACCACGGCGTTCCCGACGAGCTGACGCAGAAGGCGTACAAGGTCTCGCAAGCGTTCTTCCACCAGCCGGACGAGCTCAAGCAGCGCTATCACGACGCCAAGAAGAAGGGCCAGCGCGGCTTCACGGGCTTTGGCAAGGAGCACGCGAAGGACTCCAACGCGCCCGACCTCAAGGAGTTCTGGCAGGTCGGGCGCCCCGACGTCCCCGACGACCACCCGGTGCACGCCGTCTACGGCCCAAACTTCTGGCCCACCGAAGTCGCCGAGCTGGGGCCCACACTGATCGACCTCTATCGCCACCTCGAGCGCATCGGCCTCTCGCTGCTCGAAGCGGCGGCGGCGTACATCGACGAGCCGGCCACGCGCTTCTCGTCGATGGCACGCGACTCCGACACGATCGTGCGCGTTCTCTACTATCCTCCGGTCACCGGTAACGTTCCCGCCGGCGCCGTTCGCTCCGCCGCGCACGAGGACATCAACCTGATCACGCTGCTCTCGGGCGCGACGTCCGAGGGCCTCGAGCTCAAGCGCTTCGACGGGACATGGATGCCGATCCATACCGGCTTCGACACGATCGTCGTCGACGCGGGCGACATGCTCCAGAACGTGACGAACGGCCTCTACAAGTCCACCACCCATCGCGTGGTCAACCCGAGCGACTCGGCGAGCGAGCGCTTCTCCATGCCGTGCTTCGTCCACGCGCGCGCCGATGTCGACCTGACGCCGCTCCCCAGCTGCGTCGCCCGGACCGGAGGCGAGGCGAAATTCCCGAGCCTGACCGCCGGCCAGTACCTGGCGCAGCGACTGAAGGAAATTGGTCTCGGTTAGTTAGTAGGCGTGAGCCAGGCCACAGGGCTTCTCTCTCGCGGTCGGGGCCCTGCAGGGATAGGCTCGGCGAATGCGGTTGGCTTCATCTCTCGGGGCGGTAGCGCTGGCGATTCTCGCGGCGGCTCAGCCGGCCCTCGCGAACGGTCGCCCGCCCGGAACTTCAACGATCAACTTTCGTCGTTCGCACGATACGGACATCGTCCTGGGCCTGACGTTCGGACTCGCCATCTCGCACGACAGCGGCGCGACGTGGCACTGGATGTGTGAGAACGCGGTCCACTACACGGGCACCGGTGTCTACGATCCGATCTACGTGTACTCGGAGCCGGGCACGATCTTCGCGACCTCGTTCGACGGCGCGGTCGTGAACCGCCAGGGCTGCACGTTCGACAACAGCACGTTCGGCGCGAACGTCTTCGTCTCGACGGTCGGGCAAGGGCCCGCCGACGGTGCCCTCTTCGCTGGTCTCAACCAGCCCGCCGACCCGTCGCACAGCGATCCCGGCGATGCGAAGATCTACGTCAGCCACGACGACGGCATGACGTTCCCGATCAGCGCGAGCCCCGGCCAGCTCAACGATTGGTGGGAGTCGATCAAGAGCGCGCCGACCGACGCGAGCCGGATCTATGTCACGGGGTTTCGCCTCACCGGCAGCGGCCGCACGCACCTGCTGTTCCGCAGTGACAACGGCGGCATGACGTACACGGCGATGGGCACGACGGGCCTGACGCTGACGGACGACACGACCGTCTCGCTCGTCGGTGTCTCGCCCACCAGCGCGGATACGCTCTACGCGAAGCTCGACAATATCGGCGCGCCGAACGTGCTCGACGAGGGCATCTTCAAGAGCACGAACGGCGGCACGTCGTGGACCAAGATCATCGAGAAGACGACGCAGCTGGCGTTCCTCGCGCGAGCCAACGGCGACCTCGTCGTCGGCACGCAAGGCATGGGCACGTCGGTCTCGCACGACGGGGGCACGGTCTGGACCGACGTCGCTGGCGCGCCCCACATCAACTGCCTCTCGGAGAACGTCGCGCACGAAGTCTGGGCCTGCACGCAGAACTACGGTGGTGGCAGCATTCCGTCCGACAACGCGGGCGTCATGAAGTCGACGGATCTCGCGACGTGGACGCCGGTCCTTCGCTATCAGGATATCCTCGGCCCCGTCGAGTGCCCGATGGGGACAGTCCAGCGCGACACGTGCGAGGATGGGATCCTGGCCGGTGATCTCACGTACTGGTGCGGCGTCCACAACCAGCTCGGCGTCACGGCGAACCCCACGTGCTGCGCGCCGGTCACGGACGGGCAAGCGGTCACGCCGGGCTGCGAGCAGCCAAACACGGATGGCGGCGGCAGTGGTGGCGGCGGTGGTTGCTGCGAGTCCAGCGCGTCGGCAGCGGGCGGCACCACCGCGTTGCTCGCGTCGATCGTCGTCGGAGGCGTGTTGCTCTCTCGTCGTCGTCGTCGGGACTAGCCCATGCGCGCATGGGTGGCGGCGGCGGTTCTCGCGACGGCGGCGCCCGCGTTCGGGAACGGTCGGCCCTCGGAGACGATCTCGATCAACTTCCGTCGCGGTCACGACGCGGACGTCGCGTGCGGCATGACGTTCGGCTTTGTTGTCACGCACGATAACGGCGCGACGTGGCGCTGGATGTGCGAGGACGCGCTGCACTACAACGGCCTGTTCGATCCGACGTACGCCTATACGGAGCCGGGCTCGATCTTCGCGACGACGTTCAACGGTGCGCTCGTCAACCGCGATGGATGCACGTTCGACGCGACGGCGTTTGGCGAGAACGCGGCGGTCACGACGCTCGCGCAAGGACCAGATGGCGCGGTGTACATGGGACTCGATCGGACCGCGACCACGACCGTCCCCGCGGATCCGAAGCTCTATGTCAGCACTGACGACGGCGCGACGTTCCCGATCAGCGCGAACCCCGGCCAGCCGAGTGACTGGTGGGAGTCGATTCGCGTCGCGCCGTCGGATCCGCAGCGCGTCTACGTCAGTGGGTTCCGCGTGCTGCCGATGCAGGGCCGCGGGCATCTGCTGTTCCGCAGCGACGATGGCGGTCACTCGTATCAACCGATGGGGCAGACCGGGCTCGTGGCGACCACCAACACGACGATGCAGCTCGTCGGTGTCTCGGCGACGAATCCCGACGTGTTGTATCTGCACCTCGATCTGATCGACCCGACCAATCCCGACAAGACCGACGACGCGATCGCGAAGAGCACGGATGGCGGTGCGACGTGGACGAAGATCCTCGAGAAGAACGCGACGATCTATTTCCTCGCGCGTGCGAACGGCGATCTCGTCGCGAGCACGCAGCTGGCTGGTAGCTCCGTCTCGCACGACGGTGGCGCGACGTGGCAGGACCTCGTCAATCCGCCGCATATCAACTGCCTCTCCGAGAATGACGCCGGTGAAGTCTGGGCCTGCACGGCGAACTACCACGTGGAGCCCACGCCGATGCAGGTGGAGATTCCGTCCGACGGCTACGGGATCATGAAGTCCACCGACCTCGCGACGTGGACGCCGGTGCTCCACTTCCAGGACATCCTCGGCCCCGTCGATTGCCCTGTCGGGACGGTGCAGCGCGATTCCTGCGTCGACAGAGAAATGCTCGGCACGACGAACTGGTGCGTGACACGGAGCCAGCTCGGCGTCACGGAGAACCCGACCTGCTGCCCACCCATGCACGATGGCGAGCCTGTCTCCCCCGGCTGCCCCGATCCGGGCGGCGGTAGTGACGATGATCCCAGCTGCTGCGGCACTTCGTCATCGAGCACCAACGTGCCGACTGCGCTACTCTCGGGCGTGGTCATCGGCGGCGTGCTCCTTCGCAGGAGACGGCGGCGGGCTTAGCAGCATCGAAGGGGTCCCATGCGTCTGGATCAGCGACTCACGGCTCTCGCGTACCACTCGGCCCATCTGGGATTCCTGATCAACGCGACGATCGCGCAAGAGGCCGCCCGCCTCGTCTCGCGCACGCCGCGCCCGACGATCAACCGCTTCGAGCTCAAGGAGCTGATGCGCCGGCGCAAAGAGCTGCACGCGCGCGACTTGAAGAACGTCGCGGAGAAGCTCTACCCGCGCGAGCTGCTGTTCGATCTGCCGGTCCGCCGGTATCTCAAAGCGCTGCCGGATCTCATCCGCGACGCGCCCAACGTCATGCGCCGCATGAAGAGCGGCAACTACAAGGACATCCCGGCCGTCGACAAGACGCAGTACCCCGCCTACTACCGCCGCAACTTCCACTGGCAGACCGACGGCTACTTCAGCGAGCACAGCGCCGAGGTCTACGAGCTGGGCGTCGAGCTCCTGTTCCGCGGTCTCGCGGACGTGATGCGTCGCCAGATCATTCCGCCCATCACTCGCTACATTCGCGCGCGTGGTGGAGCCGATGGCATGCGCGCACTCGACGTCGCGTGCGGCACCGGTCGCACGCTCCACCAGCTCCGCCGCACGCACCCGACGCTCCAGCTCGACGGCATCGATCTCTCGCCCGCGTACGCAGACAAAGCGCGCGCGCGCCTGCACGACGACAACGTGCGGATGCACGAGGGCAACGCCGAGCACCTGCCGTTCCCCGACGCGACGTTCGACGTCGTCACGAGCGTCTATCTCTTCCACGAGCTGCCCCGCAACGCGCGCCGCAATGTCATCCGCGAGATGCTGCGCGTCGCCAAGCCGGGCGGCCTCGTCGTGATCGAGGACAGCGCGCAGCTCGCCGAGTCCTCCTCCATCGCGAGCGCTCTGCGAGCATTCCCGAGCGAGTTCCACGAGCCGTTCTTCGAGGACTACCTCGCCGACGACATCGAGGGAATCCTGCGCGAGTGCGGCGGCTCCGTCGAGGCGGTCGAGCCGCACCTCGTCGCCAAGGTCGTCATCGCACGCCGCGTGTAGGCTGTTCCATACCCGAGGCAGCTGCGCACAGCGACCCGCGATCGTCCGTGCTCTACCGCGCAGGCTCCTCGTGATCTCGCGCTAACCGTCGAGGATCATGCGCGGGGAAGCCACGTACGTGACTTGCATCTACCGTTCGCGTGGCCTCTCCGTCATGGATGATCGATCGCCTTAACGTCGAGACTGCCGCCTTTCACGCCGACGCTGACGTCGGGCGCGACGCGCTGTTTCAAGACGACTTCAACCCACGTGCGTACCGCGACTTCCTCGCGCTGACGTACGGCTTCGAGACGCCGCTCGAGACCGCGCTCGCGCTGTCCGCACAGCTCGACCAGCTCCTCGATCTCAAGGCCCGCTCGCGCGGTCACCTCATCGCGCAGGACCTCATGCGCCTCGGCTGGAAAGCGTCCACCGTCGCCGAGCTGCCGATGTGCCTCACCGTTCCGTCCTTCCGCAGCGCCGCCGAAGCGCTCGGTTGGATGTACGTCTCCGAACGCGCCGCGCTGGCGCACCAGGTCGCGCGTCGCCATCTCCTCTCTCGCTTCCCGACCGAGCTGACCTGCGCCTCGAACTATCTCGAAGCGGGCGGTGGTCTCCTCGGTCAGCGCTGGCGCCAGTTCGGTGCCGTGCTCGACCAGATCTCCGAGCACCCCGCGGTCGCCGAGCGCGTCGTCGGTGCCGCGCACGATGCCTTCCGCTGCTTCATCCGCTGGACCACGCGCGGCAAGCCGATCCTTCGCCGCCCGTCCGGCGCGCACCGCATCGTCGCGTAGCCATCACCTGCGGTACGTTCGCGGGATGTCCGACGACGCCCGCTCCAAGCTCGACACGCTCCGCACCGAGCTCGGCCAGATCGATCGCGACATCCTCGCGCTCGTCGCGAAGCGCCAATCCGTCGCGCAGCGCATCGGTCAGACCAAGCGCGACGCGGGCATCCCCACGCGCGACTTCCGCCAGGAGAAGGACGTCATCGAGCGCGCGCGCGCCGCCGCGGTCCAGCACGGCCTCACGCCCCAGATGGGCGAAGAGCTGATCCTCGCGCTCATCCGCGGCTCGCTCACCGTCCAGGAAAAGGACACCGTCGCCTCCAACGCGACCGGCTCCGGCCGCCGCGTCCTCGTCATCGGTGGCTGCGGCAACATGGGGCGCTGGTTCGTGCGCTACCTCGGCGCGCAGGGCTACAGCGTCGAGATCGCCGACCCCACGGGCGACGCACCTGCTGGCATCCCACTCCATCGCGACTGGCGCACCGTCACGCTCGATCACGAGCTCGTCGTCGTCGCGGCGCCCATGCCCGCCACCGCGCAGATCCTCCACGACATGGCCGCGAAGCCGCCCACGGGCATCGTGTTCGACGTGGGCTCCCTCAAGTCGCCGCTGCGCAAAGCTCTCTACGCGCTCCGCGATGCCGGCGGTCGCGTCTGTTCCATCCACCCGATGTTCGGCCCCGACACGGAGCTCCTCTCGGGGCGCCACGTGATCTTCGTCGACCTCGGCGCGCCCGAAGCGACGGCCCTCGCCCGCTCGCTGTTCGAGCCCACCATGGCCACGCTCGTCGACATGGATCTCGAGTCGCACGATCGCCTCATCGCGTACGTGCTCGGCCTCTCGCACGCGCTCAACATCGCGTTCTTCACGGCGCTCGCCGAGTCCGGCGAAGCTGCACCCAAGCTCGCGAACCTCTCGTCCACCACGTTCGACGCGCAGCTCGGTGTCGCCGCCAAGGTCGCCGCAGAAAATCCCGACCTCTACTTCGAGATCCAGACGCTCAACGACTACGGCACCGAGTCACTCGCCGCGCTGCTCTACGCCGTCGAGCGCCTCCGCTCTGTCATCCGCGCCGGCGACCTCGAAGGCTTCCGGCAGCTCATGACGCGCGGCAACGGGTACCTCCAGGCGCGCACGCCGCGCTAGATGCGCAGGACGATGCGGAGCTCCAGCTCGGCAGCGGTACCGTACTGGTAGAACCCGCCGCACGTTCCCGTTCCCGGGCAGCCCTGACCGTACGCCGTGCCACGCACGAGCGCCTCGACGCCCAGCCACACCGGACCGACGCGTCGCACGTGCAGCGCGGACGCCACGAGCAGCGGCGCGGTTGCGTGGGCATGCACGACGCCGCCCGTCGACGCGATGTCGCGACGAAGGTAACGAAGCTCCAGACCGCCTCCGAGCGAGAGCGTCGTCACGCTCGTGCGCGAGTCCCACTCCATCCAGCTCGAGACGGTGGCGCGCCCGCGATGAAAGCGCTCGTGACCAACGTCGTCGTCCCAGGTGGTTCGATCGAAACCCACCTCGACGTCGATCGGCACCACGTGCGACAGGTCGTGGCCGCGGATCGCAACACCGCCGCCGCCATGCGTCTCTCCCTCGGAGCGGATCGCGTGCACGCCGGCCGCGACGTCGAGGTGCGTGCGTTCCGCTGGCTCCGCGTACGCCGTCGCCGCGAGAAGCAACACGCTCGCCGCGAGAAACCGCATGCCCAACTCTACACACCGCCGACGCGAATACCGACGCTGCGCTGCTCACGCACGCTGCCAGTCTTTGCTGCCAAGACGTATCGCTGCGTTTCGCATCGCCTATATGCGGAGGATCACACGCAGCTCCGCATCCGCGCCGACATAGCTGAAGTCCAGGCCGCGCGCCGATCCATCGTGCTCGCTGATCCGCGCGACGATCTCACCACCGAGGAACGCGCCACCGAGATCGACGAAGCGGGCCACGCCGGCTGACGCCACGGGCTTGTAGTCGCGGAACGACAGCGAGAAGGCGTTCGTTGTCGACGGTACGACACGTGTCGCATCGAGCACCTCCAACCCGGCACCCACTGCGAGATCGAAGTCGTTCCCCAGATCGAAGCCCGTCCCGACGGTGAAGCGAAACCGATCGAAGCGATCGAAGTCCGCGTCTCCGTGCATCTGCGTGCGTTCCCATCCCATCTCGATGTCGAGGCGATGCACCGGCAACAGGTCGTGGATGCGAACGGCTGCGCCGAGACCTGCATGCAGGCCGCCGTCGTCGCCGTGCGCCGCTAACGCGTGAGCGCCCGCAATGAAGTCGATCGCGGTGCGACTGTCAGGCTCCGGCGCCGCGATCGCCGCGGTCGCGACGAGCAGAACAGCCAGGCCGAGGAACCGCATGCGCCACGATACCGCGACCAAGACGCAGTCTCCCGAGATCGGCGAAATCAAACGCAGCAACGCCCGACTCATCGCCACTGCACGACGCTCGCGCGCGCTTTGGCGATCGCGTTCTCGCCAGAGGTAAGTCGATTCCTCGTCGAGAAAACGACGAAGCCAACGTCAGACCCACATGCTATTCGACGTTCATGGCGGGTCGGAGAGAGCGCAAGCGTCACGTCCAGCAGGACCTTCTCAACGCGGCGGGGACGGCGCCCAAGAGCAGGCGCGGCGGCACGCGGCGTAGTGCGGGGCGCCCGGCGAGAGGTCCGCGTCCGAGCGAACGACACGAGCGGCGCGCCGCATTCAAGTCGTACCAGCCGCTCCACGTGACGCTGCGGATCGTCGCTGACGTTCAGCCGCTGCGGCAGCGAGACATCTACGCGGCGCTGCGCAAGGCGACGGTGGCAGTCGCCGGCAACAAGGCGATGCGGATCGTCCACGTGTCAGTACAGGACTCGCACGTACATCCTCTCGTCGAGGCCGATGATCGTGTCGAGCTCGCGCGTGGCGTGAAGGCGTTCGCGATCAGCGCGGCGAAGCACATCAACACCGCCGTCAGCGTGAGGCGCGGCAAGAAGCGCACGGGCAGGGTGTTCGCCGATCGCTATCACGTCGACGTGATCACCTCGCCGCGGCAGATGCGGAACACGCTCGCGTACGTGTTCAGAGGGTCGACCAAAATTCGCGATTCGTTTCCACCAGAGCGCCGCTTCTGCCTTTGGCCCGCGCGTACGCGACTGTTGCGCGTCGCATCCACGACAAAGCTCCAAGAAGCGCGTTTGCGCTCCGAGCCAGACGAGCATCT
>DASYDE010000033.1:0-2603 GCA_036499725.1 Kofleriaceae bacterium
CGAGGACGGGTTGTCGTGGATTCCCAATCAGATGCTCGAAGCGTTCATGTCGTCGCGGCATGTCGATGAGGTGTTCGCCGAGGACGCGATCATGCGCCGGAAGATCAAGGAGATCTGCAAGAAGCACATGATGGTCGACGAGGCGATCGACCAGGAGGTCCGCGACCGCATCAAGAACCTCGAAGAGGGGTCGTCGGCGTGGGACGTCGAGTACGCGAAGGTGCTCGACCAGATCAAGCAGAAGCACGGCCTCAAGGAGTAGGTGCGGCTCTGCCTGGCGGGAGCGACGGGATGGGCGGGCTCCGAGCTCGCGCGCGGGATCGCGGCTGCGAGTGATCTGACGCTGGTCGGCGCGGTCGCGCGATCGGCGGTCGGCAAGATGCTGAGCGACGTGGTCGCGGGCGCGCCGGCGGTGACGGTGTCGGCGACCGTGGCGGAGGCGGTCGCCGGGTGCGACGTGCTCGTCGAGTACACGCGCGCGGACGCCGCGAAGGGCCACGTGCTGGCCGCGCTCGCCGCGGGCGCGCACGTCGTGGTCGGGAGCTCGGGTCTGTCGGACGCCGACTACGCCGAGATCGATTCCGCCGCGCGCGACCACGGGCGCGGCGTGCTCGCGTGCGGCAACTTCGCGCTGACGATGGTGCTGCTGCAGAAGTTCGCGGCGATCGCGGCGCGCTACGTGCCGAGCTGGGAGGTCATCGACTACGCGTACGGCGGCAAGCCGGACGCGCCGAGCGGGACCGCGCGCGAGCTCGCGGCGCGGCTCGGGTCGGTGCGGGCGCCGGAGCACGCGGTCGCGGTCGCCGACACGCTCGGCGAGAAGACCGCGCGCGGCGCGACGCTCGGCGGCACGCAGGTGCACTCGGTGCGGCTGCCCGGGTTCGTGATCGGCGTCGAGGCGATCTTCGGGATGCCGGACCAGACGCTGTCGCTGCGCCACAACGCCGGTTCGAGCGCGAAGCCGTACGTCGATGGCGCGCTGCTCGCGATCCGCAAGGTCGGCGGCCTCGTCGGGCTGCACCGCGGCCTCGACAGCGTCCTCGACATCTAGGCGTAGGCGTAGGCGTCTCTCGATCCCGCACATCTTTCCAGATCGTTTCGGGCGCTTAGGCGATTCTCGACGAGGAATGTCAGAGCGGCGTGATCCAACTGATCATGCCCGAACGACTCGATGCCGACGCTTTGGCCCGGATGCTGGGCGATATCAGCCGTGCTGATTTCGGCGATCCGCGTCGGAGTGCACGCGTGCTGCATGTACTGACTCGGCTCGTTGCGACGCCTAATGCGTCCCTCCCTGACGCATTGGTGACGCACGCGGAGCTCGAAGGCGCGTACCGGCTGTTTGGAAACAAGCATGTCACCTTCGAGAAACTCATCGATGCACACGCGTCGAGCACCGCGGATCGGGCACGTGGGAGCAACGTTGTTCTGGCGATCCACGACACGACCAACTGCATGTTCCGCCATGCCGATCCGCGAGAGGTCGGATACCTCAGCACAGGCAAGCCGGGCTGCCTGTTGCACCTGTCGCTCTTGCTCGACACACAAGACTGGCGTCGCCCGTTGGGACTCACGCACGCCGAAGTCCTCTCTCGCAGTACCCCGCCCCGCAAGCCTGGCAGGAAACACAAAGTGGCAAGCCACGTCACGGCCAAGCAGACCGACAAGGAGTTCTCGCGCTGGAAGCGAGGCATCGACAGCACGGAGGCCCGCCTCGAGGGGACCAAAACGATAGTCATCCACATCGCCGATCGTGAAATTGACTCGTACGACGTCATGGCGGGCTGCCTGAAGAACGGCCGGAGGTTCATCTTTCGAGCGCGCAACAACCGCACCACCATCGTCGACGGGAAGACGGTCCCGATTCGAACCCTGATCGAAAGTGCAGACATCGTCCTCGAGCGCGAGGTTCCTCTGTCTCGGCGTCTAACAAGCTCAGCGCCCGCACGTAAGCGCGCACACCCTGCGCGCGAAAGCCGCACCGCTCGGCTGTCCTTTACGGCGACCACAGCCACGGTCCGTCGGCCACGTATCGCCGGCACTCACTTGCCGGAAACGATCGAGCTGAACGTGCTGCACGTCTTCGAAGCGAATCCGCCCGCCGGGCAGGACCCTGTTGATTGGGTTCTTTACACGACGGAGCCGCTCGACACGCGCAAGCAGATCGAGCAGGTCGTCGACTACTACCGTTGTCGCTGGCAGATCGAGGAGCTGAACAAGGCGCTCAAGACCGGCTGCGTCGTTCAAGAGCGTCAGCTCGAATCATTCGACGCGCTGACGACGATGCTGGCGTTGTCGCTACCCATCGCGGTCGAGTTGTTGGCGCTCCGAGCGCTCGCGCGTGCCGACGCTGCGGCACCGGCGACGACCTTGGTCAGCAAGCCCAGGCTGGCCGCGCTTCGACACCTCTGCAAGCACCGCCCATTGCCGCCCAAACCCACCGTGCAGGACGTGCTGTGGTGCATCGCAGGTCTGGGCGGCCACATCAAGAACAACGGCCCCGCTGGCTGGCAGGTTCTGCAGCGTGGCATGGAGAAATTTGTCGCGTTTGCCGACGGGTGGTGCGCCAGAGAGAACGCGGACGACTTGTGATCAATCGTGAG
>DASYDE010000034.1:0-3332 GCA_036499725.1 Kofleriaceae bacterium
GCGTGTTGTGTCGGTGACTCGTCCGGGTGTCAGACTCCGCGGTCAGGGGGCAGCCGTCGAGCCAGGGCGCCAGACGTCACCCGATGAGGGTTGCGTCAGCGAGTGAGTGAACTGCAAGAGAGGGTCTCCGCCCTTGAATGAAGGATGCTTACGTTGACGAGTATGGCGCCTATACTTTCGCGAATGCGTAATTCGCGGCAACGTGGACACCGAAACCGCGGCATCGTGGACACCGAAACCGCGGCATCCTGGACGGCGGCCCGACCAATTCGGCCACCGTCAGAGGTGAGGTTCACGCTCGGCGCCACAAGGGCGTCGGCTGACTGACGCCGCGATGGGGACGGTGCTTCGAGGGCGCTCCGAAAAGGAGTGCCTGTGCCCACGGAGCGACTGTCCATGCGACGAACGCGAGAGATCCTTCGACTGATCTGGGTGCAGCGCCGTAGCCACCGCGAGGTCGCGCGCGCGCTCGGCGTCGGCAGCGGGAGCCCCGGGCAGGCACTCGCACGTGCGAGCCGCGCATCGATCACGTGCTGGTCCGAGGTCGAAGCGTTGAGCGACGAGGAGCTCGACGCGAGGATGTACCCGACACCGACCGTGAACGGCGAGCTGCGTCCGGAGCCGAACCCCGCCGCGATGCACATCGAGTTGCGCCGGCCCGGCGTCACGCTGCGGCTGCTCCACGAAGAGTACTTGGTCGCGAACCCGAACGCGTACGGGTACACGAAGTTCGTCGAGGTCTACAACGCGTGGGCCGATCGGCTTCACGTGACGATGCGCCAGGTCCACAAGGCCGGCGAGAAGTGCTTCGTCGACTACTCGGGCAAGAAGCCGAGCATCGTCGATGCGAACACCGGCAAGCGGATCGAGGTCGAGCTGTTCGTCGCCGTGATGGGCGCGTCGAACTACACGTTCGTCGAGGCAACCATGACGCAGCGGTCCGCCGACTGGATCGCGAGTCACGTGCGGCTTGTCGAGTTTCTCGGTGGGGCGCCGCACGCGCTCGTGCCCGACCAACTCAAGAGCGGCGTCGTGATCGCGAGTCGCTACGAGCCCGGGATCCAGCGAACGTACGAGGAGTGGTCGCAGCACTATTCGACGACGATCTTGCCGGCGCGTCCGATGAAGCCGCGCGACAAGGCGAAGGTCGAAGGCGGCGTGTTGATCGCGCAGCGCTGGATCCTCGCGCGCCTCCGCAACGTCACGTGCTTCTCGCTCGACGAACTGAACGAGCACATCGCGGCGCTGGTCGCCGATCTCAACGGCCGCGTGATGAAGCGATACGGCAAGTCGCGACGCGAGCTCTTCGATGAGCTCGATCGCCCCGCGATCACCGGGTTGCCGACCGACCGTTTCATCCACGGCGACTGGTCGAAGGCGCAGGTGAAGCTCGACTATCACGTCCACGTCGATCACCACGACTACTCGGTGCCGTACCAGCGCGCGACCGACGACGTCGAGATCCGGGTCTCCGCAGCCACCGTCGAGATCTTCTACAAGAACAAGCGATGCGCCTCGCACGTCCGCAGCTTCGAGCACGGCGGCGTCACGACGAACCTCGAGCACCTGCCTGCTTCGCATCGCGCGTACGCCGAGGAATCCGATGCCGGCTTCGAAACGTGGGCTGGCACGATCGGCCCGCACACGCTTGCGCTGGTGCGCGCGATCCTCGTCGAGCGGCCGCATCCCGAGCACGGCCTTCGCTCGTGCCGCGGGCTCAAGAGCCTCACTCGTGTGTACGGGCTCGATCGGATCGAGGCCGCCTGCGAGCGTGCACTCGTCGCCGGCGCTCGCTCGTACTTGAACGTCGAATCGATCTTGAAGTGCGGGCTCGATCAGCAACCGCTGACCGTGGCCGCACAGAGCGATGCAGAGCCGCCATCGCTCGAACACGAGAACATCCGCGGCGCCGACTACTACAACTGACCGAGGACGAAGTGATGCTGACAGAACCGACCAACGAGAAACTCAGGGCGATGCGGCTCGACGCGATGGCCGCCACGTGGGGAGAGCAGTCCGGAAAACCCGACGTCCACAAGCTCGCCTTCGACGAGCGATTTGGCATGCTCGTCGATGCCGAGTGGCTCGCGCGCGAGAACAAGCGCCTCGCGTCCGCACTGCGCGACGCCAAGCTCCGCAGCACGAGCGCGTGCATCGAGGACATCGACTATCCGATGAAGCGCGAGCTCGACAAGGCGCAGGTCCGCCAACTCGCAACCTGTCGCTGGGTCGCGGAGCACCAGAACGTGCTGATCACCGGGATGACCGGCACCGGCAAGACCTACGTCGCGTGCGCCCTCGCGCAGCAGGCATGTCGCAAGGGATACCGCGCATTGTACCGACGAGCCGCGCGGCTCTTCTCCGAGCTCACCCTCGCACGCGCCGACGGCAGCTACGCTCGCGTGCTCGCGAAGATCGCGCGCGCCGACGTGCTCGTGATCGACGACTTCGCGATGACGCCGATCACCGATGCCGAGCGCCGCGATCTCTTCGAGGTGCTCGACGATCGCCACGGCAACCGGTCCACGATCATCAGCAGCCAGATTCCGCCGAAGCGCTACCACGACTACATCGCGGAGCCGACTCACGCGGACGCGATCTGCGACCGCCTCGTCCACAGTGCCCACAGGCTCGTGCTAAAGGGTCCGTCGCGACGCGACCCCAGGGAGGCTTCAGAGAAGTAGGTCCAACCAATCACCGTACCCATCGCGGGGTGATCACGATGCGGCGGTTTCGGTGATCACGATGCGGCGGTTTCGGTGTCCACGATCCGCGAAATACGCACTTCATCAATCCCAACGGACTCGCTGAGCTTTGTGAGAAGGCGCGGCGCTGTCGTCGCCGAGTTCACGTACTGGAGGTAGTCGAAGAACGAGCTCTCGAACTCGTCGCGCGCGACCGGATCCGCCCAGATCTCAGGCATCGACGAGTGTTCGAACGCTTTCGTGGCTCGCTCGAACCAGCGTGGGTTGTTTAGCTGCCCCTGGCAGCGATCCAGGAACTCGTCGAAGCGGTCCAGACGGGCTTGCGATGTTTCCTCGAGCGGGACTTGGTGGACCTGCGCAACCTTCGTCAACATCTCGAAGCTACGCTTCGCTTGATCAACGAGCGCTCCGTTTGCGAGCCCATCGAGAAAAACGCGACGCATGCCTTGTAGTCGGTCGCGCTTCTTGCTCGACGCGTTGGTGACGGCCTTGTCAATGTCTTGATGATAGGCATCGGGGGCCCACCAGCCGAAGCACGTCTGAGCCGCGTACGGCCGGATCGATACTCGAGACGTGGTCGCCTCGTCCTCGTCCTCGTCTGCAACACGTCCAGCGAACGGGTTGTAG
>DASYDE010000035.1:0-118148 GCA_036499725.1 Kofleriaceae bacterium
CGCGATGACGGCGAGGTCTGGCTGCTTGTCGCCGAGACGCTCGGTGATGAGGTCCTCGGTGATCGATCGCGAGGTGGCAAAGTCATCCTCTTGCTGCGCGACTTGCGCGAGACCTTGGCGCGCGACGCGCCACGTCGCAGAGCCTTTGCGATCCGTCTTCTCGAGTGCGTCGATCGCGCGCTGAAAGCCGGCCTTGGCCGCGACGAGATCATCGGCGCGCATGGCGAGCGTCGCGAGGTTTACGTCGAGCGCGATGACGGTCCGATCGCTCTCACCCTTGCTGAGGGCAGCGCGGCGGCGAGCCTCGGTGAACGCGTCGCGCGCGAGCTTGACGTTACCTACGCCGATCTCGATGTTTCCGAGGTTGTTCCACATCGAGACGAGCGAGGGATGTGAATCGCCACGCGCGGCGGTCAGCTCGGCCATTGCCTGTTTGAGCGTATCGCGCGCGAGATCGGTCTTGCCTGTTTTGTTGAGCGCGAGGGCGAGACTCGAGCGCACGAGTGCTGTGCGCAGACCGGGTGGCCCGAGCTTGGTCTCGAGCTCCAGTGTCTTGGTGAACGCGGCGACAGCGGTCGGGTAGTCGTTGCTCGTGTACGCCAAGCTGCCCTCGCGCTCGGAGACGCGGGCGAGCAGCGACGGGTCATCGAGGCGCTCCGCGACGGCACGGCCGCGGCCGATCCAGCCCTTCGCTTCGGCGCGCGTGGCGGGCTCGCGATCGAGCAACGAGGACATTTCGAGCGCAGCGCTCACTTCGATCTTTTCGTTCGGCGCTGCACGCGCGGCTTCATACGCCCGCTCGTACGCCTCGGCCGCTGGTTTCAACTTGTCGAGCTGCGCGAGCGCGAGACCGGTGATGTACTGCTGGTCCGCTTCGATCTTCTTGTTGCCGGCCGGCTGGATCGCCTGGACCTGCACGAGCGCTTCCTCGGGCCGGCGGAGGTCGATCATCGTGAAAGCGACCGCGAGCACGGTGTCCCATGTCGCTTGCTGCGCGCGAGCAGCCAGCGAAGAAGGCGGTGTCGTCATCGACAGCGTGGTGACATCGTCGCAAGAGGTGAGGGTAGGCAGGTTGTCGATGGCGGAGAGCGCTTGATCGCCCGTTGTCTTCGACTTCGTACCGAGCTGATCGGAGAGAGCGCCGAGGTGAGCTCGCGCGCGATCGAGACAGCGCGTTCGCAGGTCGAGCACGGTGTCGGAGTAGCGATGCGCGACGCGCGTGTCGTGGCAGACGGCGACGCTCGACGCGATCCACGCTGCTCCATACGTGTCGAGCCGCGTGGCGACCGCCGCTCCATCGGGACCGAGCGCCGTCACGATCGCCGACGAGGCCGCCGGGTTCCACGCATGTGCGAGCTCTGCGCGCGGAGCAGGGCAGGGATCCTCCGCCCGTGTACGAGTTGCCGCAAACGCGACACTCGCCGCCGCCGCGAGGGTCATAGCGCTCGCGGCGATGACGATACGTCGGCGACGAACATCTCCGCGCTCGAGTGCGGAGAGCACCTCGTGGACGGACGCGAACCTCCGCTGCGGATCGTGCGCCAAGCCGCGCTCGATGATCCTGCGGAGCCAGCGCGGAACGTCGGAGAGCTGCTTCGCGTCGACGGGGTGGGGAACGCGATCCTTGTTCGCGTCGAGACGTAGCTCGATCCGTCGCCCGGTCGCCGCTTCGTACAGCGACGCGCACAGCGAGTACTGATCGCTCGCCGCCGTCGGTAGCTCGCCGCGCAGCACCTCGGGCGCCATGTAGATCGGCGTCCCGCGCATACCGGCCGCGGTGTCGTCCGGCGTCATCGCCAGGCCGAAGTCGCTCAGCTTCGCACCCGACGGGCCAATGAGGATGTTGTCGGGCTTCACGTCGCAGTGAACGAGCCCCGCGCGATGGGCCGCGACGAGGCCATGCGCGACATCGGTGAACGCATCGACGATGGCAGGCAGCTCGCGCTTCTCGGTGAGCCAGCGCGTGAGCGTCGGGCCGTCGATGAGCTCCATCGCGAGGAACACGCGGCCGTTCCACGTGCCCACGTCGTAGACGCTGACGAGATGCGCATCGTGTACGCGCGCCGCCGCCCGCGCTTCGAGGAGCACGCGCGCTTCCTCGATGGCCGAGCGTCCACGCGCGAGCAGAAGTTTTACGGCCACCCGGCGATCGAGCTTTGGATCGCGCGCTGCGAGGACGACGCCCATCGCGCCGCGGCCGAGCGGGCCTTCGATGACATAGCGACCGAGCTCGTCGCCCGCGCTCGGAAGAAGCTCGTCGCTCGCTGTTGCATCGGCGCTGGTCGCGTCGATGGTCTTTGCCGAGCCAACATCGACGACTGCGTGCGCATCGCTGCCGCGGGCGAGCGCGGGTGAGTGACTCGCAGAGAGCTCGCCGAACGCGACGAGCAGATGCTCGCAGCTGTCGCAATCGCCGACGTGCTGGCGGACGTGCGCATGGGCGGTCGGCTCGCGCAGATAGGCGAGCAGGTCTGCTTCGCTAGGGCACGCCACGATGGGTGGGTAACACCCCGCACCGTCGAGGAGCTACGGGATTCGACCGGCCCCTCCGTCGCGGCCACGCGTGCAGTCCCGGCACGAAGTCTCGACAGAATTCGCCACTTGATTCGGCGCCCAGAGCTACGCAGGATGACGCCGCGTGCAGGTCAGCCAGGAAGTCAGATCCGCGTTCGAGCGCAGCGGCGCCGGCGATCAGATCGAATGGGTGATCCAGGGCTGGTTCGTCGCCGGCCAGACGCGTTGGCCTGCCGTCCGGCTCACGCACGATGACTTCGTCGCGTGGATCAACGAGCGCCTCGATGCGAGTGCGAGCGAACCCACGGACGAGCTGCGGGGCGAGGAGCTCTACCTGACCGCCGCGTGCATGGCGCGCGATGCTGAAGCGCTGCGTGCGCTCGACAAGGAGATCGCGGCCGAGGTGGAACGCGTGCGACCGGCGCGGCGCGATGCAGATGCGGCGACGGAGCTGACGCAGGTCCTGCGCGACAAGTTGCTCGTCGGTGAGAAGCTCCGCGAGTTTGGAGGACGGAGCAGCCTTCGCCGCTGGCTCAAGATGGTCGCGCTGCGCACGCACCTCGATCTCGCGCGCAGCGAGGGTCGGCGTCCCACGGTGCTCACATCGGATGGCGAGCTCGGTGATCTCGCCGCGACCGACGACACGCCCGAGCTGACCTATCTCAAGGCCCACTATCGCGATGCCGTGCGCAGAGCGTTCGCGACCGCAGCGCGCGAGCTACCGGCGGAGCAACGGATCCTCGTGCGCCAGCATCACCTCGCGGGCATCACGCTCGAGCAACTCGCGGACGTGTACGGCATCCACCGCGTGACAGTCGCGCGGCGGCTCGCAGCAGCACGCGAAGCGCTCGGTACGCTCGCGCGTCAGCGCCTGGCGATCGAGATCGCGTTGCCAGCCGACGAGCTCGAGAGCGTGCTCGCGCTCGTCATCAGCAAGCTCGACGTCTCGATGCATCGCTTGCTCGAATAGTTCGGGTCTCGGGCGCTACGGTCGCCAGCGAGCGGCGTCAGGTAGCGCAAGGAGAGACCGATGCGTTCGTACTTTCAATTGGTTACGGCAGTTGCGCTGGCGGCTACGGTCGGGACGGGCTGCGCGCTCGTCACGCAGCTCACGGGAGGAAGCAGCGGATCACACGCGCAATCGGGTGGTGGCGGCGGTGGTGTCGCGGCCCACGAGGAGCCGCAGGCGGGCTGTGACCGCTGGGCCGACTTCAACGACTACAAGCTCGAGCCGATCCTCATGCTCATGCGCTGTCCCGAGAGCGAGGCAAGTGGGGCACCCGGTGTCTTTGGCGAGGCGCGCTACTGGCTCCGCACGACGATCGACATGGGGCTCACCGCCGATGCCGAGCAGCTCCCTCGCATGGCCTACGTCGACCTCTGCGCGCGCGAGCTGCAAGCGGATAATCGCCCGACAGCCGCGATGGCCATCACGTGCGCGTGGCAAGCGGACCAGCTCGACGGGAACGCGCTGATCAAGGAGCTCGCGTCGCGCGAGGATCACGATGCGTTGCTCGCGCAGGCCGATCGGGACGTGAAGTTCGTCAAGCAGCGCGCTCTCGCCGCGTTTCCAACGGAGAAAGCCGCCCGCGAGTGGGAGGTCTTCTATCACCTGCCGACGCGCGTGAAGCAGGACGTGATCGCGCAGCGCGCTGCGAACACGAAGGACATCGAGAAGCTGCTCGCGTTCGACAAGGGGATCCAGGCCGGAACGTTCGAGAACTGCGCGCCGCCGCTGCGCGATGCGCTGAGCGCTCACCTGCGCGGTGCCAAGACCGTGGCAGATGTCGCGACGAAGATGGACGAGCCGATCACGTACGCGCTCGCCGAGGCACTCACGCGCTGTCACTACTACAACGAGCACGAGCTCGAAGCGTCGGCCGTCGCGATGCTGTATGCCAAGGCGCGTCGCCGCGTGTCCCTCGCCGAGCAGATCCGCTACGCGGAGATCGATGAGCTCGCGATCGACGCGCCCAAGGCGCAGAAGTTCCCGAACCTCGTCGGGACGAAGTACTCGTCGATGAAGCCGGAGGACTTTCGTCCTGTCGATCCGTACCCGCGCACCAAGCTCGACAAGGAATGGATGACAGCGCGCTCGCGGCTGCCGAGCGTCGGTACGCAGGAGGGACGCGTCGGCAGCGTCGAGAAGAAGGCGCAAGGCGCGACGATCCACTTCCAGAAGGAGCGCGTGCCGCTCGTCGATCTGAAGTGCCACGAGACGGACCGCATCGACTCGATCGACAACGACGGCAAGATCCACTGGCGAGAGGAATGCACCTCGACGTCCAAAGGGATGACGTGGTCCAACCCACCGCCGGTCAATGTCAGCGACGCGACGGGCGTGACGGCAGGCAAGTTCGTCCGCGTCGGTACGGATGGTGACAAGGGCACGGTCCTCACGCTGACGGACGCGCCTGCTGACAACGCACGCGTGTACCGCGTGGCCGATGTTCCTGTCGGCGGCTAGCGCGCGCGGGCAAACCAGACCGCGATCAGGCCAAGCGTCGAGGTCATCGCTCCCGCGAATGCGACCGTCGGATACCCGAGGTGGAGCGCGATCACGCCGCCGCCGAGCGCAGCCCCGAGTGCGTTGCCCATGTTGAACGCGCCGATGTTCATCGCGGAGGCGAGATTGGGTGCGTCCTTCGCTGCGTTCATCACGCGCACTTGCAGCGGCGGAACGAGCGCAAAGCTCGCGATGCCCCACAGGAACACGAGGATCGCGGTGGGAACGAGATGGGTCATTGTCAGTCCGAACGCGCCGAGGATGAGCGCGAGCGAGCCGAGCGTGACGAGCAGCGTACGGTCCACCGAGCGGTCCGCGAAGATGCCGCCGAGCCAGTTGCCGACGGTCAGGCCGACGCCATAGGTCACGAGCATCGCCGTGACAAAGCCGAGCGAGGCGTGGGTGGCCTCGCGCAGGATCGGTGTGATGTACGTGAACACGGTGAACATCGCGCTCGCGCCGACGACCGTGGTGGCGAGTGCGCCGAGCACCTGTTTGCGACCTAGCACCCGCAGTTCGGCGAGAGCGTTCCCCCCGTGCGGCGCGGGCAGAGCGGGGAGCGTGATCCGGAGCGAGACGACGGTCACCGCGCCCAGCGCGGCGATAGCCCAGAACGATGCGTGCCAGCCCACGTGCTCGGCGGCCCACGTCGCGAGCGGAACACCGACGACGTTCGCGACCGTGAGGCCCATGAACATCGTGGCCACCGCGCCCGCGCGCCGATCTGCGGGAACCAGCGTGGCGGCCACGATCGCGCCGACGCCGAAGAACGCGCCGTGGTTCAACGAGGTGATCAACCGCGCGACGAGAAGCATCGCGTAGCTGTGCGAGAGCGCCGCGATCACGTTCCCGAGCGTGAAGATGGTCGCGAGCCCCATCAGCAGCGTGCGGCGCGGAATGCGCGACGTCGTGAGCGTCATCAGCGGCGCACCGATGACCACGCCCAGGGCGTAGGCGCTGATGAGCAACCCCGCCGTGGGAATGGACACGCCGACATCACCCGCGATGATGGGCAGCATTCCCATCGGGGCGAACTCGGTGACGCCGATCCCGAATGCGCCGACCGCGAGCGCGACGAGGCCTGAATTGATCCGCATGGTTTACACCCGTGCAGGATTCAGGCGCGCGAAGCCCTCCTGCTGTCGGTACGGCGTGTGCGGGTAGGGCGGTAGGACGTCGCTCGCCTTGTCGAGCGCGGAGACCTGCGCGGGCGTGAGCGACCACCCGACGGAACCGAGGTTGTCGCGCAGCTGTGCCTCGGTGCGGGCGCCGATGATCACCGACGCGACGGTAGGGCGGCGCAACAGCCAGTTGATCGCGATCTGCGGGACGGTCTTGCCGGTCTCGGTGGAGATGGCTTCCAGCGCGTCGACGACGCGATAGAGCAACTCGTTGGCCACAGGGGGCGCAAATTGTTCAGTCTGGTGCAAACGGCTCTGTGCCGGCAGTGGGCGATCGCGGCCGATCTTGCCCGTCAGCCGTCCCCACCCGAGCGGACTCCAGACGACCGCGCCTACGCCTTGGTCCGCAGCGAGAGGCAGCAAGTCGCTCTCGTACGCGCGACCGATCAGCGAGTAGTACACCTGGTGCGCGACCATGCGGGGCAACCCGTGGCGATCGGCGATGGCCTGCGCCTTCATCAGTTGCCAGCCCGGATAGTTGGAGACACCGGCGTACCGCACCTTGCCCGCCGCGATCAGTGACGCGAGCGTGTGCATCAGCTCCTCGGTCGGTGTCGATGCATCGAACGCGTGGAGCTGGAGCAGATCGATCCGATCGGTCTTCAGCCGACGCAGCGAGTCTTCGACCGCCCGGATCAGCCGCGTCCTCGACGCGCCCCATTGTTGCGGACCTTCGCCCATCGGCAAGCCGGTCTTGGTCGAGATCAGGACGTCGTCGCGCCGACCCGCAATCGCCTCGCCGAGGATCTCCTCCGACGCGCCGTTCGAATACACGTCGGCCGTGTCGAACATCGTCACGCCGGCGTCGAGGCACACGTCCACGAGGCGGCGCGCTTCCGCCGTGTCGCTGGTGCCCCAGTTGCTGAACAGCGGCCCCTGACCGCCAAAGGTGCCAGTGCCAAAGCTGAGGGCGGGAACGCGCAGGCCGGATGAGCCGAGTTGTCGATACTCCATACGTGGACGCAAAAATGGAGCTAGAACCGTAGGCTCGGTAGTCCTCACGAACGCGAAGGATCTGTGCGATGGAAGCAAAGCTGGCGGGAGGGTCCGACCGAGCGTGGTCGTTGGAGTTGTTCGCGGCCGTCGTCGAGCACGCGAGCTTCTCCGCCGCGGGACGCGTGTTCTCGCTCAGTCCGTCGGCGGTCAGTCGCGCGATCGATCGCATCGAGGAGCGCCTCGGTGTGCGGTTGCTCCTGCGTTCGACGCGCGCGTTGACGCTGACCGCCGAAGGACAGGCGTATCTGCAGATGGCGCGGCGCATCCTCACCGACCTGGACGATGCGGAGCAGCAGATCGCGGATCAGGGCGCGCCCCGCGGACGCCTGCGGATCAGCGCCGCGCTCTCGCACGGACGGCTGTGCGTGGTGCCGCTGCTGGGAGAATTCACCACGCTGTTCCCTCACATCCTCGTCGACCTCTCACTCAGCGATCAACTCGTCGATGTCGCCGGTGGGCAAGCCGATGTCGCGATCCGGTTTGGCCCTCTCGCGGACAGCACGCTCGTCGCGCGCCGACTGGGCGAGTCACGCCGCGTGATCATCGCGTCCCCGAGCTATCTGGCGCGGCACGGCAAGCCGCGGCGCCCCGAGGATCTGCACGACCACAACTGCCTCAACTTCAGCTTTCGTCGCGCGGAGCCCGTCTGGCCATTCGTGCGCAAGGGGACGCAGTTCTCGCTCACGGTGAAGGGCGCGATCGAAGCGAACAATGGCGACACGCTCGCGCAGCTCGCCGTGGCGGGCATCGGTATCGCGCGTGTCGGTCGGTTCAGTGTCGAAGCAGAGATCGCCGCCGGACGACTCGTCCCGTTGTTCGAGAACATGAACCCAGGTGACATCGAGCAGATTCACGCCGTGTTCGTCGGCGGTGCCACGACACCCGCGCGCATCCGCGTGTTTGTCGACTTTCTCGCCGAGCGGCTCGCTACGCCTTGAAGTCCTCGAGCCAGTACTCGTGAGGGCCGCGCTCGTCCTTCGCACGCTTGGCCGCTTCGGCGGTGCGCAGCTCGACGCGACGGATCTTTCCGCTGATCGTCTTGGGCAGCGCCGAGAACTCCAACCGACGGACGCGGTTGTACGGCGGCAAGCGCGCGCTGCAGTGCTCGAAGATACTCTTCGCGAGCTCTGCGCTCGGCTCGTTGCCGGGGACGAGCGTCACGTACGCCTTGGGCACCGAAAGGCGCACCGGATCCGGTGACGGCACGACGGCCGCTTCGGCGACAGCGTCGTGCTCGACGAGCACGCTCTCCAGCTCGAACGGGCTGATGCGGTAGTCGCTGCTCTTGAACACGTCGTCGCCGCGACCGACGAACTGGATGTAACCGTCGGTGTCGATCGATGCCTCGTCGCCGGTCCGATAGAAGCCTCCTGCCGTGACCTGCGCGGTGCGTTCGGCGTCGTCGACGTAGCCGACCATCAGCGGGACGGGACGCTCGGGCGCGATGCGGATCGAGACCTCGCCTTCGGTCGCCGGGTGGCCGCTGCTGTCGAGGAGCGCGATCTCGTAGCCGGGAAGCGGCCGTCCCATCGAGCCCGGCTTCACCGTCATGCCCGGCGTGTTGCCCACCTGCAGCGTCGTCTCGGTTTGGCCATATCCGTCGCGCACGGTGATGCCCCATGCGCTCTGGACGGAATCGATCACCTCGGGGTTCAGCGGCTCGCCCGCGCTGACCAGCTCGCGTAGCGCGGCAGGCTTCTCGCCCAACGACTCGAGGATCAACATGCGCCACACCGTCGGCGGCGCGCACAGCGTGTTCACGCCGTGGTCTCGCAGCACCGACAGCGTCTTCGCCGCGGAGAAGCGCGCTTGATCGTGCACGAGGATCGTCGCGCCCGCGTTCCACGGAGCGAAGAAGCTCGACCACGCGTGCTTGGCCCAGCCCGGCGAGCTGATGTTCTGATGCATGTCGCCTTCGCGGAGGCCGATCCAGTACATCGTCGAGAGGTGTCCGATCGGATAGCTCGCGTGCGTGTGCAGCACGAGCTTGGGCTTCGCGGTCGTGCCCGACGTGAAGTACAGCAGCAGCGGCTCGTCGGACCTCGTGTCGACGGGCTCGATCTCCGCAGGGGCAGAGCGCGCGTCATCGAACGACGCGAAGCCCACGACCGTATCTGTCGACAGCTTGATCTGCACCTTGTCGAGCGCGCTCAGCTTGCCCGCACCTTCTCCATTCGTGATCAGGTGTTTCACGTTGCCGCGACCGATCCGATCATCCAGATCGCGCGACGTGAGTTGCGGTGTCGCCGGAATCACGACGAGGCCCAACCGGATCGCGGCGAGCATCGTCTCCCACAACGGCGTCACGTTCGTCAGCATGACGAGCACGCGGTCACCGCGCTGGGCACCTGCATCGCGCAACCAGCGAGCAACGCGCTTGGAGCGCTCGTTCATCTCCGCGAAGCTCGTCGTCTCGACACCGCTCTCGCGCACGACCTTCAGCGCTGGCGCCGTGTTGCCCGCTGCGAACGGCTCGAACCATTCGCTGACCCAGTTGAAGTACTCGCCGCGTGGCCACTGAAACGCAGCGCGAGCTGCCTCCGCATCGTCGCGGTTTGACAAGAGGAGGTCGCGGGCGTCGCGGAACGTGGTCACCACGACAGCTTAGCTCAGCGAACGAGGTGAACTTCGACGGAACCGTGATCCGCATCGTCGTGCAGGAGCGACACCACGAAGCCCCGACCATCGGCGCGCGTGATGTGCCACCCGAGCCATCCGTTCGGGTCGGTGCCGTCGAGCTCGGCGAGCACACCGTAGGTGCGCGTGGAGCGGACCTCGACGCGGCCGAGGCGATCGCTCCACCACGGCGCGCCGATCGCGAGGTCGCGGAGCCCGTCCCCATCGATGTCATCGAGAGTCGCGAGCATGCGACCATAGAGCTCGTCGCGATCTCCGGAGGTGAGCAGGTGAAGGCGGGCGCCCGTCGCCCCGGAGACGATCGAGACCTCGCCCGCGCCCGCGACCGTCGGATCGGTATTCGGGCCACCGATCGCGAAGTCGGGTACCCCGTCGCCGTCGAGATCGTCGAGTGCTGCGAGCATCTCGCCGAACGGATGCTCCGGGCGATCACCGACGAGCTCCCGGAGCACGGCGCCCGTCGCGCCCGACGCGAGCGTGACCGAACCGCGCGTGACGCCTTCCACCTGCGTCCCCGGCGCGCCGATCGCGACATCGGACACGCCGTCTCCGTCGAGGTCACCGGCCGCGACCACGTGCCAGCCGAACTGATCTCCCTGGCGGGAGCTGGGGATGGTGAGGATCGTCCGTCCGTCGCGGCCCGAGACGAGAGAGACGTAGGCTCCTTCGGGGTCGGAGGGAGCGCCGATCCAGAGATCGTCGATTCCGTCGCCGTCGTGATCGCCGGCGCGAGCGAGGTGCCAGCCGAACCCGTCGCCGGGCTCCCCCGTCGCGCGCCAGAGGCGTCGCCCATCCAGCGCGTACGCATCGACCACGCCCTGATTCGCTCCCACGAGCCCGGCCGTCGGCGCCGACACGACGACGTCATTGCGGCCGTCGCCGTCCAGGTCGGGCACGGCGAGCGACGAGTGACCGAACAGCCCGTCGGGACTCTCGCCATTCCACGCCGCGAGCTCGTTACCCGCGAGGTCCCACGCGTGCAGCTCGCCCAGCTGCGCGGGGCCGCCGTGGCGCGCACCGACGACGAGGTCCTCCACGCCATCGCCATCCATGTCGAGCGGCGCGCCGAAGCGAAACCCGAGCTCCCCACCCGGCGACGCACCCTCGATCCTGGCGATCCGGCAGGTGGTCGCGGTCAACACGCCGGGGCAGCCCTCGTCGTTGTCGCCGCAGCTCGCGAGCGCGGCGAGCGCGATGGCCGCGCTCAGGGTGCGGTGACGATCGAGCAGCACGCGACGTTGCGAGTCTGGTTGCAGCTCGGAAGAGTACCCATCGTGAATGCGCCGAGCGCGCCCGTCGCGGGCGTGAGGTCCGCGAACTTGCCGACGTGGCCTTGGTCGGCCGTCTGGTAGGTCCACGGCGCATTATCCGCGCTGTTCGTGCAGCGGCCTTCGCCCACGTTCGGATCGTCGACCCACCAGCTCGCGACCGCGGTGCCGTTCGTGTCTTTGGCGTTGATCAGCTCCGACGGCGCCTTCATCGCCGCCGCCATGAGCTTGGTGTACGAGCAGATCTGCGAGCCCGGCCAGTTGGTGTTGCACGTGTTGTTCGCGCCCACGAGGCCGAGCTGGCCACCGTAGGTCCAGCGGCCCGTCGTCGGCGGCAGGCTGCCGCGATAGATCAACGTCGACGTGCACACCCCGGTGACGCACGTCTGGTCGGCCGTGCACTGCACACCCGCGTTGGTGCCCGCGCAGTCGGCGCTCGCACCGCAGTGCATGTTGTTGGTGTTCGGATTGGTGCACAGGCCGCTGCACGTGATCTCGTCGGCGCCGCACGCGCAGTCTCCGTTGATGCACGATTGGTCAGCGCGGCACGTTGCGTCGGGGGCACCGCTGCACGCGCCGCAGTTCGCTTCGTCGCTTGCCAGATCGACGCAATCGGCGCCGCACCGGACCATCCCGTCATCGCACCCAGCGAGGCATTGACCGAAGGAGCAAACGAGACCGTCGCCGCACGTGGTGCCGCACTCGCCACAGTTGTCACGATCGGAGTCCGTGTTCGTACAGAGGCCACCGCAGACCTTCTCGTCTGCTGCGCAGTCGCTCGGCTGAGCACCATGGCAGTAGACGCTGTTCTGCGATGATCCGGACGGACAGTCCTCGCAGGCAGGCAACAGCACACCGATCGCAAGTGCAACGAAGACCCCAAGCCGCATGTCCCCACAATATCCGACCGCCGCCGATCGACGCCAGCGCTTCCGACGGCCGCGGCTATGGGATCGACAGGCGAGGCGACCGTCGCAGCGAAGTCAAAAAGACCCGGAGCGCCGACCGATCAGATGTAGGGAGCGCACGCCACATCTCGCGTTGCCGCGCCGCTTCTCCTCCGTGGCGCTCGATGGCGTGCTCGATCGACGCCGACTGGCCGTCGTAGAAGTAGGGGGCGGAATCGCCGACTCCCCACAGCCGCCGCGTCAGGTACAGCCGCGGCGCGAGACCATGCTGGAGATGCTGGCTCGCATTCTCTTCCCCCAGGTCATGACGCTTGAAGTCGGAGAACACGAACACCGGGTATCCGCCGTCGACATCGCGAGCGATCCGAGGCGCTTCGGCCGCGGTCGATAGGTCGATCGTGACCCCACCACCGGTCGCAGGTGAGGCGATGGTCACGGTTGGCGACGGCAGCGTCATCATCGGTGTGTGGCAGTCGGCGCACCGGATCTCCTCGAACACCGTCCGGCCGCGCGCCCATTCGTCCACGAGATAGGGCTCGACCGCTCCCGCCGGATCGTTCCGATCGACGGGCGCGACGTGGGGCGTCATGATGGGCGTCTCGAGCGACGCGACGTACACGGCCAACGCCGTGATCTGGCCGGAGGTCAGCTCGTCGAGCGGGCCGTCGTCCAGCTCGAGAGGATCGGGTGCACCGACGAGCGCGGCATCCTCGCTCTGGAGGCCCATGTGAAGAAACGCCGCCTCGGCGATGAACTCGCTGATCGTCGCCGCCGTGCCCTTCCACCCGAAGGGCCGGATCACGAGGTCGGCGTCGACGCCACTCACGTCTCCCGTGCGCAGGTTGCCGCGCGGGTCGGCGTACAGCGTCCCGAACGACGTGCCATTCGCGACAAGCGCGACTTCCTCGAGGGCCCCGCTCTTTTTCGCGCGCGCGATGACGTCGGTGCGCAGCGCGGCCAGCTGTGCGGTCATGTCCTGCGCGATCGCCTGGACGGCACCGGAGCCGATGAGCGCCGGTGGATTGCGCGCATCCGCGGACGATACCCGGTCGCCGTCGCCGCCGATGTACGCAGCATCCGGCAGCGCGCCGCCGCCGCCCACCCCGTTGCGCCAGTGACACGACAAGCACGACGTCGTCTCGGGGCCTCCGTGGCGTCCGTTCTGGACGCGCGTGAACGCCTCGTCGCTGCCGGCGAGCCCCTCCGAGAAGTCGAACTGGTGCTCGAACAAGATGCGGCCGACCTCGTAGAGCTGGCCGCCGCAAACCTCCCCTCGCTCGATGCGATCCTGGTCGGCGGCGAGAGCGGTCTCGTGGAGCACGTAACCGGGCTCGACCGCGTCGCGGTACCGCAGACGCGCACGCAGCGCCGAGCGGCGATGCGCTTCGCGTGCGGCATCGAGCCCGAGCCCGGTGGCAGGCGGCCCCCACGCGCTGCAGTCGGGGATCGCGGGCGGCGCCGGACGGTTATCGCCGCACGCACCGAGCACGAGCACGAGGAGCCAGAGCCTCACGGTGCGACCACCCGTTGTGTTCGCTGCAGCGAGAGCAAGTACACGAGTAATGCGGCGCGATCGCGGTCGGGCAGGGCGACAAACGCATCGCGCGCGGCTGCTCCCTCGCCCCCGTGCATCCGGATCGCATCGTCCACCGTCGGTGCGCGGCCGTCGTGCAGGTAGGGAGGTGTATCGGCCAGTCCCCACAGCGGGCGCGTCAGCCACTGCGCCGCCGGAATTGCCCCCGCGGCGTGCGGTTGATCGAAGGGCGCCGCCAGCGCGGGCCCCATGTCGTGGCGCCGCAGATCGGAGAACAGCCGGACCGTGAATGCACTACCGAGGAGATCGACTGGCTCGATCTTCGGCGTGAGTCCGTCGCGTGCGACGTCGACGGCGAGGGGCGGGCTCGCCTGGTTCTCGCTCTGTTCGGCGCGCGTGACGAGCATCGGAGCGGCGAGCGGCAGCGCGGGCGTGTGACAGCTCGTGCATCCGACCTCGTCGAAGACGCTGCGGCCGCGCGCGAAGGTGTCGAGCAGCACTGGATCGTCGGGCGGAATGACGATCGGCACTTCGAGTTGCGCGAGGTACGCGACCGTCGTCGAGACCATGCCGTCCTCGACCTCGATCGTCGCGCCGTCGTCGTCCACGTCGTACCAGGGGCCGTCGCCATAGATCAGCGCGGGGACCCGGCCGTCGCGAACGTCCTGCTGATCGCTCATCGGCATCACGCCCATGTGGATGCGGAACGACTCCTTCACGATGCCGCGCAGCGTCGCCTGGTGGCCCTTCCAGCCAAATGGGCGCACGATCAGATCCGTCGCGACACCCGTGACGCCGGTCGTGTCGAATGTTCCATCGGGCCGTGCCACGAGGGAGCCGAAGCCGAGGCCCTTGGCGGATAACGCGATCGTGATGGACGTTCCCGCGAGCGCCGCCGACGTACTTGCCGCGGCGCGCTGCGCGACCAGCTCGTCCGTCATCTCCGCCGCGAGACGCTCCTCGGGACCATCGCCGAGCAGCGCGGGCGCACTGCGTTCATCCGTGCCTCGCGTGCTGTCACCGTCTCCACGGAAGAACGGGTTTTGCGTGCGCGTCCCTGCGCCGTCATCGCCTCCCACCGAGTGACAGTCGGCGCACGCCATCGCGTCGGGTCCGCCGAAATCACCGCGGTGCACGCGGCGCAAGTTCGGCGCGGGCAACGGACCGGCGAGGATCCCGGGGTGGCCTCCGAGCGCGTTCCCGAGTCCCTGCTCGGGGCGAAACATGTACGCGAACAGATCGTCGCCGACGCGAAACAGATCGTCGAGCGTGAACACCTGGCGGTCGAGCGCGAGCTGCGAGAGCGTGGCGTGCTCGAGCTGTTCGCCTGACTCCAGCGCATCCAGCGCGCGGTCGCGATCCTCTCGGCGCTTCTTCTCGAGCGCGGTGTGAATCTCCGTATCGAGATCGCTATCCGCCGGAATCGAGACGCGCTCGTCGAACAGCCGGCTCGCAGGCGGATCGTCCGCGCGCGGCGCACTGGACGAGCACGCCGCTGCAAGCGCGAGGAGCGCGTACCGGGTCATTTGTCGAGAATGATCAACTCGACGCGGCGGTTCTGTGACGGATCCGCCGTCGCGCCCGACACGATCGGCCGGGATTTTCCGTAGCCCGTGGTCTCCAGCTGCGCGGTCGGGATGCCGCCGTTCGTGATCAGCCACTGCGCGACGGCGCGAGCTCGCCGCTTGGACAGATCGAGGTTGTACTGATCGGTCCCGCGGTCGTCCGTGTGTCCTTCGATGCGCACGCGCTTTCCATCGAGAGTCTTGACCACCTCCGCGATCGCCTGGAGCACGGGAACGCTCTCGTCCTTGATCGTCGCACTGTCCGTCTCGAAGAACACCTGCTGGAGGATCTCGATCCTGCCCTCGACGATCTTCGCGAGCTTGGGGCATCCGTTGCGGGATTGGTCCGTCTCGCTCGCCACGCCGACCACGTCCGGGCACGCGTCTCGGTCGTCGGCGATGCCGTCGCCGTCCTGATCGCGGAGAGGACAGCCCGCCATCGACGGGTCGGGATCGGGCGTGTCGCCCGCGGGCTCCTTGGTGCACTGGTCCTCGGAGTCGATCACGCCGTCGCCGTCGCTGTCGGGACAACCCGGCTTGGTCTTGGACGGGTGCTCTCCTGCCGGCACGCTCACGCACGCATCGTCGGCGTCGACCACGCCGTCCTCGTCGGTGTCAGGCGCGACGTACAGGATCGTCGTGCGCGTGCGACCACCAAATGCCGCCGTCACGCCGATGGTGACGAGTTGCGCGTTGTTCGAGCGCGGGTCCGAGCCGAACTGATAGCGCAGCGTCGGTCCGATGCGGATCGCAGGCGATACCTCCCACAACACGCCGATGCCCGCGTCGAAGCCGGGACGACGAATACCGCCCGAGCTGCCGTACGACACATCTGCGTCGATCCACGCGTCGTGATGCGTGAGCGCGCCGAACAACTTCTCCCCGACGTGCAAGCGCGGTCCGAGCTGCCCGCCGATCCAGCTCGTCGAGGAGCTGCTGCTGTCCTTGCTGAGGAACAGCCCGGTCGCGGCGACGTGAATGCCGAGCATGGGCGCGACGTACGCCTCTGCTCCCACGGACACCCCTCCGCCGAGTCCGAACAGCGCAGTGTTGCTGCTGTCGACCGGTGTGGCGCCGAGCAGGTCCGCCGTGACCGTGACGCGCGGCGGAACCTGATCGCGGTTTTGGGGAGCCTCGTCCTTCGCAGCGACTTCCTCGGTGGGTTGGTCGACTTCGACGGCCTTTGCCTTCTTCCGCTTCTTCTTGGACTTCTTGGTCTTCCGCTTCTTCGGCGGCTCTTCCTCGTCCGGGGCGCGCTCGTCCTCGTCGGTCGCAGGCTTCTCGGTCGCTGGGGCGTCGTCGGCTTTTTCTTCCGCAGGCTCCTCGGCGTCGTCGGGGTCGTCCGCGGCGTTGACCGCGGCAGGCCGAAAGCTGATCGCGAACACGACAAGAGCCAGAAGCGCACTTCCCCGCATGCTGACGCCATTCTCGCACGGAGGTTTGCCCGGCGGGTTCCGCGAGCAACTCGAACAGCGACTTCGCCGTCGGGCGCAACTGGCGCCGAGTGTGCACGCCGCGTACAGAGCGAGACAGCGCCGTCATGATTTTTCGCGCTGATCCGCGCGCGCGAGGCAAGCAGCGCTGGTCCGAATCTTGAGTGAAGCGCCGGTATGAGCACGATGAAATGGATCCTGGCTGTCACGTTGGCTGTGTCTGGATGCACGGGCGATGACTCCACGGGCGATGACGGTTCGTCGATCGGCGTGAACTGTGGACTGCTCATCAGCATCGACGCAGATGCCGCTCAGCGGACAATGACCGGCACCGGCGGTGTCATGTGCTCCGATGACGCGACGATCGAGATCGAGACCTGCGTACAGGTCGCGGAGCCCGGCTCGTCGGACTTCACCGATCTGCACTGCGAGTCGCAGACCGCGACCACGGCAGTGACGAGAGTCATCGACCTCGCGAACTGTGCAGCCGGTACCGACAAGAGCTACCGGGCCAAGATGACGTCCGTGATCAACGGTATCGAGAGGCCGGAGCAATTGTCCGACACGATTTCGTGCGAGTAGGCGCTACGGTCGCGAACGACCGGCGTCAGGAGGGGCAGGAGATATCAACGTATGAAGCTCACCCCCAAGACGATTGCCCTCACCACCGCTGCCGCGCTCGGAACCCTCGGTTGCTTTCTGCCGTTCGTCGGCGGCATGACGCTGTCGGTGCTCGCCGATCAACGAGGCTTCATGAAGCCGCACCTCGGGATGTTCTTGGTCCCGTTCCTGTTCTTGCTGCTGTTCGGCGTGCTGTCACTCGCCGTCTTCAAGCGCGTCGCCCGCTGGCAGGGCATCGTCGGAGCGCTGCTTGCCGCCGCGTTGGTGTTCTTTCTCGACGCAGCTGCCTTCTGGGGGAAGTTCAGGCCGACGGGATTCGTCGCGATGATCACGGAGGGCGACATCGGCGCGAAGCTCGTCTCGCTCGGCGCGGTGGCGGCGCTCGTGACCTGCTTGGTCGCGGCCGTCGCGCCAGACCCCACGCTCGCGTGACGGTCACTCGCGGTGGTACGGATCGCCGCGCAGGATCGAGAAGCCGCGATAGATCTGCTCGTGCATCAGCACGCGAACCAGGCGGTGGGCGATCGTGAGCTTGCCGAAGCTGACCAGCTTCTTCGCGCGTGTGCGTAGCTCTTCGCTGTGACCGTCGGAGCCGCCGATCGCGAAGTAGACGGGCGCGCCGCCACCGTGTTGCTGCTCCGCGCCCAGGATGTCATTCGCGAACGCGACGGACGTCATCGAGACGCCGCGCTCGTCGAGCGCGTAGAGATGGCCATTCGCCGGTAGCGAGGCGAGCAGCGCTGGCTCGTCCTTGTGCTCGACGCACGAGAACGTGCAGAGCGGTCGCAGGCGCTTCGCGTACTCGGCTTCGGCCTCCTGGAGATAGCGCTCCTTGAGGCGGCCGACGACGGCGAGGATGACTTTCACTGAGCGGAGTCGTACGTGTCGTCGCCGTCGTACGTCTCTTCGGCCGGGATGCGCGCCTCGGCCGGCACCTCGATCGCGATGCGCGGCGCATCCGACCACAGGCCTTCGAGGTCGTAGTTCTCGCGCGCCGAATGCAGGAACACGTGCACCACGAAGTCGCCGTAGTCGAGCAGCGCCCACTGACCCGTGCGCGCACCTTCGCTACCGATCGCGCGCAGGCCGATCTGCTTCATGCCCGCGTTGATGCCATCGGCGATCGCATCGACCTGACGGTCCGAGCGGCCGGACAGCACCAGCTGGTAGTTGCAGAACGAGCACAGATCGCGCACGTCGAGCAGGATCGGCTCGAGCGCTTTCTTGTCGAGAGCCAGATCGAGTGCCTTCATCGCACCGTCGAGTCCCTCCGTCGAGGTCATCTTGCGAGGCGGTTCGGGAGCCGTGAAGTGCCGGCTACGACCTGCCGTCGCAGGCGCGGGTCCCTTCGCCGTGGCCTTCTTGTCGTGCGGTGCGCTCTTCTTCTTCTGGCTCATGCGTTCCTTACGTGCGGATCTGTCCCGTACCACGGACGACGAACTTGGTGGTGGTTAGGCCCTCAGCTCCCATCGGGCCATAGGCATGAAGGCGGGTCGTGGAAATGCCGATTTCGGCCCCCAGACCGAGCTCGCCACCGTCGGCAAACCGGGTGGAGGCGTTCACCATTACGGTCGAGGAATCGACCTCGCGGACGAATCGCTCTCCGAGGGCTGCATCGGTCGTGAGAATCGACTCGGTATGTGACGAACCGTACTTCTCGATGTGACCGATCGCTGCATCGATCCCGTCGACCACGCGGACGGCGAGCACGAGGTCGAGGTACTCGGCGTACCAATCCTCCTCGGTGGCCGCGCGAACCGTGGGGCCGCCGAGCTGCTGGACGGTCTCGTCGCCGCGGAGCTCCACGGTGGGGAGCGCCTTGACGAGGGCAGGGATGACCTGGGCCGCGATGGCGCGATCGACGAGCACCGTCTCGACGGCATTGCAGACGCCCGGGCGCTGGACCTTGGCGTTCGCGATGATCGCGGTCGTCTGCGCCAGGTCGGCCGTGGAGTGCACGTAGATGTGGCAGACGCCTTTGTAGTGCTTGATGACGGGCACGCGCGCGTGCTCGGCGACGTAGCGGATCAAGCCCTCGCCACCGCGCGGGATGCAGAGGTCGATCAGCTCGTCCAGCTTCACGAGCTCCGCGATCGCCTCGCGATCTGTCGTCGGGACGAGTTGGACCGCGTCGGTGGGCAAGCCCGCATTCGCCAGACCCGCATGGACGGCGCGGAGCAGCGCGCGGTTGGATTCGATCGCTTCGCGCCCGCCGCGCAGGATGCACGCGTTGCCGGCCTTGAGGCACAGCGCGGCCGCATCCGTCGTCACGTTCGGGCGCGCTTCGTAGATCATCAGGATCACGCCGAGTGGGATGCGCACGCGCGAGATCGCGAGGCCGTTCGGGCGTGTGCTCTCCTCGACGACGCGGCCGAGCAGCTCGGGCTGAGCCGCGACCTCGGAGACTGCCTTGGCGAGGCCCGCGATGCGCTTCGCGTCCAGGAGCAGGCGATCGACCATCGCCGGAGCGAGCTCGCTCTTCTGGGCCGCGGCGATATCCATGGCATTGGCGGCCAGGATGTCGTCTGTCGCCGCGGTGATGGCCTCCGCGATCGCGCGCAAGGCCCGCGTACGAGAAGCAGCATCCGTCTTCGCGACGATACGAGCGGCGTCGCGGGCGCGGGCGGCGAGCTCGCGGATGGGACTGGTCACAGGATCACGAGGTCATCTCGGTGGATCGCTTCGTCGATGGACTTGTAGCCGAGCGTGGCCTCGATAGCGGTCGAATGCAAGCCTCGGATCCGGAGGAGGTCCTTGGCGGGATACGCGACGAGACCGCGGGCGATTTCGGTCCCCGAGGCGGTGAACACACTGACGGTGTCGCCGAGCCCGAAGTTGCCATGCACCTCCTGCACGCCCTTGGGCAACAGAGACTTCTTGCCGTCGACGACCGCCTTCGCTGCACCCTCGTCGATGACGAGCCGGCCGTCGGGCTTGGCGCCGTACGCGATCCAGTGCTTGCGCGACGACAGCGCGCCCTTCGCGGGAGGCGGAACGAACAGCGTGCCGATGTCGGAACCGGCGAGGACGCGCGTGAGCACCGACGGTTCGCGACCCGGTGCGACCACGGCCGGAACGCCCGTGCGGGTGACGATGCGCGCGGAGCCGACCTTGCTCGCCATGCCGCCCGAGCCGACGCCGCTCGTGGTGCCGCCCGCGACAGGGACTGCTTCCTTCTCGATGTCGTGGACGATCGGCATGCGCACGCCGCTCGCGTCGCGCACGCCTTCGACGTCGGTGAGGATGATGAGGACGTCGGCACTCACGAGATTCACGACGAGCGCGGCGAGCTGATCGTTGTCGCCGAACTTGATCTCTTCGGTCGCGACCGTGTCGTTCTCGTTGATGATCGGCACGACGCCGTGATCGAGCAACGCGCGCAGCGTGAGGCGCGCGGAGAGAAACCGTCGGCGATCACCGAGGTCGTCGTGCGTCAGCAGCACCTGGCCGATGGTCACGTCGTGGACAGCGAACGCGTGCTCCCAGTGCTGCATCAGTGCGCTCTGCCCGACGGCGGCAGCGGCTTGCAGACCGGGCAGCTCGTCCGGGCGCTTCGCGAGGCCGAGTCGCTTCATGCCAAGCGCGATCGCGCCGGAGCTGACGATGACGACCTCGGTCTTGCTCTCGCGCAGCGCGAACACCTGGTCCGCGATCGCGGCCGGCATACCGGCGGGCGAATCGGCGAGCAAGCGGCTGCCGATCTTGACGACGACGCGCTTGGCCGTGGTGAGCGCTTTGCGTTCTCCGTGCGGTGCGACGAGCGAGCTCACGGGCGTTTCTTTGGCTCGGAGCGATCCGTGATCGTCAGCGGTATCTTGTCCGCCGCCGTGCGCGCGCGCCAGCGTCGATCCAGCGCCTCGAGCGCCAGGTCGAGATACGGATTCGCTTCTGCGGACAGCTGGATCTCGACGGCGGTCACGGTGCGCGAGAAGAAGTTCGACTTGGCCGACAGCGCGCTGTCGATCGTTTCCTCGAGCGCGTCGACGGCCTCTGCTTCGGTGACGTCGTCGCGGCGCGTGAGCAACCGGCGCAGCGCACCGCGCGTGGCGAGATCCGCGAGCTCGAGCGGCGCGCGCAGCGTTGCCTTGATGGCGCCGAGTGCACCGCGGCGGAACGGCGCAAAGCCGAGGGCCCCAGGCGTCTGCGCGATCGCGCCTTCGATCTCCTGGCGGAGGGCAAGTGCGGTGCGACCGTCGAGGCCGATCCCCGTGTGCAGCTTGGTGCAGTAGTGATCGAACAGCGTCATCGTCACGAACGTGCGCGACGCGGCGCGAGCGCGATTTGCCGTCGCCATCGCGAACAGCGCGCGCTTCGCGGCCATGCCGGCGATGCGATACACGATGCCGCTCGCTGCGATCTCCGCGAGCGACGGTGGGTTTGTCGTGCCGTGCACGAGCGCGGAGACAGCCTTCTTGTCGAGATCGACGCCGTGCAGCGAGGCGATGCGCTTGTAGCCCGCGCCGATGACGGCCTCCTTGGCCCAATCGTCGATGAACGGAATCGGCAGGATGCTCGCGAGGCTGCCGACGACCGAGCGCGCGATGATCATCCGGCGCTGACCGTCGAGATAGTTGCGGCGGGTGGCGAGCTCCGTCGTCATTTGGTCCCCGCGGAACCGACGGCTCCGCTCTCCTGCTTGTGCGTCGGTGGTGCGATGCCCTGCAGCAGCATGTCGCGATCATCGACCTCGCGGAGGCGCTCCGGTGTCGCGATCACATCCTCGGCGGCGGGCGCGGTGATCGCGGCAGGCCCGAGCGATGCGACGAGCTCCGTGACCGACGTCTTCATCTTGAATCGGCGCCCGTCCCGCATGAACGAGATCGTACCCGCGAGCTGAACGGAGAGGGGAACGGCTTTCTCCTCGTCGAGAACGACCTCGCCCGACACGTCCTCGATCACACGCTGTTCGCGCCACTTGCGCTGCGTCAGCTTCTCGGCCGGATTGGCGGCGGGCTTGGGAGCGCGCGCGACCTGGATCTTGCGGCCGGGTCGCCCGGCGATCGTCACGGGGCCCTTGTCGATCAGCTCCACGCCCGGTGCGAGCAAGTCCCACGTCGCTTCGACCGCGTCGTAGTACGTGTCGCGCTGCTGCGCGGGCTCGTTGGGTCCCTCCGGCGCACGCCCGTGCCACTTCTGGTAGCGCGGGCGTAGGTACATCTTGCCGTCGACGAAGATCGCCTCGCGCCCGTAGTCGGCGGTGTTCGTGTAGACCGCGTGGAACGCGCCCTTGTCGCCGAGCTCGAGCTTGGTCGAATCCGCGAGGTCGCTGACGGCCTGGCCCGCTTCCTCGACGGTGGTCTTGGTATCGAGCGTCGCGGTGTGCGGTCCGAGGGCGACCAGCACCGTCGACAGCGGCTGCTCGAGCGCGCGCGACAGCTCGGCCGGCTCCCTTGCCGCTTTGGCAGCCTTGATGGGCGCCTGGTTGTCCTTCTTGGCGACGACGAGGTCCCCGAGGTCCTGGTCGGCGACGCCGCGCGATTGCCCGCAGGCCACGAGCGTGGCGAGGGAGGCGGCAACCAGGCGGAACATCACTTGGTTCTTAGCGCACCCGCGGCAATCACACTAGAGTGAAGGCAGGTGCTCACGGACCTCGAACCCGTCGCAACATCCGTGGGCGCGTATGCGTTCGTGGTGCTGCTGGGCCTGCTGTGGGGCAGCTTCGCGAATGTCTGCATCTATCGCTGGCCGCCGACCAAGGAGTTTCCCAAGGGGCGCTCGGTGGTCGCGCCGGGGTCGCACTGCTTCGCGTGCAAGACGCCGATCCGCTGGTACGACAACGTCCCGATGCTGTCGTGGCTGTGGCTGCGCGGCCAGTGCCGCACGTGCAAGGCCCCGTTCAGCGCGCGCTACTTGATCGTCGAAGCGGTCACGGGTGTGCTGTTCGGTGTCGCGTGGTGGATGGCGATCGCGCCGGGCTCGCTGACCGAGCCGTTCTCGCACCAGGTACTGCACTTCGCGATCAACGCGGGGTTCTGCTTCACGATGGTCGTGATCGCGTTCATCGACATCGACACCAAGCTCATCCTCAACATCGTCACCATCCCGTCGATCGTCATCTTCTACGCGCTCGGCGTCGTTGCGGGGCGCGAGTGGTGGGTGGGCCTCGTCGGTATCGCGGTCGGCTACGGCGTGCCGTGGGCGGTCGGCGAGATCTACTTCATCGCGAGCGATCGCGACGGCCTCGGCCTCGGCGATTCGATGTTGCTCGCAGTCATCGGCGCGCTGCTCGGCTGGAAGGGCGTCGTCGCATCGCTGTTCCTCGGCGCGATCACGGGCAGCGTTGTTGGTGTGTTCGCACTCCTGCGGGCAACACCGACGTCCCGCGAGGACCAACCTGGCGGTGGGCGTTCCCGCGGCCTCGTCGCGCTGGTTGCTGTCGCGTCTACCGTCGGAGCGACGCTCGCCGCGCTGCGCGGCATGTATATCGCCGCGGCGGGCGCGTGTGCCGTCGCGATCGCGATGCTCGTCCTCTCGCGGCGCATGGAGCCAGAGCTCCCCGACGCACCGGAGGAGACGGCCGCGACCGACGCCCCCCTGCCCGCGTTCTCGCGGGTCCCGGGTCTGCTCGCGATCCTCTCGGGTCTGCTTCTCCTGGGAGCGGCAGGCGCGCTCATGCTGCGCGCTCAGATCCCTGCGATTGGCTCGGCCGCGACCGGTGCCGTCGTGTTGTTCCTCGCGCGCCGCCAGCACCAAACGATGTGGGCAGGCGTCCCCGACGAGCCCGAGCGCGACGTGGCCGTGGAGAGCGAAGGGCCGTCACTGCTGCGCACGGAGCTGCCGTTCGGGCCGTTCCTCGCGCTGGGAGCCGTGTTTTACGTGTTTGCGGAACCATGGATCGCCGTGCAGTTCCGGTTCCTCGGCGTGTGAGTCGAGGCTTCCTCACTGCTATAGTCGGCGCGTGGGAGGCCAAGCTGCCGAGCAGATCATCGCCGGCGTGGTGCTGAGCGAGCGCCTCGCAGTCACGATGTACGGCGCCGTCCATCGCGCGCAGTTCAACGGCCAGCGCAACCTGCGCGGCTTGGTCATCGACCCGAAGCTCCTGGAAGAGGACTCGTTCCGCTCCGCGCTGCTCGACTCCAAGTGGACCAAGAAGGTCACGGGCCTCGATCACGCGAACATCCTCACCACATCGACCGTCGAGGACGGCGGCATGGGCGAGATCGTCGTCGTCACGCGCGGCGGTGGTCGCTACGTGACGGTGCAGGATCTGATCACCGAGTCCAAGGCGCAGCGCTCGGCCGGTGGGCGCCTCCCGCTTCCGGTCGCGGCCGCGATCGGCAAGGCCGTCGTCGAAGCGCTCGCCACCGCGCACAAGGCAGGCATCGTCCACGGTGCGGTCCATCCGCGCAGCGTGATCATCGAGGAGGACGGCACGGTTCGCCTCGCGGACTTCATCGTCGGTCACGCGCTGTCCACGGCCGTTGCCCAAGGGGCGGACTCGGCGCTGTGGCGCGGTCTCACCGGTTACCTCGCGCCGGAGCTCGTCATCGGCGAGGAGCCGGGTACGCAGTCGGACGTCTTCGCGTGCGGCGCACTGTTGTTCACGATGCTGACGGGCGAGATTCCTCCGGGCTCGCTGCATTGCACGCCTGCCGTCGAGCGCCTCGTGATGCGCGCACTCGATACCGACGTCGGCCGCCGCTATCGCAACGCGAGCGAGCTCCTCGAGAACCTGGTCGAAGCGTTCGAAGATGATCGCTGGGAAATCGCAGAGCGCGGTGAGATCATCAAGGCCGCCGGACTCTCCAAGACCGACGAGAACATCGACGACGCGACCGAGGATCTTCTCGCGAGCCTCGGTTCCAATGCCGTGAACGTGGCGCCGACGCGTCCCTCGGCGGAGGCTCGTGCCGCAGAGCATGCTCGCGCCCAGAGTCAGTCGACCAATGCGTCGCTGGTCGGTGGCAAGAGCCCCGGCACGGGCGGCCGTCTCGACGCGCTGCTCGCGGATCTCGACGATTCGCGCGAGATGACCGCGGTCGACGACATGGGCTTTGGCAACACGTCCTCGGCGCGCCGCGATCCGATCAGCGAGCTGATCTCGATGGATCCTCGCAAGCGCGAAGCGATCGTGCAGGCGCGCTCCATCGGCCGCGTGCCGTCGCTCGACGATCCGGACGAGGACGACAACGACACGCCGCTGCCCGCACCTGCGCCGGATCTCTCCGGGGGCCAGGCAGAGCTCGAGGCGTTCGACGCGATCAGCGAGCTCGACGAACCACAGACCAAAGGCGCGACGCCATCGACGACCAAGCGGCCCGCATCGGAGCCTGCCGGCCGGCGCAAAGCGTCGGAGCCCGCTCCCAAGCGCAAACCGTCCGAGCCGGAGATCGCGACGCCGCGGCCGGTGGCACGCACGCCGATCGCCGAGACGCCGGACTTCGATGTTCCGCCGCCGCGGATCAAGAGCCGCGTCCCCGGCATCATCGGCCTCGTCCTCGCCATCGGCGGAGCGATCGGCATCTATTACGTTTACTCGGACCAGTCGAAGAAGAACGACGAGATCGCCGAGAAGCACCAGAAGGATCTCGACGACGCCGCAGCGAAGACCAAGAAGCTGCAGCTCGCGCAAAAGGATAAGGGATCGATCAAGTACACGATCACCCCCGCCGAGGCGTCGGTGTGGCTCAAGCTCGGTCGCTCCGGTCCTGACTTCCAGACGATGCCGCTCACGTCGAGCCAGATGCATCGCATCCGCATCGAGCTCGACGGCTATCAGCCGCTCGATACCGAAGTGCTCGCGGCGAACTGGACGGGTGAGGGCGAGAACCGCAAGGCGACGGTGAACATCACGCTCAAGGCCGTCGGCAAGGACAAGAACGGCAAGAGCCTCGCGGAGCCGTTGCCCGCGCTTCCGCCGAACCTCGCGATCGATCCGACCAAGGACTTCAAGCCGGGCGAGGGTCCGATCAACATCCAGACGAGCCCGCCCGGTGCGGAAGTGTGGCTGCTGATCGGCTACGGGAATACGGGCCAGCCGTTCCCGACGATCGCGGGTCGCTCGTATGAATTGCGCGCGCTGTTGGATGGCTACAAGCCGGGCTTCGCTGCCGTGACCGACGAGGAGTGGCGCGACGGCGGCGACAAGCGCACGCCGATCGACGAGGCGCCGAAGAAGGCGACGATCGAAAAGACGATCAACCTCGTCGAAGATCCGGACGCGCCGAAGCCGGACAAAAAGAAGCCCAAGGGCAAGTAGTGGCGGGAGGCCGTACCCTCCACGTGCGCTGCGCGACCTGGGACCAGGTCGAGACGTTCACCTCGCGCAAGCTGCGCAAGGGCAAGCTGCTGTCCATGAAGGTGCCGTTCACGCCGGCCATCGGCAGTGCGGTCACGTTGGGCCTCGAGCTTCCGAACGAAGTCGTCGTCGCGATCGACGGGACCGTGCAACAGGCGTCCGTGATCGAAGCGGAAGGCCGCACGTGGATCGAAGTGGAGCTGCACGGCTTCACGTCCGAGGTCGTCGATCGCATCAAGCAGATGGCGTCGGGGATGGCCATCTCGCCGGTCGCTGCGCCGATCATCCCGCGCAAGCAAGGACCGACCGCACCGCCACCCGCGGCGCCGCGCACGAGTACCGTCGATTCGCTACCGCAGGACGAGCGCGAGCTGTTCCAGCACCTCACCACCGAGCTCAAGCGGCTGCGCCAGGCAGCGGTGCACGATGTGCTCGGCGTGCCCTACGACGCCGATGCAGAAACGATCCGCGCAGGCTGGATGCGTCTCATCCGTCGCCATCACCCGGATCTCGTCGCGCGTCGCAAAGCGCCTGCGATCTCGCACCTCGCCGAGGAGCTGACGATCCTGACCAACCGCGCCTACGACCGGCTGCGCATGGCGCTTGTCGCCGAGGGACGCGCGACCGCGATCGGAGCGACGGTCTCGGCGCCGCCCGGTTGGCTCGTCGGCTTTGACGAGCTCGCCAGCGCCGAGCGAGCGACGGGCACGACGATGCCGCCGCCGGCGCGCGGGCGCGATCGCATCGCATCGATTCCACCGGTGAACGTCGCCTCCGGCAGCGGTCCCGCCGTGCACGGTGGCGACACGTTCGAGACGCGCGCGCGCCAGATGCTCGGCGCAGGGCAGGCCGACAACGCGCAAGAGGTGCTCGCGGCCGCGCTCGTCGTCTATCCGCGCTCCAAGCCGCTGCGGTCGCTGTACTACGTCGCCGCTGCCGTCGCCGCGATCGAGAAGGGCGAGGTCATGCTCGCGACATCGCAGCTCGAGACGGCGCTCGCGCACTACGATCAGTGCTTCGATGCGACACGCATCCTCGACTATCTGCGCAAAGCGGGGCAGCACGATCCCAACGCGATCCGGAGAATGTTCCAATGAGCGTGCGTCGAGCGCAGCGAGACGCCTCCCGAGTGGGGCCGGTGAGCGAAGCGAACCTTTGGGGTAGCACCCACGAGGGAGAGCTCTAGGAGATGAGTTATGCCGTCGGCATCGATCTCGGCACGTCGAACTCGGTGATGGCCGTGCTCGATCGCGACGGTGGCGCGCGCGTCCTCACCACGCCGGACGGTGCGACGACGATGCCGTCCCTCGTGTGGTTCTCGCCGGATGGCCCTGTCGTCGGTGAAGCGGCGCGCGAGGGCCTCGATCACAGCCCCGACGTCACCATCTTCGGCGCCAAGCGCCTGCTCGGCCGCCGCTTCGATCATCCCGACATCAAGAAGCTCGCGCGCACGTTGCCCTACGAGATCGCAGAAGCGCCGAACGGCGATACGTGGATCGCGCTCGGCAGCGGCAAGCTCGTCTCGCCCGAGGAAGTTTGCGCGATCATCCTGCGCGAGCTGAAGAAGACCGCCGAGGCTCACTTCGGTGGTCCCGTCACGCGCTCCGTGATCACGATCCCCGCCTGGTACGACGCCGCGCAGCGCCAGGCGACCAAGGACGCAGCGCAGATCGCCGGCATCAACGTGATGCGCTTGCTGAGCGAGCCCACCGCCGCGGCCCTCGGCTATGGCGCGCATCGAGGTGCCGAGCGCAAGTACCTCGTCTGCGACCTCGGTGGCGGCACGTTCGACGTCGCGGTCGTCGATGTCAGCGACGGAATCTTCGAGGTTCTCGCGACGACCGGCGATCCATTTCTTGGTGGCGACGATGTCGATCGCGCGATGGTGGAGCAGCTCGTGCGTGACGTGCGGACCCAGAAGGGCCTCGACGTCTCGTCCGATGCGATCGCGATCGAGCGCCTGCGCTCCGGTGCGCAGCGCACCAAGCACGACCTCTCGTCCACCTCCGGCGCGACGCTGCAGATCAGCGAGCTCGCGCAGCTGCCGTCTGGCCGCGCCGTCCAGTACGGCAAGCAGATCAAGCGCGAGGAGCTCGAGCAGTGGAGCGCGCCGCTCGTGAAGCGCCTCGAGCCACCGATCAAAGAAGCACTCGCGCGCTGCGGCCGCAAAGCCAGCGACGTCCAGGAGATCCTGCTCGTCGGTGGCTCCACGCGCATGCCCGCCGTGCAGCGCGAGATCGAGCGCGTCACGGGCAAGACGCCCAAGGTCATCCCCAACCCCGAAGAAGTCGTCGCCATCGGTGCCGCGATCGAGGTCGCTCGGCTCGAGGGAGCGATCGACGGCATCCTTCTCATCGACGTCACCGCACGCGGCCTGATGGTGTCGATGGGGCAGTCCGAGTGCGAGCCCGTCATCGCGCGTTCCTCCGTCGTGCCGACGCGCGAGCACCGCGTCTTCGCGACCAAGAAGGACGATCAGACGCGCATCGAGTTCGACGTCTGGGAGGGCGAGTCGTCCGACTCGACGCAGAACCGCCACCTCGGCCGCTACGCTGCGGTCGATCTGCCAGAAGCCACGGCGGGCGACGTGCTCGTCCTCGTCGAGGTCACGCTCGACACCGACGGGACGGTCCGCCTGGGTGCGAGCGAGATGGTCTCGGGCGATCGCCTCCAGCTGGAGCAAGTCTTCCATGCCGGCCTCGCGCGCTCCGACGTGGTACGTCTCGCGAAGCAACTCGCGGCCCAGTCCACGTAGTCACACGCTCATGAGGTCGCTCGCTCTCGTCTTTCTTCTCGCTGCCTGCGGTGGCAACGGCCCCGATGCGGCTGCGCCGGTGCCGCGGCCCGAGAAGAGCGTGCAACTCAACAAGCCGGGCGAGATGGTGCAGATCGAGCTCGTCGAGGGCTACGTGACCGTCGTCGACTTCTGGGGCGATCACTGCGGCGCCTGCAAGGTCGTCGGCGGCATGCTCGCGGTGCAAACGGCGAAGGACCCGGCGATCCTGATCCGCAAGGTCGACGTCGGCGATGGCTTCACGCCCGTCGCCGAGGCGTACGAGATCAGCGCGTTGCCGCACTACCGCATCTTCGACAAGCATAAGCACATGCGCTACGTGCTCGTCGGCAACGACACGCTCAAGGCGCCCGACCTCGCCAAGCAGCTCGCCGCCGAACCGTAAGCTACGGCTTCGGGTCGAAGATCTTGTCGAACGCGAGCTGGTCGCACTTTGCGACATCGGCTTCGGCCGCCTCGCACCAGATCGTCTGCTTCTCGCCGCCCGGCTGCTCGAACGTGATCGTGTAGTTCGCTCCCTCGAGCCGGCACTTCATCGATTCGATGTGCTGGTCGGCGGTCATCATCACGTGGCAGCCACGCTTCTCCGCGGCGGTCTCCGCATCGGCGTGCTCGCCGGTCGTCAGCGGCGTGCTGCGCTTGTGATCCGCGTTTAGCTCGACGCGCTTGGTGGCAGCGCTTTCCACAGGCGTGGGCTGTTTAGATCCGCTGGCCTTGGAGCCGCACGCGATCAACACCACGAGAGAGAGACACCAAACGTTCCTCATCGGTCCAGATTACCTGGTTCGTCGATCTACTATGCGCGCATGCGTCACGCAGTGATCCTGGCCGGCGGTAGCGGAACGCGGATGTGGCCGGCGAGCCGCGCCGGTAAACCGAAGCAGTTGCTGCCGCTCGGCAAGGACGGCTCGACGCTCCTCGGTGCCGCGATCGCGCGCGGAAAGAGCGTCGCTGAAGATCGCGTGCTCATCATCACCGCGCAGTCGCAGCTGAACGGCACGCGCGAGGTCGCGCCCACCATCGAGATGATCGGCGAGCCGGTCGGTCGCAACACGGCCCCCGCCGTCGGGCTCGCAGCGGCGACGCTGATCCGGCGCGATGCCGACGCGGTGCTCGTCGTGCTGCCCGCCGATCAGTACGTCGCCAAAGAGGGTGTGCTCAGCGATGCGCTCGCCGCGGGACTCGTGGCCGTGGAAGAGCGCGATGTGATCGCGACGATCGGCATCACGCCGACGCGACCCGAGACGGGCTTTGGCTACATCGAGATGAGCGGTAAGCCCGACGGCAAAGGCGTCTCGCCGGTGAAGCGCTTCGTGGAGAAGCCAAATCGCGAGACGGCGCTCTCGTATCTGCAGGCCGGTACGTTCGTGTGGAACGCGGGCATCTTTCTCATCTCGGCGAAGCGCGTGATGCGCGAGCTCCACGAGCGACACCCGGAGATGGCGAAGGCCCTGGAGCAAATTGCAGCAGGCACCGCCGACCCCGCGCACGTCTACCCGACCATCAAAGGCATCTCGTTCGATCACGCGGTCATGGAGCATGCGAAGGACATCGTGACGCTCCCGGTGGACTGTGGTTGGGATGACGTTGGTTCGTGGGCCGCGATGCCAGCGCTCAAGGGTGTCGACGAGGGCGGCAACACCTTGGAAGGTGTGGCGCTCGCGCTCGGCGGGACGGGAAACATTGTCCTGTCTGACAACGAGACGCTCCTGGCGACCTGCGGCATCAGCGACATGATTGTCGTCAAGCACGGCAACGCGGTCCTCGTGATCCCCAAGGACAAGGCGCAGGACGTGCGCACGGTGGTCGATGCTCTGTCCGCGCGCGGCCTTCAGCGGTATCTATAACCGGTGAACCGCCGGATTTTTCGCGAGTACGACATCCGTGGCGTTGCGGACCGCGACCTCGACGACGCGACCGTTCGCGCGCTCGGCCTCGCGCTCGGCAAGAAAGCCGCACCAGGCCCCGTCGTCGTGGGACGCGACTGTCGCGTTACTTCGCCGCGCCTCTTCGCCGCACTGACCGATGGCCTCCGCGTGCACTCCGAGGTCATCGACATCGGCGTCGTCCCCACGCCCATCGTCTATTTCTGCGCGCTCGAAGGCGTGCCCGAGCTCTCGCCCACAGCGGCGATCATGATCACGGGCAGCCACAATCCGCCCGAGGACAACGGCTTCAAGATGATGCTCGGCAAGCAGACGCTGTACGGCGCTGCGATCACCGAGCTGCGCGACGAGGTCGAGGAGATCCTCAAGACCGACGCGCCGCACCCCGAGCGGCAGATGCGCTCGCGCGACGTTCTCATCCCGTACGAGAAGGCCATCACCGAGCGCCTTCGCATGGGTGGCCGCCGCTTCAAGATCGTCCTCGATGCAGGTAACGGCGCAGGCGGTCCCACGGGCTACGGCGTCTACCGCCGCCTCGGCTTCGACGTCACGCCGCTGTACTGCGACCTCGACGGGCGCTTCCCGAACCACCACCCCGACCCCACGCAGCCCGAGAACGTCGCCGACCTCATCGCGCGCGTGAAGAAAGAAGGCGCGGAGCTCGGTATCGCGTACGACGGCGACGCCGATCGCATCGGTGCTGTCGACGCCTCGGGTCGCATCCTCTGGGGCGACCAGCTGATGATCCTGTTCGCGAAGGCCCTCCTCGAGGAAGTTCCCGGCGCCAAGTTCGTCGGCGAGGTGAAGTGCAGCCAGGCGATGTACGACCAGATCGCGGCTGCTGGTGGCACGTGCGAGATGTGGAAGGTCGGCCACTCGCTGATCAAGGCGCGCATGAAAGAGACCGGCGCGCAGCTCGCCGGCGAGATGTCGGGCCACATGTTCTTCGCGCATCGCTGGTTCGGCTTTGACGACGCTATCTACGCAGGGGCGCGCCTGCTCGAGCTGCTCTCCAAGGGGGACCGCACGCTGGAAGCTCTCGCGGACGAGCTGCCCGTCATGATCAACACGCCCGAGCTGCGCATCGAGTGCGCCGACGACAAGAAGTTCGCCATCGTCGCCGAGGTCACGCGTCGCTTGAAGGAAGACCCCGCGGTCGTCGACGTCGTCGATATCGACGGTGTGCGCGCAAAGCTCCAAGATGGTGGTTGGGGACTCGTGCGCGCCTCCAACACCGGGCCTGTCTTGGTGATGCGCTGCGAAGCACAGTCGCAAGAGCGGCTCACCGCGATCCGCGCGATGTTCGACGCGCACATCGCCGCCGCCACGCAGAAGGTCTCCGCGTGAGGATCGGCGTCGATCTCGGCGGCACCAACCTGCGGGTTGCCTCGCTCGACGGCGCCAAGATTCTCGCGCAGCACAAGGAGGAGGTCGGCGAGCCGCGCGATCCGCAGACCATCGTCGAGAAGGTCGCGGCGCTCGCCGAGAAGCTCGCGCCCTCCGGCACCGCGTCGATCGGCATCGGTCTCGCCGCGATGCTGTGCGATCGCCGCGGCACCGTCGCGAACTCTCCGCACCTGCGCTGGCGCGACGTGAGGTTCGGCGAGCTCCTGAAAGAGCGGCTCGGTTCGCGCTTCTCGCTCGGCGTCTACAACGACGTGAACGCGATCGTGTGGGGCGAGTTCGCGTATGGCGCCGCTCGCGGCTACAACGACGCGCTCGGCGTGTTCGTCGGCACCGGCATCGGTGGTGGCCTCGTCGTCAACGGTGCGCTCGTCGAAGGCGCGACGAACACAGCGGGCGAGATTGGCCACGTCAAGGTCCGCTGGGACGAGGACGCTGCACCGTGCGCGTGTGGTCAGCGTGGATGCGTCGAAGCCTACGTCGGTGGCTCCTACGTGCAGAAGCGCATCACGGACGACCTCACAGCCGGCAAGTCACCGGCCACGGTCGCTCTCGCGGGCGGTGTCGAGCACGCGAATGCGGGCCACGTCGACCAAGCCGCCAGTGAAGGTGATGCGTGGGCGCTCGCCTACTGGGAGGAGCTCGCGCCGCTGCTCGCTGTCACTCTCGGTAACGCGATCGCCGTGCTCAACTCGAGTCGCCTCGTGCTCGGCGGTGGATTTCTCGGTCGCGCGCCGACGCTGTACGAGCTCGTCGTCTCGACGCTCCCCATCGTGACGCCCGTCGCGTCGATGGCGCCGCTCTCGATCGCGCTCGCCGAGCTCGGTGACGACGCTGGCCTCGTCGGCTCTGCAGACCTCGCGGCCAACGGCACGTCGCTCATCGACTGAGAGATATGCAGCGCGTCCTGGTCATCGGCTCGGGCGGTGCCGGAAAGTCAACGTTCTCGAAGCGACTCGGCGAGCTGACCGGTCTGCCGGTCCTCCACCTCGACGCGTTGCACTGGCGCGCCGGATGGGAGGCCGCGCCAAAGGAAGAGTGGAAGCAGATCGTCGACGAAATCGCGGCGCGCGAGACGTGGATCATGGACGGCAACTACGGCGGCACGCTCGACCGGCGGTTCGCCGCGTGCGACACGGTGATCTTTCTCGACCTGCCGCGTATCGTCTGCCTCCAGCGGGCGCTGTTGCGCGCGTTTCGCTATCGGGGGCGCACGCGTCCCGACATGGCTCCCGACTGCCCGGAGAGAGTGACCGTGGACTTCGTGCGATGGATCTGGTCGTACCCGAAGGTGCACCGGCCGGGAATTCTCGTTCGGCTCGAGGCCCTCGCTGCGGAGAAGCGCGTCGTCATCCTGACGTCGGCGCACGCGGTCGAGCGGTTTCTTCGTAGCGCCTGAACGCGACAGCAGACTTGCTCGATGCAGCGGCGGGCCCTTGCGTCCGGCCGCGCACGCCCGTGCCGAGCGCCGATGAGTTGGCGCCTGCGCGAGGTATTGCCGCAATGTTGTGCGTTCGCGCGAGCGCGCGAGTTGTGCCCGCGCTCGTCACTGGGCCTGCGCGTCTCGTCCGCTGCGGTTTCCCCGCCGCCGCACCTCGGGGCAGGTGCTTCCTGGTGGGTGGCGCGAACTGGGGGGCAGAGAACGTCGTCGCGTCGTTGCGTCGGGTGCGCATTGAGCCGGCAGGGTCGCGAGTGTCTGTTGCGATGACGACGAGCGTGAACTGACTGCTCTCCTTTCTCTGTGCAGTGGCGGGGCCTGCGACGGTACGAGCTGCTGACAAACGCGCGGGCGAAGTGATTGCTCCACTTGCTCGGTGCAGCGGCGGGCCGTTGCGTCCGGCCGCGCACGCCCGTGCCGAGCGCCGCTGAGTTGGCGCCTGCGTGAGGTTTTGCGGCAATGTTGTGCGTTCGCGCGAGCGCGCGAGTTGTGCCCGCGCTCGTCACTGGGCCTGCGCGTCTCGTCCGCTGCGGTTTCCCCGCCGCCGCACCTCGGGGCAGGTGCTTCCTGGTGGGTGGAATGCGCGTGAGCGTGAGAGCGCGGACGCTGGAGTGCAGAGCAGGAGGTGCCGTCGTGCCACGCGTCGTTCGTCTGTGGTCGGGCTCACGACTCTTGAACCCGGCCGGGTCGCGCGGCCGGTGAACCCGGCAGGGTCGCGACCACCTCAAGACAGAATCGTTGATCGCGATATGTCCGGATATCGGACAAAGGCTGCTGGAAACCGCAAGAAAAGCGCACGGCGATGAAGATTGTTGTTGACGGGTTTCTACGTCGTCACAGGACGATGTGGGCGATAGGGTTCGTTTTCTCGTCGGAGAACGCGCTGTGTGCAGCGTGGGTGCGTTCGGCGAACGCGACGAGTTGCGACGAGGTCGGACGCGTTGGCCGCGCGCAGTGCGCGAATGGCAGTGCCTGAAAAGTGCGTGCTACAGGTGGTTGATGCAGGCGCAGGAACAGGTTGTCGACGGGGAAAACGGATCGCCGGCGCGGAAGAACACCGCGAGTAAGTTCTACCGGGTCACGCGCGAGGCGAGTCCCGAGCGTGCCGAACGGGCGCAGGCGCTACACGAACGGTTCGTTCATCGCACCAAGTTACGCGCGGCGTGGGAGGCGCAGGAGTGCCGCGACCTTCGCGCGGCGCAGGATCTGCGGCTGTGGGAGGAGTGCGGCTGCATCAATCTGCCCGAGTACCTGATGCGCACGTGCGGGTTCACGCGCCGAGAGGCGATCGAGCGCATCCGCGTCGCGAACGCGCTGACGGATCTGCCGCGTCTGGAGGATCAGTTGGACGTGGGCGCGTTGAGCTATTCGTCGGTGCGCGAGCTCGTGCGCGTGGTGATCGGGGAGAAGCAGGACGAGTGGCTCGAACACTGCGCGGGGCTGACGAGCGATCAGGTCGCGCGCGCCGTGAGTGGTCACAAACGCGGTGATAGCCCTGACGATCCGGTCGATCCGGACGAGCACCGGCACACGGTGTCCTTCTCGGTGCGTGACTCGACCCGGGCGCGCTTCAACGCCGCGGTGCGCGCGCTGCGGCGCGTGCGTGGCCATGACTTCTTCGACGACGATGATCTGTTCCAGACCATCACGGATGTCTTGGAGTCGTATGGGACGCCGACCATTCCCAATGCGGAGCCTGCGCATGAAGCAGCGGAGGTGACGGCGGTGGCAAACGACAACAATGCGAACGCGGCTGATGTCGCGAGTGAGACCCGGCCGGGTCTGGAAAAGAGCTACGCTGAGGACGGCACGCGTACGCGCACCGACCCGATTAGCGGCGACATGCTCGAGGCGATGCGCAAGGCACTGTCACGTCCGCCAGTTCACGTGTGGTTGATGACCGACGGCCGCGGGTACGCGCACGGCGTCGAGCTCCCGCCGGCCGAGCTGAAGACGTTGCTGTGCGACTGCGTCGACATGGGAGACATCAACGATCCGACGGCGAAGAAGCGCAAACACCTCTCCGATCGCGAGCGGGCTCGCATTCTCGCGCTGCACGGAAACCGGTGCGCCGTGGAAGGCTGCTGCGCCGAGGTAGACGTCGACATTCACCACATCGAGGCGCTCGAAGATGGCGGCAAGGACATCTCGTCGAACAAGATCCCGCTCTGCAAAGGCCACCATCGCCTGAATCACGCGGGCAAGCTGCTGATCACCGGCGTCGCACCCTACAACGTGGTGTTCGAGTTCGTGGCGCCGCCTGTTGCCGAGCTCGACAACTAACCACCGGCGAGACCGCGCTTGTCGGCGACGTCGCTTTGAAAATTGAATAGCTGAAAGTGAAACGGTTCCGCGCCGCCGTCACGCGTACGCGCGGCGCGGAGCCAACTGATTGACGAATGGGGTAATAGCAACGCGCCAACCCATTGACCGCAGTTGCGACCCGTCAGGGTTCAACGTGATGTGACCCTGCCGGGTTCAACGGTCGAAGTACTCCGCCGACAACGGACAACAAACGAATCAACGCTCCGCACGACGACAAGACGTGTTCTGCACCCTAGCTTCCGCGTTCTCACGTTCGTGCGCCCCGCACCAGCCCTCACAAAGGAAAGCACCTGGCCCGAGGTGCGGCGGCGGGGCAACCGCAGCGGACGAGACGCGCACGCCCAGTGCCGAGCGCGGGCAGACGTTTGGCGCTCGCACGATCGCGCAGCGTTGCGGCGAAACTTCGCGCGGGCACCGACAGATCGGCGCTTGGCACGGGCGTGCGCGGCCGGCCGCAAGGGCCCGCCGCTGCACCGAGCGAGGAGAACTGTCACTTCGCGTGCATCGTTCTGATGGCCGCCACTACTCAGCGAAGAAGCGCGTCGTCCAAGACGTCGGCGGTTTGCTCCCATCGCAAGGGCGACGGATGTCTCCGCGGGGGCACGGCGGATCTAGGAAGTTCCAGGTGGGACGCGCGGCGGCGTCGACCTCCATGTACGGAGGCGAGGCAGAGCAGCGTCGAGAGGCACGAGCATCCTTGTCCTTCGCAGAAACTCGCGGCGGGTACGTACGAACGTTCTCGGCATCGCCGGTGCTCACCACGCGTAGTACGGTTGCGCCGTGCTGTTCGCCGAGGTCGCGCGCGCGAGTGCAGAGGTCGCCGAGACGCGCGGCCGCAAGAAGAAGGTCGAGCGCATCGCCGCGTTGCTGCGGGCGGCACCGCACGAGGAGCGCGCGATCGCGGCGCGATATCTCTCGGGCGAGGTCGGCCACAAGATGGGCATCGGCTACGCGACCGTCGGCGAGATGCGCACGGCGGTGCCCGCGGCGAGCGAAGCGCGGCTGACGCTGACGGAGACGAACGCGCGGTTCGCGGAGATGGTCGGCCTCAGCGGGGCCGGATCGCAGAAGCTGCGCAAGGATCGCTATGGGGCGCTGCTCGCACTGGCCACGAGTGAAGAGCAGGCGATGATCGCGGCGCTGACGATCGGCGAACTTCGCCAGGGCGCGCTCGATGCGATCGTCGTCGAAGCGGTGGCGCTCGCGACGGAGCTGCCGACGGATCGCGTGCGCGCGGCGTACATGCTCGCAGGGGATGTCGGCGTGGTCGCGGAGGCGGCGCTGAGCGAGGGCGCGGCGGGCATTGCACGCTTCGGGCTGACGCTATTCAGACCCGTGCTGCCGATGTTGGCGCAGACCGCGGAGTCGGCAACGGAGGCGCTCGCGAGCTTTGCCGGTCCAGCCGCGATGGAGCTCAAGATCGACGGCTTCCGCGTGCAGTTACACAAGGACGGCGACGAGGTAAAGGCGTACTCGCGCGCGTTGAACGACGTGACGGCGCAGGTGCCGGAGATCGTCGAGATGACGCGCGCACTGCCAGCGCAGAAGCTGATCCTCGACGGTGAAGCGATCGCACTCGCACCTGATGGGCGACCGCTGCCGTTTCAAGACACGATGGTGCGGTTCGGCATGGACAAGAGCCTCGTCGAGAAGGTGCCGCTGTCGCTCGCGCTGTTCGACGCGCTCCTCGTCGACGACCAAACGATGCTCTCTGTCCCGGCGCGCGATCGATTCACCGCGCTCGATCAGCTCGCGCCCAAGCACGCGGTACCGCGCGTCATCACGAACAGCGCGGAGGAAGCAGAAGCGTTCTTCGCCAAGGCGCGTGCGGCCGGGCACGAGGGCGTGATGGCGAAGGCGCTGGAGGCACCGTACGACGCGGGCAATCGCGGCGCGGCGTGGGTGAAGATCAAGCACGTGCACCGGCTGGACCTGGTGGTGCTGGCGGCGGAGTGGGGCAGTGGGCGTCGCAAGGGCTGGCTATCGAACATCCACCTCGGCGCGCGCGATCCGAACGCCGGCTTCGTCATGGTCAGCAAGACGTTCAAGGGCATGACCGACGAGATTTTGAAGTGGCAGACCGCGGAGCTGCTCGCGCGGCAGGTCGATCGCGACGGGCATATCGTCTACGTGCGGCCGGAGCTCGTCGTCGAGATCGCGTTCAACGACGTGCTCCGCAGCTCGCAGTATCCGGGCGGCATGGCGCTGCGGTTTGCGCGGTTGGTGCGCTACCGCGACGACAAGACCGCAGATCAGGCTGACACGATCGATCAGCTACGAGCGATCGCGATCAGCGCTGGTGTCCTTCAGTCCTCGTGAACGACGACGATCGCCTTGGGCGGCTTGGACTGGAAGCGCCGCATCGTCACGTAGAAGACGGGCGTCAGGAACAAGCCGAGGACGGTCACGCCGACCATGCCCGAGAACACCGTGATGCCCATAGCGTGACGGACCTCGGCGCCCGCGCCCTTGGCGAGGATGAGCGGGATGACGCCAGCGATGAACGCGACGGAGGTCATCACGATCGGGCGGAGGCGGAGGCGCGCGGATTCGATGGCAGCTTCGACGACGGTGCGCCCTTGGCTCTCTAGATCTCGTGCGAACTCGACGATGAGGATCGCGTTCTTGGACGCGAGACCGACGAGGACGACGAGGCCGATCTGCACGAACACGTTGCGGTCTCCACCGGTGTGCCACACGCCACCGAGGGCGGAGACGACGCAGACGGGCACGATGAGCAGAATCGCGATGGGGAGCGACCAGCTCTCGTAGAGCGCGGCGAGAACGAGGAACACGAGCAGCACGGCGAGCGGGAACACGAGCGCATTGGAATCGCCCTCGGTGACCTGCTGATACGAGAGGTCCGTCCACTCGACATGGAAGCCGGCGGGGAGCGTGCCGGCCGAGAGGCGATCGATCGCCTCGATGACCTGACCCGAGGAGAGAGTCGCCGATGCTTCACCGGCGAGGTCGGCCGCGGGGTAGCCGTTATAGCGAACGAGCGGATCGGGACCGAAGTGATGGGAGACGGACACGACGCTACCGACAGGCACCATCGCGCCCGACGTGTTGCGCGTGCGCAGCTCGCCGATCTGTTCTTCCGTGCGACGGAACTCGCCGTCGGCCTGCGCGATGACCTGGAACGTGTGGCCAAACCGCGTGAAGTCGTTCACGTACGCGGAGCCGAGATAGATCTGCAGCGTCGCGAACAGATCGGTCAATGCGATGCCTTGCTGCTTCGCCTTTGCGCGGTCGATGGAGAGCTCGAGCTGCGGGACGTTCGGCTGGAATGCACTGAACGGATACTTGAAGCCCGGCTCGTGCATGATCGCGCCCGTGAGCGCACCGATGGAGGCTTGCAGCTCGCCGGGGCCTCGACCGTTCCGATCCTCGACGTAGAGCGAGAAGCCTGCGCCCGTACCGATGCCAAGAATTGGCGGGGGAACGAGCGCGAACGCGAGTCCGTCACCGATCGCGGCGAACTTCATCGACAGCTGGCCGGCGAGCTGCGCGGCAGTCTCCTTGCGCGTCTCCGACGGAGTCAGCGTGACGAACACGGTGCCTGCGTTGGTCGTGTTCGTGAAGTGAATCGCGTTGAGGCCGGGGAACGCGATCGCGTGCTCGACACCGGGCGTCGCCATCGCGATCTCAGACATCTGATGAACGACCTTGTCGGTGCGCTCGAGCGAGCTGCCTTCGGGCAGTCGGGCGATCGCGATCAGGTACATCTTGTCCTGCACCGGCACGAAGCCGACGGGGACTGCCTTCACGGACATGCCGGCGAGGACGACGATGCCTGCGTAGAGAACGAGCGCGACGATGCGGCCGCGGACGACGACGGCGAGCAGCCAGCCGTAGCCGCGCGCGAATGCGTTGAAGCCGCGCTCGAAGCCGCGGAACAGCCACCCGAACAGCGTCTCGATCACCCAGGTCAGGCGATCGCGCTTGGCGCCATGGCCTTGGAGCAGCACGGCGGCGAGAGCGGGCGACAGCGTCAGCGAGTTGATCGCGCTGATGATCGTGGAGATCGCGATCGTCGCTGCAAACTGACGGAAAAATTGTCCGGTGAGACCCGACATCAGCGTCATCGGGACGAACACGGCGCACAACACGAGCGCGATCGCGATGATCGGTGCGGAGACCTCGGCCATCGCGCGGCGGGCGGCGGCGGCTGGTTCGAGGCCCGCTTCGATGCCGCGCTCGACGTTCTCGACGACGACGATCGCGTCATCGACGACGATGCCGATCGCGAGCACCATGCCGAACAGCGTCAGCGTGTTGATGGTGAAGCCGAGCAGGAGGAGGACGCCGAACGTGCCGACGATCGACACGGGCACGGCGATCAGCGGAATCACCGATGCGCGCCAGGTGCGGAGGAACAGCAGCACGACGAGCACGACGAGCAGCGCCGCTTCGACGAGCGTGTGAATGACCGACTCGATCGAGCGTCGCACCGAGACCGTGGGGTCGTAGGCGACGGCCCAGCTGACTCCGGGCGGGAAGCCCTTCGCGAGCTCGGCCATCTTGGCGCGGATGGTGTCCGAGAGCTCGATCACGTTGGAGCCGGGCGCCTGGAAGATGCCGATGCCGACCGCGCTCTGGTTGTCGAGCGTCGCGTGGAGCGAGTACGCGGCCGCACCGAGCTCGAGGCGTGCGACGTCGCGCAGGCGCGTGATCTCGCCGTTGTCTCCGGTGCGCAACACGATGTCGCCGAACTCGTCTTCGGTGACGAGCCGACCCTTCGCGTTGATCGCGAGGATGAAGTCCGTCGGCTTGTCGAGCGGCAGCGCACCGAGCTGGCCTGCGGAGACCTGCACGTTCTGCTCGCGGATCGCGCCGACGACATCGGTCGCGGTGAGGCCGCGGGCCGCCACCTTGCCCGGGTCGAGCCAGACGCGCATCGCGTAGTCGCCGGATCCGAACAGCAGAGCGTCGCCAACACCGGGGATGCGCGAGAGCTCGTCGCGGACGTGGAGCAGCGCGTAGTTGCGGAGATAGACGCTGTCGTAGCGACCGTTCGGCGACGTCAGGTGAACGACGAGCGTCAGGTTCGGGGACTGCTTCTGCGTGGTGACGCCCTGGCGTCGCACATCCTCGGGCAAGCGAGGCAACGCTTGCTGCACGCGGTTCTGCACCTGGACCTGCGCGCGATCAGGATCGGTACCCGGCTGGAACGTGACGTTGAGCTGGAGTACGCCGTCGCCGCTCGCGACGGACTTCATGTACATCATGTGCTCGACGCCGTTGATCGCTTCTTCGATCGGCGCCGCGACGCTATCGGCGATCACCTGCGGGTTCGCACCGGGATAGATCGCGCGGACCTGCACCGACGGCGGAACGACATCGGGATATTCGCTGAGAGGTAGTTTGGGGATCGCGATCGCACCCGCGGTGAAGATCACGATCGAGAGCACTGCGGCAAAAATGGGGCGGTCGACGAAGAATCGCGACAACCCGCCAAGTTTCGAGCTCATGGATAACTCCTAGTGCGCCGCCGCAGCGGCGGGCTTCTGTTGAATGGCGACGGGCGCGCCGGGCATCACGCGAGAGAGACCGTCGATGATGACGCGGTCACCCGAGACGAGGCCCTTCGCGATCACGCGCTTGCCGTCAAACACGCGACCGAGCGCGACGTCCTTGCGCTGCGCGACGCTCTTGGCGTCGACGGCGAGCACGTACTTCTGATCCTGATCCGTGAGGATCGCGCGCTCGTCGACGACGACGGCCTGCGCTTCGGGACCGACGATGCGCACGCGAGCATAGAGGCCGGGCAGGAGCGAACCATCGGGGTTGGTGAGAGATGCGCGCAACGCGATCGAGCCCGTCGCGGGATCGAGGCCGTTCGCGACGAAGTCGATCGTGCCGGTATGCGGGTAGCCCGTTTCGCTCGCGAGGCCGACCTGCACCGTGATCTTCTCGCCGGCGCGGAGGCGCGGTGAGTAGCGCAGGTAGGTCGCCTCGTCGGCCGTGAAGACAACGCGGATCGGATCGACCGAGATGATCGTGGTGAGCGGCGTGGGGACTTCAGGGGCGACGAGATCACCGACCGAGACCGTCGCGCGCCCCGTGCGGCCATCGAGCGGCGCACGGATCGTCGCGTACTCGAGATCGAGAGCGGCGAGCTGCACGGCGGCGTTCGCAGCGGCGAGGTCTGCAGCTGCTTGCGCGAGCGCGGCGGCGGAGGCGTCGTGCTCGGCCTTGGGCACGGCACCACTCGCGACCAAGCGCTCGCTGCGACCCGACTCGACCTTGGACAGCGAGAGGCGAGCGTTCGCACTGGCCACATTCGCCCGCGCGCGGGCGAGCGTCGCGACGAACGGGCGAGCGTCGAGGACGAACAGGACATCGCCCTTCTTCACGAGCGCGCCCTCGTGGAACTTCACCGCGACGATCGGGCCCGCGACGCGCGCGCGGATCTCCACTTCGTTGACGGCCTCGAAGCGACCCGGGAGCTCGTCGAGCTCGGCGATCTTCTGGGGGGCGATCTCCATGACGGAGACCTGTGGTGGGGGAGGAGCAGGCGGGGCGGCAGCGTTGCTCTTTGCACAGCCCGTCGCGACGACGAAGCCAAGCAGAGAGAGAACGAACGGGACGAGAGAGAGAAGGTTGTGGCGAGTCACGTCCCCGGTTTAGCCATCTCGATCGAGATGGTCTTGGAGGGATGTGCTCAGCGCGATCGGACGTTCTTGCTGGTGCGCGTCTGCTGGGGCGTGGCGCCGTACGCGCGCTTGAAATGCAGGCCGAGGTGGCTCTGGTCGTAGAACCCGACAGTGGTCGCGATCGATGCGAACGGAAGCGACGACTCCACGACGAGCCGATGCGCGCGCTCGAGCCGGACGTGCAGCACATAGCGGTGCGGCGACTCGCCCGTCCAGCGCTTGAACGCGCGGCTGAAGTGGAACGGGCTGAGCTCGGCCTCGCGAGCGAGATCGTCGACAGCGATCTGATCGTGGAGGTGCGACTCGATGTACGCGAGTGCGCGCTTCAGTCGTGCGTCGTTCGGCAGCACCGGCGGAGCGACGGGCACCTGCTCGAGCTGCGGCGGTGCCTCCGTGAACGCGCGGAAGACCTGCACGATCATTTGCGCGAGCAAGGCGTCGATGTACAGGTTGGTTCCGAGCCGCTCCACTTCCAGCTCCAGCCGCAACCGCTGCATCAGCTCGTGCAACACGCGATCGGGGATGCCGTCCTTGTGGCGTGCGTCGATGACGGGCACGGCCACACCGGCTCGCGCCGCGATCTGCTCCAACGCCCGCGTCTCGATGATCACCCCGAACGGACGGTCTGTATCCGCCGTGCACGCCGACGTACACATCGTCTTTGCCGGAATGATCGCGACGAGATTTTCGTCGCTCGTGCACATGGCGAGCGCCGGATCCGGTTCCTCGAGCGGCGCATCGCCGAGGTCGATGTGGTGGATCTGCACCCCGTTGTACTGCGACGGCAGCACACGGACAGCGAGCGAGCCCATGCCTCACCGATATCACTCGTGATGCAGCGCGTCGCCTAGCCAACTGGGCGTGTCGGCGAGGCGTGCAGCAGGATTATCCGACGCGATGGGATGATCGTGCTCCGCGACAGGTCGCGCACCGTCGCAGGCGGCTGTCGCACGAGCATCGCGTAGGCGTAACCACGTAGAAAGACAGTCGTCACGTGCGGCACGGAGACTGCTCGTCAGAACCCCATGTCCAAGCTCGCCGTCCTCGCCCTCACGATCTCCCTCGGTGGCTGTCTGTTCCCGACGGACGAATCGAGTGCGGAGCCGGCGCCGGACGCTCTGAAGAGCCCGAGCGTCACCGTCGGTCAGGACAAGGCGAGCGATGGACTCGATCACGACGTCATTCGCCGCTACATGCGCAGGAACCTCCCGAAGATCCGCAGCTGCTACGAGGAGGCTCTTCACAAGAACGCGAAGCTCGCGGGCAGCGTCACCACGACGTTCGAGATCGCAGCCGATGGCCACGTCGTGAACGCGACGACCAGTGGCATGCCCGATGTCGCGCCTTGCGTAGCGACCGTCATTCGCTCGATCGAATTTCCGAAGCCGAACGACGGTGCTTCCGTGAACGTCACGTACCCGTTCGCGTTCAGCTCGTAGCGGTATCGGAGTTGCACGTGCCGTCGCCATGACGCGCTGGTTGGTGCTCTCTGGTTGATACCTAGGGAGTGCGTGCGGCGTCGCTGATGCGAGCGAGCAGCGCGGTCTTGGCGGGGCCAGGCAGAAACGACGCGCGCACGGCGTTTTCGGCGCACTGCACGAGCTCGGCGGCCGTGAGATCGAGGGCAGCAGCCGTCGCGCGGTAGTTCTCGCCGATGTAGCCGCCGAAGTACGCGGGGTCGTCGGAGTTGATTGTCACGACAACGCCCTTGCGGAGCAGCGTCGCGAAGTTGTGCTCCTTCAGATCCTTCACGACGCACAGCTTCAAGTTCGAGAGCGGGCACACGGTGAGCGGGATGTGCTCGCGGACCAAGCGATCGACGAGCGCAGGATCTTCCGTGCAACGCACGCCGTGATCGATGCGCTCGACCTTCAGGACATCGAGCGCGCTCGAGATGTACGCGGCGGGACCTTCTTCACCAGCGTGAGCGACCGCGCGCAGGCCGAGCTCGCGCGCCTTGGCGAACACGCGCGCGAACTTCTCGGGCGGATTGCCGCGCTCGCCGCTATCGAGGCCGACGCCGGCGAGCTCGCTCAGGAACGGCATCGCCTCGTCGAGCGTCTTCTGCGCCGCCTCTTCGGACAGATGGCGCAAGAAGCACAGGATGAGGTTCGACGAGATGCCGTAGCGCTCGTGCGCGTCCTTCATCGCGTCGCGCAGGCCGCCGATGACGACCTCCATCGCGATGCCGCGATCGGTGTGCGACTGCGGATCGAAGAACAGCTCCGCGTGAACGACGTTGTCGGCGTGCGCGCGCGTGAAGTACGCCATCGCGAGCGCGTAGAAGTCACGGCGGTCGCACAGGACGGCGCAGCCCGCGTAGTAGAGGTCGAGGAACGACTGGAGGTCGTGAAAGTTGTAGGCCGCGCGCACGGCATCGACCGAGGCGTAGGGCAGGGCGACGCCGTGCTTGGCGGCCAGGCTGAACATCATCTCGGGCTCGAGGCTGCCCTCGATGTGGAGGTGGAGCTCCACTTTCGGGAGCTTCTGGATCAGGCGCGTGCGCGCTGCGTCGAGGACCATAGCCGGGTTTATCACAACAGGCCTAGAACGAGGTTGGCGGGCTTGCCCGTCGGGGGCCTCGCAGCTACGGTCGCCGACCCATGACCGACGAGTCCACTCCCGTCACGCCGCCCGTCGATTTCGATCCGGTGCCGTCGCTCGCGACCGCCCTCGATCTCGATCCGCGCAGCGTTGCAGCCGTTGTCGCGCTGCTCGCGGAGGGCAACACGGTCCCGTTCATCGCGCGCTACCGCAAGGAGCGCACGGGGGGACTCGATGAAGTGCAGATCCGCGCCATCGAAGAGAAGCGCGAATACATCCTCGATCTCGAGAGCCGGCGCGCCGCGATCCTCGCGAGCGTGAGCGAGCAAGGCAAGCTGAGCCCCGAGCTCGAGGCCAAGCTACGCGCGGCCGACACCAAGAGCGTCCTCGAGGATCTCTACGCGCCGTATCGTCCGCGCCGCAAGACGCGCGCCTCGGTCGCTCGCGAGAAGGGCCTCCAGGGCCTCGCCGACAAGATCGCGGCGCAGCGTGCAGACGGCAATCCCGAGGAGGATGCCAAGGCATTCGTCGTCGGTGAGGTCGCGACCGTCGAGGATGCTCTCGCAGGTGCACGCGATATCGTCGCGGAGCAGATCGCTGACACCGCCGAGGTGCGCGCGTTCGCTCGCGCCGAGTACGCGGAGCACGGTCACCTCATTTCGGAGGTCGTGCCGGGCAAGGCCGACGAGCCGACCAAGTTCGAGCAGTACTACGCGCACGACGAACCGGTGAAGAGCATCCCGTCGCACCGCTTCCTCGCGATCCGTCGCGGCGAGGCGGAGGGCGTGTTGCGCGCGCGCGTCTCCGTCGACTTCAACACCGTCGGCGTTGGCATCGAGCGCATCATCAAGCTCGACGCGCAATCGCCGTGGGCGCACCAGCTCCACCTCGCGATCGCCGATGCTCTCAAGCGCCTGCTCGCGCCGAGCGTCGAGAACGACGTGCGCGCCGAGATCAAGCAGCGCTCGGACGTGCAGGCCGTCGACGTGTTCGCGAACAACCTCCGCAACCTCCTGCTCGCGTCGCCGCTCGGCTCTGCGTCGGTGGTCGGCGTGGATCCGGGCCTGCGCACGGGCTGCAAGTGCGCCGCCATCGACGCGACCGGAAAGTTCCTCGGAACGGTCACCGTGTACATCACGCAGGGCGACGCGCAGCTCGCCGCCGCCAAGGAGGACTTCCTCGCGTTCGTGCAGAAGTTCACCCCGCGCGCCATTGCGGTCGGTAACGGCACGGGCGGCCGCGAGGCCGAGGCGTTCGTGAAGAAGTGCCTCGGTGACGCGGGCCTGCGCGAGGGTGCGAACGCACCGTACGTCGTGCAGGTCAACGAAGCGGGCGCGAGCGTGTACTCGGCCTCCGACCTCGCCCGTGAAGAGTTCCCCGAGCTCGACCTCACCATCCGCGGTGCGATCTCCATCGCGCGTCGCCTGCAGGATCCGCTCGCCGAGCTCGTGAAGATCGAGCCCAAGGCGATCGGCGTCGGCCAGTACCAGCACGACGTGCACCAGCCGCTCCTGTCCAAGAAGCTCGGCGACGTCGTCGAGGATGCCGTCAACCGCGTCGGAGTCGATCTCAACACCGCGAGCGCGCAGCTGCTCGGCTACGTCGCCGGCATCGGCAAGTCGCTCGCCAAGAAGCTCGTCGTTCACCGCGATACGAACGGCTCGTTCACGTCGCGCCAGCAGCTACTCGACGTTGGCGGCCTCGGTCCCAAGGCGTTCGAGCAGGCGGCCGGCTTCCTCAAGATCGCGAACGGTGCACAGCCGCTCGACGCATCGGGCGTGCACCCCGAGCGCTATCCGCTCGTCGAGAAGATCGCGAGCGACAACGGCGTCGAGCTCTCCGCGCTGATCGGCAACGCGGACCTCGTCGACAAGATCGACTTCTCCAAGTACGTCTCCGACGACGTTGGTGAGCCCACGCTGCGCGACATCGCGGGCGAGCTCCGCAAGCCGGGCCGCGATCCGCGCGCCGAGTTCAACCCGCCGCGCTTCCGCGACGACGTGACCTCTATGGAGGATCTCAAGCCCGGCATGGTGCTCGAGGGCATCGTCACCAACGTCACCGCGTTCGGCGCATTCGTCGACATCGGCGTCCACAATGACGGCCTCGTCCACGTCTCGCAGCTCTCGGATCAGTTCATCAAGGATCCAGCCGAGGTCGTCAAAGTCGGCCAGAAGCTGACGGTGCGAGTGCTCGAGGTCGACAACACGCGCAAGCGTATCGGCCTTAGCGCGAAGCGCGGTGGACAGTCGCAGCCGAGGCAGCCGCGCCAGCAACAGCAGGGCGGTCAGCAGCACGGCGGCCAGCAAGGCGGCGGTCAACACGGACAGCACGGACAGCACGGCGGTCAGCAAGGTCCGCAGGGCGAGCAGAACCAAGGTGGCGGTGGTCGTCGCGGCAAGCGCGGTGGTCGCGGTCGCGGTGGTGGTCAGCAGCAGCCGGGTGGTCCGCAGCAATTCGTCGAGGGACAACCGAACGACGGTTCGCCGATGGGCGACGTGCAACTCGCCGATGGCGCGCACGTGCAGAGCAGCGAAGGCGGCGATGCGCAGCACGGTGGGCAGCCGCAGGGCGAGCGCCGTCAGTGGCGCGGTCGCGGTCCGAACCAAGGCGGTCCGCAGCAAGGTGATCAGCAGGGCGGCGAGCAGAACCAGGGCGAGCAGAACCAAGGCGGCGAGCAGAACCAAGGCGGCGAGCTGAACCAAGGCGGTCAGCAGAACCAAGGTGGTCAGCAGCGCAACCAAGGTGGTCGCGGTCCTCGTCAGGGCGGCGGCGGTCAGGGTGGCGGACGTGGTCCTCGTCAGGGAGGTGGCGGCAATCAGGGTGGTGGTGGACGCGGTCCTCGTCAGGGCGGTCAGTGGCAAGGCGGTCCTCGTCAGGGCGGCCAAGGGAACTGGCAGGGCGGCGGCAATCAAGGCGGCGGCAACCAAGGCGGCGGCAATCAAGGCGGCGGCAACCAGGGCAACTGGCAGGGCGGCAACCAAGGTGGTCCGCGCAACGATCGCGGTCCGCGCGATCGCGGTCCGAACGATCGCGGCCCGAACGATCGCGGCCCGAACGATCAGCGCTTCAACGATCGCGGTCCAGGTGGTCCGCGCCGCGACGATCGCGGTCCGGGTGGTCCGCGCCGCGACGATCGCGGTCCGCGCCAAGATCGCCCGAGTGGCCCGCCCGCCGAAAACTGGGGCGTGTCGGGATTCACGAACAACCCCTTCGCCAAGCTCACCGGCAAGAACGACAAGTCGTAGTTGTCGGTCGGCGCGTCGTGGCGCCGAGAATTGTCACCCCGCGAACACTGCGTTCGCGTAGCGACACGCCACAACCGGCGCGATCGAGTTGCGCGTGGCGCGATGCGGAGTGACCGTGTGCGCACATGAGCAAGACGATCATCGTTGCCGGTTTCGGTCCGGGTATTTCCAACGCGGTGGCGAAGAAGTTCGGTCGCGAAGGCTTCCAGGTCGCTCTCGTCGCGCGCTCCGCGGATACGCTCGCGGCGGGCGTGAAGGAGCTCGAGGAGGCGGGCATCAAGGCGAAGGCGTTCCCCGCGGATCTCGGAACGCACGCGGAGGTGACGGCCGTCGTGAAGAAGATCCACGGTGACCTCGGACCGATCACCGCGATCCTGTGGAACGCATATTCGAGGGACGCGGCTGATATGTTGACGGCGTCGCCCGACGAGATCAGCTCCGCGGTGAACCTCGCCGTCACCAGTCTGTCGGCGGCGATTCAAGCGGCGCTGCCGGATCTGCGCGCGCAGAAGGGCTCCGTGCTCGTCACGAACGGCGGCTTCGGCATCACGAACGACATGATGGACGGCCTCGCCGCGAAGTTCGCGATGGGCCTCTCGATCGCGAACGCGGCGAAGCACAAGCTCGTCGGCGTGTTCAACAAGAAGCTCGCGCCCGACGTCTTCGTCGGCGAGGTCATGGTCATGGGCTCCGTGAAGGGCACCGCGTTCGACGACGGTACGGCCACGATCGATCCCGCGTCGATCGCCGACAAGTTCTGGGCGCTCCACACCGCGCGCACCGACGTCTTCGCAACGTCGTAGTGTCCGCCGCGTCCAACGCGATGTGATACGCACGATGCGTGAGAGCGCTCGTGCTGGTCGCGGTCGTCGCTGCCTGTGGCAGTGACAAGAAGCCCGAGTTGCCTACGGCGGTCCCGAGCGTCGAGCTGACGCACGATGCAGCACCAACGCGGGCTGACGCAGCCGTGGTCACACCCATCGACGCTGGTGCAAACGCGCCGCGGCCCGAGAGGGTCGTCTACGATCTCGTCGACAACCGGCACGCCGCGCACCGCACCGTGAACGGCGACCTCGTCGTCGACGCGGGCGACATCGGCTTCGCGAAGTACACACGCTTCGGCGCCACGCACTGGAGGCTCGGGCAAACCGTCGGTGGCAAGCGGATGGCGGTACCGGACGCGATCGCAGGCATCGAGGTCCCGCTCACCGTCGAGCAAGCGCGCACGAGCAAGCAGCTCGCGATGCAGCTGACGGTCGCGGCGGACGTGACGCTGTCGGTGAAGATCAACGGCGGCAAGGCGGGCAAGGACTGGCGCACGACGCTCTCCGGCGGCACCACGGTCGTCGGCCTGGACATCGATCCCAAGCGCCTCGTCGTCGGCGAGAACCAGATCGCACTCGAGTGGAAGGCGAAGGGCAAGCCGAAGCAAGGCGAGCCGACCGTCGCGATCGAATGGATCCGCATCGGCCAGAAGCGCGAGCTGACGCCGACAGACCCACGCGCCGCGGCGCAGTTCGACGCCGCGCAGCACGCGATCGTCCTCGCCAAGGACGCGATGCTCACGTACTTCGTGACGATTCCCGACGGCGCGAACCTCGTCGCGAACGTGGAAGCGCCGTGTACCGTCGACGTGCGCGCGCGGCCGAGTGCCGATGCATTCGCCGGTGGCGTCCTGGACGCGCAGCGCGATCGCGTGGACCTCACGGCGATGTCAGGCAGAGTCGTCGCGCTCACGCTGACCGCGCATGACTGCGACCGCGCGACGATCACGCAGCCGCGGATCACACTGCATGGAGCAGAGCCCGTGCGGATGCCAACGGCGCCGCCGCCAACGTACGTCGTGCTGTGGGAGATGGACGGCGTGCGTGCCGATAGCATTCCGCTGATCACGCCCGGCGCGCCGGCTCGCACACCGGTGCTCGACGAGCTCGCAGCGACGAGCGCGGCGTTTCGTCAAGTCTATGTCTCGGGTGGCGAGGCCATCTCGAACGGCGACGGGGCGGTGCCCGATCTCGCGACCATCGCGAAACCGATCCAAGAATCCGGCTACGCGGGCGCGGCCGTGACCGGTAGTGGCACCACGCTCGTCGACGAAGCGATCAAGCAGCTCGATGCGCTGCGCGCGAAGCCGACGTATCTGTTCGTCGGTGCCAGCCACGGGTTGGTATGCCCGAAGGACCCGGCCGACATCGCGACGCTACGCGCGTTGTACGACAGCTCGATCACCGCCGAGGACGCGCAGCTCGGACGCTTCATCGCGCAGCTTCGAACGTGGAGCATCTGGGATCAGACGATGCTGATCGTCGCGTCGAATCACGGCGTAGAGCTGTTCGAGGACGGCCGGTGCGGGAATGGCTCCCTGCGCGAGTCGGTGGTTCGCATTCCGCTCGTGATTCACGACCCGTCGCGGTTTCCCGGCGGCGCGATCATCGAAGAGGGCGTGAACGGCGTCGACATCTTCGCGACGATCCTCGACGCGATCGGCGCGAAGCCGGCCGCGAGCACGGAGCCCGCGCTGCCGCGTGAATCGCTGGTCGCGGTCGCGCAGGGCGTTGGAAAGGGGTGGCCGCGGCCCTCGTACGCGGCGTCGCGCTCCGCGAGCGTCATGCGGATCGGGCGGTGGAAGATCACGGTGAATTCGGCGGGTGTGCCGACGGTCGGCGATCTCGTCGGCGATCCCGCGGAGACCAAGGACCTCTCTGCGACCGCGCCGGTCGAGCGCCGCATGCTCACCGACAACCTCGGCGTGTTCCTCACGTTGCGGTTCTCGTGGCAGCCCTCGTGGGGCGTCAGTACGGCGGTGACCCCCGATGGCGCTAAAGCGCTAGACGCAGCTTCAGTGCAGTAGATTCTATGCGACTCGCAGAGGCGAGCTATACGTCCGGACGTCTATGGCTCGCTCACTCTCGATGCTTCTTCTCGCAACTGGCCTCATCGCGTGCGGAACCAAGAAGGAATCCGCACCCGACAACACGCAGCCTGCCGCAGCTGCGAAAGTCGTGGCGGGGCCACCCGTCGATCCGGCCACGTTCGCCGAGCTCGACACATCAGCCTGGCCCGTGACCAAGCTGCCCAAGGCCGGCGTGTCGCTCCGTATCCCGAAGGGCGTCACGATCACCGAGTCCGGCACGCTGAAGATGGAACCGAAGGGTCCCTACATCGGCCTGACGCTCGCGAGCGGCTACGCGGACGTGCAGATCGACACGAGCAGCGGCGAGATCGCCGACAGCACGGAGACGGCGAAGCAGGCCGAGGCAGCCGGGGAGGTGAAGATCCTCGTCAGCACGAAGGACGCGCTCGTGCGCCAATCCACCAAAGAGAACGGCTGCTATGTCGTCGCCTGCAAGACCGTCGGCGCGACGCCGCTGTGCGTGAGTGCCGGCAAGAAGAGCATCCTCGGTGCCAACGGCAGCGAGAAGGTCAGCTGGCCGACGCTCGGCGATTGCGCGTCGCTACTCGCGATCGTGCGCTCGCTCGAGCCGCTCTGAGTCGGCTAGAGACCGACGTAGCCGTGCTTGACGGCGAAGCGCGTGAGCTCGCTGTTGTTGCGCAGCGCGAGTTTCTTCAACACGTGACCACGATGGGTATCGACGGTCTTGATGCTGATCTCGAGGTGCTCCGCGATCTCGCGGTTCGTCATGCCTCGCGCCAGCATCTCCATGACCTGCTGTTCGCGCGCCGTGAGAGCGCTCGCCGGATGGCCGTCGCCAGCCGCGATGAACGCCTGCGCTTCGGGCGGGATGACTTGCTCGCCGCGGCTGACTGCGCGGATGGCGGACATGAGCGCATCTGGCTCCACGCCCTTGTTGAGGTACCCGTGCGCTCCTGCCGCAATCGCGCGTGCCGCATAGCTCGGCTCCGCGTGCCACGTAAGGACGACTACAAGCGGCGCTGTCTCGATGGTGCGCAGCTCGTTCATCACGTCGAAGCCCGACTTGTCGGGCAGGGACAGGTCCAGCAACAGAACATCGGGGCGGTCGCGTTTGACCATCTCCAACGTTTCCGCAGCGGTTCCTGCCTCACCGACGACCTCGATGTCCTCGGCTTTGCCCAGGGCCTCTCGAAGAGCCCAGCGCACGATGGTGTGATCCTCGGCGAGTCCTAATTTAATCATCGGAAGTCTCCTCTACGTTTACTTCCCAAAAAGTAGCAATGGCTGGGCCGGGTTTGACTGGGGTAGGGTGAGACGCTTCTCGCCCGCATCGAGCATGGATCCTGCTGCACATAGACCGGTTTCGAACGCGGGTTTGCCGTCGTCTCTCGGCGAGTTCCGCATTGTTGCAGTTCTCGGAGAAGGGGGCAGCGGGATTGTCTATGACGCAGTATGGGGTCCGCGCCGTGTCGCGCTGAAAGTATTGCACCCGCAACTCGCGGACACCGAGCGCGTCCGCGCACAGTTCTTCGCAGAAGCGCAGCGACTCCAAGCGATCTCGCATCCGTCGGTGGTCAAAGTATTGTCCGTCGGCGAGCTCCCTGACAAGCGCCCATATCTCGCAATGGAGCGACTCGACGGCGAGACGCTCGCGCACGTGATCGGGCGCGGCCGTATCCCGCTCGCGCACGCGCTCGAGCTGTTCAGCGAGCTGTGCGCTGCTGTCGCGACGCTGCATGCCGACGCGCTCGTTCACCGCGATCTCAAGCCGGAGAACGTGTTCGTCGTGGACGGCAAGCACGCCGTGCTGCTCGACTTCGGCATCGCCAAGGATCTCTACGCCGGCGCATCGACCTCCACGATGGAAGGCAACGTGCGCGGAACGCCCGCGTACATGGCGCCGGAGCGGTTCTTCGGCCAGAGCGCGTCGGTCGCGACGGACGTCTACGAGCTCGCAGTGACCCTCTACGCGATGCTGGGCGGCGCGTTGCCGTGGGACGACGTGGCCGATCCCGAAGCGCGCTTGTCGCCGCGGTCGCTCATCGATGTGGGCGCGGATGTCCCGGGCGATCTCGATGTGGAGATCCGTCGCGCGCTCTCCACGCGGGCGCAGAACCGCCCTGCGAGCGCGAGCGCGCTGCTCGACGCGGTGCGTTCCGCTGCCAAGGGTGCGCGAACCGACGCAGGCGAGACCGCGCGCATGCGCCCGCAAACGAATCCTCCGCCGCTCGGCTCGGTGACCAAGAGCGCCGTCGAGCGCGCGACCAAGAGGACCGATCCCGCGTTCGATACCGATCCACCCGTGGTGACGACGCCTGCGCGTCGCTCGCGCGCGTGGCTCGCTGCTCCGGTCGCGATCGCTGCGATCGGTGCGGTGGTCGCCTGGCGCGTCGTCATCCGCAAGGACGCGCCCGTGGTCGTTGCCACAGACCCGCACGATCCGTGGGGCGATCACGCCGCGGCGAGTCCCGTCGCTCCGATCGAGACACCGGGCGACAAGACGGTGTCGCCGACGCCCGACGATATCCCCACCACCGGCGACTCCATCTCTCTCGACACCGGCGTCACGGAAGTCGCGGCCGCGATCCCGCATCTGCCGGCGGGAACGCACGTGATGTTGGCCGCCATCATCGGCCCGCTGCGCCGCGATCCTCGCTTCACGACGCTGTTCGACAAGATCGTCGCGATGCCCCAGGTGCAAGGAATCGCGCTCGCGATGCCCGCCTGCTTCAAGAAGCTCGCGAATGGTGCGGAGTGGGTCGTGGTCGGGACGCCCGACTTCACGGGCCACGAGCACGCGGTGTTCATCGTGCGCGGTCGCTGGGACAAAGCGGGCGTCCTCAGCTGCTTTGCCAAGGATGCGGTCGCGACAACGGTCGGCGCGGACACGGTCTATAAACTGCCCTCGCTCGGCGTGCTCGACTTCCTCGACGATCACACGTTCTACATGAACATGAAGGACGGCATCGACGCGGCGGAGGTGCACGCGGACGTGACGCGCAAGACGCCCGGCATGACCAAGCACGCGCAGGAGCTGCTCGCATCGCTGAAGACGCCGAGCGCGCTCACGTTCGTCGCGGATGGCAGCAAGCTCACCTGGCCCGACGGCACGCTCCCCCCGGGCGGCGATGCAGTCGGCTGGATCCGCGTGCATCCAAACGGTGCGCAGTTTCAGGTCGTCCTCGATACCAAGGACATCGCGCTCTCGGATGCTCTCGTGAAGAAGTTCAAGGATGACCTCAAAGAGGTCTTCGATCAGCCGGAGGCCGTCGTAGGCACGATCGGTGCGCATCGCGACGACACCAAGGTGATCGTCGACGGCGATCTGAAGAACTTCGTGCTCTCGATGATCGCCGGCGCTCTGCCTGGTTAGTCGCGGCCGAACGCGATGCGGCCGAGCTGGCCGAGCAGGACGTCGATCGCGACACGATTGTCGCCGCCCTCGGGAATGATGAGGTCCGCCCAGCGCTTCGTCGGCTCGACGTGCTCGATGTGCATCGGGCGCACCGTGTTGTAGTACTGGTCGCGCACGCTCTGGAACGTGCGGCCGCGCTGCTCGAGGTCGCGCCGGATGCGGCGGATGAGGCGGATGTCCGCGTCGGTGTCGACGAAGATCTTGATGTCCATCAGCTCGCGCAACGCGGCGTCGGTGAACACGAGGATGCCTTCGACGATGATGACGCGTGCGGGCTCGACGCGCCGGGAATCCGGGGTCCGCGAGTGCGTCGTGAAGTCGTACATCGGTACGTCGACGCCGCGGCTCGCACGCAGCTCGCGCACGTGATGAACCAGCAGTGATGTCTCGAGCGAGGCGGGATGGTCGTAGTTGACCTGCGCGCGCTCCTCGGGAGAGAGGTGACGCTGGTCATGATAGTAGGCGTCGTGCTCGATCATCACCGAGCGGCCGGGCATGGATGCGGCGAGCTTGCGCGCGACCGTCGTCTTGCCGGAACCCGTCCCACCGGCGATGCCGATGACAAACGGTCGAGTTGGCAGCGACGACGATTCCATCGGCGCGGTGTGTATCACTACGGCGCCGCGAGCGCGACCAGCTCGTCGACGATATCGACGAGTCGATAGTCACTCGGCGTGAACACGCGCTTCACGCCGAGGCGCGCGAGCTCTGCGTGATCGCTCTTGGGGACGGTGCCTCCGAGAACGACGGGGATGTCGGAACCACCACGCTGCGCGAGCTCGGAGAGCACGGCGGCCGTGAGCTCCACGTGCGAGCCGGAGAGAACGGAGAGCCCGATGACATCGACGCCTTCTTGGACAGCGGTGGCAGCGATCGCGGCGGGCGAGAGACGAATGCCGGCATAGACGACCTCGAAGCCAGCGTCGCGCGCGGCGACGGCGATGACCTCGGCGCCGTTCGAGTGACCGTCGAGGCCCGGTTTGCCGACGAGGAGCTTGGGTCGGCGAGGAAGCGCGGCGACCTTGGCGCGGACCTCGGCCCAGCCTTCAGCGGACGACGCGATGGAGGCGCCCGCAACGCCCGTTTGCGCGCGGTACTCGCCCCACACATCGCGGAGCGCGCCCGCCCATTCGCCGGTCGTGACGCGTGCGAGCGCGCATTCGATGGACGCTTCCATGATCGGAGCGCCAGCCCGCGCGCACCGCGTGAGCTCGGCGAGGGCAGCGGTGACGCGAGCGTTGTCGCGCTTGGCGCGTGTCGCAGCGAGAGATGCGCGCGCTTCGTCGGCCGCGGCGGGGTCGGCGCGGAACACGCCACCGTCATCACCACCGACGAGCGGGGAGGGAAGCGCATCGGTGTACTTGTTCACGCCGATCACGGTCTGCTGACCGAGCTCGATGCGCGCCATGCGAGCAGCCATCGCACGCACGAGCTCCTTCTTGCAGTAGCCGCTCTCGATCGCCGCTTGAATGCCGCCGCCCGCAGCGATGGTCGCGAGCTCGGCCTTGGCCGCGGTGCACAACGATTCGACCTTCGCGGCGACAACGGGGCTGCCCGCAAAGAGATCGCCGTACTCGAGGAGGTCCGTCTCGTACGCGAGGATCTGTTGCAGACGCAGCGACCACTGCTGGTCCCAGGGACGCGGAAGCGAGAGCGCTTCATTCCACGTAGGGAGCTGGAGAGCGCGACAGCGCGCATCCTTCGAGAGCGTGACTCCGAGCGCTTCGATGAGGATGCGCCACGCGTTGTTCTCGGGCTGCTGCTCGGTGAGCCCGAGCGAGTTGACCTGCACGCCATAGCGGAACTGGCGGAGCTTCGCGTCCGTGATGCCGTAGCGCTCGCGGCACAAGCCGTCCCAGAGCTCGACAAACGCGCGCATCTTGCACATCTCCTCGATGAAGCGCATGCCCGCGTTGACGAAGAACGACATGCGACCGACGCACTGAGCGAACGCTTTGTCGTCGACGCGCCCGCGGCTCTTCACGCGATCGAGAATGCCGATCGCATCGGCGAGCGCGAACGCGAGCTCCTGCACGGGCGTCGCGCCGGCTTCTTGGAGGTGATAGCTGCAGATGTTGGACGGGTTCCACTGCGGAAGATTCGCGACGCAGTACTCGTACGTCTCCGCGATGAGATCGAACGACGGCTCGGGCGGGAAGATGTATGTCCCGCGCGCGAGATACTCCTTCACGATGTCGTTCTGCGTGGTGCCGCGGAGTCCTGCCTCGGGCACGCCACGCTCGCGTGCAAGCGCGACGTAGAGCGCGAGCAACCACACGGCAGTGCCGTTGATCGTCATCGACGTGTTCATCTGCTCGATCGGAATTCCGTCGAACAGCGCATGCATGTCGTCGAGCGACGCGATGGGCACGCCGACCTTGCCGACCTCGGGCGCGGCGAGTGGGTGGTCGGGGTCGTAGCCGCACTGCGTGGGCAGATCGAACGCGATGGAGAGACCTGTCTGCCCCGCGGCGAGGTTGCGGCGGAACAGCTCGTTGGACGCACGCGCGCTCGAGTGGCCCGCGTACGTGCGGAAGATCCACGGATTGTCGCGACGCGGCTCGGTCATCGCCGGCAGCTTACATTACGAGCCGTCGGGGCCGCTGCCCGGGATCACGGTCGACTGATAGATCACACCGTCGGTGATCGTATCGCCGTCGTCGTTGCTGCGGTCGCCGGCGGGGTCCGCGCGGCGAAAGACGAGTGTGGTGCATGCGTCGTCGACCCAGGGCTCGACGTCGTCTTGATCCGAATTCACCGACGCGATCGGCGTTCCGACGGGGTAGCGGCCGCTCTCCAGTAGCGAGACGAACAGGTCGGACCCGATGTTCGTTCCGCGGGGTCGCGCTGCGTAGAACAGCACGTTGGCGTTCTTCTGGGGGCCCACCTGGAGACGGATGAGCGAACCACCGGTGCTCCACTGGCCGGCGTTGATGAGCTCCGTCGCAGAGTGCCCGCCCGAGAACGCGTCGCTCCACGACGTATCTGCGCCCGCCGGACGCTCGGCGATCGCCGTGGTCCACGAGAAGTCCGATGCCGACGCGTAGCGGAACACCGGAACGGACCGCTGCCTGTCGTCGTTCGCGCCGGTCAGAACGACGAGCTCGCCGCCCGGGTAGGAGTCCTGGCCCGTCGAGATCGCGACTTCCTTGGCATCCGCGTCCTGGGCCCACTTCATCGTGGTGCCCATGAGCGTGCGCGCGAACGCGTACACGTGCCATTTGCCGTCGGACGACAGCCGCAACGAACCGTACATGCGGTTCTCGTCGAACCGAGTCGCGGTCATGTGCCGCAAGTTCTGGCTCGCGAGCTCGTCAAAGCCGTTCATACGAGTATCGTCGTAGGCCCACATCGCTCCGTCCCACTTCACGGTCAGATCGCGACGCAGTCCCATGTCATCGAGCCGCGCGTTGACGACCCCGAGGCCACCGTCGCCCGGATGCGTGAACGTCAGGCGGACTGGTTGCACGAGGCGCGGATCGATCGGCACGGGCACTGGGTCGTCGAAGACGCCGCACGGTGTGGATTGGTTGGGCGTGTCGAGACCGAAGACCGAGTCGCAGGCAGGCGCGATCGCGAGGATCGCGACCAGACCATTGATGCGTGCGACGGAACCCACTGTTGCTCAACGTTACGTCATCTCGATGTCGATTGCTGGAGCTCCGGGGTAGGCGTAGGGTTTGGCCCATGCGCACGATCCTCTTTGTTTCTCTCGTCGCGATCTCGTCCATTACCGGCTGCGCCAAGAAGGCCGAATCCAAGAAGGACGATAGCGAGATGGTCCAGGCGAAGATCCCAACCGTGACGGTCGATCAGGTCGACTCGATGCTCGCGAAGGGCGAGTGCACGCCTGTCGACGCGAACGGTGACGGCACGCGCAAGAAGATGGGCGTCGTCCCCGGCGCGATCATGCTGACCGATTCCGAGGCCTACGCGCCGAGCGAGCTGCCGTCTGATAAGGGTAAGGCTCTCGTCTTCTATTGCGGCAACACGCAGTGCGGCGCGTCGCACGAGGCCGCGGCCAAGGCGTTGACGGCTGGCTACACGAACGTGAAGGTGATGCCGGACGGCATCGCGGGTTGGGTCAAGGCCGGCAAGAAGGTCGCGACGATCTAGGCAGCGCGCTCGGTCGATCCGAGCGTTGCTCTGAGTCCATCTGCGAGCGCGGTCTCGGCCACGATGCCGAGCTGCTCGCGCAACCGATCGACACGGGCGCGAGACCTCGCGATTTCGCCCGCACGTGCCTCCGCGTACTCGATCGTGGAGTCACCACCGCACAGCTCGATGAGCGTGCGCGCGAGCTCGGTGATCGTGATCTCGGACCCCGTACCGACGTTCGCGATCAAGTGCGGCGATGGATGCGCCGCTGCAGCGAGAAGCGCACGCACGACATCGCCGACGTAGACGAAGTCGCGCGTCTGCTTGCCATCGCCGAAGATCTTGATCGTCTGACCGCGGCGCGCGCGCTCCGCGAAGATCGAGATGACGCCGGAGTACGGGCTCGACGGATCCTGCCGCGGGCCATACACGTTGAAGAAGCGGAGCGCGGCCGCGGGGACGCCGTGCGTGGCGCTGTACGCACCGAGCGCGTATTCCGACGCGAGCTTGTGGATGCCGTACGGCGAGAGCGGTCGCAGCGGCACGTCCTCGGCGACCGGCGGCTCCGCGGCATCACCATAGACGGCGGCTGACGACGCGAGCACGACCTTCGGCCGCGCGACGTGCAGCCGCGCATACTCGAGGACCTGCAGCGTGGAGCCGTAGTTCACGTTCAGATCGAACAGCGGCTTCGCGATCGACGAGACGACGCTGACCTGCGCCGCGAGGTGAAAGATCGTCGCCGGCACACCATACGATTCGAGGCGGCCCGCGATGCCCGTCGAGACGTCGTGCTCGATGATCGTCAGGTGATCGTTCTGCGCGTGCTCGGCGAGGTTGCTCAGCTTACCCGTCGAGAAATCGTCGAGAACGACGACGCGATCACCACGGCGAAGCAGCGCGTCCACGACGTGCGAGCCGATGAACCCTGCTCCTCCTGTAACGACCGCGAGCGTGCCTGACATACGAGCACTCTACAGCGCCGGTGCTACGGTCGGCTGTGAGATCATGATGAGAGCGATCGAGATCCAGCAGTACGGTGGTCCCGAGGTTCTTCAGCTCGTCGAACGCGAGGAGCGCGCCCCTGGGCCCGGTGAAGTGCGCGTACGCCACAGAGCGATCGGCATCAACTTCGTCGACATCTACAATCGAACGGGCCTCTACCCCGTCGCGTTCCCCGCCGTGCTTGGAGGCGAGGCCGCCGGTGTTGTCGAGGCGGTCGGCTCTGGCGTCACGCACCTCGTCGTCGGCGACCGTGTCGTCTACGGTGGCACCTCGCGCGGCAGCTACGCGGAAGCGCGCACGTTGCCGGCGGACCCGGTCGTGAAGTTGCCCGCATCGATCGACTTCGAGACAGCGGCCGCGGCATTCACCAAGGGACTCACGGTCGACCAGCTCCTGCTGCGCACGTTCCATCGCCTCGAGAAGGGCGACTATCTGCTGTGGCACGCGGCGGCCGGTGGCGTCGGCCTCATCGCGTGTCAGTGGGCGAGGGAGCTCGGATATCGCGTCATCGCGACCGCCGGCTCCAAAGCGAAGTGCGACCTCGCCGTGGCGCACGGTGCCGAGCACGCGATTGACTACCGCACCGAGGATGTCGTCGCGCGCGTCACCGAGATCACGGGCGGCGCCAAGGTCAAGGCCGTGTTCGATTCCGTCGGCAAGGACACGTGGGAACGCTCGCTCGACTGCCTGCAGAAGTACGGATTGATGGTCAGCTTTGGCAACGCGAGTGGTGCGGTACCTCCCGTTGCGCTCGGACAGCTCGCTGCAAAAGGCGGTCTCTACGTCACGCGTCCCACCATGGGCACGTTCGCGACGGACGGCCCGCTCGTGCAAGAGATGGCGGCCGAGCTGTTCGCACTGATGGAGCGCGGCGTGGTCAAGGTCTCCGTCGAGCGTCGCTACCCGCTCGCCGATGTCGCGCAAGCGCACAAGGATCTCGAAGCACGCGTCACCATCGGCGCTGGTGTTTTGATCCCCTGAATCGCGGAGGGCAACGTCCACTCAGCCGAACGGGCGACGCTCCCACCCCTCGAGGCGCTGCCTGGCTCGCACCGTCGTCAGCTCGCCAAAGACGTCATCGATCATGTCGAGGAAGTTGTCCTTTACCTTCCGCAGATCGCCGACTACATGACGCATCTCGGATTCGAAGCGAACTATCAGAACGTCGTAGGACAGATTTTCAAGCTGACGGACCTGCCTCGTATCCGTATCTGCCCACCGGATGACCTTGCTCAAAACGAGGTCGTGCTTCTCCAGCACCCAGACCTCGAGCTTTTGTAGTTCGGGCAATTGCCGAACGAGGCGGTCTTCCGCGTCGTGCGGAATATCAGCGACGGTCGAGTTTCCGATCGGGACCTCGAGACCTGTCTCTTCGCGAGCGAGGGATGCTGCGTGTTGGAGGTCTGGCGTGCTGGATTGGTACAGATCGATGTCGACTGTCGTCTCATCCGCTCCGTAGCCGAGGGAAGCGGCAGTCCCACCGATCACTTTGATCTTCGCTGGCGCAACGAGGTGCTTGTCGACGGCGCGCAAGAAACGCTCGAGCTCATCGCGATCGAAACGCTCCGCCGTCATTTGATGAACTTCCTGAACAGAGATGAGAAATCCTCCATGCTCGTGTTCAATGTGAATCCCCACTTGTTAGCGAGGGGAAACGGGGTCGAGCGCGCGCTGTCATGAAAGAACGGGCGTTCCGATTTAACGCGTCGATCACGAAGCGTCTCCGCGAGACCTGATAGACGTCGATCGCCTCCCAGCTCACCCGCTAGCTCGAGCATGAAGCCGAGCGCGTGACGCTGTTCGGGTCCGGCGGGAAGATCGCGTAGCGCGCCAGCGTGCAACGAGTCGCGTGTCTTCCAAACTGCGACCGGTACGGCGCGCGCCAGCACTGCGTTTCTGCGGGCTGCCGGCATCGCATGGAAGAGCGCTTCGGCTGGATCTAGTAAACCCAGCGGAAGAGCTTCGACATCTCGTAGCGGTGCACCAAGCCAGCGTAGGTGTCCTTTGACCATCAGCTCGTCCGGGTCGCCCTTCCGTCTGGATACGTTCGGACGTTCGGACGCTTCCACAAGCCGGCGAAGCAGGTCGACTTCGGGGTGTGAAACGTCAGCCGAGTAGATCTCGCGGTTGCCCTCCATCGTTGCGGTGAGCCATCCCGCAGCGTGCATGGCCTTCAACTCTGATTGCGCGTTGGAGAGTGCGACATCCGATTGCTGCGCCAGCTCACCCGCCGTCCCTCTCGCAGCCGGCTTCCCAAACAGAAGCATCAGCAGCAGGCGTCGCGCTTTGGACGTAACGAGATGCTCCAACATAATTACCCAGAAATAGGATAATGCTTGATTACCTAAAAACTAGGTATTAAATTATCTTCATGGAATCAGGCGCTTAGCGCGCGCAGGCGGAGACCACAGCGACGAGGGAGACTCGCGGCCTCTCGACAATTGTACGCTGCCGCGGATACGTAAGCGCTCAGAACAATTGGGATCATGGGCCGTGCTCTGTGCTTGTCACAGCGAGTCGCTTCAACTAGGTTCCGCGTCCTACCTATGGGGATTGCTGATTTCTTTCGCCCCAAATACCGCCACAGTGACGTCCGTGTTCGCAGCGAAGCCGTTCGCTCGCTGACGCATGACGACGCTGCGATTTTGGAACAAGTCGCTCGTACTGATCGTGACATCGGCGTCCGCCGGATCGCGATCGAGAAGATCGACGCACCCGACAAGCTGGCCGAGCTGGGCCGCGAGGAGACGGAGCGGAGCCTCCGCGAGCTCATCAACGAGCGCGCGGCGGAGCTGTGGACGTCCAACGCGTGCCACGCCGACGCCGACAAAGCGGGCAACGCGCTGACGGGGATCCTCAAGCTCGAGGATCACCAGCACGCGCTCGTCGACATCGTCGTCCGAGCGCAGAACGCCGGCGTCAAGAAGCGTGCGTTCAGCGAGCTGCGCGATCCCAAGGCGCTCGCCGCGCTGGCCAAGAGCGACGCGGCGCAGGACCTGCGGGTCGCGGCGATCGAGCGCATCGATGACGGTGACGTGCTCCGCGCGTTGGCGATCGATACGACGCAAAAAGAGATCGGACTCGCTGCCGTCGACAAGATCGATGACGCGGACCGCCTCGAGAACATCGCGAACAAGGCCAAGAACAAGGCCGTCCGCAGCAAGGCCCGCAAGGTCGTCTCCGAGATGATCGCGGCCGAGCGCGAGCGCAACAAGACGCCGGGAACGCCCGACGAGGTGAAGCGCCGCCGTGCCGAGAAGGCGCAGCTCGTGCGCGACATCGAGGGCGTCGCCGACACGTTCGACTTCGCGAAGCACGAGGACACGGTCAGCCGTGCCGAGGTGACGTTCATGAAGCTCGGCACCGCCGACGATGGCAGTGACGAGGGTGAAGAGCGGTTCGCCAAGGCCGCCGAGCGCTTCTGGAAGCGTAAAGAGATCCACGAGAGCACGGCGCGATCCGGCGACGAGCTCCGTGCGATCGAGCGCGAAGCAAAGCGCGAGAAGGACGCGGCGAAGGGCGAGCGAAAGCCACGCCCGAAGCACCCCGACGACGTCGATGTCGTCTCCAAGGACTACGCCGCCGCGATGGGCATCGGTGCCCCCGCCGCCCCCGCAGAGCCGGAGTCCGACGAGAAGCGCGCGGCCCGCGAGGCAGAGGCGCAGGCCCGCCGCGAGGAGCGCGATGCAAAGAAGGCAGAGCAGGACGCCAGGAACGCCGCGCGCGATGCAGAGCGTGCCGCGAAGCAAGCGCAGGCTGCCGAGCGCAGCAAAGAGCTCGTGACGCAGCTCCACGCGGCCGTCGCGGAGCTCGAAGCGCTCGTCGGAAACGAGAAGGCGGAAGGCCGCCAGGTCGATCGTGCGCTGAACAACGCTGGCAAGGCGTTCGATCAGATCGGCAAGGTCGTCGATGCGCAGGAGCGCGCCACGCTCGCGGACAAGTACTCCGTGCTGCGCGGTAAGCTCGTCATCCGTGCGAACGACGCGCGCGAGGCCGAGGATTGGAATCGCTGGTCCAACGTTCCCAAGGCCGAGGCGCTGATCTCGACCGCCAAGGAGTGGGCCGAGCAGGACGCATCGCCGGATCTCGGCAACCGTCTCCGCGAGCTGCAGAAGCTGTGGAAGGAAGAGGTTGGTCCTCTCCCGCAGAAGCGCAGCAAGGAGCTCTGGGAGACGTTCAAGACCGAGTGCGACAAGGTCTACGACAAGGTAAAGGGAGTACGCGCCGTCGAGGCAGAGAAGTTCGTCGACGTGGCAAAGGCGAAAGAGGATCTGATCGCGCAAGCGGAGGCGCTGCGTGATTCTGATGACTACGCCGCGACGGCGAGCAAGCTCAAAGCCCTGCAGGGTCAGTGGAAAGAGTCGGGTCACCTCCCGCGCAAGCAAGGCGACGAGCTGTGGGCGCGGTTCCGCGCTGCATGCGACACCTTCTTCGAGCGCAGGAAGCCCATGCTCGATGCGCGCCGCAACGAGGAGATGGATAACCTCGCCAAGAAGCGCAGCCTCATCACGCGCGCCCAAGAGATCGCGGCAAAGGCCGGCGAGGGCACGTGGGGCAAGGCGATCGGCGAGATCAAGGATCTGCAGACCCAGTGGAAGGAAGTGGGCTTTGTCCCGCGCCGCGATGCCGACGCGATCTGGAAAGAGTTCCGCGCCGCGTGCGATGCACTGTTCACCAAGCGCGATGCCGCTCGTGACTCCGAGGCGAATGCTCAGCGTGCCGAGGTCGATGATCTCCGCGCGCAGATCACGGCTGCTCGCGATGGCGGCGACGTGAAGGCGGCCATCGAAGTGCGCCGCAAGGCGGAGGAGATGGGCGTGCTCGGCGCCGAGGCAGTGGACATGATCCGCCACCTCATCGCGAACAACGCCGACGCGGTGAAGGGCACCGAGCTCGACCCCGCGCAGCTGCGCGCCAAGCGCGAGAAGCTGATCCATCGCGCCGAGGAGCTGTTGCCGAAGCAGGCCGCAGCGCCGTCGACGGACAACGTAGCCGCGCAGTTGAAGGCCGCGATGTCGAAGAACGCGTTCGGCGATCTTCGCTTCAGTGGTCGCGATCCGATCGAGGTCGTCGACGAGCTGCGCACGCTGTGGACCGAGAGTGGCCCGATCCTCGACGCCGATGACCGTGCACAAGTGGCGCGGTTCGAAGACGTCGTCGGTCGCGTGCTCGATGGTGCCGGTGCAAAAGCGCGGCGCGCGAAGCCGCTGATGTCCTCGGATCCCGCCGAGGCGATTGCACCGATCGTCGCGTCGCAGACCGCGATCCCCGCGCACTCGCCGCTGACGTCCATCCCGGATGCGCGCGGCAACGCGGAAGCCGAGATCGTCGCCGCAGACTCGCCCGCGGTGGTGGAGCCGATTCCTCAGACCACGCACGACGCTGTCACGCAGCCGGCTCGCTTCGAGCCCCTCCCGCCGCCGCCGGCGCGCACCAAGGCTCCGTCGACGGCTCCGTCGGACGAGGTCGATGGTGGCTGGGATCTCGGTGACGACGATCCGACCGCAGGCAAAGCCCAAGAGACGCCGTCGTCCGCCGAGATGGCCGGCGATGGTTCTGTCGAAGGCGACGGACTCGATCAGGTCGACTAGTGTCTCTCCTGAGCTCCGACGATCTGTTCCTGTTCAATCAGGGCACGCACTACAAGCTGTACGAGAAGCTCGGTGCGCACGTCGTCCCGAGCGGCACGGCGTTCGGCGTGTGGGCGCCCAGTGCCAAAGCAGTGAGCGTCGTCGGTGATTGGAACGGTTGGCGCGCCGGCGTCGACGTTCTCCAGCCGCGCGCGGCGTCGGGAATCTGGGAGGGCGTCGTCCCTTCCATCGGACATGGTGCTCGTTACAAATACGCGATCGTCGGCCCCGACGGCGTGACGCGCGATAAAGCGGATCCGTTGGCGTTCCGCGCCGAGCATCCGCCGGCGACCGCATCGATCGTCTGGCAGGCGCGGCACGACTGGCGCGACGAGGCGTGGATGAAGGAGCGCGGCGCCAAGAGCTCGCGTCACGCTCCCGTCTCCATCTACGAGCTGCATCTCGGATCGTGGCGACGCGCGCACAACGAGATGCTCGGCTACCGCGAGCTCGGCGCGCAGATCGGCGAGCACGTCGCGAACCTCGGCTTCACGCACGTGGAGCTGATGCCCGTGATGGAGCACCCGTTCTACGGATCATGGGGCTACCAGGTCACCGGGTACTTCGCGCCGACGACTCGCTACGGCGCCCCCGACGATCTGATGGCGATGATCGACGGGCTGCACCAGCGCGGCATCGGCGTGATCCTCGATTGGGTGCCCGCGCACTTCCCGACGGACGCGCACGGCCTGGGCCTGTTCGACGGGACGCACCTCTACGAGCACGCTGATCCTCGTCGCGGATTTCATCCCGACTGGACGAGCTTTATCTTCAACTACAGCCGCCACGAGGTGAAGTCGTTCCTGATCTCGAGCGCGATGATCTGGCTCGACCGCTATCACGTCGACGGCCTTCGCGTGGATGGCGTCGCGTCGATGCTCTATCGCGACTATTCGAGAAAACCTGGGGAGTGGATCCCGAACGAGGACGGCAGCAATCACGATCGCGACGCGATCCGGTTCCTGCAGGACTTCAATCGGGCTGTCTACGGTGCGTTCCCCGACGTGCAGACGATCGCCGAGGAGTCCACATCGTGGGCCGGCGTGACGAAGCCGGTCGATCACGGCGGGATCGGCTTTGGCTACAAGTGGGACCTCGGCTGGATGCACGACACGCTGTCGTTCCTCTCTCGCGATCCGCTCTACCGCAAGCATCACCACGAGGAGCTCACGTTCCGGTCGATGTACGCGAACACCGAGAACTTCGTCCTGCCGCTCTCGCACGACGAGGTCGTCCACGGGAAGAAGTCACTGCTCAACAAGTTGCCCGGCGATGTCTGGCAGAAGTACGCGACCCTGCGCCTGCTGTACGGCTACCAGTGGACGCTCCCTGGCAAGAAGCTGATGTTCATGGGCGGCGAGCTCGGCGTGTGGGGCGAGTGGAACCACGACCAACAGCTCGACTGGCCGGTTGGAGAGCATCCGTCGCACGCGGGTATCGGTCGCTGGATCGGGGATCTCAATGCGGCGTACCGCCAGCACCGCGCGCTGCACGTGCATGATTGCGAGAAGGGTGGCTTCGAGTTTCTCGTCGCTGACGACCGCGAAGCGAGCGTGCTTGCGTATGCGCGCCTGGGCGACGATGGCGATCCACCCGTCGTCGTGGTCGCGAACTTCACGCCCGTGCCGCGCGAGGGATATCGCGTCGGCGTGCCGGCCAGGGGCTATTGGCGCGAGGCCTTGAACTCCGACGCGGGCGTCTACGGCGGCAGCGGTATCGGCAATCAGGGCGGGCTCTCGACCGAAGATGTCCCGGCTCACGGTCACGCGCAGTCGCTCCTCGTCACCGCGCCCCCGCTTGCGATCTGCGTGTTCGTGTATCGTTCGTAGACGTGAAGTACGTCTGCATCCACGGGCACTTCTATCAACCGCCACGCGAGAACCCGTGGACGGAGACGATCGACGTTCAGCCCAGTGCGCACCCGTACGCGGACTGGAACGAACGCATCACGGCCGAGTGCTATCGGCCCAACGCGGACGCGCGCGTCGTCGATAATCACAACCAGATCATCGAGATCGTCGACAACTACCAGCGCATGAGCTTCAACGTCGGCCCGACGTTGATGCAGTGGCTTCACGATCACGCGGCCGACGTACACAGCGCGATCGTCGACGCGGACGCAGCGAGCCGCGCGCGGTTTGGCGGTCACGGCTCTGCGATCGCGCAGGTCTACAACCACGTGATCATGCCGCTCGCGTCCACCCGCGATAAGGCGACGCAAGTGAAGTGGGGCATCGCGGATTTCCGCCACCGCTTCGGGCGCATGCCGGAGGGCATGTGGCTCGCGGAGTGCGCGGTCGACACGGCCACGCTCGAAGCGCTCGTCGAAGAGGGCATCAAGTTCACGATCCTCGCGCCGCATCAGGCCAAGGCATTCCGCCCGTTCGGCGACAAGCAGTGGCGGATGGGCAATCCCGATCCGGGGCGCGTGTATCGCTGTCGCTTGCCATCGGGCCGCTCGATCGACCTGTTCTTCTACGACGGGCGAACGTCACAAGCCGTCGCGTTCGAGAAGCTGCTCAGCGACGGTCATCAGATCATCTCGCGCATGATCGCGCGCGGTCCCGCCGAAGGAACAGCGCCGACGCTGTGCCACATCGCGACGGACGGCGAGACATACGGTCACCACCATCGCTACGGCGACATGGCTCTCGCATGGGCGCTGCGCCAGGTGGAGCAGGGCTGGAACGGTACGCGCCTCGTGAACTACGCGCAGTTCCGCGCCGAGGTTCCCGCGTCGTGGGACGCGTATCTCGCCGAGGACACGTCATGGAGCTGCGCGCACGGCATCGAGCGCTGGCGCAGCAACTGCGGGTGCAACAGCGGCGGTCGTCCCGGTTGGTCGCAAGCGTGGCGGCAACCGCTGCGCGAGGCGCTGAACTGGTTGGCGGAGCGGATCGCGACCGTCCTCGACGAGCAGGGCGTGAAGCTGTTCAAGGATCCGTGGGCGGCGCGCGATGGGTACATCGACGTGCTGCTCGAGCGCACGCAAGGTGCACGCGATCGGTTCCTCGCGACGTACCAAGCGCACGACCTCTCACCAGACGACCGCGTGCGCGCTCTCTCGCTCATGGAGATGGCACGCAACGGGATGCTCATGTTCACGTCGTGCGGCTGGTTCTTCGACGAGCTCAGCGGCATCGAGACCGTGCAATGCATGCAGTACGCGGCGCGCGCCGTGGAGCTGCTCGAGACCGTCGGTGGACCGCCGACAGAGGCCGAGCTCATCGAGCGGCTCGCGAAGGGACGCTCCAACCTTGCCGAGGAAGGCGATGGTCGCGGCGTGTGGGAGAGGCGCGTGAAGACCGCCGTCGTCGATCTCGAGAAGCTATGCGCCCACATCGCCGTGCAGTCGCTCGTGGAACCGGAGACGAGTAGCAACAAGCGCGACGTGTACGGCGCGACGGTGGAGCTGACGGATCGGATCGAGCGGCGCTTCGGTCGCGCGCGCCTCGTCGCCGGTGTTGCGCGCGTGCGGCGACAGCTGACGGAAGCGAGCAAGACGCTGTCGTTCGCGGGCGTCCACCTCGGCGAGCAGCACGTCACGGGCGGCCTACGCGCCCCGCCGGATGCACGCACGTGGGGCGCGATCGTCGACGAGCTGACGGCCGCATTCAAAACCGCGGACGTGTTTGCCGCGCAGCGCGTGATCGATCGCCACTTCCCCGGCGCGCAGCTCTCGCTATCGTCGCTGTTGCCCGGAACGCGCGAGCGCGTCATCGCGGCCGTGCTCGGCGAAGCGATCAACGATGCCGAGGAGCAGTTCGCCGTCGCGTACGACGAGCATGCGCCGCTGATCCGGTGGCTCGTCGCGCACGACCTGCCGGTGCCGAATGCGTTGCAAGCGACCGCGGAGGCCGCGCTGCGCCGCCGCGTCTTGAACAACCTGCGCTCCGACGATGCGTCGTTCGTGCAGCTGCAAGAGCAGATCGCGGAAGCGGGCGAGGTGAAGGTCAGCCTCGATACGACAGAGATCGCGCTCGCGGCGAGCCAAGGTCTGCAGCGCTTGCTCTCGCTCGTCGTCACGGATGATGGTGACCTTGTCGCGGAGCCTCTCGAGCTCGCCGCCGCCGCCGCCGAAGTCGCCGCGCGCATGAAGAGCGCCGTGGATCTGTGGACGGCACAGAACACGACCTATGCGCTGCTGCAGCGCTTGCCCGAGTTGCGCCGTCGCTCGAACACCGGCGATGCGGACGCGGGAATCATCGCGAAGCACCTCGAGCGGCTCGCGCGTGCACTGCGCCTCGCGCTCCCGAAGGTGTCATGAGCAGCGATCTCGCAGCGGATACCACCGTCATCGCCGACCCGAGCATCGCGGGCCGCTATCACGTGACGCTCTCGGCGAGCTGGGACTTCGTGAATCCGTCGGGCGGCGTCGTCACGACCGTCGCGCTGCGCGCTGCCGCTGCACACCTGAACGATCCGCGCCTGCGCTTCGCATCGGCAACGGCGATCTTCTGCACGCCCCTCCACGCCACGCGCCTCGTCGCCGACGTCACCGAGCTTCGCCGCGGTCGCAACACGGCGCAGGTCCGCATCTCGCTTCGCCACCTGGACGTCGCGCCCGATCCCGAGGAAGACGGCGACAACGGGCGCGGCCTCGAGGTCACGGCGACGTTCATCCGCGAAGGCCGCAAGGGACCGGATGTGCGCGGCAGCGTGATGCCTACCGTGCGCTCTGTCGCAGACTCGCTGTCCACGGATGACACCGTTCCGCACAACCCGCACAAGCGGTTCGCGTTCTTCCAGCAACTCGAGGCGCGGATCGCGGACGGCGAGCGGTTCTGGGCCGGGCCCCAACTTCCCGGTCCCTCGCGGTTCGCACGGTGGTTTCGCTACCGCACGCCGCAGCGCGACGCGGAGGGCCGGTTCGATCGCTTCGCCATTCCGCCGATCATCGACACGATGCCGACGGCGCTCCACCGCGCGATCGGCGACGGCTATCGCTTCTACTCGCCGAGCCTCGATCTTACGACGTACGTGATCGACGACACGAAGAGCGAGTGGTTGCTGGTCGCATCGACGGTCCGCCGCGCGCGTGAGGGCTGGGCCATCGGCGATTGCGAAGTCTGGGACGAGGACGGCCGGCTGATCGCGACGGGCTCGCAAGCCATGTACATCCAAGGACTCCACGGCGAACCGCCGACGCTCGATGCTTCGCGCGCGTAGGGTGTCCTAATCTATCGGCGCCCTGCGTCACTACATTGGCGCGGCTAGTCGGCGGCGGGAGGGCTATGCTCGCTGGAGATGAGGCGGTTCTTTGCTCACGTGCTTCTCGCGTCGCTCGCGGCCTGCGCGAACGGCGGCGGTGCGACGCCGGATGCGTCCGGCGGTTCCGGCGAGCTGGACTCCGGTCCCGCGATCGACGCGGCGACGTGTGATGGCCTCCCGTGCGCGGCGATCTATGTCGAGTCGTCGGGCCTCGACTCCAACGACGGCAGCAAGTCGTCGCCGATGAAGACCATCACGGCAGCGATCACACGCGCGGCGACCATGACGCCGTCGCCCGCCATCTTCGTCAAGGCGGGTGAGTACACCGAGCAGGTGGCGATGAAGGCCGGCGTGAGCGTGTTCGGCGGTTTCGATCCAGCGTGGACGCGTGCGGTCGGCAGCGTCACGGTGATCAACGCGGCGTCACCCGCGGTCGCGTTCGATACGCTCGCGAGCTCGACGACGCTCGACACGGTCACGGTGAAGAGCGCAGCGGCGACGACGGCCGGAACTTCGTCGGTCGCGATCCTCGTCGTGGGCTCGGCGGATGTGCACCTCGCCAACGTCGATGTTCTGCCAGGTGCGGGTGCGCCAGGAGTCGACGGTCGCAGCGGTGGAAACGGTATGCCCGGCGGCAACGGAACCATCGGCGTCGCGGGCTGCGAAGACTCGGGTGGATTTTGCAGCGGATGCAATCGGCCGCTCGGTGGCGGCGGCGGCGGATCGGTCTGCGGTCACACGGGCGGTAGAGGTGGCAATGCGGGTCACGGCGACAACGGCGGTGACATGGGAGGTACGAGCGCCGACGGTGTCGCCGGCGGATTCGGCGGTCCCCAAGCGAGCCTCGGAGGAACGGGCACGTCAGGTGCCTCGGGTGGAAATGGCCAGGCTGGCGTCGCAGGCGTCGAGCTCGGCGGCTGGAACGGCGCGACGTACATGATCTCGTCGGGCGTCGACGGAACGAACGGCGTCGACGGTCTCGGTGGTGGCGGCGGGGGTGGTGGCGGCGGCGGAAACGACAGCTGCGATTCCTACGGCTCGTCCGGTGGCGGCGGTGGTGGCGGTGGTTGCGCGGGAACGCTCGGGACGGCCGGCACCGGCGGCGGCGGATCGTTCGGCATCATCTCGCTCGATAGCAAAGTCGATATCGCCAAGTCGCGCGTCACGAGCGGGCAGGGCGGCACCGGTGGTCGCGGCGGTAGCGGTGGCTCGGGCGGTGGTGGCGGTGGTCCTGGGCTCGGCGGCCCGTATGGCGGCGGCGGTGAACAGGACGACGGTGGCAACGGTGGCCCGGGCGGCTCCGGTGGCGCGGGCGGTAGCGGTGGCGCAGGCGGGGGTGGTGGTGGCGGTCCGTCGTCGGCACTCGTGTGCCTCGGTTCGTCGAACGTCACGACGCCGCAATCGATCCTCACGGCCGGCACCGCAGGCGCGGGTGGCCCGTCGACCGGCAACGCAGGTGCAAGCGGCACCGCGGCGCGCGCGATGAACTGCAACTTCTTCTAGTGCGATTTCTCGTCCTCGCTCTCCTCGTGCCGAGTGTCGCCGCCGCTGATCCGCTGCGCATCCCCGGCGAGAACGCACCCGGCGATCTCGTCGAGGTGACGGAATACGTCGACGACGCGGTGATCGACATGCGCTACGCGACCGACGACAACTTCACGCATCACGCGATCTATCCCAAGGCCGTGTGCAAGTTGCGGCGGTCCGTCGCACAGCGACTGGCCAAGGCGGCGAAGACGCTGCGTGCGCAAAAGCGGCGCCTGCTGATCTGGGACTGCTACCGACCGACCGACGTGCAGGAGGAGCTCTGGAAGCTCGTTCCCGACGAGAAATACGTCGCGGACCCCAAGAAGGGCTCTCGCCACAGCCGCGGTGCGGCGATCGATCTCGCGCTCGTCGATGCCGACGGCAAACCCGTAGTGCTGCCAACGGCGTTCGACGACTTCACCAAGGCCGCGCACCGCAAGACCGCACTCGCGGGCAAGACGGGCGTCGAAGCGAAGCGGCTCGAGGCGGCCATGAAGAAGGCGGGCTTCGTCGGCATGCCGACCGAGTGGTGGCATTTCGACGCACCAGACGCGGGGGATTTCCCGCTGTCGAACGCGCCGCTGTAGCATCCAACGCGCGTGTCCCCGCTCCCGTCCTACCCGGTCAACGACTTCGGTCCGTTGATGAAGGGCCTCGTGATCGGAGGCGTCGGCATCCTTCACGTCTTCCTCGCGCAGTTCGCGATCGGCGGCGGGATGCTGCTCTATGACTTCGAGCGGCGCGGTCAGAAGGGCGGGGAGGACTACCGCACGTTCGTCGACGGCTACTTCAAGGTCCTCGTTCTCATCAGCTTCGTCGTCGGCGCGCTCACTGGCGTCGCGATGTGGTTCACGACGATCCAGGTCGGTACGCGCACGATCGGCGTCATGCTCGACGAGTTCCACTGGCTGTGGGCGACGGAGTGGGTGTGGTTCTCCGTCGAGATCTGCGCAGGCTATGCGTTCTATCGGTTCGGTCGGCGTCTCGACGACAAGTCGCGCCGTCGGTTGCTCGCGCTCTACGCGTTCGCTGCGTGGATGAGCTTGTTCTGGATCAACGGCATCCTCGCGTGGCAGCTCACGCCCGGCGACTGGGTGAAGACGCACAGCATGTGGGCCGGGTTCTTCAATCCGTCGTTCTGGCCGTCGCTCTTCTTCCGCACCGCGGTCGCGACGACGCTCGGCTCGCTCGCGGCCTGCATCGTCATCAACACGATGGATCTGCCGCGCGAGCGCAAGTCCGTCCTGATCCGCCGCGCAGCACGCTTCGCCGCCCCGATGGCGCTGATGCCGCTGCTCGCGCTGTGGTTCCTTGCCGTGATCCCCGAGGACAGCCGCGGTTGGCTCCTCGGTGGCAGCATGCCGATGATGATGTTCGTCGGCGTCGCGGCTGGTGCGTCGACGCTGATCGGTGCCTACGTGATCGTCGGCCTCCTCGTGAAGCGCCTCTTCATCAATGGCGCGACGGCGACGCTGTTACTCGCACTCGCGTTCGGCGCCACGGCCGCCGGCGAGTTCGTCCGCGAGGGCGCGCGCAAGCCGTACACGGTGCGCGGCGTTCTGTACTCCACCTCGCTCACTCCTGCCGAGGTTGCCGAGTTACGCGCGACAGGGATCGCGAACGATACGCAGTGGCCGCTGACGGACAAGGCGCGCTACGTCAACGCGCAGCTCGAGCACGGCGCGTACGTGTTCCGCACGCTGTGCGATGCGTGCCACACGATGAGGGGCGCGAACGCGGTGATGCATCTCGCGCACACGTGGACGCTCGATCAGATGCGGTTGAACATCGCGAAGCTGCAGCGCACCAAGGCGTTCATGCCGCCGTTCGCGGGCAACGAGCGCGACGTCGAAGCATTGGTGCAGCTGATCCGCTGGGAAAACGCAGGGAACCCAGCCGCGTGGCCCGTGAGTGACGACGCGACCGCGCTGGCGCAGGTCAAGGCGTGGCTCGACGAAGCGGGTACAGCGCCCGGCTCGACGGCGGAAGCGATCGATCCGCACGGGAGCCGGCACTAGATGTGGCCGCTCGAATCACAAGCTCACCCGCTGTGGCTCGCGCTGTATCTGCTGACGCTCGCGATCCACGTCGTGCTGATCTCGTACGTCGCGGCCGGTAGCGCGTACGCGCTCGTGCAAGCGATTCGCAAGACGGACGATCCGATCGCGGCGCGTGTCCGAGACCTCCTGCCGTTCATGCTCGGCCTCGGCATCACGGCTGGCGTCGCACCGCTGTTGTTCCTGCAGCTCCTCTATCAGCGCCGGTTCTACACGGCGAACCTCATCATGGGACCGCGCTGGGGAGCGGTCGTCCCCGCGCTCGTCGTCGGCTTCTACGCGCTGTACGCCGCAAAGGCGACCGAGGTGTTGCGCATGCGTCGTCTCGCGCTCGCCGTGGGCACGCTGTGCTTTGGCTTCGTCGCGTGGTCGTGGACCGAGATCCACCTGCTGATGCAAACCGACTCGGTGTGGACACAGATGTACGCGGCCGGCGAGCGGGTGTTCGCCGATGCGGGTGTGGTCGTGCGACTCGCGCTGTGGTTCGGCGCCATGGCCTCTGCGTTCGCGGCCGTGGCGAGCTGGTGGGCGTCCTCCGACGAACGCCGCCGGCTCGCGGTGATCGGCCTTGGCGGTCGCGCGTTCTCTGTCGCCGCGGCATGTGCACTGAAGGCGCAAGGAGCGGCCGTCGCGCAGACGGCGCATGGTTGGCTCTACATCCTCGCCGCGGCGCTCGTCGTGGAAGCCGTCGGGTGGGCCTGGCAATTCAGGACGGGAGAGGAGCGTGCGCGCACGCTCGTCACGGGTGCCGGCACCGCGGCGCTGCTCGCAGGCGTCGTCGTGCGCGAAGCCCCACGTCTACTCCTCCTCGAACCTCCCCGGCCCGCCGCGGCGGAGGCGAGCGGAACGTGGGTGTTCGTTGCGATGGTGCTAGTCGGAGTCGCGCTCATCGCGTGGATCGTCCGTACAGTTCGCAACGCCGCCCCCGATCCCTCTCACTGAGATCGGCTATTCTTCGGCCGTTGTCCGCGACTTCTAGCCAGCCTGCGCTGTTCTTGGGCCTCTATGGCGATGCGCCCGATCGCGCGCCTGCGCGGTGGTCTCTTGCCAAGGTCGATCGCGTCGACCTCGGCCGTGGCGATACCAATCGCGCCGAGCACGCGAGCATCGGTGGCGCTGAGGTTCTGGTCGTCGCGTTGCCCGACGGGCGTATGTCGAGCCAGCACGCGCGTCTCTCGCGTCTCGGTGGTGCCTGGATTCTCGAGGACCTCGGCAGCAAGAACGGCACGTGGCTCGGCGCCAAGCGGCTCACGCGCCATCAGCTCGTCGACGGTGATGCATTTGTCATCGGCCACACGGTGCTCGTGTTCCGCGACCACGGCGGCGAGGCAGCGGATCACGAAGGCATGCCGGATGCGCTCGCGCCGGGCCTCGGCACGCTCTCGCCCGCACTCGCCGCGCACTTTGCTCCGCTCGCGCAGGTGATCGCGACGGGAGTTCCCCTCGAGCTCGCGGGCGAATCGGGCACGGGCAAGGAGCTCGTCGCACGGATGATCCACGAGGCATCGGGCCGGCGCGGCAAGTTCGTCGCGGTTCACTGCAGTGCGCTCTCGCCGGCCGGTGTCGAGTCGTTCCGCAGCGCCGAGGGTGGCACGCTGTTCGTCGACGAAATCGGCGAGCTCTCCGCGGCAGGGCAAGCATCGCTCGTTGCCATGATCCAGGACGGCGCAAAGGCTGCTGATGTCCGCGTGATTGTCGCCAACAAGACGCGGACCGACGTGGGCGAGCGCCTCGGTGCCGTCTTCGTCGAGCTCCCTCCGCTGCGCACGCGCCGCGAAGACCTCGGTCACCTCATCACGACGCTGCTCGCGCGCCTCGCACCATCGCGGACGTTCTCGGCTGACGCTGTGGCTGCGATCTACGCGTATGCATGGCCGAGCAACCTGCGCGAGCTCGAGCGCGCACTCGCCGCTGCCCTCGCTGTCGCGCGCGATCGCATCGAGCTCTCGCACCTCCCGCCCGCACTTCGCGGCCTCGCGCCGACCGCGATCGCTCCGCCGCGCTCGGAGACCATCCCGTATACCAAGGAGCTTCCCGACGACGACGAGTCGCTCAAGCAGCTGCTCGTCGACACCATCGCGCGGCACAACGGCAACCTCGCCGCCGTCTCGCGTGAGCTCGGTAAGGACCGCACGCAGATCCGTCGATGGATGAAGCGCTTTGGTCTCTCGCGCAGCGATGAAGACGACGTCCGCTAGGTCAGCTCGTCGCGCAGCTCGGTGAGAATCTTGCCGAGCAGGTTCTGACCGCGCCACTTCGTCGGATCCGTTGCGAGCGGATTGCTCGCTGCCATTCCGATTCCCCAGATGCGATCGAACGGGCTCGCCTCGACGAGGGTCGTTCCTTTCGTCGCGAGCAGCTTGTCGAGCAGATCCTTGTTCTGCGTGTACTTCGCGCGGCTTCCCGCCTTCACGATCGCGAGACGCGACGCCTTCCACTTCACGTCATCGAACGGCGTCACCTTCCGGCCGAGCGCTTTCTGCTGCTTCGGATGTCCAGCAGCGAGGATCTTCTTCGCTGTCTCCGCGTCGCCAAACAGCATCGCTTTGCCGTGCATCATGAACTGCTCCGCGCAGTTGAACGTGTCTCCGTCGACGGTGAACGCACACGGGTACCACTGAGAGAACGGATGTGCCTCGGTGAAGAAAAACGTGAACGTCGACATGGTGTCTATTATACACTAATTGATGCCGATGCGCGGTGCGGCGAAATGCCCCGCGGTCTGAGAGATCTTCGTGATGAATTGTTACGGCGTTCGCATCCGTGTCGGGTGTGCGTCCCAATACCTGCACATGAAAACCGCTCGTCTCGGAACTATCTTGGCGCTCGCTATCGGCGTGACCGGTGTGGCGTCTGCGCAACCTGTCGTTCGTGATCACCGCGAGCCGCCCGCCGTCGTGGCTGGCCCGACGGAAGCACCTCCGCCGCCCAAGGCCGAGCAGTGGAGGCCCAAGCACGGGCAGCAGTGGGTCGCGGGCAACTGGGAGTGGAAGGGTGGCAAGTGGACGTGGAAGGCGGGCCACTTCGAGGGTCGCAAGAAGAACCAGCGCTACAACGAGGGCAAGTGGGAGAACAAAGGCGGCAACTGGCAGTGGAATGCGGGTACGTGGAACGCCGCGCCGGCCGAGCCGGATCAGCCGCCCGCGCCGATCGAAGAGCAGCCGCAGAGCCGTCATGGCCAGGTGTGGGTCAAGGGCTACTGGGCGTGGGAAAACGGCGGTTGGGAGTGGACGCCCGGCAAGCTGCAGCCGCGCACGAAGGGCAAAGTCTGGGCGGACGGTCACTGGGACAACGGTGGCGGTAAGTGGAACTGGACGGCTGGTGCGTGGAGCGATGCGCCGAAGGTTCGTCCGGCGCCGCCGCCGCCGCGCGAGGAGCAGCCCAAGTTTGGCCGCGGCCAGGTCTGGGTCGCCGGTCATTGGGACTGGGACGACAGCGATTACATCTGGACGCCGGGCAAGCTGCAGCCGCGCCCGAAGAACAAGCGTTGGAACGAGGGCAAGTGGGACAACGCCGGTGGCGAGTGGAAGTGGCAAGCCGGCGCGTTCGTCGACGCACCGAAGGAGCAGGCCGCTCCTCCGCCGCCGCGCACCGAGGATCAGGGTCCTGCGAAGCCAGGTTACGTCTGGGTCGCTGGTAACTGGGACTGGAGCAACGGCGACTACGAGTGGACGCCGGGTCACTGGGAGCGCGAGCGCAGGGGCAAGGCGTGGGCTGCGGGCCACTGGGATAACAACGGTGGCAAGTGGGCGTGGACTGCTGGCAAGTGGAACTAGCGCGCGACTAACTCGCTGATAGGTACCGTTGTCTGAACGGCCGGCCGTGATAGAAAATCACTATCATGGACCGGCCGTCGATCCGTCAGCTCGAGACGTTAGTAGCCGTCGCTGACCACGGCAGCTTTCGCAAGGCAGCCGCGTCGCTCGGCATCTCGCAGCCTGCGCTCTCCGCGCAAGTGCAAGCTGCCGAGGAGCTGTTCGCGGTGCAGGTGTTCGAGCGCGATCGGCGCAGCGTGCTGATCACGCCGGCTGGCGAAGAGGTCGTCGGGCGTGCGCGCGAGGCGTTGACCGCGGTCGATGCCGTCGCCGATGCAGCGCGCCGCCGCGGCGAGCCGCTCGTTGGACCGCTCCGGTTGGGGGTGATTCCGACGGTGGCGCCGTACTGGTTGCCGGCGCTGTTGCCGACGGTGCGCTCGTCGTTCCCCAAGCTGGAGCTGATCCTGCGCGAGGAGCAAACGCATCGCTTGCTCGCGCAGCTCGGTGCAGGGCAGATCGACCTCGCGTTTCTCGCGCTCCCCGTGCCGGGCGACTTCACGACAGCGGAGATCGCGCGCGAGCGGTTCGTGCTCGCGACGCACAAGGGCTCACCGCTCGCGAAGAAGAAGCGCATCACCAACGCCGATCTCGACGCGCAGACCGTGTTGCTCCTCGAGGACGGGCACTGCTTGCGCGATCAAGCGCTCGCGGTGTGCGATCGCAGCGGCGCCGTCGAGTCGATGGAGGTGCGCGCGACGAGCTTACCGACGCTCGTGCAGATGGTCGCCGGTGGCCTCGGTGTCACGCTGTTACCAGAAGCAGCGGCAGAAGCGTTGGTGATGCCGCGCTCGGGGTTGGAGATCGGTGAGTTTGCCGCACCGCAACCGGGGCGCACGCTTGGCCTCGCGTGGCGTACGTCGTCGGCACGGTTGCGCGAGTTCCGCGTGCTCGCGGAGACGATGCGCAAGTCCGCTGACACGTTCCTCGCAAAGCTACGCGCGTAGCGTCAGGGCTGCAGCTGGGCGGTTCGCAGGCAGGACCGAGCGTTGACACTGAGCCACGAAGAAAGAAGGCACGAAGGCTTTTTTGGGGATCGGATCGTCCGTCGCCCTCACCAAAGGACTCCTTCGTGTCTTCGTGCCTTCATGGCTCTGGGATCGGGAGTTGGCGTACCGCCCGAGTACCAGCGGGGCCTGCCGTCGTCGTTTCCGCGGAGGGAATTATCCGATCGACATCAGACCTACCGCTTGATGTGGACGCTCATGCGGAGCCCGAGCGGGAGCTTCGCATCGGCGGGGAGGGCGACGATCACCTCGAGCACACGCGTGTCGATGCGCGCGCGCGGGTCGTCGTCGCGCACGGTCTTGCGGCCGAGCTCACCGGTGATGCGCTTCACGGTGATGGGGAACTGCTTGTCACCGTATGCATCTGCCGTCGCGTACGCCGTCATGCCGACCGCAACGGCTGCGATGTCTGCTTCGTCGACTTCGGTGCGCAGCTCGAGCTGCTTCACGTCGGCGAACGTGACGACGGGAGCCATCTGCATCGTCGTGACGAGTGCGCCGACTTCGGCCGTGCGACGCAGGATTACACCGTCGCTCGGAGCGCGCAGCGTCGTCTGGTCGAGCGCGACCTTCGCGGCGTCCAGCTCGGCTTGCGCGAGCTCGATGGAAGCCGAGGCCTCTTCGATCTGCTCGGGGCGCGTGCCCTTGGCGAGCGAGTGATAGCGGGCGGTGGCCGCATCGGCCTGCGACTTGGCGACGCGTGCGGAGGCTTGGTCCGCGTCGACGACCGAGCTCGCGAGCGCGCCCGTCTGGCCCAGCTTCTCGCTGCGCGCTTGCTCTGCATCGCGGTTCGCGGCGGATGCGGCGGCAGCATCTGCTTCCGCGCGTGCGGCACTGATGTCCTCGGAGCGCGGACCGCGGCGAGCGAGGAGGTAGCGAGCCTTCGCCCCGTCGAGCTGGGCTTGGGCAGACGCAACGCGCGCCTTTGCGAGGCGATCGTCGAGTCGCGCGAGCACTTGGCCCGCGGTGACAACGCTGCCTTCATCCACCTCGATGGAGACGATGCGGCCCGGCGATTCGAACGCGAGCGCGACGGGGTCTCGCAACGGCTCGACGCGACCGGGCGCGATGAGTGTCGAAGCGTGCGCGACGATCTGCGGCTGTGCGTTCGCGGACGGCGTCTCGCGGAGAGCGAACCATGCGCCACCGGCGGCGAGAGGGAGAGCGAGGAGGGCGGACTTGAGGAGCTTGTTCATGGCGGTTCTCCAGTTAGGCGGTGGCAGCAGAAATTGATTCGATGTGGCCGTCTTCGACGCGCACGATGCGATCGGCGAAGCGCTCGAGGCGCGGGTCGTGCGTCACGACAACGACGGCGCGGCCCTGGTTCGTCGCGAGCTCGCGCAGCAGCTCCATGACGGAGAGCGCGGTCTTGGTGTCGAGCGCGGCCGTCGGCTCGTCACCGATGATGATCGGCGGATTACCTCCGAGCGCACGGGCGATCGCGACGCGCTGCTTCTGACCGCCGGAGAGGTCCGCGGGCAGGTGATGCATGCGCGAGCCGAGGCCGACTTGCTCGAGGAGCGCGCTCGCTTGTTTCTTCACGTTCTTGGCGCGTGCGTCCTTCATCTGGATCGCGATCGCGACGTTCTCGAGCGCGGACAGCGCGGGAAACAGGTTGAAACCCTGGAACACGAACCCGAAGTTGCGAGCGCGAAGCGCGGGGAGGGCGCGCTCGCCGAGACCCGCGACGTTCTTGCCTTCGAGCCACACTTCGCCCGCGGTCGGCGTGAGCAGGAGGCCGAGGATCGAGATGAGCGTCGTCTTGCCAGATCCGGAGGGCCCCTCGATGAGCGTCACCTGGCCCGCCGCGATCTCGATGGTCGCGTTGGAGAGCGCGTCAACAGCCGTCTCGCCAGTGCCGTATGTCTTGCCGACGCCGACCATGCGCGCGAGGACATTGCTCGTGGGAGCGGCGGAGGGGTACGTGTCCGAGAGTGCGATGGCTGCCGTCATGACGATTATCCTTTGAAGACCGACGCGGGGTCGAGGCGGAGGACTTTGACGATGGAGAGCAGCGCCGCGAACGCGCACATCACGGCGGTGATGATGAGCGTCGCCGTGTACAGCTGGGGCGACAGAGCGACGCTGAGGTTCGCGGCCTTCATCGCAGCGCGCATCGCCATCGCGAGAGGCGCACCGACGATGAAGCCTAGCGCGGCGCTGATCATCGCCTGCGCGAGGATGACCTGGACGACCGCGCCGTTGCGCGCGCCCATCGCCTTGAGGGTGCCGTACTCGCGGATGTACTGGAGCGTGCCGCTGTAGAGAATCTGACCGACGACAACGAAGCCGACGATGATGCCGAGCACGGCGGTCGTGAAGAAGCCGGCGCCGACGCCGGTGCGCGTGGACCAGTAGCTGCGCGTGCGCGTCGAGAACACGCTCGTGGGATACGCGGCGAGGTTCGGCAGCGCGTTGATGCGCGCCTGCACGTCGGAGATGCGCTGACCCGGCGCGACCTTCACGAGCACGTACGTGACGGCTTCGGTGCCGAGCTGTGGCAAGAAGCTGCGCGCCGTGCGGATGTCCGTGAAGACGATCGGCGAGGTGGTGAACGAGCGGATGCCCGACGTCATCGCGACCACTTCGGCGTGCACGCCACCGATCTCCGTTTGGTGACCGACGGTGTCGATGAACAGCTTCTTGTACTCGCTCGTATCGAGCGTGATCGCGCCCGGCTGCGAGAGGCGGTTCACGTCGCCTCGCACGACGTTCCACGGTGCGAGCAGCGGTGTACGGCCGGGCGTGGTCTCGACACCGAGCACCTGCACGCCGAGGTCTCCACCGTTCGGCAGCTTGATCTGACCGAAGTTGAGCAGCACGCGATCCGCTTGACCGACGCCTTCGACCGACGCGACCTTGTAGTAGGTGCGCTCGTCGAACGGCGATGCGAACTCGAACGAGTCGTTGCTCTTCTTGGCGACCCAGAGGTCCGCCTTGCTCGCGTCGATCACGGCCGACGCGGTGTCCATGAAGCCGAAGTAGAGGCCGACCTGGACGAGGACGAGCATCACCGAGACCGAGACACCCGCGATCGCCACGATGAACCGCAGCCGGTCGTGAAGGAGGAGCTTTCGAGCCAGCGTCCACATGCGGAGCGGGTAACAGCACGGGATGTGCCTACCGCGATGCTCGTGATTTCGCCGGGTTAGCGTTCAGAACGAGGTAACGCCTCGTTACCCCCGAACGTTTCGTTCAGCACTACGGCTGGTTGAAATACGCGCCGAACGAGCACGTCGAGCCGCTCGCGCAGCTGTCCGCCGGGGTCGTCCCGAGCCAACCGTTGGAGCGCACGTTCATGTAGTAGATCTGGCCCGGCTTCATCGCGCAGTAGCCCAGGTTTGCGTTCGCCGTCGCGGCAGCGAAGTCGTTCGTGAACTTCGGGTTGCCCGGGTAGTACGACATGTTGACGCTCGTATCGAAGCAGCCGTCGATGATGCGATCGAACTCGCACGGTTGATCCGAGATCACGGCGTACGGCGAGATCATCGGGCCGCCGTACTCGGTGTCGCCCCACAGGATCCACTCGAACTGACCGGCCGTGCCGTTCGCAGGCGGGAGGAACATCACGCGGATGGCGTACGCCTCGCCGTTCTTCACGAACACCTCGCCCTCTTGCGCCGTGCCGCCTGCGAAGTCGTACACATCGCCCGAGCTCTTGATCCGGCACTTCGAATCCATCGGGTGGCGCGTCGGTCCGCCCGCCGATTCGATCTCGCCGCTCGTCATCAAGCGATACTTGAACTGGTTGGACATGCCGGCGCCTATCGCGTTGGTCGCGGTGAGCGTCTGCGAATACATCGTCGTCGAGCGCGGGCCGCTGGACACACCGCGCACGTACGTCGTGCCGCCGAGCGCCCACGCGTCGCTGCCGAGCGCCGTCGGGAAATTGTCGGTGAGCGCGCCGTGGTTGGTCCAGGCGAACGTCGTCGGCGCGCCGGTACATGCGCCGCGCTGGTACGACTTGCCGCCGGAGTAGTGGAAGTCGGCGCCCCACTCCATGCCGGTCATCAAGCACACCGGCTTACCCGCGGGATCGGGTGTGAGCGTCGTGGTCTCGAACGCGCCAGGGCCAGCCTTCGACGGCACGCGAACGCAGTCGATCTTCTTGCCCTCGAGTTGCTGGGGTGTCGACGTCGATCCGTTGATGGCCATGCCGGGGCGCACGCGTGTTCCGAGCACGTCGAGCGGTGGCGCGTCGAACGGTTGGCCGGCACCCGTGCGCGCGGTGACCCACGCGTCGTACACCGCGCCCACCGCGTCGCCGCTCGCGTAGAACACGCGCGGGCTGATCGTGCGGAACTTGGCGCAGTACACGCTCTCCGACAGCTTGATCGCGTATGGCGTGGTGTCGCTGCCCATTCCTGCGTCGCTGCCGCCGTCGTCGCCGCCACCGCCATCGACCGCAGCGTCCGCGCGGGACGGGTTCGGGGGTAGCGCGACACTCGGGTCACACGCGGCAACGAGGAACGCAAGGGCGAGCGTCATGCGCATGCTCTATTCACACTATCATCCATCAATGGCTCGCTACGTGTCGTACCTGCTGGACCTCGCGGGCGAGGGCGAAGTCCGTACGATCAAAGGGTCGATCCGGTTCGTGCCGGACCCCGACAAGTCGTTGATTCCCACGTCGGCGTTCCTCTGGAAGGTCGTCGTCAGCGACCAAGGCGACGTCTGGGTGCGCGGTATGTCACGCGGTACGTACGCGTTGATCGCGACGGCGCGCTGGGACACGGAGAGCAACGCTGCGGGTGCGCTCGTCGATCAGAAGCAGATCGATGACAAGAATCCGACGGGCTTCCAGTGGAACCTGATCCACGACTCCGTCAGCGGCGCGCTCGCGCAGGCAGAGCGGGCGTACACGGAAGGCTCGACCCAGGGCCCGAGCGCGAGCGACAAGATCGAGGAGCCGAGCGAGAAGGAGCTCGCGACGCTCCAAGCGACCGACGATGCGAACGCAGCGATGCAGATGAACCTGCGCGCGAACGAGAAGGTGGCCGCGCAGGTCAAGACGTCTGCGAAGACCCGCAAACAAGGACTCATCATCGGCTTTACTGTCAGCGCGGTTGTCATCGTCGCGATCACCGTTCCGATCGTGTGCGCCGTGCACAAGCGCGGGCAAGACAAGGTCGCGGTCCCGACGCTGCCCAACGGTGATCCGGTGCTAGTCACCGAACCGCTTGTCGTGGACGCCAATGCCGTGCCCTCGATGCCCGTGGATGCGCCGATCGATGCGTCACCCGAAGAAGCCGTCATGACCGCCGAGTCGTTGCCGTCGGCGATCGCGCTCTCGAAGTCCGCGTTCACGGTCTCGACGACAAACGAAGTCTCCGAAGGCGCGCTGCGGCTGGCGCACTTCAATCACATGCAGTGGTCCGATGTGGACGTTCCCGCCGAGACGACACTGCCGTTGATCGAGAAGGACGCAGAAGGCGAGCTCGGTAAGCGCCTCTGTGTCGATGGTCAGATCATCACGATCCGGCGCCGAGACCTCGAGCAACCTCCGCGCGCGCCGAAGAAGTTGTTCGTGGGTCGCATCAGCGCAGGCAACGAAGACATCGCGTTCGTCGCGGTCGGTTCGACGGGCTCGCTCGTGAAGCTAGACAAGGCGCGCTTCTGCGGCGTCTCGACGGGGCTCGCGAACATCGCCCCGGGCCTTGCCGGAAACGTCCCCGAGCTCGTCGGCATGTTCGACCTGCCCGAGACGCGCCAGCCGCAGGCCGAGCAGTAACTACGCGGCGGGCAGGACGACGGTGAACGTCGAGCCCACGCCGGGCGTCGAGCGCACCTTGATGTCGCCGCCGTGCGCGCGCACGACCTTCTGCACGATCGACAGGCCGAGGCCCGTGCCGTCGGGGCGAGTCGTGAAGAACGGCTCGAAGATGCGCGCGAGATCATCGGCGCCGATACCGCGGCCCTTGTCCTCGATCTCGATCGAGACGTGGCCATCGACGCCCACCGCGCGGAGCTGCACCTTGCCGCCCGGTTGCGACGCATCGGCCGCGTTACCGACGAGGTTCGCGAGCACCTGACGCAAGCGCTGCGGATCGCCGTGGATCATCAAGTCCGGCCCCGGATCGCAGACGAGGGAGAGGCCACGCTCGGAGATCACGGGAGACAGACTCTTCGCCGCTTCCTCGAGGAGCTCCGCGACGTCGATCTCTTCTTCGACGATCTTCACGGGCTTTGCGAAGTCCAAGATCTCCGCGACCGATCGGTCGAGACGAGCGAGCTCTTCGAGCGCGATGTCGAGATGCTCGCGATCATCCTCGTTGAGCTGCAGCTTGCGCCGAAGGATCTGCACGTTGAGCGAGATGCTCGTGAGCGGGGTACGGATGTCGTGAGCGATCGCGGCGGCGAACTGGCCCAGCGCAGCGAGCCGGCGAGCGTCCTGGAGCTGCTGCACGGCCTGCGCGCGTTCCACCGCGAGAGCGACGCGACCCGCGAGGTCGCGCGCGACGAGGAACGTATCGCGGTCGATCGTGCCGCCCTTGATCTCGAATGCGCCGACCGTCGCGCCCTCCGCGCCGACGGCAGGGACGACCAGCTTGGTGGCAGGAGTCTCGGTGGATTCTTCGGGCGGTACCTTCTCCGCCGTCAGCCAGCGCACCGCTGCTCCCTCGGCGATCTTGCCGATCCGCTGCGTGGCTTCCGCGATCGCCGCCTCTGCATCCGCAGGGATGGGCTCGCCCTGGACCCCGAGGCGCGCTGCACGGCGCTCGTCGAGAGGCGCGAGCACGCGGCGCTCCACGCGCGGATACATCACGAAGCCGAGCGCGGTCAGGGCGAGCGGTACGAACGTGGCGCCGAACAACGCGAGGACCTGTGCGCGGCCCGACGTGAAGGTGAGGGCGAGCCATAGCGCACCACCGGCGCCGAGGACGACGAGGAGAGCGAGCGTCGCGATCGTGATCACCTCGGCAAATGCCGCGCGCGGAGAGAACAGCTCCGTGCGCAGCACTGTCGTGCCGATGATGACAAAGCCGATCAACGCTCCCGCCGTCGTCTCTGCCCACACGCCCGCCGCGAACGCGCCGATGAGCGGGCCGATGCTGTACGCGAACGCACCGCATACCCACCGGAACACGAGCATGAGGATCACGATGCGCTCGTCGCGGCGCGCGCTGTGTCGATATGTCGCCGCCGCAGCGCCGAACATCACGAGTGTCATCGGCATGAAGTAGAAGATCTCGATCGCCGTGTTGCGTCCCCACGGGCCATCGATCGGAACCTTCGTCAGACAGATCCCGATCACGGTCCATGCATAAAGGGCGATGCGCCAGGGCACCGTCATGGGTGTTCGGTTGGGAAACGCAGCGAGAAACTCGAACGTCAGCAAGGCGAGCCCGATCGTTCCGAACGTGCACGGGATCAGCACGCTCGACGAAACGAGGGACACCCCGGCGAGCGCGTTGACGCCGCGCCACGCCGTGATCGCCGCATCGACGGTACACAGCACGCCGAACACGGCATGGTCATAGCGACGCGCGTTCTTGAGCAACATCGTCGCGTAGCCGGCGCCGATCATCGCGACGGCGAGCGGGATGAAACCGTACCAGTTCATTCGTCGGACGCTTTCGGCGACCGCAGACCGTACTCCTCGATCTTGCGGTCGAGCGTGGGACGGCTGATGTCGAGGATCGCGCACGCCTTGCGCTTGTTCCACTCGCTGTGGGCGAGCACGCGCACGATGTGACGGCGCTCGATCTCGCGCAGCGTCGGCAGCGTGCCCTCCGCATCCTTCTCCGCGCCTTGAGATGCCGCGTCGCTCGCAGGAGCAGCCGCGCCGATCGGCAGCAACGTCTCGTCGAGCACGTCGCCCTTCGCGAGCACGACCGCGCGCGTGAGCGTGTTCTCCAGCTCGCGCACGTTGCCGGGCCAGTGATACGCCGAGAGGCGCGCGAGCGCGGCGGGCGTCACGAAGCGGACATCCTTGCCGAGGTCGCGGTTGATCTTGGCGAGCAAGCCCTCGACGAGGATCGAGATGTCGCCCGGACGGTCGCGCAGCGGCGGGAGAGCAATCTCGACAACGCGTAGCCGGTAGTACAGGTCCTCGCGAAACGTTCCCTTCGCGACCATGCTCTGTAGATCGCGGTGCGTCGCCGCGATGACGCGCGCCTCGAGCGCCTGCGGCTTGGCATCGCCGACGCGCTCGTACGTCCGCTCCTGCAGCACGCGCAGTAGCTTCGCTTGCAGCTCGAGCGAAATCTCCGCGATCTCGTCGAGGAACAGCGTGCCTTTGCCCGCGAGCTCGAACCGACCGGGACGGTCCGCGACCGCGCCCGTGAACGCGCCCTTCACGTGACCGAACAGCTCGCTCTCGAGGACACCCTGCGCGAGAGCGGTGCAGTTGACGGCCACGAACGGACGCTCGCGATCCGCAGACGCGACATGGATCGCGCGCGCGACGAGCTCCTTGCCGGTTCCGGACTCGCCGGCGATCAGCACGGGGGCCTTGGTCGTCGAGACCGCGCCGATCTGTTTCCACACGTCGCGGATCGCCGCGCTCTTGCCGAGGATGTCACCGGCCGCGTGCGTCGTCGGCGCGAGCTCCTGCGCTTTGTCACGCGACGTGCGCGAGTCGATCGCGCGCTTCACCACTTCGCGCAGCCGATCGATGTCGACGGGCTTCACGAGGTACTCGTATGCGCCGAGCTGGATCGCTTTGACGGTCGACTGCATGTCGTCACGCGCGGTCACGACGACGATGGCGGGTGGACGAGGCCGCGCATTGACGGCCGCAAGAACGTCGAAGCCGCTGCCGCCAGGGAGGCCTAGATCAAGCAACATGACGTCGTGCGGTGATTCGGCGGCGGTGATCGCACTCGGCGCGTCCTGCGCGGTGGCCACGGTGTAGCCCTCGCCACCGAGGAACTTCTCGAGGGTTCGCCGAATCGAGCGATCGTCGTCGACGATGAGAATGCTAGCCACGTCCACCTCGAGGCGTATTACACGCGCTGTGCCAGCCTAACCTACGGATCCTCCGTCGGGGATTCGAACGCTCGACCGGCCGAAAGTAACGAAACGTTCTACTTACGCTTCGGCGCAGGAGCGGGCGTCTTTCCCGGTGCGCCCTTCGACTGCACGGCGGGACCCCTCGCGAGCTTCTTCAGCGCGACGTTGATCGACTGGTTGTTGTTCTTGGGCGCGACCGTCTGCGTCTCCGGCTGATAGCCGTCCTTGGTGATCTTGAGCGTCGACGTATCGAACTGAGGAACCTTGATCACCGCCGGCGTGATGCCGAGCGACTTGGTCCCGAGATAGACACTCGCACCGGGCGGCGTCGACGCGACCTTGACGTTGAACGTCGTCCGCGCGAGCGAGATCTTGAACGCCTTCTTCTTGCCAGCCGTCGGCTTGAACGGCTTGGTCGTGTACGTCTGGTACTTCGCCTTCTTCAGCGTGAACGCCGTGCTCTCGGCGCAGGGAACCGTCAGCGTCGCGGGCGTGTTCTCGAGCACCTTGTCACCGATGCTGATCTCGGCGCCGCTCGGCACGGTGCTGACGGCGACCTGGCAGTCCGTCGGTGCGGGCGCAGGCGTCTCGGTGGGCGGTGTCGGAGTCGTCGCGATCTGCGTTCCCGCATCGACCGGCGTCGGAGTCGGCGGCGTGACGACGTGTTCCGTCGGAGTCGGCGACGTCGGAGGCGTTGGCGTCGTCACCTTCGTCTCGATCTTCGCGGGAGGCGACTGTACGGTCGGAGCAACGGGCGTTGTCTTTTTCTTGCCCGTCGCGAGCAGGGCCACGATCACGATCAACAGCAGCGCGGCGACAGCGACCGCGATGATGGTGACGCGCTGACTCTTGCGTTGGATCGCCATCGCGCCGCCGGTGTAGCTGTCGCGATGGTCCAGACTGGGCACGGCGCCCGTGTCGCGGAAGAAGCCCGTGTTCGCGTCGGTGATATCGCCGCGCATGCCGGCCATCGGCACGGCCGGGTCGTAGGCACCGGGCATCATCGTCTGCGCGGCCACGGGCACGCCTTGCATCCCGTGCATCGGAACGGCGGCAGGCGAGAGCGCCTGCAACGACGGCACTGTCTCCGCAAGCCCGAGCTCCTGTTGCGCGAGACCTGCTGGCATCGGCGGCGGCGGTAGCGGGATGATCGACGACGGGCGACCGTCGTCCTGGATCGCGGGGACGCTTCCGCTCGCAGCGAGAGAGGGCAATGGCGTGAGCGGCTCGATCAACGTCGGATCGATCTGGATCTTGGGGCCTTCGTCGACGGCCTTGGGCTGTGCGCGCTCTGTCGAGTCGAGCGGTGTCTCGCTCGAGACAGCCGACACGGGCGGACCCGGTGGCAGCTCGCCCGCAGGACGCTTCTCGATCTTCGACGGCTCGGTCCATCCATCGGGCTGCGAGGGATCGAGCGCGATCGACCAATCGCCGGTCGGCGAGCCTTTGGGAACCTCTTTGACGCGCGGCTCGAACGTGGGCCCATCGTCCGACGGCGTCATGGTCCAGTCGCCGCTCGCTTCCTCGACGACGGGCGTGATCGAAGCCTTGGGCGCGGGCACCTCGGGCTCGGGGATCTCGGTCATCGCCGAGATCTCCTGCGTATCGCGCGCGTCCTCGGGGAGGGCCGGAAGTTGGAACGCGCCCGACGCCGATATCGCGACGCCGATCGACGTGCTCCGGCCGACCTTGCGCGAGTCCTCCGTCGCCGCCAACGCCATCGGCATCGTGCTGAGGTCCGTCTTCTCGCCGTGATCCTCGATCATCGGCGGCGGCGGTGCGATCGCCAACGGCGCATTCGCGGGGCGGGTGCCGCGCATCGTCTGCGACATGTCGATCTTCGCCGGCTGCGAGAGGTTCACGCCGGGCGCAGGACCGCGCATCGTTTGCGACATGTCGATCGCCGCGGGCTTGCGCTCCAGTGCCGGGAGCCCGAGCGACGTTCCCTTGCCGACGCCACCACTCGGTTGATGTCCGATCGGCGTTGGGATCGCCGGAACCGGAGGTGGAATGCTCGGTGTCTTCCCGCGCAGGTCATTCGCTTTCGCGCCGAGCGGCGGAGGACTCGTCGAGCCGGGCGGTCGGAGCGCAGGCATCGGCGGCCGCGATGGTGTTCCGGGGCGCGGCGGGCCGGCGAGTGCGGGCGTGATCGCGGGCATGCCGCCGAGCCGCGCCGGCACCGGGCCACTCAAGGGTTTCCCGACCGCGGCGCTCGGAATCGCGGGCTCGCTGTCGCGCGAGAGCGAGTCCAGATCGCCGAGGGCGACGCACTCCGCGAGCGCGTTCACCGAGTCGATGCGACCGCCGGCGAGCGGCGCCTTGGGCCGGATCTCCGACGGGAGTTGCGCGGGGCGGGGCGCGACGCTCGGCGCAGCAGGCTTGAGAGCGAGGCGCGCCTTCTCCAATTCGCCGAGCAGCTGCTTGCTGTCGTCGTCAGGCGCGATGAACTTGATCGTCATGCCGACGCGTCCGTGAACCACTGACGGGGTGCGCGCGGAGCTAACGACTTCGGCTTGTCCCTCGAGCATCACGCCGCCATCGACAAGCGTGACCGCGAAGCGCCCGCGGCGACCAGCGGGCAGCGGCTCGGCGAGAGGAACGAAGATCACACCATTGCGATCGACGTACCGCCGGAACGCGGAGACGAACTCCTCACCCGACGTGCACGCGGACACCAGGTAGATCTGAGCCCCGGTACTCGACACCAGCCTCGAGTGTAAGCCATCCAGTGGCGGAAATGCGACGGACCCTCGTTGCACGAACGGCCTCTCGGAGAGGCACCTAAGGCCGTTGACGAGCCCGCGAAAGCTTCCCTGGGCGCAGAGGCCGAAAATGCGAAGGGCGCCCCTTGCGAGACGCCCACCACCGGTCCGAGGCGTCCTTTCGAACGCCGCGTTCCATCAGCTCACGGGACGATGAAGTCGTGGGCGCGGACAGTCTTGCGACCGTTCTCGCCAGCGCGCTTCGCAGCCTGCTGGACGAGCCAGCCGACGTACGCGTTGAGACCGTCGAGGGCATCACCAGCGGTGTTGCAGCCCGCGTCCTTGATCATCGAACGAACCTTGGAGCTAACGAGGAGCATCTCGGTGGGGGCAGCAGCCTTGCCACCCTTCTTTGCTTTGGCCATAAAACTCTCCTTGAAGTGAGGTGCGGTTCTTTTACACCGCCGAGTGGGGCAAAAAAGCGCTCGTCGCCGATTTTCGGCTCAGGCGGGCGTTTCTAGCGATCGGACGATTTGTGTGTCGAACGATTGTCAGCGCCCGAGCTGGAGGACAAACGCATCCGGTTTAGGGATGCGATCACCATCCGCGCGCGCCGACTGCAGCACGGGAATGCTCGCGACACCGGTGTCGAATCCGAAGCGGTAAATCCCGGCGAGGTACGCGTTGCCCTTGCTGTCGAGCGCGATGCTCCGACCCTGATCGTGGTCCTTATCGCCGAAGCGCTGCGCCCACACGACGCCACCCGACACGTCGAGCTTGAGCGCGAAGATGTCCTTGTTGCCTTTGCTCGTCAGCGGGCCCTTGCCGAAGTCCACCGTCTGCTGGAACCAGCCCGTCGTGACCGTGTTGCCGTTCGCATCCGTCGCGACACCCGACGCGATGTCCTCGCGATCCGCACCGTACGTGCGGGCCCACTGCAGCTCGCCGTCCGGCGAGAACCGCACGACGAAGATGTCGGACTCGCCTGCGGAGGTGTGGTCGTCGCCCTTGCCGAACGATGCGCTCTTGTCGAACGAGCCGACCATCGTGATGAAGCCTGCCGGATCGACGGTGACGCCGCCAGCGACATCGTTGAAGCCGTTGCCAAAGCGCTGCGACCACAGGTGGTCACCGTTGAGATCGTACTTCGCGAGAACGACGTCGTAGTCCGACCCGCCGCCCGCCTTGAGCTTCTCGCCGCCCCAGTCCGAGATGTCCTTGAACTGGCCCTGGACGATGATGTTGCCCTTCGCATCGACGGCGACGTGCGCGATGTAGTCCTGATACGCGCCGCCGAACTGCTTGACCCACTCGATCTCGCCGGTGCCCTTGAGCTTGATGAGCATCGCGTCGGTGCCACCGCGCGTCTTGAGCTGCGCGACGCCGAAATCGACCCAGTCGGAAAAGCTGCCGCCGACGATCCAGCCGCCATCCGGCGTGGCCGCCACCGTGTTCGCACCGTCGGAGTTGATGCCGCCGATGTTCCACACCCACTGCGCTTCGCCGGTCTTGTTGTACGCGACGACGATCGCATCGTCAGAGCCCGACGACTTCACTGTCATGGGCTTGCCGCCGCCGGTGCCCGTGATGTCGATCTTGTCGAGGAACGTGCCGGCGACGACGACGGTGTCGCCCTTGACTGCAACTGCATTGATCGCGTCGTCGCGCACGCCGCCCCACGTATCGACCCACGCGATCTTGCCGTCTGCGCCGAGCTTCACGATCTCCGCCTGCGATGCCGGCTTCGTGGGATCCGTCGGCTTCTTGGGAGTCTCCGTTGGCGCCGTGCGCTTGCCGATGCTGCCGCCAAAGTCCATGTCGGCATCGAAGTAGCCACCGGCGTAGACGTTCCCGTCCTCGTCGACCGCCACGTCGCGCACCGCATCGATGCCGAGACCGCCCCAGCCTGTCACGCGCATCGGCGTTCCTGTCGCTCCGCCCGGATCCTTCGCGAGCGGAGGAAGCGGCGCCTTGTCGACGGGCTTCTTCTCGACCACTTTCTTGGGAGCTGACTCGGTCGGCTTGGTCTCATCCTTTTTGGGGTCCGACTTGCCGGAGCACGCAGACGAGAGAGCGAGAGCCGCGAGAGCGATCGAGCGAACGCGCATGAGTGCCACGATGTCATGTGGTGCGATCGCCATCAATGGAAACTGCGATGGTTTCTCGACGAGGAACTCACTCAAAACTTCGTGGGAACCGAGGTTGCGAACCGTTGTCTCAGCGCGCCCCGCGGTACGTTCCGCGGATGCTCCGCGCCACGCGATCGATTGCTGCTCTCGTCGCTGCAACCGCTGCGGTGACCGCGTGTCACGCGCCACGAGAGATGCGTGGGCCGGGCCTCTTGATCACCAAGCCACCAGACGACAGCAAGGTTCGGGAACGGATCGCGATCGCAGAGGCGAAGCGCGGGGCTGGAGTCGACGAGCTTGTCGGACTTGTCGATCTGGCGGTGCACGGCGACGGAACACGGCTGGGTTCGAGGGCCCGCGAGCTGGCCGTGCGAGGGCTCGGTCGGGTTGGAGGACAGCGCGCGCAACATACCTTGCTCGCCGCGCTCGCGGACCCGGCGATCCGAGGAGACGCCGCCGATGCGATCGGGGTTCTCGCGTCTCTCGATGATCTATCGGCGGACTCTTCGGCCGCGGTGACGAGCGCCCTTGCGGACGCCCTCGTCGCGAACGGAGCCACGGCATCGGATCGCGCCGCGAGCATCCAGGCGCTCGGACGCGCAGGAACCCTCGGTGGTCAGGCGCCGTTTGTGGCGCTCTTCGACGGAAAGGACAAGGCGACGCGCGAGGACATCGCATTTGCACTCGCGCGCTACGGTCGGCGGAAGATCGGCTGGCAACCGGAGCTGCGAGACCGTCTCGTTCACATGCTCGACGAGGAGGACGGGCTCTACGCCACGATCTACGCGTTCGCGCGTGAGTTCGAGCCTCCCAAGACGGAGCAGAAGCAGCTCGCACTCTCGCTCGCAAAACGCCTGACGAGCCATCCCGAGTCGATGGTGCGTGCCATCGCCGCCCAGGCAATCGCGCATCAAGGGCTGACTCTCGGCGATGCGAACGCTGCGCTCGTGCAAGCACTTCTCGACAAGGATTGGCGCGTTTCGATCGAAGCAACGCGGGCCCTCGCGAGCGAGAAGTCGGACGACGCCAGTCGCGATCAGGTCGCGGCGGCACTCGCCCAGCGGTCGAGGTCGCTCGCCAGTGCAGACTCCGAAGGTCAAGCCGTCACGGAGATGATGCGTCTCCTGCTCCCCTACGCGCAGCGACCGAGCGTCCAACAGGCGTTCTCCGTCGCAGAGACGCAGGGACAGAACGCTACCCCGATCACGCGCATGTGGATCCAGTGCCTCGCCGCCGATGCGCGCATCCGCGCTGCGAAAGGCGCCTCGTACGACGAGCTCGAGAAGTGTCCGCTCCTACCTCACCTCGTCGCGCCGCTGCTCGCGGATCTCGTCACGGAGAAGATCGGACCGATCGCGCTGCGTCGTGCGCAAGTCGCAACGTTGTTCGCGTCCGATGATGCGCGCACGCAAGCCGCCGCGATCGGTGCGATGTCGTCGCTGTGGGGTGAGCTCAAAGACAGCGAACGCGACGCGCTGATCGGTCAGCTCGCATCCGCGATCGCCGTGAAGGACACGCTCGTGGCCGGCGCTGCCATCGAAGCGGTGGACGGGTTCTTCGACGCAGCGAAGACTTTGCCCGCGAAATCGCCGCTGACCAAGAAGCTCGCCGCGCTCGATGCCGCCGTGATCAAGCGCGCGACCGAGGAGCAGGATGTCGAGCTCGCGGCATCTGCGATCGAGATGGTCGGAAAGCGCAAGCTCGCGGCCGATGCGTGCCGTGCGCGGCTCACTGGTGAGCCCGTCATCACAGCCGCGGCGCGAAAGTGTCTGCGTGCGTTTGGCGAATCGCCTGTCGAGCCGACGGAGCCCGCGGCCGCGACACTGCCCGCATTCCCGCTGATCGTCGGTGGCGACAAGCTCACGTGGGTGCTCACGACCACGCGCGGCGAGATCCGCATCGAGCTCGATCCGCACGAGGCGCCGTGGGCCGTGTCGTCGATCGTCGCGCTGACGGAGAAGCACTTTTACGACGGCCTCGAGATGCATCGCGTTGTGCCGGACTTCGTCGCGCAGGGCGGAGATCCGACGCAGAGCGGGGCAGGTGGCCCGGGCTACTCGCTCCCGGCCGAGCCATCCGCGAGCGCCTGCCTCGTGGAGGGCGGTGTAGGCATGGCCGACGCGGGCCGCGACAGCGCTGGCTCGCAATGGTTCATCATGCACTCGTGGGCGCCCCATCTGGACGCGCGCTACACCTGCGTCGGTCGCGTCGTCGACGGGGCCAAGGTCGCGAATGCATTGCTGATCGGCGACCGCGTTCTCGCCGCTCGGATCGAGCACTCGCCGCACTGACGAAACTGTTCGCTCGCCGCGGTGTCCAGGACGCCATGGGGAGCCACATCAGGAATAGATCCGCAGAGCTGCACGTTCGTTGGAAGCACATCATGCGTCCACGCAATCTCGCTGCGCTGTGCCTCGTTGTTGCTGCCGCCGTCCCCGCGGTCTCGTACGCGAAGCGCATGGTCGACATCGACGAGATGGACATGGCGGTGCCTGACTTCGCGCTGCATGGTCGCGCGCTCGGTGGAACGAAGTCCGCGACGGGAGGTGCCGCGTACCTCGCTGGCTCGCGGATCGCGGTCGCGGGAAATGGTGTGCTCGTCATCGACGCCGATAGCGGCAACTTGATGAGCACTACCGCCGACAACAAGCTGCTCGCGAAGCTGTCGATCGGTCGCGAAGCGGGGCTGCTCGCGTATGACCCCGTCACATCGCGCGCGTACGTCGCCGATCGCCGCGGTGATCGCATCGTCGTCGTCGACACCAGCCAGGAGACGCTCTCGGTTGTCGCGTCGTGGAAGACGCCCGTCGAGCCGTACGGCGTCGCGCTCGCACCTGATCGCAAGACGCTGCTCGTCAGCACGATCGCGGACCGCACGCTCGTCGCGTTCGATACCGACAAGGGCTCGGAAAAGTGGCGCACCGGTCTCGGCCGCGAACCGCGCGGCATCGCGATCTCGCCCGACGGCACGCGCGCACTCGTCGCGCTCCTCGCGACCGGCACCGTCGATCAGATCGACCTGACGGAAGCGCACAAGTCGGAGCACATCGCGCTCTCGACGACGCAGGGCAAGCGCAACGAGGTCGATGCCTTCGCGCGCGCGTCGTTCAGCGTCGCATTCCTGGGAAACGGTCAGGCTGTTGTTCCGTTCCAGCGCGAGACGCCGGTACAGCGCGCTGGTGCTGGCGAGCGCTCGGGCTCCTACGGCGGTGGATTCGATCCGCCGATCACGCAGCAGCTCGCGTTCGTCAGCTTCTCTGGTCACGGCACGCAGCAGGTCACCGCCTCCACGAGTGGCCTGCAGTCCCGCGCGCTCACGTGGGATGCGACGCACGACTCGCTCTACGTCGCGTCGTTCGCGAACGATCAGATCCAGCGCATCAAGGATGCGAGCAAGTCGACGGTCGCGTCGGATGTCGTCATCAACGTCGGCGGCGGCAAGACCTCGTGCGGTCCCGACGGCATCGCCGTCAAGGCGGACGGCTCGGTCATGGTGTGGTGCTCGCTCAATCGCACCGTCGCTCACGTCGACGGCAAGAACACCGCGCAGATCGACACCTCGGCGCCGCTCGTCGAGTCCGCTCTCACGACCGAGCAGCACAAGGGCATGGAGCTGTTCACCACATCGTCGGCCGCGATCTCGCAGCGCGGCGCGCTCGCCTGCGCGAGTTGCCATCCCGACAACCGCGCCGACGGCCTGTCGTGGCGCATCGACAAGCACGTGCTCCAGACGCCGCTCCTCGCGGGTCGCATCGTCGGAACGCATCCGTACAAGTGGGACGGCGGCGACAAGGATCTGAACGCGAGCCTCACGAGCACGATGAAGCGCCTCGGTGGCTTCGGTCTCAAGAAGGACGAAACGGGCGCGCTCTCCGCGTACGTCGAGTCACTCCCCGCGGTGCGCACTCCATCGCGTGATGCGACCGCTGTCGCTCACGGAAAGACGCTGTTCGACAGCGAGGGATGTCAGTCGTGTCACGCCGGCCCGTCGTTCACCGACAACGAGCGCCACAAGCTGACGGGCACGCTGCCCGAGAGCGATACGCCGAGCCTCGTGGGCGTCGGTGCGAGCGCCCCGTACTTCCACGACGGCAGCGCGGCGACACTCGAGGCACTGCTGCGCGATCGCGGCGCCGTGCATGGCATGGCCGACACGAGCAAGCTGAGCGACAAGGACGTCGCCGATCTGACGGCGTTCCTCGAGACGCTCTAGTCGGCTTTACGCGCTACGGAACAGCAGCGTCGCCGTCGCATCCGCAGATGTAGCCGAGATTGTCGTTGGCGCTCGTGTCGTTCATCGTGCCATCGGGGTGACCGTCGGTCGCTCCGTACATCTCCACGTAGTTCTCGCCGTTGTTCTCCCCACCTCCGCCGTCACTCGGCTCTCCCATCGCCCAGTCGGTGTAGACATCCGCGCCGGTCTTCCCCGTGACCGTCACCCAGCCAGCCGTCGGAGACGCCTGATCCTGCAGCTGGTAGACGCCGATCCACATGTAGCTCGAGGGCTGGACTGCGCCGACCATCGCAGCCTCCGTGCTACTCGGAGTCGCGAGATGCACGGGCTTCGTCGCGGCGGACCCGAGTGCCTCGCATGCCGTCTCGGCCGCGTTGAAGTGCTTCACGTCACCGACGCCGGAGAAGTAGAAGAAGTGGTCGCTGATCGCGAAGTGCGCGTCCGCGAGGGTCTGGCCATGAAAGCCGGTACCGCCGTCGGGACACGCCTTCTGTATCGCGTCGGGCGCGCTATCGGTCGGCGCATCGGTCGCTGCGTCGAGCGTGTTCGAGTCGGGGACCCGCGATGCATCGTCACGAGGTGCATCGCTGCTCGGGTCGCTTTGCCCGGAGGCGCTGAAGCCACAGCCCGTGAGGCTTGCCGCCACGATCCCGAGGAGGAGCTCGCGCATATCACCACGCTACTACACGTGCGAGTCGCTCGTCGTGTGCGCGGTGAGCGGGGGATGTAGGGCGCAGTCGACGCAAGGATCGTTAGACCGCGTCTCAGCTCGATGCGCTGGTGTAGCTACGGATTGCCGTGCGCCACACCACACGCCCGAGTCCGAGCAAGACGAGCGCACCCCCGACGACACCGAGCGCGAGCCGTGCGTCCAGGCGCCCCATCAGGGCCATCGCGGGGTACGTCGTCATCAGCGCGAGCGGAAGGACGAACGTGAAGACGAAGCGCCACATGCTCGGAAAAATCTGTACAGGCCAGCGCGCCGTGTCGAAGATCGCACCGAGCAGGAACACCAGGTTGTCGAGCTTCACGACCCAGAACGAGGCGGCCGCGCAGACCATCCACAGCGCGTACATCGCAAGGACGCCCGCCCCGAACAGAGCGATTCCGAGTGCGATGTCGGCCGGCGAGGGGACGATGCCGCGCTTGACCAGGCCGTAGATGACGATGCCGAGCGCGCCGAGCACGTCGAAGATCTTCCACGGCTCGAAGCGCGATGCAGAGATCATGACTTGCGCGTCGACGGGCTTGAGCAGCACGTAGTCGAACGCGCCCGAGCGAATGCGCTCCACGAGATCGACGAACGATGGCGACACGACGCCCTCGAGAACGCCACGCACGCCCATGAAGTAGCCGACGACGATCAGCGCTTCGGCAGAGGTGTACCCGGCCACGGTGTCGCGCTCGTTGAACAGGACGCCGAGCGGGAGCAACGTCAAGGCCATCCAGGCGATCGCCATCAGGCCCTCGATGATGAAGTCGCTCCGGTACGCCATGCCCGCCGAGATGGAGAGGCGGAGCTGCACTCCGAAGATCTGCATGTAGCGGCGCATCAGTTGCCCACCGACTCGAACTTGCGGACGCCCGCGCGCCACAGCATCAGCGCGCCAGCGAGAGACGCCGCGGCCCAGGCCACCTGTCCGCCGAGGAGCTGCGCGACGCGCTCACCACCCATGTGCTGCGTCATGATCTCGATGGGGACGGAGAAGCCGTAGCGAAAGGGCATGAGCTCGGCCGCGTCGCGGAGTACCGACGGCAGCAGCGGAATCGGCAACAGATACCCGCTGAATAGCGAGAATAGGCCGAAGTAGACGTTCATCAGCGCCATCGTCTTCGTCGCGAAGAACGAGACGGAGCCGAGCATGAAGACGATATTGAAGTTGATGATCCAGCCGAGGACGAGCGACGGCATGATCACCGCGAGCTGCAGCGGCTCCGAGGTGAGCGCCGCCGAGCCCGACGAGACGAGCAGGATCACCGCGACGGGGATCCCGACGACCACGCGGAACGGAATCGCAGCGATGTGCGCTGCCGCGAATGCGAGGTACGGATGGATCGGTCGCAACAAGCGCATCGACATCGTGCCGAGGCGGATCTCCTCGCTGATCTGCCACCCGACCCACGAACCGGTGAGGTTGCGCACGATCAGCGCGGACAAGTAGTAGGCGACAAAGTCCGACGAGCTGTACCCGTGGAACGGCGACTCGGCAGCGACGGAGCGCCAGAGTGCGAGCATGACGAGCGGCTGCGTCGTGACGAGGATCCAGACGAGAAACTCGGCGCGATAGGCGACGGTCTCGGCGACACCGACGCGCAGCAGCGTCGGCAGCGCGCGAATGCTGCGAGTGACTTGGTTCACTCGTGCTTCTTCTCGTGCTTGCCGAACATCTGGCGCAGCACGTCCTCGAGAGGCGGATCCTCGATCGCGAGGTCGGTCACCTTGAGCGTGCCGAGCAAGTGACCGATCACGTTGGGCAGGTCGCTCTCGGTGACCTTCAGCGTGACGCGCTTCCCGTCGCGCACCATCACCTCGCCGAGCTTCGCGATCTCGGCGCTCTCGTCGACGGTGAACGAGACGCGCTTGTTGGGGTCGAGCGTCTTGATCATCTGCCGGAGGTCACCGTCGTGGATGATCACGCCCTGATCGATGACGATGATGCGCGGGCACAGCGCCACGACGTCATCCATGTAGTGCGACGTCAGCAGCACGGTTGCTTCGTGCTTGTGGTTGTAGCCGCGGACGAAATCACGGATCGCGACCTGCATCGAGACATCCAGACCGATCGTCGGCTCGTCGAGAAACAGCGTCGTCGGTCGATGGAGCAGGGCGGCCGCGAGCTCGCACTTCATCCGCTCGCCGAGCGACAGCTGACGCGTCGGCTTGTTCATGATCGGGCCCAGGTCGAGCAGGTCGGTGAGCTCTTTCAGCGTCTCGTCGAACTGCGGCTGCGGGACCTGGAACACGGCGCGGTTCATCGCGTACGTCTCCGACGGTGGCAGGTCCCAGATCAGCTGCGACTTCTGGCCCATCACGAGCGTGATCGCTTCGAGGAAGGCCGGTTGACGCTGGAAGGGCTGATGGCCGTCGACCTCGACGCTGCCGCTCGTCGGATGGAGAAGGCCGGAGAGCACCTTGAGCGTCGTCGTCTTGCCGGCGCCGTTCGGTCCCAGGAATCCAACGCGCTCGCCGCGCTTGATCGTGAAGGAGACACCGTCGACGGCCTTCACCGTCTCGTACTTGCGCGACACCAACGACTTCAGCGCGGCTCCAAAGCCGGGTGCTCGTTTGTGCACCTTGAAGTGCTTGCGCAGCTCCTGCGCGCGGATCACGGCGTGTCCTTCTTCGCGCCCCTCGCCAGCTCTCCGACGGTCTTCAACGGCAAGTTGTCGATGGCCTCGCCCTCGAGGATCGACTGCAGGAGGTGCGTGCCGACTTGCGTCAGCTGCACGAGGCCAGCGATGCGCTCCGCGATCAACTTGTTGCGTGCATCGGTCGCGTTGGGGAGCTGCTCCTGCGCGTCACCAAACGCGGCTTCGGCGGTCTGCACCCACTGCAGCTCGCGCTCGCGAAATACGCGCGAGACCATCTTCCAGATCGACGTCTCCGCTTCGTAGTGCTCTTTGCGCTCGCCGACGACCCACGCCTTCTTGATCGCGCCCCACTCGAGCAGCTCGTTCAGGATCATCGAGACGGAGCCTGTCGACAGGCCGAGGCGCTCGCCGATCTCGCCTGCGTGGAGCGCGTGGTCCTCGAGATAGAGGACGGCCCACATGCGGCCCATGTTGCGCTTGAACCCCCATGCCTCGATCAGTGCACCGACTGCATCGGCGACCTTGAGCACGGCAGGATCGACGGTCACTTTTTCTCGTCGTCGTCGTCGGGACGGGTGATTGCGTGCTCGCGCGTCGTGACGCGGACGCCACCGCTGCCAAGCTCGGGAAGCGGCTGCGAGACCGAGTTCTCCTGGCGACGACGATTGATGATCTCGACGATCTCGCGCTGCGAGAGTCCGCCCGACGGACGGATCGTGACGCTCGCCTCGCGACCGGTGCGCAGCTCGCGCGCGGTGACGCTGAGGATGGATTCGACGTCGACGGTGATCACGAGCTCGACGCGCGTCGCACCCGCTGGACCCGGCGTCAGATCGTCGAGCGTGACCTGACCGAGCTTGCGGTTCTTGGACACATCCTGCGAGTCGCCTTGATACAGCTCGATCGACACGAACTTCTGGTTCTCGCCCGTGGTCGCGAAGAGACGGCGCGCGCGCACCGGGAGCATCGAGTTGCGCGGGAGCACGACCGCGAACTGCGAGTCGCCGACCTTGATACCGATGTCGTGCGGCGTGACGTCGAGCAGCGCGGCTTCGTCGCCCGCTTCGCCCGACAGAATGCCTGCGTACGCAGCCGCGCCTTGCGCGACGACCTCGTCGGGATTGGCGCCTTTGCTCGGCTTCTTGCCGAACAGCTTCTCGACCATGTCTTGCACGGCCGGCCAGCGCGTCATGCCGCCGACGAGCAGGATCTCTTCGATCTCGCTCGGCTGGAGATTGGCGTCGGCGAGCGCGCGCTTGCACGGGGCTTCGAGGCGGTCCAGCAGATCCTTGGTCAGCGCCTCGGCCTGCTCGCGCGTGATGGTGCGCTCGTAGTTGATCGGCGCACCGTGCTGATCGTTCGCGAGGAACGGCAGCTGGATCACCGCCTCGCGATCCGTCGACAGCGCCTTCTTGGCGTTCTCGCAGGCTTCGCGCAGGCGCGACATCGCCATCGGGATACCCGTGAGATCGACGCGGTACTGGTCGAAGATCTCGTCGACGATGCGCTCCTGGAGGCGGCGGTCCCAATCCTCGCCACCAAGCGCGCTATCGCCGCCCGTCGCGAGAACCTCGAAGATGCCGTTGTCGACGGACATGATCGAGATATCGAACGTGCCGCCGCCGAGGTCGAAGACGCCGATGATCTTGCGAACCGCTGCGTTGCGATGAGCGCCGTATGCGAGCGCAGCGGCGGTCGGCTCGTTGAGGATGCGCATCACGTCGAGGCCGGCGATCTGACCGGCGTCGCGCGTGGCTTGGCGCTGCGCATCGTCGAAGTACGCGGGAACGGTGACGACGGCGCGTGTGACCGGCTCGCCGAGCGCTTCTTCTGCGACCTGACGAACGCGGCGTAGGATCTGCGCGGCCACTTCCTGCGGAGAGATGGGTTGACCGTTGATGCGGACCCACGCGTCACCATTGGGCGCGGCGACGATGCGGAACGGCGCGAGCCGCGCGAACCACGAGACGTCCTCGGCGTTGACCTTGCGACCGATCAGGCGCTTCACGCCAAACACGGTGGCTGCAGCGTTCGTGACAGCCTGCCGCTTCGCGCGCGTGCCGACGGCGACGCGACCATCCTGCGCCCAGCTCACCCACGACGGAATCGTTCGCTCGTTGTCGAGACCGACGAGAACGGTGGGATGTCCCTTGCTGTCGAGCACTGCGACGCACGAGTTAGTTGTGCCGAGGTCGATGCCAATAATGCGTGACATCGCTACGGCTCCTTCTTTCCCATGAGACGAGTCAACAGACCCTTTCGTTCGTTCGTCGCCTGACGGCGCATCTCGGCGAGCTCACGGGCTGCGCGTTCGTTGGAGGGATCGATCTCGAGCGCGGATTCGAAGCGCTGGGCTGCCTCGAGACGGTCGCGGAGCGACAGAGCGCGAAGGCCTTCACACAGTTCGATGCCCGCACGGAGCGATCGATCCGCCGGGTTCTTCTTCGACATCACCTTGTACGCATTGAGCGCGTTCTCGAAGTTGCCGGCGTCGAGCATCTCTTCGATCGCATCGCTGCTGCTCGCCGGATCATTGCTGAGCACCGGCGGGGCTGCGGGAACGGGCCTGCGGTCGGTCTGGAGCGGCGGCGGTGGAATGCTCTCGGGCTGCGCCTGCGCACGCTTCACCTGCGCCGGCAGCGGCGGCGGTTCCGTCGGCGGCCGCGGTCTCATGCCCTGCGATCCGGACGCACTCGCGCGCTCGGTGGGCGCGGTGCCGGGCGGGTGCGGATCGGCCGTCGGCGGCCGAATGGGCGCGATGGATGGAAGAGCGGGCTGCTTCGCCGTAGGTGGCGGCGGGCGCACGGGCGGCGGCGTCGGATCTCCGCGCGTCGGGAGCGGCGTGGTGACGGCGGGCGCGCTGCGCGGCGGAACCTGCAGCTTGCTCTCGCCCGTCTTGGACTCGAACGTCTGCTGTTGTTGCACGCCCGGAATGACCGTCTCCTGCGCGTCGCTGAACGGACGAGCTTGCGGCGGCGGCGGCGGCGCGATGACGGGCACGACGCCCGTCGGTGCGCGCGGCGGCTTCACGGGAACCGGCGGCGGCGTCGGAGCGCGATTGGGCACCGCGCGCGGCGCCGTCGTACGACCGAGCGCTTGCAATGCTTGCTGACGACCGGCGTCGTCACCGAGCTTGCGGTACGCGTCGCGAATGAGGATGAAGATTTCGGCCGCGACCGAGCGCAGCTCTTTGGACTCGTAGCGCGCGAACAAGTCCGGGTGATAGCGCTTGGTCAGCTCGCCGAACGCAGCGCGCACATCTGCGTCGCCCGCTTCGTAGCCGACGCCGAGCACGAGGAACGGGTTCAGCTTCTTGAGCGACTCCGCTTCCGAGAGCAGCGCGCGTACGAGCTCGCCCTCGGCATTTGCTACGTCCTGTCCTTCGTCGATCGCTTGGATCGGCTGGCTCTGCGATGCGGACGACGCCCCTGCGATCGGAACACCAGCGACTGGCGTTGCGCGGCGCTTCTGCTCCGACGCGAGCGCGCTCTCGATCATCCAGACCGAGCCCGCGGGAATCGGCGCGAGCTTGAGCTCCACACCTGCACCGCGCGTCGGATCGTTCACGTGCTGATCGACGACGCCGTTGAGCACGATCACGGAGGACGACGGCAGCGTCAGATCGATCCGAACGGCTGTTCCAAGCGGCGGAGGAGAGGCCGCCTTGAGGAACATCGTGCCGCGGCTCAGGTCACGCTTGTAGATCGTGGACAGCTGCTGCCACGACGCACACTTGAGCTTGATACTGAGCGGACCCGCAGCCATCGAAGAGCCTCGAAATCATAGGCCGATCACTGTTCCCGTGGCAACGCACGGTAGCGCGCGAGTACGCGCTCATGTCGCTCTTTAATCCGCTGCAAGTAGTCGTGCTCTCGGGTACGCGCCAGGGAGTCGTGGGCCAGTTGTGACAGGCGCGCCACGACCTCGTCCAGGTCGGCCAGGGGCTTCTGAACGAACCCCACCACCCCGAGGTTGGCCGCGTCCGTGGCCAGATCAGCGTCGATCACCGAGGTGAGCAGGAAGGCGGGCAGGCCCGAGATGCGCTCGCGCAGCCGGCGGACGGTTGCTAGCCCATCCATACCCGGGAGCTGCGCGGCGACCAGCGCCAGGTCCAGGCCCGTCGTCGAGGCGAGCGTCTGGGCCTCCCGGGCGGCCTCCTCCCCGGTGACGTAGGCAAAGGTAGCGATCCCGGCCGTCTCGAGGCGGTCGGCGAGCTCGTCCGCGACGGCGCGATCGTGCTCGACGAGCAGCACGGCGGGGGCGCGCGTCTCGAGCTGGATCGGGATGTCACCCGTGAGTCGCTCGTGCGCGGCGAGCTTCTCCTCCGCGTCGATCGAGCGCCGCTCCGTGCGGATGAGGTCCTTGAGCAGATCCTCGATCATCCCGCGCTGCGACGCGAGCATCATCGCGTCACCGACGAGCGCTCGCTGGCGACGAGCGACGCGCTCGATCACGTTCATCGCTTGCGTCGTGCCCTCGAGCTGGAGATCGATCACATCGCCCGCACCCGCGCGAATGCACGCCACGATCGTCGATGCATCCGATTGCCCGAGCACGGCCACGGGCAGGACGGTCGGCAGCGCTTCGATCACGCGTTGCAGCGCCATCGTCGCCAGGCGCGCGTCCTCGGGGGCATCGCTCTCCACGTCGCGCAGATCGACGAGGATCACGGGGGGCGTCTCGTACGCATGCGCGATCTCGACGGCCGCGGGAACTTCGTCGACGATCGTCGTGACGACGGCGAGCGAGCTGAGCTTTTCGACGAGGCTGCGCAGAGGCCCCGACACGCCACCTGGCGCGATGAGGATGGCAGCGTTCTCTTTACTAGGTGACGTCATTCGGTCTCGTCCGCGGCACGCGGCGGAATCCAGGACTGCTCGGGCAGGTGTCGAGCAGGTCGCGGTAGTGCGGGCTGCGGCTATCGTAAATCACGCCGCCCGGGAGCGCCCCGTGCTCGCGGATCTGATTGTCGGTCGCGTCGAAGTAGGTCTCTGCGATGTACCGCTGGGCGGCATGTTCTACGATCTGCGAGAAATTCAGATCGGCCCAGCCGGTGGGCGGAACGCTCTGCAGGGTGTGCTTGGGACTGCGCGGGTCGCCACACGTCGAACGCTCAACGCGCCGCTTCCCCACGACGATGTCGCGCTCCAACGGCGACGTCGGATGCTCGTCGGAGCACGCGTCGATCAGCGCGAGCGATAGGACGACAGCTCCTGCCCGGCGCATGCGTTGAACATATAAGATGTCGTCGATGTCAGGGTCGAACGAGCACCTGTTCCTTCGCGCGTGTCGTCGGCAGCCCGTCGAGCGCACGCCAATTTGGATGATGCGGCAAGCGGGGCGTTACTTGCCTTCGTACCGTGCCGTGCGGGCCAAGGCCTCGTTCCTCGAGATGTGCCGCACGCCGGAGCTCGCGTGTGAAGTGACGCTTCAACCGATCGATCAGTTCGGGTTCGACGCGGCCATTCTGTTCTCCGACATCCTGATCACGCTCGACCCGATGGGCGTCGAGGTCACGTTCCCCGAGGCGGGACCGAAGATCCTCAATCCCCTTCGCGACGAGGCGAGCATCGACAAGTTGGTCGTGCCGGATCCGACGAGCGCGCTGCCGTATACGTTCGAGGCGATCCGTCAGATCAAGACGGGCCTCGCGGGCCGCGTGCCGCTGATCGGCTTTGCCGGCGCACCGCTCACGATGCTGACGTACGCCGTCGAGGGCGGCGGCTCCAAGGACTACGCGCACACCAAGAAGCTGCTCTATGGAAACCCCAAGGCCGCGCACGCGTTGCTCGACAAGCTCGCGCGCATGTGTGCGACGTTCCTCGAAGCGCAGGTCGAGGCAGGCGCGGACTGCGTGCAGATCTTCGACAGCTGGGGCGGCATCGTGTCGCCCGGTGATTTTCGCGAGTACCCGCTGCGCTATGCGAAGCAAGTCATCGCGTACCTGCGCGCGTCCAAGATCGTGCAGGCGAGGAACGCGCCGATCATCTACTTCGTGAACGGCTGCGCGCCGTACCTCGATGACTATGCGTCGTCGGGCGCGGACGTCCTCGGCGTCGATTGGCGCGTCGGCATCGACGAGGTTCGTCGCCGCGTCGGCACCGGCGTCGCATTGCAGGGCAACCTCGATCCGGGCGCGCTGTTCGCACCGCCGGATCAGATCCGCGCGCGTGTCGCCGACATCCTCGAGCGCGCCGGCAAGATCGGCCACATCTTCAACACGGGCCATGGCGTCCTGCCGGAGACGAACCCGGAGCACGTGCGCGCGATGGTGAACGCGGTCAAAGAGCTCTCGGCGCAGGTATGACGCGCGTCTGCGTCATCGGTGGTGGTCTCGCGGGACTGACGGCGGCGCGTGCGTTGCGAGCGGCTGGCTTCGACGCGCAGGTGCGCGAAGCGAGCGATCACGTCGGCGGTGTCCTCGGCACTGATCGCGTCGATGGCTTCTTGCGCGAGACCGCGGCGTCGAGCTTCCTCGGGAGCGCGCCGCACGGTGCGATGGCGCTGTGCAACGAGCTCGGTGTTCCCGTCGAGGGCGCATCACCGCGCGCGAAGAAGCGCTGGATCTACATCGACCACAAGCTGCGCGCGCTGCCGAGCAATCCCATCGCACTCGTGCGGTCGGATCTGCTCACGTGGCGCGGCAAGCTCGAGCTGTTGCGCGAGCCGCTGCAGCCCACGCGCGGGGAGGGCGATGAATCGATCTTCTCGTTCGCGGCACGTCGCTTCGGGCCGGAGGTCGCGCGCGCCGTCGTCGCGCCGTTTGTCACGGGCATCTTTGCGGCCGATGCGCACGACGTGAGCCTCGAGGCGGGCTTCCCGACGCTCGCCGGTCTCGATCTCGACGGTGGTCTCGTGCGCGGCATGTTCAAGCGCCACGCCGGCGCTGTTGTCGCGCGCGCAAAAGCGCTCGTCGGTGGTCCGCCGCCGGTGCCACGTCCGCCGCGTGGGCCGGGCAAGGGCTTGCAGGCTCCCGTGGGCGGACTCGGCACGATGATCGCTGCTCTCGAGACAGACCTCGCGGGACATGTGCGGACTAGTGCCTCTGTCTCGCGCGTTGCTCCGACCGAGGACGGTGTGCTCGTCGACGGTGAGAAATGGGATGCCTGTGTTCTCGCGCTCTCGGCGCAGGACGCGCGCTGGATGGTGACCGACGTGCCGGGCCTCTCCGCGCGACTCGAACCGATGAAGCGTGCGCACGCCGCGATCGCGTACCTCGGCTTTCGCGAGGAGGACGTTCCGGGCGCCGTCGACGGCTTCGGATTTCTCGTCGCTCAAGGCGAGGAGCTCCGCGTGCTCGGCGTCGTGTTCGAGTCGGTCGTGTGGCCCGATCGCGCGCCACCTGGCCACGTGCTCCTGCGCTGCATCTTCGGTGGGAGCCGCGATCCCGACGCCGCGCAGCTCTCCGACGCGCAGATCCTCGAGCACGCGATCGACGATGTCTCCGGTGTTCTCGGTGCGCGCGGCGCGCCTGTCCACGCGAGCGTCGTGCGGTGGACGCAGGGCCTCGCGCAGTACCCCGTCGGTCACAAGGATCGCGTTCGTGCGGCCGTGACCACAGCGCGCTCGCATCGCATCGTCCTCGCCGGTGCGGATTATCGCGGCCCCGGCGTCAACGATATCTGCGCCGATGCTAGCGTGATCGTCGACGAGGTCCGTGCTTGCACGTAGCTCGCTGGTCGCTCCTCGCCGTTCTCTGCGCGTGCTCCGGTAACAAGCCGCCGCATGTGCGCGTGGAAGATGCGCGCCGCCCCGTCGGTGATGGCAGTGGATCGGCGAACGTCGTCCCCGCGGATGCGGCTCCCGCGCCCGAGGTGAAGCCGCCCACGACGGGCGACATCAGCGTGCGCGTGCAGTGGGAGAAGGTGCCGCGCGAGGCTCGCGTCTCGCCCGGCAACACGTCGTGCAACACGCCGCTCACCGCGCAGGTCGCGCCGAGCACGACGTGGGGCATCGGTGACGCCGTGGTCTTCGTCCAAGGAGCTCCCGCGCATGCCGGAGAAGCACGCGTCGTCGCCGCGAAGTGCACCCTATCACCGCGCGTTGCCGTCGGAACCTCGCTCGCGATCGCGAGTGGTGCGGATCGCCCCGTGAAGCTCTCGCTCGCGCACGAGCTCGTCGCCGCCGACTTTGCCAAGGCCAGCGAGCCCGCGCGCGCAGTCGCGCTCCCGATCGCGGGCCACGAGGTCACCTCCGCGCTCACCGCGGGCGGCATCTATCACCTCGCGTTCGACGACAAAGACAAAGGCGACGACGCGTGGATCGTCAGCGCCGACGCCGTCATCACCGACGCGAGTGGCGCCGTGCTGATCAAGGACGTCGCGCCGGGCTCGCACCAGATCCGCGTGTGGCTGCCTGCGCGCGGAAAGCTGCCCGCGCATACGGCGAGCGGCAAGGTCGACGTCGCAGCCGGCGAGCTCGCGGAGATCACGCTGTCATTCGATCCGACAGCGACGAAGCAGACTAGCGGCGAGCGCGACGACGGCGCGCCATGAAGCCGAACGCGAGAGCGAGCGGCCACACGCCAACGACCGAACCACCGACGCTGCACGAGTAGTAGCTCGCTTCCTTGCTCGTCGTGTCCGTCGGATCCTCGGCCATGCCGAGTCCGTCGCCCGTGAGCGCGATCATCACCTGACCGCCGCCGTCGTAGTCGGCCACGAACGTCGCGTTCTTCTCGCCGACCGACGTCGGCTTCGCGATCACGAGCCACTGCGCGCTGCCTTGCGCATCGATCGTTCCGTTCGGGAACGTGACGATCGAGAACTCGCCCGCATCATCGCCCTCGATGCGCGGGTTGCTGATCGTCACCGGACCGCTCGAGCAGTTCGTGATCGTGAGGTTCTGGCCGACCGTCGTCATGCCCGGATCCACACCGCCGAGATAGACCTGGCTCGGCGTTCCCGTCACGCCTTCGGCGAGGCCCGTGACCGTCAGATCGACCTGCTGCGGCGTGCCATTCGGGATGTCGGTCGCGACGGTGACCGTGCCGATCGCTGCGCCCTCTGCCGTCGGCGCCGCCGTGACATCGAACATGTACATGTTCGCGCCGTTCGGCTGAACAGCCGCCGGCAGATTCTCCGACGTGTACGTGAACGCATCACCGATGCCGCTCACGTCCATGACCTTGAACGGACCCTGATCATTCGCGACGACCGTGAACGTCTTCTTCGCCGTCTGACCGACGCAGACGGGACCGAGATCCACCGAGCCGCTCGGCGACACAGACATCGACGTGTTCACCGCGCGCGCCGCGATCTCCGTCTGACGCGTCTTGCCGCCATCGTACGTCACGGTGAGCGTGCCGCTCGTATCACCCGCGGCCGTCGCCATGAACTTCACGCTCGTCTGCGCTGAAGCACCGGGCGCGAGGTTCGTGCCGGGCGTCGGCGTGGACATCATCATGATGTCGCCACCGGTGACGGTGACGTTCTCGATCGACATCGCCGCGCCGCCCGAGTTCACGAGGTTCAGTGTCGTCATCTGCGGCTCGCCGACGCGCGCCTGCGCGATCGAAGCGGGGCTCGGCGAGATATCGAGGTTGCTGTCGATGCCAGTGCACGACAGCGACGCCGTCAGGTTCGCGTAGTTCGTGGGCACGCTCAGCGTCGCGGACTGACCGCCAACGACCGTGGGGTTACACGTGATGCCAAACGGCTGCGTCTGACCAGGCGCGAGCGAGGTGCCGCCCGTCGGGCCACTCACGATGTGGAACACGCCGTTGTTCACGGTCACCGCACCCACCGTGAGCGTCGCGCCGCCGGTGTTGCGCAGCGTGATCGTTGCGGAGCTACTCGCCGTGTTGATGCGAACGCCGCCAAAGCCGGCCGTCGCTGGAATCACGTCCCCCGACAGCGGCGGCGGCGCGCCGGTACCGTTCAAGGTGACCTGGTACGTCCCCGTGTTAGCGACGATGGTCAGCGGGCAGCTCGAGCTGACGGCGGAGTTCGGGTGGAACGTGGCGGTGAAGTTGTAGACCGTCGTGTACGAGCCCGGACCGCACGCGACGTTTGCGCGCGGCTGGCATTGCTGGATGTTCGAATTCGCGGCGCACGGATCGATCGGCTCGCAATCCTTCTCCGCGTAGCCAGGCAGCGTCGCCTGCACACTGAAGTCCGAGCAGCTGTACGCGATGTTCGTGATCGTGTTGTACGTGTTGCCGACGGGCGAAATCTGAATCGTGATCGGCGCGGACGTCTGCCCGACCTGCGTGGTCGGGAACGTCACGTTCGGGGTCGGCGAGGTGACCAGATTCGAGCTCGTCGTCGAATAACCCGGATCGGCGGTCTGGCACGCGCTCAACGCGACCGCGACCGCCGCGACAGCTACAAACCTCTGTAAGCCACCCATCCGACGAGGATCGGCGCTGTTGGACGCCAGGTCAATTGGCGTTTGCCGCCTAGCGATCTGGTAGGCATTTATCCTACCCGAGCGAACGCCGGGTTTGACACGAGGGGGTTCACCTCGGATGATTTGCTCTCCCATGCTGGACACGATCGTCGGCAGCTACCGCATCACCGGCAAGATCGCCGTCGGTGGTATGGGCACCGTCTACCGTGCGGAGCACACGCTGATCGGTCGCACCGCGGCCATCAAGGTTCTCCACCCGGAGATGACCCAGAGCAGGGACATCGTGAATCGCTTCTTCAACGAGGCGAAGGCGACGTCCACGATCAAGCACCCGGGCATCGTCGAGGTCTTCGACTTCGGCCACATGGAATCCGGTCACGCGTACCTCGTGATGGAGTTCCTCGAGGGCGAAACGCTCGCGCAGCGCATGAAGCACCGCGGCATTGTTCCCGAGGGCGAATCGGCGATGCTGATGCGCGGCGTCTGCGGCGCGCTCGCGGCGGCCCACGCCAAAGGCATCGTTCACCGCGACCTCAAGCCCGACAATATCTTCATCGTCCCGGAGCCGGAATCGGCGATGGGAGAGCGCACCAAGATCCTCGACTTCGGGATCGCAAAGCTCACGGACATCGGCCAGGTCTCGAGCCAGACCAAGACCGGCGCGGTCATGGGCACGCCGACCTATATGTCGCCCGAACAGTGCCGCGGCGCGGGTGAGGTCGATCACCGCGCGGACCTCTACTCGATCGGCTGCATGCTCTACGAGCTCTGCGTCGGTCGCCCGCCGTTCAACGTCAGCGGTGCCGGCGAGCTGCTCGGCTGCCACCTCTTCGTCGAGCCGGATCCTCCCTCGCGCTACGGCCGCGTCTCGCCCGAGATGGAGGCGCTGATCATGCGCCTCTTGCGCAAGAAGCCCGAAGAGCGCATCCAGACGGCGCAAGAGCTCGGGCAGCAGCTCGTCCACATCGCGCAGCTCTCGGGCTGGATCTCCGTCTCCAACACCGATCCCTCGGGCCGGTTCTCGGTGCAGCACATGCCGCCGATGCCGACGCCGATGCACATGACGCCCGCGCATCTCACGCCCGGCGTCATGCAGTTCACGCCCGGCCCCGCGCACATCCCCGCGATCGCGCCGCAAGCACCGACCGTGTTCGCGCAGTCGGACAAGCCGACGACGCTCTCCGGCGCTGCGAGTCAGTCCGTCGTCTCCAACGTCGACGCGATCCATCGCCCGCGCCGCGGTCTGACCATGGCCGTCGGTGGGCTCCTCGTCGCAGCGGCGGCTGGTATCGCGTTTGTCGTCGTCGGTTCCTCGCACAGGGGCGTCACGCCGGCGAAAGAGATCGAGACCAAGCCCATCGTCATCGATACCAAGACCACCGAGCCCGCGCCGACGCCGACGAACGTCGAGCCACCGAAGCCGGCGGTCGACACCAAGGTCGAGGTGAAGACCGAGCCCGAGGTCGTCACCGCGCCGGAGACGAAGGACGATACGAAGACCGACGCGAAGGTCGATACGAAGACCGACGCCAAGCTCGCGACCGATACCAAGGTCGATCCGAGGAGCACGAAGACGGTCAAGACGACCGTCACGCAGAAGGTGAAGACGAGCAAGACGAAGACCGATCATGAGAAGAAGCCCGACAAGGTCGACAAGCCTTCCAAAGGCGGCGATCTTCTCGAGACCGACCTCTGATGCAGCTCCGCTCCCTTCTCGCATCCGCACTTCTCGTCACCGTCGCGGCCCCGATCGCGTCGGCGCAGCCCACTGACGAGTCCAGCAAGGACGACGCGAAGGCGCTCCTCGCGTCTGGTCTCAAGCTGTTCGCGCAGAAGGACTACCTCGGCGCGCTGTCGGTCTTCCAGAGCGCGTACGACAAGTACTCGTCGCCGAAGATCCTCCTCAACATCGGCACGACGCTCATCAAGCTCGGCCGCACCGCTGAGGCGGCGAACACGTACCAGCGCTACCTCGATGCGAAGGACGTCGACGTCACCAAGCAGGTCGACGCGAAGAAGATTCTCTCCGGCCTCGACAAGGAGCTCGGCGTTATCACCATCGCCGCGGAGCCAGGCGGCGCCGAGATCCAGGTGAACGGCGCGGCGAAGTGGGTCCCCGCTGACACCATCAAGAAAGTCCGCGTCAACCCGGGCGACGTGACCGTCCTCGCGCGCGCGACCCACTACAAGCTGCGCGCCGAGACGTTCAAGATCACCGCCGGCGAGACGCGCGGGCTCGAGCTCAAGCTCGAGGAAGAGCCCGCCGTCGTCGACACCGCGCCCACGACGACCACGCCGTCATTCAACGACAACGGCATCAGCAAGAACGCCTCGGCCTCCGAGCGCTCGCGCATCGCCGCGCTCGTCGCGTGGCACGTCGATCCGGTGAACAAGGGCAGCGCCGTGATCGTCGGCCTCTCCGCCGATGTCATCAAGCAGCTCTCGGTGCAGGGTGCCGGCCTCATCGGTCCGCACTCGGGTGCGTACGCGGGCCTGACCTACGCGTTCCTGCCCGGTAAGGTGCGCCCGATGGTCTCGGCCGGCATGCCGATCATCTTCGCCGACGGTGCGCGCTTCTCCGTGCGCGGTGCGGCGGGCGTCGAGCTCGCGGTGAACAAGCACATCGCGCTGATCGCCGAGGTCGGTGTCGAGCGCTTCTTGAACGCCGCCGACAACATCGAGCACAAGACCGTGTTCATTCCGGCCATCGGCGCGACAGCTCGGCTCTAGCGCCGTTTCTTGCGCGCTCGTGTCGGCTGGACGTGCGGCGCGACCTCGCAGTGCTCACTGCGAATATGAGATTGCCTGGCTCTAGGCAACGCGCGCGGTCGTTTGCGCGTCTCAGTGCGCGTGAGGCTGGCCGGAGGCGCGTTCCTGCTCGGACTCGGTGCGGTGGCGCACGCTGATCCGGCGTCGTCGGCGGCGCCCCCCGAGACGTCGACGCACGTCGACCTGGCGCTCCACGAGGACTCTCCGCTCGTCGCGCCGGGACCTGGGCCACTGCTGCGCGTCGATCTCGATCCGAATCTCGGCCAGGAGGTGCACTACGAGCTATCGCGCGGCATCGGACCGTTCACGCTGCGCTTCACGCTCGACACGCAGGACGACATCGGGACCGGCGTCGTTCACGTGCGCCGCGGAGGTCTCGAGATCCGCAAGGACTGGCGCGTCACCCGCTGGATCCGACCGTTCGTGTCGCTCGGTGCGTTCTGGGAGCTCATCGACGAGCAGCCGTACTTGCGCGCGCCCGACAAAGCGCAGGGCTTCATGTTGAGCGTCGGCACGACGTTCTAGTCGCTCCGCGCGACGCGCCGGCAGAATGTCGTTCCGACACGCGGCATGAGTCCCTTGCTGTTGCCGTCGGTCTCTAGTCATCCGCGTGAACTGTGGCGAGCCCTACCATGCTGACTGCGAGCGCACCTCCGGCTCTCCACACGCGCGTTGGACTCGCGAGCTATCGCTGGGGTTGTCTCGAGGTCACGCCGTCGAATCGCCGCCGGGGCGCGAGATGGTGAGCATCGTCTCAGGCAGGACTTCGATGCGATCGTCACCGAGTTGCGCGTCGAGCGTCACGACATCTCCGCGCTCCACGCTCTCGAGGGCGCGATTGGTGCCGACGCGGTTCTTCTTCAAGAGGCGCAGCTTCGTGCGGCCCGCGTTGCTGCACGCGAGTACCTCGACCTTGCCCTTCTGCGCCCACGCCGAGCCGGTGATGCGCCACGCGGCTGGATCGTCAGACAGTGTCGCGGCTGCCTTGCGCAGCACGAGGTAGCTGAACTTGAGACCGTCGTCGCGCAGGTGCGTGAGGCGCGCCAGCTCTGCCGTGCGCGGCGGCAGCTTCACGCTGCGATGCTCGAGGCACCAATCGGTCGGATCGGCGAGTGCGGGACATGGCGCGCCTTGGCGCGTGCATGGCGCGAACACATGTGCGCCGTTGTCGACGAGCAGTGCGTCGCGGAGCTCGTGCAGCGCGCGGGTTGTCTCGCGCAGCGCGGGCTCGATGATGATGACGGCGCCGTCGTCGGAGATCGCAGCGAGCGCGCGCCGCACGAGGGCGAGGCGAGCCGGCGCGTCGAGCTCGTTGAGCAGCGTCCCCATGAGGACGAGATCCGCGGGAGGCACCGCAACGCGCGTCGCGTCGTCGGTCTTGGTCGTGAACGTCGCGGTCGGTGAAAACGCCGTTACCGCCGCGGCGGCGATCTGGAGCGCCTCGCGATCGCGATCGATCGCCGTGATCTCGAGCGGCGCGTTCAACGCGGCGAGCGCGCCGAGGCTCATCGCACCGCAGCCGGCGCCGAGATCGACGACGCGTAGGCGGGCGGGGAGGGCAGAGCGCGCGGCGAGCTCGCGGAGCGGAATGCCGATCTTGGGCGCATCGGCGAGCGTGAAGAACACGGCGCGTGCGGCGAGGTCGCCGGTCGGTGACGCGGGCTTGGCGAGTCGATCGCGATCGCTCGTGTAGCGCGCGCTGCGATCGCGGATCGCTTCGAGGAGGGGCGAGGTGGTGAGCGCGCGGTCACCAACGACCGACGCGGCCGCTGCGTAGACGACATCCTCGAGCCGCTTCCAGTCCATCTGCGGCCGCAGCGACTACGACTTCTTCTTCGACTTTTTCTTCGTGCCGCCGGACTTCTCGGTCTTCTCCGGCTTCTTGTCGTCGGGATCGGGCGTCGACGCGCCCTTGTCATCGACCGGCGTAGCGCTCGTGTCGGTGTTGCCGTCCCACGAGACATCCGGCTTACCGACCGGCGCCGTCGTCGCGCGCTTGTTCGGCGGTGGGACCGTGTCGCTGAGCGAATCGGGCGTCTCGATCGCGCGCATCGGCTGCGTCTGGCGCTGCGCCATGGGCGAGAGAGTACCGATCATGCGCGGCGGCATGCCGGGCGGAGGGACGTGCGAAGTCTCCGTCGGCTCGTCGGCGAACGGGTTCATCGGGACCTCGACGGGCTGCGTGGAGTCCGAGGAGACGGGTTCGGGCACGCCCTCGAGGACATCGAGGATCTGCACGGCGACGCCCGTGATGTTGTCGTGACCGCCGCGCGTCTTCGCGAGCTCGACCATCTCGGCGAGCGCCGCACCGGGTGCTTCGGCAGAGAGGCGCTGCGCGATCTCTTCTTCCATCGGGAAGTAGTCGTGCAGACCGTCGGAGCAGAGGAGGAGACGGTCGTCCTTCTTGAGCGTGACGTGCGCCATCTCGACGCCGACGTCGGCGGAGACGCCGATCGCGTTGACGAGGATCGTGCGGAGCGGAGAGACCTGCGCTTCTTCGATCGTGAGCTTGCCCTCGATGACGAGGACCTCGGCGACGGTGTGATCCGTCGTGATCTGCGAGGACTTGCCGTCGCGGATCAGGTACGTGCGCGAATCGCCGACGTGCGCGACGAAGGCTTCCGGACCTGCGACGAGCACGACGTCGAGCGTGGTGCCCATGCCCTGCTTGTCGGCCTCGTTCTGGCCGCGCTGATAGACCGCTTGGTGGGCGGCGAGGACGGCGTTCTGCAGGAGCTGCACGAGACCGCGGCGACCCGGATCGGAGGGCGCCTTCTTGAATGCTTCGATCTCGGTGCGCGAGCTCTCGAGCGTCTTGCGAACGGTCTCGACCGCCATCGCGGAGGCGACCTCGCCCGCTGCGTGACCGCCCATGCCGTCGGCGACGATGAAGAAGCCTTTCACCGGCTCCATGTGCGCGGAGTCTTCGTTGTGCTCCCGCACCATTCCGACGTCCGTCACGAGCCAGGCTTCCAGGCTCACGCGAGAGACTTCATCTGATGGTGTCGCAGTCATTCAAAGTACTCGGGAACTGAAGGAATTCTCACTCGCGCCGGGAGCGACAGCAAGCGTTGCGACCTTAAACAACCACAGACGCGCGACGAGGCGCCGTCATATTGAGGATTTCGATCGGTGGTGGCGGTGCGCCCGCCTCGGCCAGCGCGGTCCCTTGCGCCGTGAGCCGGGCGCGGCAGGTCGCGATCGAGGCGGCCTCGCGGTCCACAGCGACGAATCGTCGCGCCAGGCGCTGGGCGACGGCGGCCGTGGTGCCCGAGCCAGCGAACCAGTCCGCCACCCGATCGCCAGGGACGGTCACGGCGCGCAGGACGCGCTCCACCAGGCGCTCGGGCTTCTGCGACGGATAGCCCGTCCGTTCCCGGTCGCTGTGGTTCAGCGTTTCGATGTCGGTCCACCAATCCTCGGGAATCTTGCCCTCCGCGACCGGGTAGCGGTAGACGCGACCGGTGCGCCTATCGGTCTTCTCTTGTACGGCGGCGCCCCCATCGGCGACGACGCGCATGTGGGATCCGCCCCGCCGAGGGACCCGGATCGCGTCCGCGTAGAACGCATAGTCCTCACCGCGTGCGTACCAGAGGATCGTGTCGTGCTTGCGCGCGAAGCCGCGCCGCGACTTACCGCCGACGGCGTAGCACCACACGATCTCGTTGATGAAGCGCGCGCGCCCGAACAGTCGATCGAGCGCGACCTTCACGTAATGAACGGCGCGGTAATCGAGGTGCACGAACATCGAGCCCGTGTCGCCGAGCGCGCGGCGGGACTCGACGAGGATGGGCGTGAGCCACGCGACGAACGCATCGGGATCATCCGCGCGATCGGCGTACGCCAGCGAGCTGCCAGGCGAGCCAGCACCCTTGGGGTGATGATGAGCGCGGCCCTTTTGCACGAGCCCGGTCCCGAACGGCGGATCGATATAGATCGCCGCGAGCGACCCCGTCGGTTGCGCCGTCGCTGCGGTGAGCGCATCGCCGTGGACGAGCTGGTCGACGACGCCGTGCGTGCCGCCAAAGGTGATCGATGAGCGTGTCGTCGTCACCGGTGTGGTCACGGTACACTCGATGCGTGCGGTTCTGCCCGTGGTACGCGCTGAAGGACTGCGGGGATCACGCCCCGGCCGAGCCTGGCGTCCTGCAGCTGCGCCTCGCGGCAGGGCTCCTCGACTACCCGAGCGGCAAGAGCGCGATGGTCTGGTACGGCGATTCCGCCGACGTGTGCTCGACCGCTCAGCAGCTCGCCGCGATGGACACGTCGCACCTGGGGCCGCTGGTCTGTCGCCACCTCATCGAGATCGAGGCCGGGACTGACTTTGCTGCGTTTTGTGCCAAGTTACGCGATGAGTTCGT
>DASYDE010000036.1:0-17463 GCA_036499725.1 Kofleriaceae bacterium
CTGCTTCATGCAGGCCAACGGCGGCACGATCTTCCTCGACGAAATCGGCGAGCTCGACATCACGCTGCAGCCCAAGCTGCTCCGCGTGCTCGAGCAGCGCGAGATCAAGCGCGTCGGCGGCGACAAGACCCACAAGGTCGACGTCCGCGTCCTCGCGGCCACGAACCGCGACCTCCGCGAAGAGGTCAACAAGGGCACGTTCCGCGAGGATCTCTACTTCCGCCTCTCGGTCGTCCACGTCGAGCTTCCGCCGATGCGCGAGCGCCGCGAGGACATCCCGGCGCTGGCCAATCACTTCCTGCGCGACATCGCCTCGCGCCGCGGCATGACCATGTCGTGGAGTCAGGACGCGATGCACGCCCTGCAGGGCCACCAGTGGCCCGGCAACGTTCGCGAGATGCGCAACGTCGTCGAGCGTGCGGCTGCTCTCTCCGATGGCCCGGTCATCACGCGTACGGACCTCGTGTTCGGTCGCGAGATGGGGCCGTCGCTCGTCGCCTCGCACGATCTCGCGCAAGCGGGTGCGCAAGCAGCGCAGCGTGCAGCGGCGCAGCTGGCGGGCGTCGATCTACCCGTGCAGCAGGGCCCGGCGATCTTCGACGCGGCGTTGCTCAAGGCGGGCCTCGGCTTCAAGCAAGCGAAGCAGACCGTCGTCGATGCGTTCGAGATCGCGTACCTCGGTGCGCTCATGATCCGCAACGACGGCAACATCACGCGCTCGGCACAGGAAGCGGGCCTCACGCGCTACCACCTGCGCGAGCTGCTCAAGCGCCACGGCCTCAAGGGCGGCGACCAAGAGTAGTGCGGCTCGCTGCGCTCGTGGCAGCGATCGCGATCATGGGCTGCGGACGCATCGGCTTCGATGCGGACGGCGCCCGCGATGGTGGTATCCGGATCGACGGTCCGGCGACGTTCCCCGGTGGTTCACCAACCGTGCGGCAACGACTCGATCTGGATCGCTTCAGCGCCGATGAAGCGCTGACGAACTTTCCGCTTCTCGTGCAGATGACGGGCTCGCGCGTCGACGGAGCTACGCTGGGGGACTCCAGTACGGTGCGCTTCCGCGATTCGTCGGGCGCGGTGATCCCGCACGAGATCGACGATCGGATCGACAACAGCTACGGTCGCTTCTGGGTCCGCGTGCCGCGCTACGCGGGCACGTCCTCGTTCATCTTCGTCGAGTACGGCGGCACCCCCGTCGCAGCGTCGACGGACAACGTCTGGAGCGAGGGCTACTTCGGTGTGTGGCATTTGCAGAGCGCGAGTCCCATCGACGATTCGTCGTCGGTGCATCGCGCGACGCAGTCTGTCGGTAGCACGCCGCCGCTCTCGGGTTTCTTCGGCGCGGGGCTCGCATTCGATAGCACCGACGCTGCTGACTATCTGCGCATCGACGGCACGACCGGTGGGCTCGCCGAGATCACGATGTCGGCATGGTTCAACTCCGACATGCCTTCGACGGGTGGGAACGGGACCAGCGCCCTCGTGACGCGTGAATTTGCGGATGATGGCGACGACGATTTCTGGCTCGGGCTCGATGACGCCGATCGCACGTCGATGGGGATCGCGACCGGTGCGTCGACCGAATACGCCGAAGGATCGCCCGTCAGCTTTGGGACCTGGACGCACCTCGTCGGAACGTGGTCGACTGCCACGGGCAAGGCCGAGCTCTACGAGAATGGCGAGCGCGTGGGTGGGATCGATATCTCCGGTTCGGCGGTCGTCGACTCGTCGCATCCGATCTTCATCGGCGGTGGACACAACGACATCGTTGGCGTCCACGACGACGCAGACAACGATTACTTCGACGGAGTGATCGACGAGGTTCGCCTCGCTTCCCGCGCGAGAACGCCCGCGTGGGTCGCAGCCGAGCACGCGAGCGAGACAGACGCCGCGATCACGTATGGCCCGATCGAGCGACTCTAGGAGAGCGATGAAACTTCTGCTCAACGTGTTCTCCGACGCCGGCAAGCTCAACGCGATGCTCGCTATCGCGCAGGAGCTCGAGCGTCGCGCTCACGAGGTGGTGTTCTACTGCGGGCACGGCGACGTCTCGGCGAAGGTGAAGGCCTCTGGTCTCGTCGCGCACTGCATCGGCGGAACAGCGGTCGACGGCTTTTCTCAGGCCACGACAAACCGCAGCGCTGCGTTCACCGCGAAGATGGGCAACCCGCAGTGGGCAGCGCACTGGCTCAAGGGCGTGCTGCTGACCGATGTCCCGCGCCAGGTCGACGAGATCACGTCCGTGCTCGCCGACGTCAAACCCGACGTCATGGTCACCCATCCGATGTCCTACGCGGGCGCGATCGCGGGCGAGCGCGCGGGGATTCCGTGGGCCGCGGTGTCTACGGGCTTCATGGCGCTGATCCCGGAAACCGACGAGGGCAGCGCACGCGCGACGTTTGCGTTTCTCGCAGGCGCGCGACAAAAGATGTTCGCTCGCTACGATGTCGAGCTCGACTTCCGCGTCAGCGACGTGATCTCGCCGTGGCTCAACGTCATGTTCGCGAGCGAGCGGGTCTTCCCTCGCTCCGTTTCAGGCAACTACCACTCGCACCTCGTCGGCCCGTGCGCTTCTCGCCAGGGGCGCGGTGACGATGGCGGTTTTCCGTGGGACCAGCTGCCGCGCGACAAGCCGATCGTGCTGGTCGTGTTCGGCAGTCACCTCGCACCGCACCCCGGACGTACGCCGCGCTCGTCGAGTCGCTCTCTCTCGACGAGGCGTTCTTCGTCATCGTCACGCGCGAGCGAGCAGACCTACCGGACCCGCTGCCGCCGCACGTCATGGTCACCCCGTGGGTTCCGCAGCTGCCGATGATCGAGCGCGCGACCGTCATGGTGAACCACGGTGGATCGAACTCGGTGATGGAGTGCCTCAGCCGCGGCAAGCCGATGCTGTGTATTCCATTCCTCTACGACCAACCCGAGACCGCGCGTCGCGTCGCCGCCTCGGGGATGGGGCTGATGCTCGACAACGCTCAGGTCTCCAAGGACACGTGCCGCACGGCCTTGCTCTCGCTGCTCGATCCCGTGGGGCCAGCCGCGCGCGTCGCCGAGCTCGCTCGCGAGATGGGCGATGGCGCCGCGGCGACATGCGATCTGCTCGAGCGGCTCTCCGCCGGTGCTCCGATTCCCGCCGTCACGGCGTCCAGGTGACGCGATAGACGAGAGCGAGAGTCTCGCGATCGCGATGTGCAATCGCCTGCCAAGCCCGCCGCTCCTCCGCTGGGCCTGATCGACCCGACGTCGCGATATCCGAAGCCGCCGTTCAAGGGCCAATCGCAACCGTGGCCGGGCCTCGCGAGCACGGGCGGCGCCGGCCAACCCTGACTACTTCAGCTTCGCCTTCAGCTCGATCACTTCGGCATTCTCGGGCTCGGTCTTTGCGGCGAGCGCGAGGGCGGCCTTGGCCTCCGCCTTCTTGCCCTGCAGCATGAACGCGCGCACGCGGCCGATATGAACGAGGGCAGGGCGGCGCGGCGCGGGGGTAAGCAGCAGCATCGTGTCGTAGGTGAACAGCGCGTTCGCTGGATCGTTCTCCTCGACCGACGCCTTCGCCATTGCAGCGAGCACGTCTGGATCGTGGGGCGCGATGAAGATCGCCATGTCGGCGTAGCGGCGGACCTTGGCCCACTGATTCAGCTTGGAGAGCTCGACGAGCAACTCCTTGAGCGGTGCGAGCTCCATCTGCTCCAGATAGACGTAGTGCTCCAGCTCGGGGAGCGCCTTGGTCATATCGCCCTGCTTCTTGTAGATGCCGTACAGCTCCTGGTACGGATAGCTGCGCTCGGGGTCGAGCTTCTTGGCCGCGCAGAGCTGCTTGATGACCTCGGCCGTGTCCTTGTCGCTATCCGCGATCTGCGCGAGGCGCGTGCGCAGGTCGTAGCTGTCGGTACCGTCGGCGATCAACGACGCGATCATCTGCTTCGCGTGCTCGGTGTCGTTCTTGTGCAGCGCGACCTCGGCGAGGATGTAGCGCGCGATCGGCTGCTTCGCGTCGAGGGCGAGCGCGGCCTGCGCGACCTGCGCCGCCTTGTCCGCGTCGCCACCGTAGTAGTTGCCGAGCGCGACCAGGGCGCGAGCCTTGGCATCCTTGGGCGCCGCGTCGGCCGCGATCTCGAGCTTGGTGACGTCGTCCATGTTGCGCGTCGGCAGCTTGAACGTGCCGGCGTACGGCTTGAGGCGAATGTCGAGGTATGCGCGAAACGCTGTGTCGAGCTGCACGATCGTCTTACCGGTGATCGTCTGGAGCACCTCGGGCGACTCCTTGCCCTGGCCGTAGAGCTTGAGCGCCTCGACGATCTTGGGGAAGCCGTACTGCTGCACGAGGAACTCGATCGTGACGGCGGACTGGTAGTACGCGACGACGACCGCGTTCGTGTCGGGCTGCATGAACTCGGAGTTGAGGTTTGCGATCGACGGCAGCGTGTTGTTCGCGATCGCGGCGTAGAGGTCCGCGTCGTTCTCGCGGCGCCACTCGGGGCGCGCGGTCAGCGTCTCGTATTCGGAGAGTCCCTCCGTGAACCAGCGCGGCACGCGGGACTTGGAGAGCTGGATCGCGAACACGTGACCGAGCTCGTGCCACAGCACCATGCCCCAGTTGATGTCACCCGTCGCCGGCGACATCGCCGTGATCACGCGACCAAACGTGATGCCGAGCGCGGCGAGGTCGGGCAGACCGACGGTGCGGATCGCGTAGTCGGTGCGGTCGGCGTAGAGCTCGAGCGTCGTCGGGTTGGTCGGTGTGAAGCCGTAGCGCTTCACCATGTCGGCGAACGCGCGTTCCATCGTCGGTTCCAGGTAGCGCGACAGCACGGCCTTCTCGCTGTTCGCGTAACGAATGCGGAAGTTCTTCGTCGTCTGGATCGAATAATCCCTGGGGATCGTGTCGCGATAGAGGTTGCGCGTGTTGAACGCGCGCACGTTGTACTTGTCGCCCTGCCAGGACTTCTCGATCCACTCGAGGCCCTCCTTCTCCATGCCCATGCGGAGGTAGCCGAGGCCCGCGCCGGCCATCGCCTCGTAGAAGTCGGGGCGCAGCTTCACCGCCTCCTTCTCGAGCTCGATCGCCTCGACGTAGCGATGCTCGCGCACGGCCGAGCGCGACACGATGCGATACAGCTCCGCGTACTGCGGGTTGATCGCGAACGCCTTCGCCTTCTCGACTGCGTACTGCTTGGTGTCGTCACGCAGCCACGCGACGGTCGCTTTCATCGCGATCGCTTCGGTATCGGCGGGGTCGAGTGCGAGCACGCCGTCGAGCGTCTTCAGCGCGTTCGCCCACTCGTTTTGATCGATCGCGATCGACGCGCGGACCTTCATCGCGCGCGTGTTCTTGGGGTTCACGGCGAGAGCCGCGTCGATGTGGTGATTGATGGCGGCGAGGTCGTAGCTCGTCTCCGCGATCACCTCGGCCATCGCCGCGTGCGCCTCGGGGTGGTTCGGGTTGACCTTGAAGACTTCCTCGAGCGTCTGCTCGGCGAGCTGCGCCGCGTACTTCTGGAGGAACAGGTCCGCCCACTCGACACCTGCGTCGGTATCTGCGGGGCGGATCTTCATCGCCTCGCGAAACGCGTCGTTCGAGAGCTGGAAGTTCGCGGTGCCGCGCGCGGCGGTCGCGAGCTGCTCGAGCTGATCCGGATCATCGAGATCGAGCTTCTGCGCGTCCGACTCCTGCACCGTGATGTCGAACAGCTGCTTCGCGCCGGCAAGATCGCCCTGTGCCGCGCGCAGCTTTCCGAGCGCCGTGCGCACCGCGCGATCGTCGGGGCGTTCCTTGTAGAGCGCCTCCGCATCCTTGCGCGCATCGGCGAGCTTGCCTGTGTGTGCGCGCAGATCGTCGAGAACGATGCGCGCCTCCGCTCCCTGCGCATCCTTCTGGGTGGCGATGGGGGTGAGTGTCTGCTCGGCAGTTTTATAGTCGCCGGTCGCGATCTGCGCGCGCGCGACCAGGATGCGGGCCGCCACCCGGTCCTTGCCGGTGACGCTCGACAGCTCGGTGATGGCGGCCTTGTAGTCGCCTGCGATCCACTTGTCCTTGCCCTTGGCAAAGTCTGCCAGCGCCGGCGACGCGGCAGCCGCTACGAGGACCAATGCCAGGCCCAGACCCGATCCCAGCTTTCGGCGCGTCATCCCCTCGATGCTGTGCGACGTCGGTACCCCTGTCAAACCCGTTGGTTTGCCTTGGGACCTTGTTAATTCAGGGTAAGCTTTGAACGTGGCCGAACCCGCCAAGGAAGTCGCATCCGATGCCAAAGGCATCTACGGGTCGTACGACGCCTTTCTGAAGCAGGCGCTGCGCGAGTACTACGACCGCGGCTGGACGACCCGCAAAGGGAACTTCATCGCGCTCCTCATCGCTTCGGGCACCACGTCCATCGCGATGGCCAAGGACTCGGTCGTCAGCGGAGAGGGCACCAAGAAGGTCGCGATCGGCGCTGGCCTGATGATCGCGCTGCGGATCGGCCTGCGGTACGCGCTCGGCGGTCCGCTCGGTCTCGTCCTTAGCGTCGCGGCTGGTGCGTCGATGATTTCGTATTTCATCCGCAATCAGAAGGACATCGTGAAGAAGGTGAGCGTCTACAAGGAGACGATCACCACGAGCGAGAAGAAGTACGGCGATATCCAGGCCGGCTGGCGCGATGGCAACTACGACGTCGGCCAACGCAATCTGATGATCGACGGCATGATGAAGAACTTCATCACCACCGTCGACGAAGCGTGAACGTGCGCAGCGCGAGCATCGCGGTGATGCTCGCGATCGCGATCGGTGGCGTCGCTGACGCCGCGCCGAAAAGGCGGCCACGGGGAAAGACCCCGAAGACGCCCGTCGAGGCTCCCGCTCCGACGCCGGAACCACCGCCGCCCGCCCCCGAACCGCCGCCCACGCCCGAGGTCACGGCACCCCCCGCGAACAAGAAGATGGTCGCGATCCTCGACGTGCGCCTCGACGGCATGTCGGACATGGCCGGCGCCGAGCTGCAAAAGGAGCTCGATTCGCAGCTCGACACCACGTCGTACTGGTTGCCGTCGCGGCAGCGCGTGAAGGAGCGCCTAGCGTTCTCCACCAAGTGGAGCGATGGCTGCTACGTCGGCGACTGCCTCAAGGAAGTGAAGACCCAGGTCGGCGCGGACCTCGCGCTGCTCATCGCGATCAGCGGTCAGGGCACGAGCTTTGGCTACGTGATCAGCCTGATGCGCACCGACAACGGCACGCTGCTCATGCAGGACGCGGGGCGCTGTGACGTCTGCGTCGAGCAGCAGGTCGTGCGCGACGTGACGCTCGCGACGATCGACTTGCTCAACAAGGTCCCCGACAAGCTGCCGGATCGCGAGGGCGACCGCGCGGTGGCGACAGAGCTCGCGGTCGGCAAGCTGGTCGCGCGCATCAACACGGACGAGCACTCCGCGCGCAAAAAAGCGATCGTGATCACGGTCGTCGGCCTCGTCGTGGCAGCGGGCGGAGCGGCACTCTACTTTGCGGCCGACAAGCCCGAATACGCGGTCGGGGTGATGGGGGCGGGCGGCGGCCTCACCCTCGGCGGAATTGCGCTTCTCAGCTTCTAGGCTCTGATACGGTGCGCGCATGTTCGCGCATCGGTCTCGGTGGTTCCTCCTCGGCGCATTGCTCGCTGGGGCGTGCGGAGACAGCAGCAGCAGCGGCGACGACGGTGGAACAGGAACCGTCCAGCCGATGTTCGATCTCACCGCGTCGACCAAAGAGACGTTCTACGATCTGCCGTACCCGAACGATCTCTATCTCACCGATGCGAACACGCTCGACCTGACCAACTTCCCGACGAACGCGCTGATCGCGGATTCGTTTCGCATGGCGGCGCAGGAGCTCGATGGCTTTGGCTTGAACAGCGCGATGTTCGTGCGCTTCACGGGCACGCTCGACGCGACGTCGCTCCCCGACGTGGCCGGATCCATCACCGATACGGCGTCGGTCTACGTCGTCAATGTCTCGCCCGCCTCGCCGGACTACGGCAAGAAGTCGCCCGTCGTCGTGCGCTTCCGCGCCGAGGGTACGCAGACGCTCGGCATCGACAACCTCGTCGTCCGCCCGTACCCCGGGTTTCCGCTCGCGGAGGCGACGCAGTACGCACTCGTCGTCACCACGCGCGTTCAATCGGGCGGTGCGGCGATCGCGGTCGCCAAGGGCTTCGCGGATGTGGCTGGTGCGAGCACGGACGCGATGGCGACCAAGCTGCGCACGATCGACGCGCCGTTGTTGACGTGGCTCGACGCGGCGGGCGGTGACGAACGCGCGGACGTCGCGGCCGCGGCCGTGTTCACGACGCAGCACGCGATGGTCATCGCCCCGGCACTGCGCAAGGCGATCTTCGCGCTGCCCGCACCGACGGCGACCGATGTCGTCTCGCCCGGTACCAACGCGACCTACCAGACGTTCACCGGCAACTACATGGCACCGAACTTCCAGTCCGGAGACGTGCCGTACAAGGTCGCGGGCAGCGGCAAGATCTCCGTCGGCCCCGACGGCGCGGCTGTCATCGGCCACATGGAGTCGCTGCGCTTCGCGCTCACCGTTCCGGCCGGCGCCGTTCCCGCCAATGGCTGGCCGATCTGCATCTACGCGCATGGCACCGGCGGCGATTGGAAGTCGTTCATCGGCGAAGGCGTCGCCGGCGATCTCGCTCAACAGGGCATCGCCGTCATCTCGATGGATCAAGTCCTCCACGGTCCGCGCAACCCCAACGGCGACCCCGAGCTCGACTTCTTCAACTTCGCGAACCCGTACGCCGCGCGCGACAACGCGCTCCAAGGTGCGGCCGATGCGTGGTCGCAGATGCGGCTCGCGCTCGGCCTCTCGATCGTGAACGGCGGCAAGACGCAGACGTTCGATGGCTCGAAGGTGTTCTTCTTCGGTCACTCGCAGGGCGGCATCACGGGCCCCGCGTTTGTCACGTTCGAGCCAAAGGTGCGCGGTGCGATCCTCTCGGGCACGGCGGGCCTCCTCTACGAGAACATTCTCCACAAGACGATGCCGCTCGACATCCCCGCGCTCGTCGAGACGTTCATCCGCGATAACCCCGTCGACGAGGACAACCCCACGCTCGGCCTCGTGCAGATGTGGCTAGATCGCTCGGATTCGATCAACTTCGCGCCGTTGATGACGCGCTCCCCGGTCACCGTCGATGGCGTGAAGAACGCGCCGCGCAACATCTTCCAGACCGAGGGCTACACGGATACCTATGCACCGAACATCGGCCTCGAGGCGTTCGCGACATCGCTCGGCGGCGACATCGTGATGGAGCCGGATGGCAAGCCGGTCGAAGGAGTCACGCTGCGCGGTCGCACCACCGTTCCCGCGCCGGTCAGCAACAACCTGAACGGTGCGACGGCCGTGCTCGCGCAGTTCAACATGGAGGCTGGCTCCGACGGCCACTTCGTCGTGTTCGACATCCCGCGCGCGAAGATGCAGGCCGATCAGTTCCTCGGCACGCTCGCCGCGACGGGCACGGCGACCGTCGTCGCACCATAGTCAGCAGCGCCGCGCTACGGGTAGTCGAGCTCGCGCTGATGCTTGATCGCGAGAACGCGCACTTCCTCGGTGTTCGGCAAGTATCGGTACAGGGCGACGTAGCCAGTCTTTCCGTACGAGATGACGAGCTCGCGCAACTCCCCGACGACGATCCGCCCGACCATCGGGTGAAACGCAAGCATCTCGACGGCACTTCGGATCGCGTGGGCTGCGGCTACAGCCGCACTCGGCGCGTCGCGAGCCAGCGTTCGAAAGGCGCGCTCGAGGTTGTCGAGAGCGTTCGCGGAATAGACTATTTGCGCCATGGCTTGGGACGCGCGGCCGATTCGCCCGCAGCGAGTCGCTCCATCCAGACGTGGACGTCTTCAGCTCGATAGACGTCATCACCTTCGTCGATGCCACGGTCCGCGGTTAGCGCTTCCTGAACGAAGTTGGCCATCCCCTCCTCGCGCTGAACCTGACGCTCGAGTGCCTCGAGCATCACCGCGTGAGGGGCCCGTCCGCTCTTCTTGGCGAGCTTGGCGATCCGAGCCTTCAACGCGTCCGGGATCTTGAGCGTGGTCGTCGTCGTTTTCATCGCGGTGTTACTATAGTAACACTCAGGCGTCTGCTCGACCACGATCTCGAGCCGTGTCTCGACGACATCACGCGCCGCGTCGTATCGATGACTACAGGCGGTCGATCGGCCCGTACGTGGTGACCGCGTCCGACGCGCTGAGATAGTCGCCGCGGATCCACGCGTCGCTACGCACGACGTTCTCGATCCGGATCTCGTCGAGGCGACCGTTGACGAAGTCGTCCATCGCTTCCTCGCGCGGAATCGTGTTGTTGTTGCCGGCGCCGATGAAGAACGGATTGCCTTGGGAATCGCGGACGTAGTCGCCGGCCACGGCATGCATGCCGGCGAACGCACCGTTCACGTAGATGCGGGAGACGCCCGCGGTCCACGTCCCGGTCAACAACTGCCACTCGCCGAACGTCGTCGCCGGTCCTATCGCCGCGGCCGCGCCGCCGTTCGTCGAGATATCGAGCGCGGGCACATCCAGCACGGCGAGTCCGAGCAACACGTCGTCGGTCGTGTCGGTGAGGTACTCGCGGGTGACGATGTCGCTGTATCCGCTGCTGCTCCTCGAGCGCGCATTCGCGAGGATCCAACCGGAGACCGTGATCTCGGTCAGGTTGCCGGTGTCGCCGGCCGCGGAGAGGTACTCCGAGTCCGTGTCGTCGAGCTGGATGCCTTGCGAGACGAAGCCCGGATCGGATTGGACGCTGTGGTGCGCCGTTGCGTCGCGATGATGCGCTGTCGAGTCGAGCACGATGTCCGCGGTCTTGAAGTGCCACACCGCTTCGTAGCTCGCTGACCACACGGCGTCGGTCGACGCGGGCGCCGGCGTACCGCCGTACTCGACGTAGATCGACGTGCCGACCTCGTAGCGCGGGACGCGAACCCACGCCGTGAACGGATCTCCCCCGGGCGAGCCCGCCGCTTCGATCTCGTGAGCGATGATCGCGCCTGTCTCGTCGCGAAAGCGCACGTCGCTCGCGTCGACACCGAACAGCGTCCGATCGGCGCGCGTGTCATCGAGAGTGACCAGGAGCGGGAAGTCGACGAGCGGTTCGCTCGGCGCGTAGCGGTCGAGATCCAACCGCGTGCGCACGGTCGGAGAGCCACCCGGAAACACGCTCCCCGCGTCGGTACCCGTGTCGTTCTGGTCGAAATTGAATCGCCCGCATCCCGCTGCGAGCACCGACGACAACAGCGCGAAGTGCGCCGCCCGCATGTCAGGTCGTGAGCAGGCGCTGCATCGTGTCGATGACCTGGCGCAGGCGCATCGGCTTGTCGAGGAAGATGTTCGCGCCCGCTTCGAGCGCGGAGCGGCGCGCCGCATCACCACCCGCGGAGACCGCGATGATCGGCAGCTCCACGAGCCCGAGCTCGGTGCGAGCCTGCTGGATCACGCGCGGGCCGTCGACGATCGGGAGATAGACGTCGATGATCAGCGCGTCGAACTTCTCGCGGCGCAGGATCTCGACCGCTGCGCGACCGTCCTCGGCGCTGCGGAACACGAACGACACGCCACCGAAATCGCGGCGCGACGATCCACGCAGGCCCTCGGTGATGAGTTGTGCGACGTGCTTGTTGTCCTCGACGACCAGCACGCGGAACAGGCGCGAGACCATCTTGGGATCGCGGTTGCGCACGCGATCGACGATGGACGCGAGGACGTCGCGCGCAGGCCCCTCGGCGAACTCGATGCCTGCGCCCGCGTCGCCCTCGGCGTCGTTGGTGTGACGCTTCCAGCGCACGACACCCTCGATCGAGATCGGTTCGAGCAGCCCGGGGAACGAGAGCACGAGCTGAACGCGCGTGCCGATCGGGAGGTCGCGATTGGTCGCGACGAACGTGCCACCGCTCGAGAGGTTCTCCGTGAAGTCGCCAACGAGATCGTCCGCGCCGTCGTACTCGACGAACAGCGTTACGGCTTCGCGGCTATCTCGCCGCTTGTCCTCGTCGGTCAAAGCGGAAAAATGATCTCAGGATGCACCGGGAATCGCAAGCGAAGCGCCCGATGCTGACGGACTGCGTCTAAGTCACGGTCGCAGAGGCCACGGGCAGGCGGAGTGTGAAGGTCGTACCTCGCCCGACCGTGCTCTGGACGTCGAGATCTCCGCCGTGTTCCCGCACGATCTCGTGCGTCAGAGCCAGTCCCAGGCCGTTACCGCCCTCTTTGGTCGAGAAGAACGGGTCAAAGACGTGCGGCAGGGCGTCGGCGGGGATGCCGATTCCGTCATCTGCGACCTCGATTGCGACACGGTCGCCGTCCCGCCGGGTGCGTACTGTGACCGTCCCAGCACTTGTATTTCCGGCGGCCTGGGCGGCGACAACGGCGTCCGCGGCGTTTCGCACGAGGTTGATGAGGCATTGCCTCAGCTGCCCGCCATCGACCTTGGCGATCACGTGCTCCGCGCAGAGCTCTGTTTCGAGCGCGACCTTGCGCGTCGCGAGGTCCTCCTTGACGAACTGCGCGAGGGACGTGACGAACGGATTGAGCGGCTCGGGGGCGATCTTGGGCTTGGGTAGGCGCGCGAACGCCAAGTAGTCCTCGGTGATCGCGGTGAGGCGATCGACCTCGCGGTGAATGGAGCGGCACAGCTCGCGCGCTTCGGTCGAATTCTCGAGCTCGTCCTCGAGCAGCTCGGTGTTCAGGCCGATCGAGGACAGCGGATTGCGCACCTCGTGCGTGATCATCGCGGCCATCTTGCCGACGGCGACGAGCCGCTCCGAGCGCACCAACTCGCGCTCGCGCTCCTCGACGGCGCGGCCCATGGAGTTGAACTCGCGAGCCAGGTCCGAGACCTCCGCCGGACCGCGCTCGGGGATGCGACTGGCGTAGTCACCGGCGGCGATGCGACGCGCTCCCTCGCGCAGGCGGCGCAGGGGACGCAGGGTGATCACCACGGAGACGATGATCGCGATGCCGAACACGACGACAGAGATGCCGAGGTAGACGGTCCACGTACGCACGGTCCGCTGGTTGCGCTCCAGGTTGGTGTAGCGGCTGGTCACGCCCTGATCGAGCAAGTCCGACAGGCTGTTCGCCTTGATCATCGTCTTGCGCTCTTCGTTCTTCAGGTCGTTCAGGACCTCGGCCGCCTTCTGCTGCGCGGGCGTCCAGTTCGCCTTTTCACCGATCGGCGGGGCGGTCAGCAGCTGGTCGTACATGGCGTTCACCGCATCGCGGCCCGCCTCGAGCGCCTCGACGCGGGGCTGGATCTGCTGGCGCGCCCAGCTCGGGTCCAGCGGGGTCAGGTTTTCGGTCACCGAATCGAGGATCCGCCGGGCCGCCTTGAGCTCCCGATCTCGGTTCCCGCGGGCCCGGGTCAGCGCGACCTTCGCGCTCATCGGGGATGACTCGTCGGGCAGGCTCTCTTCGAGGTAGTTCCGTAGGTCGTCCTGACGGCGCGCCAGGTCCTTGACGGCGAGGGCGAGCGGCACGAATCCCTTGCCGATCATGACGGCCTGGTCCTCGACCCGCCGCATATTGAAGACCACCGTGCCCGTGATCACGGCGAACGCGACGGTCAGCGCGGCAAAACCGAGCAGAATGCGTGCCGAGAGCGTCCGCATGGCAGGTCAAACAGTACCTTGCCTCGTGTATAGTCCGTGGTCGAGGCTCGACCTATGGCCAGTGCTTTTCCTTCTAGTTGGACTCGGGCAGCCACCCTGATGGTTGCCTTGCTGGCAGTCCTGGTGATGCCGGCAGTGGCGTGGGCGGGTAAACCGACCATCGCGATTCTCGGTCTCGAAGTCGTAGACCCTCAGGGCCAGGTCGATGCGACGACCACGCAGGTCGCCAAAGAGCTGACCGACGGTCTTCGCGCCCGCGCGAACATCGGGTCGTCGCCCTATCAGATCGCCGCTGGCTCCGACAAAGAGCTGCTCGACGAGAAGCTGATCAAGAACTGCGATAGCGAAGCGGTCACCTGCATGTCGCAGATCGGCAAGGATCTCGGCGCGGACTACCTGCTCTACGGTCGCATCGAGAAGAAGGGTGATGGCTACGACATCATCCTGAACCTGCTCAACGTCGGGAAGAAGAAGGCAGAAAAGAACAAGGTCGGCCTCCGCGTGACGTTCGCGCAGCGCGACGCCAAGCAGCTGCCGGATATTGCCAAGAAGGCCTACAACGACATGACCGGCGTGCTCGACGCGGGCACGCTCGTCGTGACCACGAACATCACCGACGGCACCGTGTATCTCAACGACGAGAACAAGGGCACGCTCGTCGCCGGGAGCCTGACGGTCGACGGCCTCTCCGAGGGTCGTTACCGCCTCGTCGTCGATTCCAACGGCAAGCGCAGCGCCGAGCAGGTCATCACGATCCGCAGCGGCGAGTCGACGCCGGCGCAGGTGACGATGGCGGGCACGGGCCCGATCGACAACAACCACCAGGTTGGCGGCACGATCTCCGAGACCCACGGCAACGCCTGGAAGCCGGTGTTCTGGGGCGCGCTCGTCGTGGGCGTCGCGGGCGGCGGGTTCAGCGTCTACAGCTACACGCGCTCCACGCACTACGGCGACATGATTCCGAAGAACAACGGCCTCGTGAACGGCGCCAGCGACTGCGGCAAGAGCCTCCCCGATGGCACGTCCTACAAGAGTAACTTCGACACTGCCTGCTCGTGGCACACGCGCGAGCTGTACAGCGGTATCGGCGCGGGTGTCGTCGGCGCGTTCGCCGCGTTCAGCTTCTACATGGCGTATCTCCGCAGCGACAACACCGAGCAGCAGCCGGTGTCGCCCACCGCGCTGAACAAGAAGCGCCGCACGATGACGGTCACGCCGGTCGTCTCCGCCGAGGGCGGCGGCGCGACGTTCCAGCTCGACTGGTGAACCATGGCCACGCGCTGGCTCGCAACGCTCGCGTGTGTGGTCGCCATTCTCGGGGGGGCTACCCCCGCGCACGCCGATGATCGGCTGACCATCGCTGTCCTCGGCCTCGAGGTCGTCGGTGGCGTCGCGGATCCTCGGCAGACAGCTGTCGCCCACGACATCACGGAGGGCCTGCGTATCCGCGCGCGGCTCGGGCAGGGCTACTACGCGTACGCGCCGAGCAGCGAGCGCGAGCTCATCGACGAGAAGCTGATCAAGTCCTGCGATAGCGAAGGTCCGACGTGCATGTCGCTGATCGCCAAGGACATCGGCGCGGACGTGCTGGTGTACGGCAAGCTCGACAAGGAACCGAGCGGCTATCGCATCATCCTCCACCTGCTCGATGCGGGGAAGCCGGCGAAGCTGAACCGGATCAGCGTCACTGCGCCGCTCGACCTCGACACCGATGAAGCACACGCGCTCGCCAAGAAGTTCTACGACGACCTGATCGGGACGCGCGCGAATCTGGCGGCGATGGGGACGATCGAGATCAGCGCGAACATCGATGAGGGAACGGTCTTCGTCGACGACAACTCGGCGAGCACGCTCGAGCACGGCAAGGCGACGCTCGAGCTACCGGAGGGGCGCTACCGCATCGCGATCGAAGCGGCGGGCAAGCAGCGCAAAGAGCTCCAGCTGACGGTGAAGGCAAAGGAGACTGTCGAGGCGGATCTCACCCTCACCGCCAAAGGCGTGAGCACCGGTAGCGGCGGTGACGGCATCGGCATCTGGAAGCCGACGTTCATCGTGTCGGCCTCGCTCACCGGCGTCCTCGGCGTGTACACGATCTACTTGCTCGCGAGCTGGCACAGCAAGGTCGGCGACATCGACGCGACCAAGGTCGACGATCCGGCGACGCCCGCCGACGAGAGCAAGGAGAAGATCACCGCGAGCGACTGCGATGGCCCGAGTATCGGCAAGAACATCGCGGCCGATCGCGGCGGCACGCTCGGTTCGCTCTGCCAGCAGCGCGACACGCAGTCCACGATGGCGTGGCTCACGGCCGGCGTCGGTGTCGTCGCCGTGGTTTCGGGCGTGATGTACTTCCGCACGCGACAAAACAAAGAGCGCGCCGGCGTCGCGGTGTTACCGGTGGTGTCCGGCGATGGCGGTGGTGCCATCGTCCAGCTTCGCTGGTAGCAGGCGGATCACGACGCTCTTGGACGTCGGCGTATTGCTGCGCTCGGCCACGCTGTCGAGCGGAATGACCGGATTCGCCTCGGGAAAGTAGCTCGCGCAGTTGCCTCGCGGCAGGTCGAACGGAATCACGATGAACCGAGGCGCCACGCGATCGCCGTCATGCCACGTGGAGACGAGATCCACGACCTGGTGCTCGACGAGACCGAGCGCACGGATGTCGTCGGGATGCACGAACACGACACGCCGCTCGTTGCGAATGCCGCGATACCGATCGTCGAGCCCGTAGATCGTCGTGTTGTATTGATCGTGGCTGCGGATCGTCATCAGCCTCAGGTGGCCCGCCGGCAACGAGAGATCCGGCGGCGTCGCGAGGGTGAACGTCGCGTGCCCGTCGACGAACGTGCGCTCGCGACCGGGATTGGGGAGCTGAAAGCCATCGGGCGTACGCACGCGCTCGTTGAAGTCAGCGAAGCCGGGCACGACGAGCGAGATCACGTCGCGAATGCGATCGTAGTCGCCGACGAGCTCGCTCCACGGCACGCGATCACCGAGCAGCGCACGCCCGATGCCGGCCACGATCGCTGGCTCACTCCGCAGCTGATCACTGGCAGGGGCGAGCACGCCCTGCGAGCGATGCACCATCGACATCGAATCCTCGACGGTCACGAACTGCTCGCCCGCCGTCTGCGCATCGCGCTCGCTGCGGCCCAGGCACGGCAGGATCAGCGCGCGTGCGCCGGGATACAGGTGCGTGCGGTTGACCTTGGTGGAGACGCTGACCGTCAGCTTGCACGCGGACAGCGCGCGCATCGTCCGCTCGGTATCCGGCGTCGCCGACACGAAGTTGCCGCCGAGAGCGACGAACGCATGCACCTCGCCGCGCTCGATCGCGTGGATCGTCGCGACGGTGTCGAGGCCGTGCTCGCGCGGCGGCTCGAACCCGAACGCATCGCCGAGCCGGTCGAGGAACGCCTTGCTCGGCAGATGGTCGATGCCCATCGTGCGATCGCCCTGCACGTTGGAGTGACCGCGCACGGGGCACAGACCCGCGCCCGGCCGCCCGACGTTTCCGCGCAGCAGCATGAGGTTCACGATCTCCTGGATCGTGACGACGGCATTCTTGTGCTGCGTGAGCCCCATCGCCCAGCACGCGATCGTGGCAGGCGCATCGACGTACAGGTCCGCGATCCTGCGCATCGTCGCTTCGTCTACCCCCGAGCGCTCGACGAGCAGCTCCCACGGCGTCGCCCGTGCGTGCGCGTCCCACTCCGCAAAGCCCGTCGTGTGCTTCGCCAGGAATTCGACGTCCACGACGGTGCCCGGCGCTGCGTCCTCGCGGTCCAGCACGGCCTTGCCCACGCCGAGGAAGAACGCCTGATCTCCG
>DASYDE010000037.1:0-60247 GCA_036499725.1 Kofleriaceae bacterium
TGCTCGTCTGGCTCGGAGCGCAAACGCGCTTCTTGGAGCTTTGTCGTGGATGCGACGCGCAACAGTCGCGTACGCGCGGGCCAAAGGCAGAAGCGGCGCTCTGGTGGAAACGAATCGCGAATTTTGGTCGACCCTCTGAGCCGACGGCGTTGTAAGGTCGCGGCATGGACTGCGAGCTGCTCATCCGAAACGCGCGCCTCATGACCTGTGACCCGGAGCGACCGGGCGCGGGCGTGATCGAGCGTGGTGCGGTCGCGATCAGCGGCGGCGCGATCGTGTGGGCTGGCGTCGACGGCGATATCGGCGGAGTGAAGGAAGCGTCCCGTGTCATCGACGCGGGCGGCCGGCTCGTCACGCCCGGGCTCGTCGATTGCCACACGCACGCGATCTTCGCGGGCGACCGGGCAGGCGAGTTCGGCCTGCGCGCATCGGGCGCTGGCTATCTCGAGATCGCGGCAGCGGGCGGCGGTATCGCGGCGTCGTTGAAGGCGACGAGGTTGGCGAGCGACGAGACGTTGATCGATCTGTTGCGCGAGCGTCTGCGTCTCGCCGCTGCGGGTGGGACGACCACGATCGAAGTGAAGAGCGGCTACGACCTGACCGTCGAGGGTGAGTTGCGGATGCTCAAGTGCGTCGCGAAGGTTGCGACCGAGCGCGACATGCCTCGCATCTCGCCGACACTCCTCGTTCATGTCGTTCCGCCGGAGCGCAAAGCGGATCGCGACGCGTACGTCAAAGAGATCTGCGAGTCGCTGATCCCCAAAGCGGCCGCGCAAGCGCTGTGTACGGCCGTCGACATTTACTGCGACGAGGGTGCGTTCACGCTCGACGAAGCCCGCGCCGTACTCGGTGCCGCCAAGCGCGCCGAGCTCGCCGTCAAAGCGCACATCGGCCAGTTCGCGGACCTGGGCGGCGCGGAGCTGCTCGGTGCGCTCGGTGCGTTATCGGGCGATCACCTGGAGCGCGTTGGCGACGCGGGTATCGCGGCGATGGCCAGCGCGGGCGTTGTCGCGGTGATGCTCCCCGGTGCGTGCGTCCAACTGCGCCTGCCCGTACCTCCGGTGGAGAAGTTCCGTGCGCAGGGCGTAGCGATGGCGATCGCGACGGATCTCAATCCCGGCACCAGCTACTGCGAACAGTTACCGCTGCAGCTCTGGCTCGCGACGACGCACTACGGCATGACCATCGACGAAGCGTGGCTCGGCGTCACGCGCCACGGCGCGAAGGCACTCGGCATGGCTCACGTCGGCCTGCTCCGCGCAGGGGCTGTTGGTGACGTCGTGCTGTGGAAGTGCGGGCACGAGGCCGACGTGCCGTATCGCTACGGAGCGGCGAATACGCTCGTAGATCGCGTATTTCGGGCCGGCCTTGACATGACAGCAATGTGATATCACTCTGCCATCAGACCTTCTCGGAGGATGACGATGGCGATGAAAGAGCGTGATGCGGTTTCGATGTCGGGGTGGTTGGCACTGCTCCTGGGGCTCGCTGCACTTGCAGGCACCGCGTATCCGATCCTGTTGGCGTCGCAGCATCCGCTCGCGCCGGCTCCCTACGCGCTAGCGGCAGTGGGCATGTTCATCGGCGGCATCATCCTGCTGTCGGGATGCCTCGTCATCGGCCCCAATGAAGCGCGCGTGCTCACGTTCTTCGGCAAGTACGTCGGCAGCGTGAAGACGTCGGGCTTGCGCTGGGTGAACCCGTTCACGTCCAAGCGCGATGTGTCGCTACGCGTGCGCAACTTCGAGAGCGCGAAGATCAAGGTGAACGACATCGACGGCAACCCGATCGAGATCGGGGCGATCATCGTGTGGCGCGTCGTCGATACGGCTCAGGCGATGTTCGACGTCGAGAGCTTTGGCGGATTCGTGCAGGTGCAGACCGAGGCCGCGATCCGCAACCTCGCGATGCACTACCCGTACGACACGCACGAGGACAACGTGATCAGCCTGCGCGGCTCGTCGGAGAAGGTCGCCGAGCTACTCGCGAAGGAAGTGACGGCGAAGATCCACACCGCTGGTTGTGAAGTCGTCGACGCGCGCATCGCCCACCTCGCATACGCCCCGGAGATCGCCCAGGCGATGCTCCAGCGTCAGCAAGCGGGAGCGATCATCGCGGCCCGAACGCTGATCGTGGAAGGCGCGGTGTCGATGGTGGAGATGGCGCTCGTGCAACTCGCGAAGCGAGGCATCGTGGAGCTCGACACGGAGCGCAAAGCGAACATGGTGAGCAACCTCCTCGTCGTCCTGTGCGGCGAGAAGGCGACGCAGCCGGTCATCAACGCGGGCTCGATCTACTGAGACCCCGATGGCGGAGCGCAAGCCATTCCTGATGCGCATCGACCCACAGCTGTACGAAGCGTTGCAGAAGTGGGCCGCGGATGATCTCCGCTCGGTGAACTCGCAGGTCGAGTACGTGCTGCGCGACGCGCTCACGCGGGCGGGTCGCGCGCCGAAAAAGGGGCCGCCGTATCGTTAGACGGTTTCGGCACGCCGACGTGTAGGGAACGCGGCAAGTGCTCGCATCGAGCCGACGTTTTCTCGTCAGGCTCCGTTAGACCGGACCGTGATTTTCCCGACGTGGACCGACATGCACGGACGGAGAAACTCTGTGTCCGGAACGTGTCTGGAGCGAGATCGGGTTGCGACATTCGTGGCGAGAACGCGTCCGGAGCGTTCGGGTAGTCGGCTATTGTGGAGGTTCATGGGACCCAAGCGGAATCCTCCGCGGCCTACCCAGAAGCTGGGTGGTGAATCGCTCGAGCGCATGGCGCGCGTGTCGGCGGGGATGGACCCCCTGGCCAGGCCGGCGGCCGGATCGAGCCACGTACTTTCGGAGGAGTTCTCGCTCCCCGATGACCATGTGGTGGATGCGACGGTCCTCGACGCGGGGCCGAGCGTGGGTCGCACGCGGACGCTCGCGCGCACCGTGAAGCGCGCAGATCTCGAGCTCGGCAAAGGCGGCAGCGCCGACGAGGACGACTGGGGCGAGATCGAGATCGAAGGCAACGACCTCGCGTCGGGCTCGGGCGGCGTCGAGTCCAACGAGACCCTCGAGGTCGACGATCCGCAATCGATGGCTGGTCCCGCCGAGTCACGCGCCATCACGAACAACGACCCGGTCACGATGGCGCTGATGGCCGAGGTCGCACGCAGCAGCAAGACCGAGGACTTCGATCCGACGCACCTCGATGAAGCGCACCGCGCCGCGCATGGTGCACCCGTCGGTACACAGGACAAGTCGACGCCGCGTACGCATCCGCATATCAAGCGGCGCGACAAGTAGCTCTCAGTGGCCGCGGGCAGCGGCGAGGAGCGAGCCGTCGTCGATCATCGCGCGCACCGCTTTGATGTCCGGTGCGATCGGGCGGTCCACCATCATCGCGGGGACGACGGAGCGAATCTTCGCGTGGACGCGCTCGAGCGGAGCCGTCGTCTTGAGCGGCCGACGCAGATCGATGCCCTGCGCAGCGCACAGGATCTCGATCGCGAGAACGATGCGCACGTGGTCGTGGATCGTCGACAGCTTCAGCGCGCTCGTCGCGCCCATCGAGACGTGATCTTCGCGACCAGCGCTCGACGGAATGGAGTCCACGGACGCAGGATGCGCGAGAATCTTATTCTCGGAGACGAGCGCGGCCGCGCTGACCTGCGCGATCATGAAGCCAGAATTGAGGCCGGAGTCCGGCGCGAGGAACGGTGGCAGGCCGCTCGAGAGATGCGGGTTCACGAGCTGTTCGACGCGGCGCTCGCTGATGTTCGCGAGCTCGGCGACGGCCATCGCCGCGGCATCGAGGGCGAGCGCGACGGGCTGGCCGTGGAAGTTGCCGCCGCTGATCATCTCGTCGCCATCAGGCCCATCGATGAATACGAGCGGGTTGTCGGTCGAAGAGCCGGCCTCGCGCTCGAGCACCGTGCGCGCAAACCCGATCACGTCGCGACTCGCGCCATGCACCTGTGGCATGCAGCGAAGAGAGTAGGGGTCCTGCACCTTGCCGCAGTTCTTGTGCGACTCGGCGATCTCGCTGCCCGCGAGGAGCTCGCGCAGGAATGCGGCGACGGCGATCTGGCCCGGATGCGGACGCGCGGAGACGACGCGTTCGTCGAATGCGACGACGGTGCCCTTCAACGCTTCGAGTGACAGCGCGCCGGCCAGATCCGCGATCTCGCACGTGACGGTCGCGTCGGAGAGTGCGAGCGCACCGACCGACGTCATGTGCTGCGTTCCGTTGAGAAGTGTGAGGCCTTCTTTCGCTTCGAGGACGAGTGGAGCGATGCCCGCGCGCTTCAGCGCTTCCGCGGCGGGTAGGATCTCGTCGCGATACTCCGCGTCGCCTTCGCCCATCATTCCCAGTGCGAGGTGTGCGAGCGGTGCGAGATCGCCCGATGCGCCGACCGAACCGCGCGCGGGAATCACGGGATGAACGCCCGCGTTGAGCGCTTCCACGAGTCGCTCGCAGCACACGGGGCGTGCACCACTGCGACCGGTCGCGAGCACCGCGGCGCGAAGCAGCATCATTCCGCGCACGGCTTCGCGGGGCAGCGGAGATCCGACGCCCGCCGCGTGCGAACGAACGAGGTTCTGTTGGAGCTGCGTCACCTGCGCGGCGGAGATGCGCACCTCTGCGAGCGCGCCGAAGCCCGTGTTCACGCCGTACACCGCGGGAGCGGCGTCGCCGCCAGCAACGACCGCATCGACTACCCGGCGGGCGCGCGCCATGGAGGCCAGGGCGGTAGCGCCGATCGCCACGGTGCGTCGGCCGCGAGCGACGTCCGCGATCGCTTCGAGGGTCAGAGGATGATCACCAAGGCGCAACGGCTCGTTCACGGGGTGTGGTGTAGCGCGTTTTTCGATCCCGGAATGCACTCCAACTGCCCGGAATGATGGCCGAGTGACGTTGACAGGTCGCACACGAGATGGTGTCCTTTCGAGTGAACTTGGGGGCACCACCCGATGACGACGCGACGGGGGATTCGAGCGAGCGAGCTCGTAGTCTTGCTGCGCGTATCAACGCCCTCGATCTCGATGACAACGCGAGCGACGACGCGGACTCGACGCGGCTCGACACGCCCGCAGTAAGGCTGCACGGCGACGTCGTCGTGCATGACGAGAAGTCGCAAACGGTCTCGCTCGAAGATCTCGATATCGTCGAGAGCGACCCGGCGGCAGCGGCGTCGAGCGGTCCGCTCCCCGTGTTCAAACCGATCGCGACCAACGTCGCAAAGGCACCGCCGCCTCCACCGCGCGTCGCGATTCCGCCTCGCCCGCCGTCCAGCGCCGTTCGCGTTCCGCCGGTGAGCCCGCCGCGTCCGCCGGGGACCATTCCGGCCGTTCCGATCACCAAGCCTGGCTTTGCGGCGCCGCCCAAGCCCGGCACACAGCCGATCGCGAAGGTGCCCGTGCCGCCGCCGCCGAGCGGCAAGTTGCCGACGCAGTCGATCCCGATCCCGCGCATGAGCACCGGACCGATGCCGTCCGTCGGCCCCGGAATGATTCCCGCGCCTCCGTCGCGTCCGCCGCGCGCGCTCTCGGAGATCGAGCTGATCGAGGATGATCTGGCACCGGGTGTCGAGCCGGGACGCGGTAAGCGACCGACGGGCGCGCCGCCGATCTTCGAAGGCGTGCAGTCCGTGCGGCCGTCCACGCCGATCGCAGGTGGTGACGAGCTCATCGCTGCGCTCGACGCACCGCCCGATTCGCTCGCACCCACCGACGGTGGCCTCGAGACCGGCACGGGGACGCCGAACATCGTCATCGATCAGCCGCTCGAGGCGCATCTCGACTCGCCGACGGTCGTCGATCGCGCGCTCGAAGAGCTTGGCGATGCGGGCGGCGAGAAGCGCGCCGCGACGCTCGCCAAGGATCTCGACGCGACGACCGATGCCACCGCTGCCGCGATGCTCGCGTACGAGCTCGGCGAGCTCTACGAGCGGCGTCTCGCTGACGAAGCGCGCGCGGTCAAAGCGTACGGACGCGCACTCACGCTCGATCCTGGACTGCGCCCCAACCTGTGGGCGATCCGTCGCGTCTTCTATCGGCGCGGGCTGTGGCCGAACCTCGCCAAGCTGATCGGAGCCGAGGTCGACTACGCGCGCGACGATTACGAGCGCGCGGATCTACTCCTCGAGAAGGCGCGCATCTCTGTCCACAACATGGGCGAGGCGGGCGAAGCCAAGGAAGCGCTCGTCGAGGCAACGCGGATCGCACCGACGCACCAGGGCGCGCTGCTCGAGCTCGAGCGCGTCGCCGCGCGCGAAAACGACACGACGCTGCTCCTCGAGGTGTGGGAGGCGCTCGCAGATGCCGTCACGCATCCCGCGCGCAAGGTCACCTATTGGCTCGAGGTCGCGATCGAAGCCGGGAAGGCGTCCAGCACGTCGCGCGACTACGCGCGTGCACAGAGCGCGTTCGAACAAGCCGCCACCATCGCCAAGGCGTTCACCGAATCAGCGACACCACCTCCCGCTGGTGCGTCCTCTCTCGCGGAACGTGTCGCGCGTGAGCGTCTGCGCGTCGCCGAAGAGAACCAGGCGAACGACGACGTCACCAAGGCGATCGACGAGCTCGCCGCGATCCTCCTCGCGCAGTTCGGACCCGCTGGTCCGAGCGCCGATCCTGGACTCGCCTCGACCACGCTCGATCGTCCGACGGCGCTGCGCCGCGAGCTCGTCGCGCTACGCCGCCGCCAAGCGCAGCTCGCACGCGTCGATTCGCCCGAGAAGGCGTGGGACGTGCTGCAGCAAGCACTCGCACTCGCACCGGGTGAACCGCTGCTGCTCGCGGATCTGACGGAGCTCGCCGAGGAGCTCGGTCGCTACGCGGATCTCGCGGAGCTCGTGCAGAGCTGGCAGGCCGTCGAGGGCGATCCGGGTCGCGCGATGATGTTGTCGATCCGGCGCGCCGATGCATTGCTGCGCGGCGGTCAACGCGAGCAAGCGCGCGCGCTGCTCACCTCGCTCGAAGCGAGCGCGCCCGGCTTCATCGTGCTGTCGTCGGCAGCGGAGCGCGATGCGGTGGGCAATGCGGATCCGCTGGAGCTGGCCAAGACGTATCTGGCGGCGGCCAATGCGGCGCAGCTCGGCACGTGGCTCGGCCCGGGCCAGGCTCCCCAGCCGGATCTGCCGTCGGCCGCTGCTCTCTACACACAGGCCGCAGAGCTGCTCGCGTACGAGACCGAAGGTGGCTTCGACCAGGCGCGTGAAGCGCTCGGTAAAGCGCTCGAGGTGGTGGCGAACTATCCCGCCGCGATCGAAGCGCTGACGGAGCTCGATGAAGCAACGGGCAACGTTGCCGACGCACTCGCACGGATCAAGACCTCCGCGGAAGCGGCGGGCGCGGCAGGTCGGCTCGACGAGAAGCGCGCGCAACTCGAGAGAGGGATCCGCGTCGCGCGCAGCCAGGGCGAGCTCGAGTCCGTGCTCGAGTTGGAGCGCGAGGTCGCAGCGCTCGCCCCGGGCGACCTGTCCCTCCGCTGGCGCATGGAATCGACACTCGCGCAGCTCGGTCGCGACGAAGAGCGCGCGCAGCTGCTCGCCGAGCTCGCCACCGCAGAGCCGGATCCCACACGGCGCGGCACGGCGCTGCTCGCATCGGCCCGTCTGCGCGAGCGCTCGGGCGCCGTCGAAGCAGCGACGGAACAGTACCGCCAGGTTCTCGCGCTCTGGCCCGAGGATACGTTCGCGCGCGAATCGCTCATCGATCTACTGCGCGCTCAGGAGCGTTGGACCGAGCTCGTGGCGGAGCGCCGCGCCGAAGCTCGCGCGCTCCCCGACGGCCCGTCGGCGCGCCGCGCCCTGCGCGAAGCCGCGTGGATTCTCGAGGTTCGCCTCGAAGACGTCGCGTCGGCGGCTGCCGTCTACGAAGAGTGGCTGACGCGGATCCCCGAGGACCGCACCGCGCTCGAAGGTGCGGCCCGAGCGCGCGGCCAGTTCGGCGATCGCAACGGCGAGGTCATCGCGCGCCGCGCGATTGCCGACAATGATCCAAGCGCCGAGTCGCAGTGGTTGCTCGCGCGTGCGCTCGAGCGCGCCGGGCAGTTCGACGAAGCAGCGGACGTGTTCCGGGCACTTGCCGTCCGCGATCCTGAGGGGGCGCCGGTCGACGAGCGCAGCGTCGCCTCGGCGAGCGCCGCGCTCGGCCTCGCGGATCTCGCGGCCGGGCGCGCTGACACCGTGATGCGTCTCGAGGCGACGTCGGCCCTCGCGACACGCACCTCCGATGTTCGACTCGCAGCCGCCCTCGCCGAGGACAGCGGTTGGATGTACGCGCTCGTGCTCGAGGACTTCGAGCGCGCGCAGCAGGCGTTCGAGGCAGCGATCGGCGTCGAGCCGCATCGGCGCGGTGCGCTGCTCGGTGCCGCACTCGTCGCCGCCCGCCGCTCTGATCCCGCTGCGCTCCAGCTCGCGTACGACGCGCTCGCTGATTCGGTCGAGATGCCCGAGGCCGCCGCCGCGTTGCACATGCGCGCAGCAGCGATCGCGGCTGCATCCGGTGATCTGGAGCTCGCGAACCGGCGTGTGCTCGCCGCGCGCACGAGCGCCCCCGATGACGTGAGCGCGCTCGTCGTGCTCGCCGAAGCGAGCGCCACGCCGCACGTCGACGCCGATGCGATCGCGGGCGATCCGAACGCGGTCATCGATCCGCTGCTGGCGCGCGCCGAGGTGCTCGAGCTGCGCAGCGCGCTCGCTGATGATCCGGCCGCCCAAGCTGCCTGGGAGCTCGATCACGCCGAGGCGCTCGAGCTCGCCGGCCGCCTGCGCGAAGCGGGCGCCGTCGTGAACAGCGTGCTCAAGGCGCAGCCCGATGATCTGCGAGCCCTCGAAGCGCTACGCCGCCTCGCAAAGCGCGCCGGTGACGACGCGGCGTGGGGACGAGCGAGCTACTTGCTCGCGCGCGCGATCGGCGATTCGCAGGCGCGCCTCCAGTACCTGCGCGACGCGGTCTCGGTGATCGATCGACCCGAGACGACGGACGACAACTCGGCAGCGATCGTGCTCGCTGCGTACAAGCGCATCCTGAAGGTGGATCCTGGCGCGCCGGAGCTCGAGAGACTCCTCGCGATCCAGCGCGAGCGCGCCGATGTGCGCGGGCTTGTCGATACACTTACCGATCGCCTTACGTATCTGGAGGCCGAGTCGGGGCAGGGCGCGGCGATGGTTCCGTTGCTGCTCGAGCGTGCGACCGTGCTGCACGGGCTTGGTGATCATCCCGGCGCCATGGCCGACCTGGACGCGCTGATCGAGCGGCAGCCCACCCACGCCGAAGCTCTCCGCTTCCGAGCGGACCTCGCGCTGCATGCGGGCGACGTCGACCAGGCCGTCTCGCTCTGGCGCCGATGCATCGCGGCCGAGACGCGCCCGCAGCGCCGCGGAGAGGTCGAGCTCCAGCTCTCGCAGGTCCTCGCCGAGAACGTGAACGACGTCGCGGGCGCGATCGAGAACCTCGAGCGCGTCGTCGATGCGAACCCCGATGACCTCGCGCTACGCGAGCGGCTGCTCGGCCTGTGCTTGCGCGCTGCGGACTGGACGCGTGCGGCCCGCGAGCTGCGTGTCCTCGCGAAGATGCGTCCGACGCCGGCGGAGAAGGCGCGAGAAGAGCTGCGGCTCGGCCTCATGCTCCGCGACAAGCTCAGCGATCGCGTCGGCGCGCGCATGGCGCTGGATCGCGGCCGCACGCTCGATCCGCTCAACCTCGATATCGTGCGCGAGCTCTCCGAGCTACTCGAAGGTCCCGCGCGCGTGCAGATGCTCGCCGGCACCGCGAACAATTTTCGCGACTCGATCGTGCACAGCCCCGGCAATGCGTCTCTCTACGAACGGCTGGCGCAGATCACGGGCTGGCAGAGCGACGTGGACGCGCGCTGGCTCTCGCTCGCGTGCGTCGAAGCGCTCGGTACTCCGTCGGCGGATCAACGCCAGGTGCTCGCGCAGGGTCGGCAGAAGCTCGGCTCCCCGACCAAGACCAAGCTGGACGACGCCCACCGCACGGCGCTGCGCCACGGTTCGCTCGGCCCGCTCGCGGATCTCTGGCGCGCGATCGCGCCCGCCGTACAGGTCGCGACGGGCGTCGACCCCGGAAAGCTCGGCTTCGTGCGCGGTGATCGCATCGCCCTGAAGAAGCTCGGCAAGGAGTACGAAGCGCTCTCCACCGCGCTCGCGTGCTTCGGCGTCGAGGACGTCGAGATCTATATCTCCGGAGCCCGCGCCGGCATCGCTCGCGCGGTGGCCGGCGAGACGCCGATCCTGTGCGTCGGCGCCGATGTCGCGACGGGCGCCATGCCGCAACAGCGGTTCGCGCTTGGCCGTGCACTCGCGATGCTCGCAGAAGGCCTCGGCGGTCTCGCAGGTCTACGCGAGGGCGAGCTCGGGTGGACGATCGTGGCAGCGCTACGCGCGTGCGATGTCACTCCGATCCCACGCGTCATCGCGGATGCGGCCACCGGCGAGGAATCATCGATCGCGGAGCGCGCCAAGCTGCTCAAGAAGGAGCTCGGCCGCAAGCAGAAGGCCGCCGTCAACGAGCTCGTGCGCACGAAGGCGACCGAGCTCGCAGCGATCGACGAGTTCCGTCGCGACGCGCTCGCGATCGGTCACCGAGCCGGGCTGCTCTGGTGCGGCGACATCGCCGTTGCACATGCGCAACTCGACGTGGGCAAGGGCGGCAAGGCGCTGTCCGATAGCCCGTTCGCACTCGAGCTCACCGCGTGGTCGATCAGCGATGATCATATGAAGCTCCGCGAGAAGCTCGGCGTGGCCTTGAAGGGATCCCGATGACGACGAAGGGCTCCGGCAAAAAAGGCGGCGGCAAAGCGTTCCTGACCGACGACAATCTCCAGGGCGAGCTCGATCAGTGGGACTCCATGTTCGACTCGCTCCACGAGGACGCGGTCGGACAGGAAGCCTCGAGCGAGCCGGTGATGGACTGGCCTGCGCCGACGCAGGAGCCCGACGCCACGATGGTCAACACGCCGGCCGCGCCGCGCGATGACCAGACCCTCGATGCGCCCGAAGCGATGTTCGGCGCCGAACCTGATCTCGACGATCAGATGACGCTCGACGCACCGCCCGGGGACGGCGAGGGCGACGACACCGCAGACCGCAGCGCCTCGGGGCTGCGCGCACCGACGCACCTGCCGGTCGATACGTTCGATCCAGCAGAGACGGACTTCTCTGACATGGGAGCGAGTGGCCAGCCCGCTGCCCTCGGCCAGATATTGGGTCGCGGCACGACGAACCCGCCGCCGATCGAAGACGAGATCGTCGACGCTGACATGACGCGTGTGGATCTGTTGGGGACAAGCGGACGCGCACCAACGCGCCCGCCCACCGCTGGCGGAGATGACGACGGCGACGACGACGACGAGGTCTTCACCTCCGCGTCGCGCCCGGCAATTCCCGCCGCACCTCACGAGAGCAACTGGCCGGATGACTCTGTCGCGCCGCCGCCACCGCCTGTCGCTGGAGCGCGCCGCACTGCCGCGATCGTCCGCCGCCAGGTGCCCGCGTCGGGCCCGATCCCGAACCCTCGCGAGCAGAAGCCGACGCCCTCGCGCGGCGTCGATGTCTCGGCGATGTCGGAGTTCTCCGAGAACACGCGCATCCTCGACGCCGGAGAGCTCGAGAGCTCGCGCCAAGCATCCAAGACCCTGCCGCCGCCGATGGGCTTGATGGTCGGTGGCGCTGCGTATGTCGACGAGGATGACGAGTACGAGATCGAGATCGGGGCCGGCTCGGACTCCAAGCCGGTTCTCTCGGCCGAGCCCGAGGCTGCGCCGCCGCGCACGGCGACGCGCACGGCTCACACGGTTCGTCGCTCCGAGAACACGAAGGCGCCGCCGCTCTCGCAGCAGAGCCAGTCGATCCCCGTTCCCGTCGTGGGGCGCGCCGAGCCCGTACCCGTCGAGAAGCCGGCCGAGCCCGTCGAACAAGCCGAGGACGATTTCTCGGATATCGCCGCCGAGGACGACGATCCGGACGAGATGCTGATCGAGGTTCCGACGCCGACGCCACCGCCGGGGCCGATGCCGGCTCCGCCCACCGTGGTTCCGCGCGCGACGCCGCCGGCTGGCGTCGGCGAGCACTATTCGCGCATCAAGACGCCGACATCCGTTCCCCCGCTCGGTGCGCATTTCGAGATCGGCGCGCGCGAGGTTCCGGACATCGAGGACAAGCGCGCGAGTGGCCCGCGCGTTCCGCGGCTGCAGAGCTCGATCCCCGTCGAGGTCGAAGCGCCGGACCCCGAGCCGACGATCTCGTTCGACGCGACGGTCAAAGCGTGGCCGGAGCAGGTGTCGCCGATCGCGAGCTCGACGCTCGACGAGACAGCGGCGCAGTCGCTCCTCGTCTACGAACGCGAGCTATCCACGCTCGACGAGAGTGCTGGAGCTGCCGCTCTCCGCATCGAAGCGGGCCGGCTCAGCGAGCGTCTTGGCGAGTCGGATCGCGCACGGAGCCACTACGATGCAGCGCTGCTCGCGGATCCCCGCGCGACCGCCGCTCTGCGCGGCTTGCGACGCATCGCGCGCGGCGCCGGCGATCTGCAGGAAGCTGTTCGTCATCTCGACGCCGAGATCGCGGTCGCGGGTGCGCTCGAACGCCGTCCGCTCGGCCACTACCGGATCGACCTGCTGATGGCGAGCAACGATCAGGATCTCGCGCGCGTCGCCGTCGGTGAGATCCTCGACAACGCACCATCGGACGTGCGCGCGCTGCTCGCGCAGCTCGAGCTCGCCTTCCTCGACGGTCGCGCCGACGAGTTCGGTAGCGCGCTCGAGCAACTCGCGAAGGCAGTGACCGATCCTGCGCTGCGCGCCGCCGTGCAGTCTGCTCGCGGTGCTCTCGCCGCTCACCACAACGACGTCCAGGGTGCCGCGAACTACTTCGCCGCCGCTGCCGAGTCCGACCCCACATCGATCGCTGCGCGCATCGGCGCCGTCCGTCACGCAGCGGCGCAGGCCGACGGCGAGCTCGCCGCAAACGCGCTCATCGATCTCGCTCGCCAGCTCGAGCCCGTCGATCGCATCACCGCCGCTGCCGCTGCCATCCGAGCACAGCAATGGGCAGGTGGAGCAGTCGGTGCATCCGCCGCCGCGCTCGCCACGGCCGCGGCTCCCGCAGATCCGCTCGTCGCGCGACTCGCCGCCGAGAGCGCGACACCGTCGGTCGATCCAGCCGCCGCCGCCGCCGCGTTCGCGCACTGGGCGAGCACTGGCACGTCCGGCCCGGAACGCGCCTACGCAGCGGCTCGCGCGGCCGAGCTCGATCCAACTCGCGGGACCGAGCTGTGGAACGCCGCGCTCGAGCACGATCCGGGGGACGACTACGCTGCGGCGCAGCTCCGCACGGCGCACGTCGCGGCGGAAGCAACCGAGCACGCGATCGGCGTCGATCTGGTTGTCGCGAACGACATGGAGCGCGAGCGCGCTCGCCTTCGTGCGGCGTACGGCCTCATCGCCCAGGGCCAGCTCGACAACGCGATCGATATCCTCCGCCTGGGTCGCGAAGCTCGGCCGAGCTCACTCGCGCTCGCCGAAGCTCTCGGTGAGGCACTCGCCGCTGCGGGGCGCTGGACGGATCGCGCAACGTTGTACGCCGAGCTCGCCGCCAATCCGGGCGAACAGCTCGATGGGGACGTTGCACTCCTGCGCAGCGCACTCGCGTGGGAAGAGGCCGTTGGCGCTGTCGCTGCTGCGATCGAGGGCGGCGAAGACGCCGAGAGCTCCGACACCCAGGACGAGCTCCAGTCGGCCACGGCAGCTGCACTCGCCGCATGGGAGAAGGTCCTCGAATCCAGCGAGTCGGGCTCTCCCGAAGCCCACGCCGCTGCCATCGTTCTCGCGAGCCGACTCGGTGATCGCGACGCGATGGCGGAGGTGCTGCAACGCGCGCAGGCATCCGAGCGCTCGCCGTGGGCAGCTGCGAGCCTCGCGCTCCGCCGCGCCCGGTCGTTCCTCGACGATCCCAGCCGCGCGGAATCGATCCTCCGCGAGTCGGTCGCCGGTCTCGACGATCCGCGCCGCACGGTCGCGTTGATCTCCGTCGCCGCTCGCGCCAAGGACCTCGGCGATGCGGCGCAGGCGCTCGAGGAGCGCGCCAATCTTCTCGATGGCACCAAGGCAGCGAACGAGGTTGCCGCTCTGCGCTTGCGCGCTGCGCAACTCGCGCTCGATGCGAACGATCCAGCGCGCGCGACGGCGCTCCTCGGCAAGGTCGAGGTCGCGCTCCCGCAGCTCGGCGTCATCCCGGACCTTCTCGCCGCTGCTCGTCGGCGCGCGGGTGACCGCCCCATGCAGTCTGGCCCGATCCGCGTCATCGGCACGGATGCCTCGCCGACCGGGCCCGCATCCGCCGACGCGTTTGCTCGCATCATTCGCGATGCGGACCTCGCCGCGAGTCAGGGCGATGCAACAGGCGCTCTCGCGCTGTATCAGCGCGCACTCGAGCTGCGTCCAGCCGATCCTCTCGCGGCCGTGCCGCTCGTTCGCACGGCCACGTCCCTCGGCGATCCGGATCCCATCGCAGGCCTCGCGATCGCGCAGCTGCGCGCGGCCGAGGAAGCCGCTGACGGCGTCGCCAAGGCGGCCGCGTACGAGCTGCTCGCCCACATCGACGGCGAACTTCGTAACGACGGCGAGTCCGCTCAGATCGCACTCGAGAGCGCCGCGCAGGCAGACCCCACGCGTATCGATCTGAAGCACCGCCTCGAGCGCCGTTACTCCGCTGCTGATCAGCTGACCGAGCTCATCAAGCTCCGCAAGGCAGAGGTCGAGCTCGTTCCCCTCGAGCACACCAAGGATCGCGCAGCCCTGCTCGCTGACCTCGCGAGCCTCGCGACGCGCGACAAGCGTCCCGAGATCGAGATCGCGGATCTTCACCGCAGCGTCCTCGAGGTCGATCCTCGTCGCCGCCTCGCGTTGATGCATCTCGAGGCGATCGTGCGCCGCGCCGGATTCTCGGCGGAGCTCGCCCAGCTCGAAGAGCAGATCGCGGATTACTTCGACGGTGATCCCAAGACGCAGGCTGCGTTCTGGACGCGCGCCGGCGAGACGCTCGCGGAGATCGAGAAGATCGACGAGGCGGTGCTGCGCTTCGGCAAGGCGGACGCCGCGTTCCCCGGTCATATTCCCGCGCTCGAAGCGTGGCGCCAGGCGGCACTCAAGGGGCAGCTCTGGATCGACGTCGCCGAGGCAGCGAACCGCCAGGCCGCCGTCGCCGAGGATGCAGCGAAGGCTCGCCTCTATCACTTCGCAGGCGTTGTCCTCATGGACAAAGCGCTCGTGGGCGAGAGGGCGATGGTCGCGTTCCGGAACGCGCTGGACGCCGAGCCCAAGCACCGCGACTCGTTCCTGCGCCTGCGCATTCTCCTCGAAGAGGACGGAAATCACGACGACCTCGCCTTGCTCCTCGATCAGCGCCTCGCCGTCGAGCCACCGGGCGTGGCCAAGACGGAGCTGCATCGCGCGCTCGCCGAGCTGTCGCGTAACTTCCTCTCTGATCGCGAGAAGGCAAAGGTCCACTATCGCGCCATCCTCGAGGCGGATCCGAACGATCTGCGCGCGCACGCGGCGATCGCCGACATCGCGTGGGAGCTCGGCCACTGGCAGGAGGCGGCCGATGCGCTCGTCTCTCGCGCGCGGCTCGAGCGGCAGCCCGACATCCTCAAGACGCTGTGCTTCCGCCTCGGACTGATCTACGCCGATCGTCTCGTCGACATTCCGATGGCGCTCAAGGCGTTCCAGCGTGCGCTGACCTATCAACCCGACGACGAGAACACGCTCGTTCGTCTCGCTGACCTCGCGACGCAAGCGAACGAGTGGAAGCTCGCGCTCGGTGCGTGCGAGCGCCTCGTGAAGAACGAGGTCGATCCGGATCGCCGCGCGTCGCACCTGCACCGCGTCGCGAAGATCTTCCGCGAGGGCTTCGGCGATGCGAAGCGGGCAGAGCGCGCGCTCAACCTCGCGCTCGACGGTGCGCCGACGAACAACGACGCCCTCGAGCAGCTCGTCGACTTCTACAAGTCACAGAACGATACCGTGTCGATGCGCGTCCATCTCAACCGCCTCGCCGGTCAGATGCGCACGCGCGCCGCGCAACACCCCGCGGACGGCGTCACGTATCGCGTGATCGCTCGTGCGATGGCGGCTCGCGATGCAGCAGGCGTCGACGGTTCCAAGGTCGTCGCGCGCGCCGCGGCCGAGCTCGCAGACTTCCTGGGCGAGGGCGGCGAGCCCGAGCAGAAACTCTTGCGCGAGCAGCCGCGCCCGCACCTCGACGCGCTCGTGCGCCCCGAGACCGACGAGCTGTTGTTCCCGCGCGGCGTGCCGACCGAGCTGCGCCAGATCTTCCAGCTCCTCGGCGAGCGCGTCGCCAAGCACGTCGGCGTAGACCTCCGTCCGTATGGTGTCACGCGCGGTGATCGCTTGCGGGCCAAGGACAACTCCACCGCGTCCGTCGCGCAGCAGGTCGCGAACGGTCTCGGCTTTGGCGAGATCGATGTCTTCGTCTCGAGCAAGGTTCCGTACGCGATGGTCGCGGAGCCGACGAGCCCCGTCTCGCTCGTGATCGGTTCCGCTGTCGCGCAAGGTGGCGGCGATGCCATCAAGTTCGCTGCCGGCTCTGCGCTCAAGCTCGCCCAGAGCTCGCTGTCGATCGCGGCGCGCATGTCGCCCGACGAGCTCGGCGTACTCGTCGTGGCGCTGCTCCGGGTGCTCGTTCCCGACTTCCCGGCGGACGGCGTCGATGGCGAGCAGGTCAACACGCAGACCAACAAGCTCAAGCGCCTCATCCCGAGCGGCCTCGTGACCGAGCTGCGGCCGTTCGCCCAGCAGATCGATGGCGCGCGCCTGGATCTTCGCGCCGTCTCGCGAGACCTACGTGTAGCAGGTGCCCGCGCGGGCCTGATCGCCTCCGGTTCGCTGCTCCCGGGCCTGCGCCTGCTCGCTGCAGACGCCCTCGGGGAAGGAGCCGACGTCAAGGCTTTCCTGAGCGACCCGCTTGCCCAGGGCCTGATCTCTTTTGCAGTTGGTGAAGATCACAGCGCCCTGGCTCGGTAGTCGCCCGAGCCCGCCGAGGGGCGTAACATCGGTGCAGTTCGGGCAGGCCCACGGCTTGCTGTGACCACGGGTATCCGACAGCCATCGGACCAAGGTCAGGAGAAAACGTCATGAGCTTTCAGCCACTCATCGGTCGCTCGTCAGTCGTCTCCGGTCTCCTGACCATGACAGTGATGGCAGCCCTGGCTACACAAGTAGCCTGTAGCAGCGGCGCCGCCCCGGACCTCGGCACCATCCCCGACCAGGTTGCCCAGGTTGGCACCGAGTTCCGCCTCGAGCTGAACGGCACCGATCCCGACGGCGACAGGCTCAGCTACAACTTCGCTTCCGCCGACGTCATGAGCCCCATGGCGACCATCACGCGTTCGCCCAGCGGCAGCGGTGTGTTCCGCTGGACCCCGCTCGCGGCCGACGTCGGCGAGACTCACTGGGACTTCAAGGTCTCGGATGGCTCGAACGATTCGACGACGCCGGTGACCATCACGGTCCGCTCCGCGATCGGTGACGCGACGATTCCGATCTTCCGCCAGCCGCAGGGCAGTGGCACCACGCTGAACCTCGCGATCCACGACTGCCTCGATCTCGACGTCGCTGTCGAGGACCAGGACACGGCAGACGTCGACCTCGGCATTCAAGAGCCGCCGGACGGCATGACGATCGAGTCGCAGAGCGGCGTGACGGCGACCGTGCACTGGTGCCCGACGCGCGAGCAGGCCGCCGACAAGCAGTTCCCGATCGTGCTCACGGCTGACGATCACGACAACACCGTCGTCACCAAGGACTACCTGGTCGTCGTGCGCGACGGCGACGGATCGAACTGCCCCGGTGCACCGCCTGTCATCGCGCACACGCCGCAGAACGCAAACACGATCGGCGGCCTCACCGTCGACGCGACCGTCACCGATGACATGGGTCTCAAGGACGCGCCGCTGTTCTACTACTCGCTGACCAACCCGGGCGCGACCCCAGACCTCGGCCCGACGGGTCCGATGACGCAGCTCAATACGATCAAGATCAGCGGCACGGCGACGAACGCGATCTACGCGGCGGATGTGCCGAACCCTGTCGCGAGCGATCCGGCGGGCACGTCGAAGGTCATCTACTACCTGTTCGTTGCCGACGACGATGACGACTCGATGGGCAGTTGCGATCACTCGACGCAATCGCAGGTCTACCAGATGACCGTTACGTCCTCGGGTCCCATCGACCAGCCGATCTGCTCGGCGTGCACGTCGGATCAACAGTGCGGCACGGGCGATCTCTGCGCGTACGTCGGGTCGATGGGCGGCACGTACTGCCTCCAGAAGTGTGGTTCGGCGTGCCCCAGCGGCTACACGTGCTCGGCGGGCAACATCTACTCCGTGGATGGCAACATGGCTCCGCAGTGCGTCCCGATCAACGGCTCGTGCACCGCGCCGAACGCGGCCTGCGAGGACGACGCGAACGAGGACGACGACACCATGAGCCAGGCGTCGGCGAACGGCGTTGCGGACGGCTTGTTCACGAGTGGGTTCGTCTCCGCGACCCTGTGCCCCAAGCCGATCCAACCGCCGAGCGGCAGCAAGGCCGACGACGATTGGCGCCAGTTGAAGCTCACCAAGGACACCATCGTCGACCTGTATCTCTCGGGCGGAGGCGAATCGGATATCGACCTCGTCCTCTACAACTCGAGCGGCGGCCTCGTCTCCAAGTCGACGACGCTCGGGTTCGAGGAAGAGATCGCTCAGAAGTGCCTCAAGCCAGGCACCTACTACGTGAAGATCAACGGCTTCGATAACGCGCGAACGGACTACTTGCTCTCGTACACCCCGGACGATCCGCCCGGCGGCTCTTGCAGCACGTGCACCGACGATTCCCTCGAGGACGACAACACGTTCGGCCAGGCGCGCATCCCGAGCGCGTTCCCGTACTCATCGACGGGCAACAAGATCTGCCCGAACAACGACGACTGGTTCAAGGTCACGGCCGCAGCGGGCAAGAAGATCGTCACCGACCTGACGTTTACGCAGACGGACTCGTCGGGCGACCTCGACGTCCATCTCTACGACGCGGATGGCTTCACCGACGAGTGGCCGTGTTCCGTCGCCGATCCGAGCGGCTGCAGTCCGGACCACGGTCAGGGCGCTTCGTCCAACGAGCACGCGGAGTTCACCGTCACGACGGCGGGCACGTACTACGTCGTCATCCGCGGCTACAACGGCAGCACGAACTCGTACGGCATCTCCATCAAGGTGCAGTAATGCGGAGCTGGTACGTTCTCGTCGCGGTCATTGGAGTCGGCGCGGCAGCTGGCTGCAGTTCGGCGAGGACGCCCGACCCGGGCCTCGAGGGGCTCACGCTGTCGCAGGTCGCGCCGACGACGATCGTTCCAGGGACGAAGCTGCTCGTGAAGGGCGCGTCGTTTGTCGACGATCAGTGGGGCGAGTCGGTCCTGCACCTGACCGGATCTGCGGGCGGTCACAGCATCGACGTGAGCTGGCCGGCGAAGTTCGTCGACTTCGGAACGATGACGGTGTCCGTCGACGGCTCGATGCTCGACGCCGTCGGCGGCAACGTCGACTTCTCGGGAACGGCTGTCGTCGAGGTGGTCGCCACGACCGATGGCGAGACCTACAAGAGCGGAACGCTCAACCAGGTCAACTTGTCGTTCCGCGACGTGCTCACGCCGACCGTCGATAGCGTCGCGTCCGGCGGTATCATCTTCGTGAACGAGAAGGTCGAGGTCTTTGGAACGAACTTCCTCCTCGGCGGGGATGAAGGACAGACCGTCGCGCACGTCGCCGGCTGTTTCACGCTCCAGAGCGGTGGTGGCTGCACGCCGATCGCGGCCAAGGATGTTCCGGTCATGCCGACCGATCCGTTGAAGCGTACCGAGGGCACGTTTGCCTTCGCGCCGAGCCTCGCTGGCATCAAGCCGGGCACGTTCCAAGGCACCGTCACGATCATCAACCAGCAAACGAACAAGCAGCCGACGCCCGCGGATGCGTCGCCGGTGACCTACGACATGGAGGCACCAGCCATCTTCTCGGTCTGCGTCGGTGACCCGTGTAGCGAGCAGAACATCACTGCGAGCCTCGGTGAGTACGTGTTCCTCAAGGGCGGCGGCTTCGTTGGTGGTGACGTCAATCAACACACCGAGCTCGAGCTCGCGGGCAACTTCACCAAGAATGGCAGCCCCGCTGTGCAGGTGACGCTGACGCTGATCCCGGATTTTGTCGACGGTCAGGTGACCCGGTACATCATGAACAAGAGCGACGAGCTCGGAACGTCGCTGAACCTCTACAAGGACACCGGGACGTTCACCGGGACGATCACGCCGGTCATCTACTACGGCGCCGACCAAGTGACGGGTTCAGCGAAGAACCTGACGTTCACCATCGGTCACGTTCGCCAGGTCATCTGGTTGGACTTCACGCCCGCGTACGTCGAGGGCCTGCGCGACTTCGGCCTGCGCGCCATCGACGACAAGATTCGCGCGCGCATCCTCGAGGTCTGCAATCTGGCCTACAAGGGCGTGAACATGGACTTCCGCCTCGACGAGCCGAAGGACTTCGCGCTGTTCGAGCACGTCGAGCTCGTCGGCGTCGATCCGAACAACATGGGGCTGTTCGGCTACGACAACTCCGAGGGTAAGGACAGCGGCAACGAACGCCTGGAGGACCGCATCGGCGGCGTGAACGCGCAGACGCAAGAGGGCGGGTATCCCGGCTACGGCGGCGTGTTCGTGCGTTCGTTGCTCGGCTTTTCGAAGCACCCGAACGGCCTCGCGGTGCAGGTGCCAGGTGCCGACGTCGAGTTCGACCAGATCTTCGATCCGTTCCGTCCCGATACGGGCGGGAACCCGATCCTCGGCAACGATCTCGGTGGTTCGATCGAGAAGCTCTCGAGCGGTGCGGACTGTCCAGGCGGTGATCGCCCACACAAGATCGCCTGCGCGGTCTGGGTGATGGGCAACCTCGTTGGCGGCACGCTCTCGCACGAGATTGGCCACTCGCTCGGTCTCGCGAATCCGTTCGAGGACGGCTTCCACGACTACGGTGACGGTGTGAATCGCCTGATGGACAACGGTGGCGATCGCTCGTTCTTCGAGCGCGCGGAGCTCGAAGGGCAGGGCCCGGGCGTGTTCTGCGACACGGAGTACGCGTACCTCCGCGACACGCTCCCCTCGTCGGAGCCGTCGAACGACATCGAGCGGCCCACCTGCGACGCTCAATAGCGTAAGGTCGCGGCGCATGGCCGCCTCCAAGCTGCCCAACGATCCCCGTCGGTGGATCTATGGTGGGCTCGACATCATTCTCGGCGTCGCCGTCGGGATCCTGATCGCCCGCATCGTCCCCAATCGGTTGCCCTCGGCGACCATCCATCTGTGGACGCTGCCGCTTTCGTTCTTCGTGATGGGTGTTGGCACGATGCTCGGCGAGAAGCTCGGCTGGAAGATCGCCGTGGTCGCAGGCTCGGTCTGCCTCGTGTCGACGGTGCTCGTGATCGTGCGCATCCTGATCTCGGCGGCGTTCCTCGCTGGCGTGTACGGCGCATTCGGTCGCGCAGCAGCGATGACGGCGGTGACCGGCGTGTTCCTGCTCGTCGAGCTCGTCGGACTCCTGCCCATCGTGCAAGTGAAGTGGCTCATGACGCGCACGGGGCGCCGCGCCTACGGCGTTCCGTTCAAGAGTGCGCGCAAAGAACCCGCGGCGGCATAGCTCGTGGCGCGCAAGCGACTCATCGCGCTGGTGCTTGTCTGGACGCTGCCAAGCGTGCTGTTTCTGACGGTCGTCGGCATCGTCTACAACATCTATCGCATCCATCAGCCAGCTCGGCTCGACGACGCGCAGCGTGCGGCGGTGATGGCTACGCTGCGAGCGGGCCTCGACGGAACGACGCCGGTGCCATGTACGGTGCACGAGCCGATCGCGGGCGCTGTCGTCATCACGCTGTGGAGCGACGGCAAAGCGCTCGTCCGCGTCGAGGGGGCAGGTGCTGATCTCGCGGCCGCGATCAACGCCACCGCTCTGGAGCTCAAGCCGTACGCGGCCTCGCTCGATCCAAATCTCCGAGCCGCGGCGCGAATGCAGGTCGACGTGATCACGGGCACCGCACCGCTCGGCGGCATCGCCCCGTACGCGATTCCCGGCATCGCCGAGATGCTCGCGATCAATCCCGGCCTCGACGGAATCGGCACCGATATCGAAGGAAAGCGCCAGGTGTTGCTGCCGTACGAGCTCGTCTCGGCGAAGACGCTCGCGACCAAGCGCCCGTCGAACCAGATGGCCGATCTGGCGATGGGCATCGATCTGAGCAAGATCGGCGTGCTGCTCGGCGCGCGTGCAGGCAAGCGCACGGCAGTAGATCCCGAAGCGATGTTCCGCTTCCGTACCGACACGTTTGTCGAGGCGCCGACCGCGCAGCGACCGCGCACGCCGTACCAGCTCTATCGCGGCAACACCGCCGCCCCCAAGATTAGCGCGCAGTCTCTCCGCGAGGCAGCGCTCAACGGCGGGCGCTATCTCGTCGCGCACATGGCGCCGAGCGGTCGCTACATCTACGAGCACGATCTCGCGACGGGCAAGCAGACCGACCCCGAGCGTGGTGCTTACAGCATGCCTCGCCACGCAGGGACGACGTACTTCCTCGCGCAGCTGTACCGGATCACACACGAGGAGTGGTTGCGCGAGCCGATCGAGCGCGCGTTCAAGCACCTCGCTGATCTGCTCGCAAACGGTCGCTGTGTGAACACGCTTCCCGATGGCACGGAATTCGACTGCGTGCTCGATCGAAACGAAACGCAAGCGCAGCTCGGCTCGACGTCGCTCACGATCGTCGCGCTCGCCGAGTACCAGCTCGCGACCAACGACACGCGTTATCTCGGGCTCGCGACCAAGCTCACCAACTTCATCCTCTTCATGCAGCGCCCCGATGGGTCGTTCATGCACATCTACGATCCCAAGACGAAGAAGCCGGATCCGGTCCAGGAGCTCTTCTACTACTCGGGTGAATCAGCGCTCGCGCTCGCCCGCATGTACCAGGTCACCAAGGATCCGAAGTACGCGACGGCCGCCGGCAAGGCGCTCGACTGGCTCGTGCACTGGTACGACTTCTTCATGGGCGGGTATTTCTATGGTGAAGAGCACTGGACGTGCATCGCATCCGAGGCGATCTGGCCCGCGGTCGTGAACCAGGACTACCTGGACTTCTGCAATGGCTATGGAAAGTTCCTCCGCGCCCAGCAGCCCGAGACTGATGAGCACCCCGACCAGAACGACTTCGTCGGTGCCTACAACGTCACCTCGTTCGTCCCGCCCTACAACACGCCGGCTGGCTCCCGCACCGAGGCGATGATTTCGACGTACCTACTTGGACGCCACATGGGGCAGCCCGACCCCGACGTCCGCGCCCAGATCCTCCTGGCCCTCCAGTACACGCTGGGGCAGCAGATCCGCCCCGATAACGACTTCGGCGTCGTCGGACCGGGCCTCGGCGGCATGCCTGGCACGCCGATCGACCGCAGCGTCAGAATCGACTATGTGCAACACGTTTGTTCCGGGATGATCCGCACGTCCGAGTGGCTCGAGGACGGCAAACCCTAGCGGGATTACGCCCGAGACCCCTGCTATGATTGGGGCCGGTGTCGGAGAGCAATCGCACCAAGATGGGCACGGGACAGGTGGATGTCCCGCCCCGGTCGTCGACACCCGTGTCGCCGTCGCAGCAGACGAGCATCCTGCATGCGCCAACGGGGACGGCCGCGCCTGCATCCGAGCCGCCGCTGCCGAGCATCGCCACGTCGTACCTCCCGCAGACGGAGGATCCGCTGCTCGGAGCGACGCTGATGGATCGCTACGTCATCTCCAAGAAGCTTGGCGAGGGCGGCATGGGCGCCGTCTATCTCGCGACCCACAAGCTTCTCGACAAGCAGGTTGCGCTCAAGGTTCTGCACGGTGAGTTCGCGCGCAAGCCGGATCTCGTCGAGCGCTTCATGCAGGAGGCCAAGTCCGCCACCCGCATCCGGCACGAGAACGTGATCGACATCAGCGACTTCGGGCAGACGCCCGACGGCCTGGTGTTCTTCGCGATGGAGCTGCTCAAAGGCCACGATCTCCACGAGGAGGTCGCGCGGGCTCGGCTCAATGGGCAGCTGCTGCCGTGGGTGCGCACCAAGAAGATCTTTCTCCAGATCTGCGCCGCGCTTCACGCCGCTCACTCGCGCGGCATCGTTCACCGCGACCTCAAGCCGGAGAACATCTACCTCGTCGACTTTCTCGGCGACCCCGACTTCGTCAAGCTGCTCGACTTCGGCATCGCAAAGCTGACCGAGGTCGACGACGGCGGTCGCAAGCTCACCAAGACCGGCATGTTGTTCGGCACCCCCGAGTACATGTCGCCCGAGCAGGCACGCGGCGAGAACGTCGATGCGCGCGTCGATGTCTACGCGATGGGCTGCATCCTGTTCCAGCTCATCACCGGTCGCGTGCCGTTCGAGGCCGACAACTTCATGGGCGTGCTGACGCTTCACCTCACCGAGCCGCCGCCTCAGATTCCGGAAGAGGTCTTCGATCGTATCGGTGCTCCGCGCGAGCTCGCCGCCGTCATCGAGAAGGCGCTGCAGAAGGATCGCGAACAGCGCTGGCCCTCGATCATGGCGCTCGGTGACGCTGTCCGCGAAGTCTGCGGTGATGCGCCGGCGAGCGGCCAGACGGGCTTTCTCACGTCGCAGCAACCGATGGTGCAGGCGCCCGCGTCGACGACGATGCCAGCCCAGCGCGGCGGCACGGGCCCCGTTTCCGCGCAGAAGACGCCGGTTCCGACGCAGACCTCGCAATCCAATCGCGTGAAGACGCAGTGGACCGGAAATCTCTCGGTCCCCGAAGAGCCCGAGGCGGATCGCGCGGGCAAGTCGAAGCTGCCGCTGATCCTCGGCGCGGTCATTCTCGCGGGTGCGGGTGCCGTCGCCGCATTCTTCGTGATCAACAAGGCGCCCGCGACGCCGTCGCCGCCACCCGTCGTCACGAACACGCCGCCCGCGACGCCCGATCGACAAGCGGGAACCGCGAACCCGACGCCGCCGCAACCGCCCGAGCAGCACGTGGAGGCGACGGTGCCCAAGCACCCGGCGAAGGTGACCTTCCACGTCACGACAAAGATTCCCGGACTCAAGCTCAAGGCGGACACCGGGCTCGAGCTGAACGTCACCGACGCCGCCGACCTTCCGTTCGGGTACGACGAGAAGCTCCACTTCATCACCGCGACGGCGCCAGGCTACGGAGATCAGATCTTCGACGTCACGCCGACGGCCGATGGCACGCTCGACATCGTCCTGACCAAGGGCAAGTCGGGCGGAGTCGCCAAGCACGTTGTCGTCCCGACCGTCGGCGTGAAGCCGGTCGAGACGGGCGCGGTCGTGAAGCCGAGTGAAACTCCGACGACGACGCCCGAGACCAAGCCGCCGGAAACGAAGCCGCCGCAGACCATTCCGCAGACCAAGCCTCCCGAGACGAAACCTCCGGAGACGAAGCCGCCGGAAACGAAGCCTCCCGAGACCGGCGACGACACGCCGACGTTGCAGGATCCGTTCAAGAAGGGCGCTCCGGCGCCGGCACCTGCGAACTAGGCGCGCGTGGCTCTCCATCTCGTTACCGACGACGAAGCTGGTCCCGTCGCGATGCGCACCGGGCGCGCGAACGTGGGCGAGATCGAGCTCGCCTACGATCTGTTCGGTGAGCGCGGCAAGCCGCTCGTGCTCGTCATGGGCATCGGCGCGCAACGCATCTTCTGGTCCGACGGGCTGTGCACCCAGTTCGCGCGTGCGGGCTTTCACGTCTGTCGCTTCGACAACCGCGATGTTGGCGAGTCGACGAGACTGAACGACGCGCCCGTTCCCAACGCCGGTCGTGTCATGGCGGCGCGCCTGCTCACCGGCCGACCGCCGCGCGTTCCGTACACGCTCGCCGACATGGCGACCGATACCGCGCGCCTGATTCCCGCGCTCGGTTGGTCGCGCGCGCACGTCGTCGGCGTCTCGATGGGCGGCATGATCGTGCAACAGCTCGCCGTCGATCATCCCGATCGCCTGCTGTCGATGACGTCGATCATGTCGGCGAACGGATCGCGCCGGTACATCCCGGAGCCGCGCGCACTCAAGGCGCTGTTCGCACCGCGTCCCAAGACAGCGGTAGAGGCGGGCGTCCAGCTCGCGGCGATGTTCGAGATCCTCGGCGGCGGTGGATACCCGCGCATGCCTGGTGCGCTCGAGCGCATGGGTGAGCTCGCGTTCGAGCGCGGCATGAACCCGCGCGGCTTCTTGCGCCACTACGCGGCGATCATGGGCGCGCCCGATCGTCGGCCTGGTCTGCGTGTCTCGGCAGTGCCGTCGCTGATCATTCACGGCACGCGCGATCCGCTGTTCCCCGTCCGCGCCGGTCGCGACCTCGCGGAGATGATGCCCGACGCGACGTGGCTGCCGCTCGCCGGAATGGGGCACGACATGCCGGAGCCGTTATGGCCGACGCTCGTCGCCGCGATCGCGCGCCATGCGGAGCGCGCCGAGTCGCGTGATTCGGGCGCTGGCGCCACGCGTGCTAGGTTCTAGCTACGGCCCTCTAGTCCAACTGGTAGAGACAAACGTTTTAAGCTCGTTTCAGTGTCGGTTCGAATCCGACGAGGGCTACCAGTAGTTTCGCCACGGGCGAGAAAATCGCTCGCGAGGTACCACCCGCGTTTTGTTCGACGAATCGGAGCGCTGAGCGCGATATGTCCGATTCAGCCCACGATGCGTCGGCTGCAAGCTGTGGCAGTTGGGGCATAGAATACGGAGGTTCTCGAGGCGGTTGTCGAACCGGTCACCGTTGATGTGATCGAGCTCGATCGGAACGCGTCCATCCGACGCATGTTGCGCCCATCCACATAGCTCGCAGCATGCGGGCCTTAGTCCGGCCTTGATCAATTTGCGCTTGAGCTGATTGGAATCCACAGAGCGTCCAGCGACAAGGAACTCTGACAGTGGCCGATTCTTTCCCTGCGGCTCGCTGCGCTCCACCGTCCATGTCCCTGCTGCGAAGTGGGATGTGTCCAAACCCAGACGGGCAATGTGAGCCTTGATGACCGCGTAGTTCCCGCCGCGCGGTACCAGATCGAGGGAACGAAGGAGCATGGCGTAAGTCGTCGACGACCGAACCGCGACGACAAGGTCTTGGTCGCTCCACTTCGTGGAGTGCCGTCCACGCATCTTCCGTTGGAGATGCGCCGTGTCGATCTTCGCCTGACGAATCCAGCGTCGAACGCGCGCGCGGTTGAGCGGAGTGTCATCGAGATCCAGCTTCGCAAGCAGGTCATCGAAGCGTCGCGCCGATGCGACGAGCTCGCGCAGGACGTTCTCCGACCAACGAATCATCCGTGTTCTCCTCGGCGAGCCGATGCTTTGTTTCGTCCTCTGTGAGTCGGCTGCAAGCTATGGCAGTTGGGGCACAGCAACCGAAGATTCTGTAGACGGTTATCGTTGCGATCACCGTTCACGTGATCCAGCTCGAGTGGTAAGCGGCCATCGCTGGTTTGCTCGCACCAACCGCAGAGCTCACAACGCGCACGCTTCAAGCCCTCCTCGATGAGCCGGAGTCGCAACTTGTGCGAGTTCGCCCATCGACCCGCCACCAGCAGCTCTCCGAGCGGGGTGCGCGGACAGGAGCTGTCAGTCGAGCCGGCTCGCCAGCTCGTACCGACCATGTGTGACGTGTCGATACCGAGTCGCTCGATCTCTCGCCGGATCTTCGTGGAATTTCCGCCTTCGCGAAGTCCAAGCAGCGACACCACCTGATTGAAGCTCCGAGCCGCAGGAACAACTCGCCGAAGATCTGCTTCCGTCCACCGCCGCTTTGGCCCCATGCACTTCAATAGCGCAGCGGTCTGACAGCGAAGAGAGCGCGAGTGTCCGCTATGCGGACAGCTAGCTAGCACACTCGACGGCTATTCGAAGGTGGCTCCGAGACGGAGATACGGAAGCTGACCAGCGATGAGCGATGCACCGCCGACGTAGACGTCATCGCTGTTGTTCGCGGGGTGGTACTCCAGGCGGATGCCAGCGTCGAAGGTGAGCGCGACCGATGAGCTGACGCGGTGCCGGATCCCGACGCCTAGCTCGGCCTCTCCGCCGAACGTCTTGATCGGAAGGCTGAACCACGCGACGGCCGGCCCGAGTCCCGCGGCGAGATCGAATTCCCACGCCTGTGCGATCGACCATCCGTAACGCACCGTCAGCGGAACTGCGACGAAGTAGCCCGTGTCGTCGTCGCCTTTGCCGCGATCGAAGCGGGCTCCGATCCCCAAGCGCAGCCGGGTGCCGACGCGAACCGAAACCTCACCTCCAAGTCCGAGCTCGACGATCCGTTTCTCGCTCGGGCCGTGACCATCGGCAGCCATGTCGAAGCCCGCGAACGGACTCGCCGTGACAAACGCGGAGATCGCCGGCGCGTCAGCAAATGCCGTCGACCCGAGAAGGAGAATGCAGAGGAGCAAGCGGATGCGCACACGCGCAGTCTAGGCGGCGCGGAAGAGGCGACCGTAGCGACGTCCCGAACGTTCCGCTCGCTGCCCGTAACGTTCCGCTCGTTGCCACGTGCCCACGATCGACCGCGCGAGCCGCACTAGCGTGATGCGCGGATGACGTGACCGAGCAGCTCGCCAGCGAGGTAGTGCTGGCCCTTTGCTGGCCAGCGCTTGCCGTTGCGCATGAACGCGTTCACGACGCGCTGCTCCTTGTCGCGGCGCACGGCGGGGCGAGAGACGTCGACGAACGCGCGCCGATAGACGCCGTTGCTGAGATAGAGAAACTCGGTCACGCCGCGATCGTCGCGCGCGATGACGAGGCCGATGCAGTCGGACGTGGCGTCGCTGTCGACGCGATCGAAGACGAGCAGGTCGCCGGGCTGGGGCTCGGCGGTGTAGTCGGCGAGCCGATCCTCGCGAGCGGCCCACGACACGAGGCTGTCGCCGGGCGCCACGTTGTCGGTAGCTGCCGCCGTCATCGCTGCGACGGGCTCGAAGGAGACCCGCGTGCCGATCGCTTGTGCGAGCTCGAGCGCGGCGACGAGCGAGTCGCGCTTGTCGCGATAGCCGACGAGCCTGCGCAGATCCGCGGGCGCGTGAATGTCGGGGCGGGGAGCATCGGTGGGGAGCAGATTCGGCGCGGGCAGCTCGGCGCGTTCAGCGGGCTGCGCGTTCTGGCCGATCGCAACCTCGGCCGCGGCCGCCGCTGATGCCTCGTGGATCACCGGCGCGTTCGCGACGCGGATCGCAGCGGCGCACTTGGTGGTCGCAGAGTCGACGCAGCGGGAAGGGGGCGTACGGCTCGAGGCGACGCGAGAGATCTTATCGCTGCGGACGTCATCGCTGCGCTCGGGGACGAGCGGGTGGTCGAGCGATGGGGCTGGCACCGAGGCCATCCCGAGCATCGGCGAGCTGAACCGGTAGGGCTCGCGCCCCGCGGCACACCCAGCGAGGGCGGCGGCAAGGCCGATCGCGAGCGCTCGAAACCGCATATTCGAAGGGTAGGGGTGGGGCTGGGGCCCGAGCGAGTTTTTGACCTCGGGGGCCGGGCACGTGCGTGCTAGAACGCCCAGGTGTCGCGCTATCAGATGCTCCGCAAGCGGATCGGACCGATCGCGTTCGTACTCGCGATGGGGCTCTTGGTTCGCGAGCAGTGTGTGAAGAGCCAGCGCACGCATTCGACCATCGTGATCAATACGGGCATGTCGGAGCCCAAGGTCGACGCGATCGACGCACGCGTGATGGTCGAAGGCGAACCATTCGGCGAGGTGAAGCGCACGCGCCTGAACGGGATGCAGATCGGCGATGCGTCGTTCAAGGTCTCGCTGCCCAAGCCCGACGCGGTCGTCGAGATGGACATCACGGTGTCCGGTACGCCGAAGCACCTGACGCGTCGCATTCACGCCGTCGACGACGCGACGATCACGATCAACGTCGGCGACGAACTTTAGCGACGCAGGCGCACGACGGTCTCGACCTGAGCCGTGCCGGGCATCAGATCGAACGGCTCGATCACGTCGGGCATGTAGCCGTGCGCCGCGAGCTCGACGAGATCCTTGCCGAGTGATTCGGGGCCGCAGCTCACGTAGATGATGGTCGTCGGTGCGAGGTCTACGAGCAGCTCGCGCGCGCCCTGGCTGAGGCCTTTGCGCGGCGGATTCACGACGACCACGTCAGGGGTCGCGCCGAGCTGTGCACGCAGGGCCGATGGCAGCTCACTCGCGTCGGCGGCGAGCGCGGTGAGCTTCAAGTTTGCAGACTCGGCGGCGCGGCGCAGCTGGGCGACGGCATCGCGATCGATCTCGACGGAGACCACCTCCGCACCCGCGCGCGCGAGATGCAGGCCGATGCCGCCGAGCCCCGCGAATAGATCGACAGCTCGCGTCGGGCGATCCTCGCGAACCTCGGCGAGCTGCGCGACACGCGTGTACATCGCGGTTGCTTGTTCGCGATTGACCTGCAGGAACTCTCCCGCGCCCACGTCGACGGGGACGCCCGCGAGTTGCTCGACCAGATGTCCGTGGCCGATGAGCACCTGGGCCGTCGAGCCGCTCGGGATGATCGCACCATCGCGGCGATCGTTCTCGATGACGACGAGGCTCGTGAGCGCGGGATGCCGAGACATCGCGTTCGCGACTTGCTCGAGCTTTGCGCGCGGCGTGCGCGGTGCGACGACAAGCGCGACCATCACATCGCTCGCCGCCTCGCGGACGATCACGTAGCGGAGCTCGCCCGTGCGCGCCTTCTCGTCGTACGCCGTGAGCCCGTGGCGATCCACGGCGCCGCGCACCCACGTGGCTACCTCGTCGATGATCGGCGCGACGACCTGACAGCCGAGCGTGTCGATCACGTGGTGACTGCGCGGCGCGTATGCGCCAAGCACGATCGCGTTGCCGGCAGGGCCCGAAGACGCGCCCGCGACATACTTGCCCTTGTTGCGGTAGCCGACGATCCGCGGTGACGGGCGCACCGGCGCGACGGCGATGCCGCGCTGATCGATCGCGAGGATATCGGCGAGCGCGATCTCGACCCGCCGACGCTTCGCGGCCAGCTGCGCGGGATAGGCGAGGTGCTGCCACGTGCAGCCGCCACAGCGGCCCCAGGCCGGGCAGGCGGGCGGCGTGCGCTCGGGGCTCTGACGACCCAGCCGGCGCGTGATCCGGCCCCAGGCCTCCGCCTTGTGAGGGCTCGTGTGGTCGATCGCGACCTCGGCGGACTCGCCCGGCAAGAGGTCCGTCACGTGGATCCGCAGCCCGCCCGGGGCCGGACCGACGCCCAGGCCGGCGTCATCCAGCTCGAGGGCGGTGACCTCGTGTCGAGGGCTGCTCACAGCGTAGGGCTAGCATGCTATCTAGCCGCGATGTCGGACCGAGGCCCCCTCGTCGTCGCGGCGCTCTCCGGTGGAGTCGATAGCGCTGCGGCTGCTGCATTGCTCGTCGAGCAGGGCCACCGCGTCGTCGGCATGACGATGCGCCTGTACGACGCGCGCGGCACGGCGGCATCGTCGGGCGGTCGGTGCTGTGGCCCGCGCGATGTGGAGGACGCCCGCGCTGTCGCCGCTCACCTCGGCATTCCGTACTATGTCGTCGATCTGGCCGCGGAGTTCGGTGCGGCCGTTGTCGATGACTTTGTCGAGGCGTACCTCGCGGGCGACACGCCCAACCCGTGCGTGAAGTGCAACCAGCACATCAAGTTCACGCCGCTCCTCGAGCGTGCTCGCGCGATCGGCGCCGACGTGCTCGTCACCGGCCACTACGCTCGCATCGTCGAGAACGGCGGCGATTGGGGCCTGTTGCGCGGCGTCGACGCGGGCAAGGACCAGTCGTACTTCCTGTTCTCGATGCCCAACGCCGAGCTGCCGAGCGTCCGCTTTCCGCTCGGGGGCATGACCAAGGACGAGGTGCGCGCGCACGCTCTGCGCCTCGGCCTCCCGAACGCGGTGAAGCCCGAGTCGCAGGAAATCTGCTTCGTCCCCGACGGTGACTACGCGGGCTTTGTCTCGGCGCAGGCGCTCAAGCGCGGCAAGTCGCTGCCCATGGCCGGCAACATCGTCGACGCGGCGGGTGCCGTGGTCGGCAAGCACGATGGCACGCATAACTTCACGGTCGGTCAGCACCGCGGCCTCCGCAACCTGACCACCAAGGACCGCCTCTACGTCACGGCCGTGGATCCCGCGAAGGGCGAGGTGAAGGTCGGTCCGCGCGAGGCATCCGAGAGTACGCAGCTCGTGATCCGCGATCTGCGCTGGCTGTCTGCGCCGCAGACGCAGGTCAAGGCGGCCGTGCAGGTGCGCCACCGCGGCACGCCCATTCCGGCTAACGTCGTTATCGACGGCAACGTCGCGCACGTCGTCCTGTCCGAGTCGACCGTCGCGGCGCGCGGCCAGGCCGCTGTGATCTACGACGGCGATCGCGTCCTCGCCGGCGGCTGGCTGCAGTAGTCAGAGCGCGGCGCGCAACGCGTCGATCACGCGGTTCGGCGCTTCGCACATCGGGAAGTGGCCAACACCGTCGAGCTCGTCGACACGGGCGTTCGGCACCAACGGCCGCAGCGCCTCGAGCACGTGCTTGCCGCTCACCGGATCCGCGAGGCCCCAGATCAGCTGGAGCGGTCCGGCGTACGCCGTCAGCGCGTCGAGCCAGCGCTGCGCGTGCTGCTCGCGCTCCCAGTTGTAGCGGACGAGTACGTGCGCGAGCCGATAGCCGTCATCGATGGCCATGCCGTGCCACGTCTCCTCGAACTCCTGGTCGCTCATCGGATGCATCGACCCGCGGACGCCGTCCAGACCGCGCCGGACGCCACGCTTGCTGATCAACTTCACCGCGAGCGAGCCCGCGATCGTGTTGCCGAGCACGCGCTGCAAGAACGTCGGGCGATACACGTCGTACACGACGCCTGAATTCATCAGGTGCACGCTGTCGACGCCGAACGAGAGCGCCCCGTTGCGATGTCGGTCGAGCAGCTCCTGACCGACGATGGCGCCGTAGTCGTGGATCACGAGGCGCGCGTTCTTCACGCCGATCGACGCGAGGAGTCCCTCGATCATATCGGCGTTGCTGCCGACGCTATACGTGCGCGCTCGCGGCTTGTCGCTCGCGCCATAACCGAGAAAGTCGGGTGCGATGACCTGATGATCGCGCGACAGCTCCGAGGCGATGTTCACCCAGTCGTACGACCACGTCGGGAAGCCGTGGAACAGCACCACCGTCGAGGCGTTCTCGATGCCGTCGTGCCGATAGAAGTAGCTGTAGCCGTCGGGCGCTGCGAACCGGTGCCCGCCCGCGATCCAATCCTGTGCGGAGATCATCGTGACGAGAGAGTAGCTGCGTCCGCTCGGTCAGCGCCGGCCTGTTCGACACAAGTCCGTTGCGTTTCGAGGAACAGTCGGCGGCGCCCCCCAGATCACCGCGAAGACGCGAAGACGCGAAAGAGACATTTACCTCGCCGGGCGAGGTCACCGACCGGTTTGATCTTTCGCAGAGCGAAACTGCCCTGGCGATGACCTCGCGTGGGTGCTTCTTCGCTTTCGTGCCCAGCCCAGCCCAGAGCGGTCTTCCAAGAGAACGCTTTGCGTCCTCGCGTCTTCGCGGTTCTCTGCTTCTTGACGTACCAGGCGTCTACGTCGCGAGCAGCGCGGCGATCTCGGGAATCGCGGCATAGGCGGCGCGCCACACGGGATCGATCAGCGCGTCGAACTTGCGCTGTGCCGACGCGCGGCCGCGCTCGCGGACGACGACAGCGCGCGCGTGATCGTTCGCGGCATCGAGGACCTCGGCGCACGCGGAGAGCACCTCTTCCTCGGAGCCTTCGAGGTAGCGCTGGTGCTCGAGCAGCGCGAGCGCGCGATGCACGACGTGGCGCGCTTCGGCGATGCGACGCGACCGAGCGAGCGCGAGACCGTGGCGCGCGAGGCCTTGGATCTCGTAGCCGACGAGCGTGGACTCGGCTGCGACGGCCGTGCCCGCGGCAGCATCTTCGATGGCGGCTGCGAGGTCACCGCGGCGGAGGTGGCAGGCCGCGCGCGCGACGAGGCCGTTCGCTTCGAGGTAGCGCGCACCGAGGCGGCGGGCTTCCGCCACTGCTTCGGCGATCATGGCGAGGCCATCGGGCGCGCCACGGCGCAGCTGGCAGATGCCGAAGTAGATGAGGCAATCCGCGCGCGACCAGCGCGAGTTGGTGCGACCGAGGATGTCGAGCGCGTCGGAGAACGTCTCCGCGGCCTGTTGGTAGAGGCCGACCTCGAGCTGGATTATCGCGGAGACGGAGAGGGCGTCGCCTTCGCGCGCACGATCGCCGTAGCGACGGCAGAGGTCGAGCGAGCGCTGGGCCGAGCCCATCGCGACGGCGAAGTTGCCGAGGCACATCTCGATGATGGCGACGTGATTGGAGACGATGCGCTCGAGCCACGGGTCATGCGTCTTGTCGATCAGCGCCATCACGGGGCGGTACGCGTCGCGCGCGGCTTCGTAGTGCGCGCGCATGAGGTGGATGCGACCGCGACCCACGAGCGCGGCCATCTCGTCGTGAACGACGCCCTTGCGGTGGAACAGCTCGCGCGCGCCGGCGACGACGGTCAGCGCTTCGTCGTAGCGACCGAGGCGTTCGAGGATCTCGCCGCGGATCCGCAGCGCTTCCCCCCGCAGGCGATCGTCGCGCGCTTCGACGGCCCGATCCTCGGCGGTGATGGTGGCTTCCATCGAGGTTCCGTAGTCAGCCGTGCGCAGCGTGCGGTGGGCGCGACGGATCGCGACGTCCGCGAGGCGGGCCGCATCGCCCGCACAGAGCAGCTCGAGCTCGTCGAGGTCGCCCGGATCGGAGACGAGGTCGCCCGCGAGCCGGTGTGCGGTCTCGCGGCCCGCGTAGGCCTCGCGGCGCCGGGTGCGCGACGTCGGCGTCGCCGGTTTTGCACCGAGCTCGCGCTCCAGCGTGATCGTCCGCGTGAAGCAATCGACGGCAGCGAGAGCGTCGGATGCGCCGAGCGCGAGGCGACCGGCGCGCAGCCAGAACGCCGCTGCACCCGCCGCTTCGCCACCGCGCTCGAGATGTTCCGCGATCTCGGCGGGCGTCTCCTCGCGACCGGCGAAGAAGCGCGATGCGAGCAACCGGCCGACGCGACCATGCGAGTCGCGCTGCGCGCGCGCCGACATGCCGTCATAGACGACCTCGCGCACGAGACCGCGCGGGAACTCGATGTCGGCGTCCCCGCTGCGCGCGATGAAGCCGGCGGCGACGAGCTCGTCGACTTCGGTGCCAAGACCTTCGCCCGCCATCGAGTCCGTGCCGACGACCGCGACCGTCTCGTCGACGAGCTCCTCGAGCAAGCGCACGCGCGAGGCGCCACCAAACACGGATGCGAACCGCAGTGCGGTCCGAGCGCGCGGCGACAAGCGATCGACGCGCGCGGCGACGACATCGCGCGCACTCGTCGGAACATCGGCGCCAGCCTCGCCGACGGCTTGCGCGAGCTCTTCGACAAACAGCGGATTACCTCCACCGCGTGCGAGCACGGCCGCGATGTTCGCGGGGGTCGCGGCTTCGCCGAGGCGGTCGGTGACGAGCGCGCGCAGAGCAGCGCCGTCGAGATCGCCGACGGAGAGAACGAGATCGACGGCGGGCGGGGCAGGGCCGTCGGGTCGCGCCGTGAGGACCATGAGCTCGGGGCCACTCGCGGAAACTGCGAGCGTGTGACGCATGACCTCGAGGCTCGCATTGTCGGCGAGGTGGATGTCCTCGATCACGGTGAGCAGCGGCGCGTTCCGATCAGAGAGCGCCGCACGCCACGCGGCGACACCAGCGGCAACGCGCGGACGAAGATCCGCGACTTCCGGCGCGCCGACACCGACACCATCGCGCAGCTCCATCGCGCGATCGAGATCCGTCGTGACTGCGCGAGCGCGCTCGGGCGAGAGCTTGTCCGCGAGCAGGTGACCGACGCGCGCGAGCAGTTGCTGCCGAGCGTTGCGACCACGCGCCGGCGGCAACGCGAGACCCGCTTGATAGAAGTCGATCACGAGCGAGAACGGCGCGAGGTGGTGCGCGGGGCTCGCCCCCGTGATCACGGTACGCACCTTTGCATCCGCTGCGCGCCGACGTGCGATCAGCTCGGCGACGAGGCGGGTCTTGCCGGAACCGGCCGGTCCGGTGACGAGAACGACGAGGCGCCGGTCCGCCGCGATCGCACGCTGGAACCACGCGTCGAGCGCCGCGAGCTGCTGCTGGCGACCGACGAACGCGCCGCGCCGCACGAGGCGCTCGCGCTCCGCCACGCGGTAGTCCACGCCGCGCGCACCGAGAAGCTCGAGCACCTTGCCGCGCCGCACGCGCCGCGATTGCACCTCGCGCAGCTCGAAAATTCCGCCGGTCTGTCTGCCCGTCGCTGTCGCGAACAGCGGGCGCTCGGGATCCGCATCCTTGGCGAGCGCGCGCGCATCCTCCGCCGCATCCGCCGGCACCCGCGGACCTTGGCTGGACGGACGTGACACGCCCGGCGGCATCGGCGTCGACGTCGCGATCGTCGTGCGCGCGGCGATTCGCAGAGCGACCTTCGCTTCGGCATCGTGCTTGGTGTCGCGCAGGTATGTCTGCGCGTCGAGCGCCCAGCCCATCGCCACCGCGACATCGTCCTCGCCGGCAACTTCGAGACCGAACGCGATCACGAGTGAGTCATCGGCCTGCGCGGTCACAACACCGCCGCGTTGGTACGCGAGCTCGCTCAGCGCCTTCGTGATGGGTCGCAGCACGTCAGTCGGAGCACCCGAGAGCAGCGCTGCGACAACGACGACGCGACGCCGCTCGGTCAGGGCACCTCCCGAGACATCACCGATCGCGAGCTCGTCGTCGATGGGCTCGTCGGCGAGCATGTCGTTCGGCAACGGGACGTTGTCGGCCTCGAGCGAGAGCTCGTCGGCGAACACGGTCATCCCATGGTGCGTGTCTTCGGGTGCGTTGAACTGCATCGCCTCGACGGACGGCCGCGTGAACGGCTCGGTCGGCACCGTCTGTTCGCGCTGGGCGAAGCTGAGATCCATCGCGGACGTGCTCGCCGTCGGATCGCGATCGCCAAACCGCGCCGCCGGATTCGTCGCTGGATCCCACGCGAGCCGCTGCGCGCTCGGCCGCGATGTCTCGCGCGTGAACTCAGCCGCGATCGCACGCGCGGCCGTGACCGTCGGCGGCACTTCGGCATCGAACCCGGGCGTCCCGTCGCCGATCTCGCGCGGCACCACGAGGTTCGCGAGCGACTGGGCCAGCGACGGAATCGTCGGCCGCTCGGGCGCCTCAGCCACGGCACTGACATCCTCTTTGGGGACGCTGATCGACGTGGCCTCGACGTGCCATTGCTCGTCGGCGGGCGCCGGCCTCGCCTCGATCTCCGTGAGCCACGTCGCGAGCTTCTGCGCACCACCCGCGAGCGCCGTGCGCGCACACGCCGTCGCGAGCTCGGCCGCAGAACCACGCTTGAGCGGTTCACGCTGCAGCGCCGTCGCGATGGCCTCGACGATCTCGCGCGGCACGTCGGGGTTATGCGTATCGATCCGCGCCGGCGTCACCGTGCGAACCATCTCGAGGATCGCCTTCAGGTTCGGACCGCGGAACAACGGCAAGCCCGTGAACAGCTCCCACGCGATGATGCCGAGCGCGAACACGTCGGCTGCGCTCGTCGGCGGCTCGCCCCACGTTTGCTCGGGTGCCATGTACCTCGGCTTGCCGCGCAAGCGCCGGCGCTCGAGGGCGGACGCGAACGTGGCGCGCGCGATGCCGAAGTCGAGGATCTTCACGTAGCCGTCGTCAGACAGCATCACGTTGGAGGGCGACACATCGCAGTGCACGATGTTCATCGACGTGCCGTAGCCGTCCGCCTTGCGGTGCGCGTAGTCCAGGCCCTGCGCGACCTCGGAGATGATGTACGCCGCGACGGGCAGGGGAACGCCTCGCTCACGCGCGAGGCCCTGCTGCATCGCCGATCGGAGATCCTTGCCCTCGATCAGCTCCATCGCCATGAACAGCTCGCCATCGGCCTTACCGAAGTCGAACACCTGGACGATGTTGCGGTGCGTGAGCTCGACGGCGATGCGCGCCTCGTCGATGAAGCTGCGGATGAACCGCGCCTCGCGAGCGCTGGCGGGCAGAATGCGCTTGAGCGCCTGGACCTTCTCGAAGCCCGCGATGCCGACGGTCTTGACCTTGTAGACCTCGGCCATCCCGCCCTGCGCGATCTTCTCGAGGACGTGATACTTCCCGAAACGCTCGCGCAGCGCTTCCACCTCCGCAAGGGTACCATGGCCCCGTGCCGGGACCCGAACACGCGCCGGACTTCGCAGAGCTGGAAACCGTTCTCGGCTACCAGTTCCGCGATCGCGGAATTCTCGCTCAGGCGCTCCGCCACGCGAGCTGGTGCAACGAGCAGGGGGCCGACCGCCCCATCGACAACGAGCGCCTCGAGTTTCTCGGGGACGCCGTCCTGGGCCTCATCGTCGGCCACCGCCTGATGGAGCGCTTCCCCCACGGCAATCAGGGCAACCTCTCGATCACCCGCTCGCAGGTCGTGAGCGAACAAGGCCTCTCGGAGGTCGCGCGCACGTTCCACCTCGGTCAGTGGATCTTCCTCGGCCGGGGCGAAGAGCGCAGCGCCGGGCGCGACAAGCCCCGGATCCTCGCCGACGCGTTCGAGGCGGTGATGGGCGCGATCTATGTCGACGGTGGTTTCGACGCTGCTCGTAACACCGTCGATCGCCTCCTCAGCGAGCGCATCCAGAGCGCCGAGCTAAAGAACTTCTACGACTTCAAGACGCGTCTCCAGGAGATGGCGCAGGCCCGGCTCAAGGCATCGCCGACCTACAAGGTGATCCAGGAGATCGGGCCCGATCACGAGAAGCAGTTCGAGGTCTCCGTGACGATCGGCGACCAGGAGTGGGGACGGGCGATCGGCGCGTCGAAGCAGAAGGCGGAGCAGATGGCGGCGGCCGAGGCGCACTTCAAGCTCGAGGGCAGCGATGCGGGGATCAAGCCGAAGAAGAAGAAGGAGAACCTCTAAACCTCCAACACCTCCAAGGAGACTCCAGGAGACGTTTCCCCGCCGGGCGACGGACGCGGACGGTTACCTCTCGCCGAGCGAGGACGCTGGGCCTCGGAGCAGAGAACCGCGAAGACGCGAGGACGCAAAGGAGGGGACAAACCTCGCCGGGCGAGCGACGCGGTCCGCGCGGTGTCAGCGGTGTGAACAGCGTGCAACCGAGTACATCCAACGGGACACTTTGCGGCCTCGCGTCTTCGCGGTTCTCTTCCTCTCGGTGGCGGATCGCGCACCTCGCCCGGCGAGGCAAAGGCATCTCCTCAGAGGTTTAGAGCGCTGGAGGTCCTTCCGCTCCGTCACGCGTCTCCCTGGACGCAGACTCGTTTACGCAGACTCTGCCCGCTATGCCGAGCGGCGCGTCTTCGTCAGCGCGAGCACTTGGTCGCGCGACGGCATGCCTGACCACGCACCGAGCTCGCGGATCGCGATCGACGCCGCGGCGGCACCGAGCTCGACGCAGCGGTGGAACGGGAGCTCGGAGAGCAGCGCCGCCGTGAACGCACCGTGGAACACCGAGCCCGCGCCGTAGGCATCGAGAACGTCGTCGCCGGGGAACGCGGGGCAGCGCACGACGCGATCGCCGTGGCGACCGATCGCGCCTTTGTCGCCGAGCGTGATCACGACGGCGCGTGGGCCGAGCTCGATGAGCTCGTCGAGTGCATCGGTCAGCTCGCCGCGCGGCGCGAGATCGCCGGCTTCACGCTCGGAGGCGATGAGGATGTCGCACGCAGAGATCAGGTCCGAGGTGCCGTCGCGCACTTCGTTCACGTCGAAGATGACGGGCAGCTTCATGTTGCGCGCGATCTCCGCGGCGATGAGCTGGTCCTTGGGCTCACTGCCGTCGATGAGGAGCGCGGAGGCACCGTCGAGCGCAGCGCGTGAATCGATCGTGATGGGCTCGCCGCGTTCGCCGCGGTAGTGCGCGCGGTGGGTTCCATCGCTCGCGACGGTCACGAGATCGCAAGCGCTCGAGCCGACGGCGCGCACGAGCTCGACGTCGATGCCGGCCTCGCGCATCGCGGTGCGCGCGAGCTGGCCGAGGAGATCCGCGCCATGCGTTCCCACGGCGCGACTGCGGCAGCCGAGGCGGGCGGCGGCGCGGAGGGCGACAGCGATGCCGGGTGCGGGAGTGGTTGCGAGAGCCGCGAGCTCGACGGCAGGCGTCCCCGAGAGCGGCAGGTTCGCGCCCAGGCCGGAGATCGCGACTCCGATCCGGCCAAGCCCGACCACTAACGGCGCTTGCACCTCGTCACTATACCGCAGGCAACGCCGCGACTGCGGGGCGACCCTGCCAATCCCTGCCGGGTGGCGGACCGAAAGCTCTTGCAGGTACGCGCGTTTCCGATGCTAGAACGCGGTTTCGCCCATGGCACGCCCCCCAACCCAGCCCCCAGCGCCCGGCGAGCCCCGGCGAAGCTCGGCACCGGCGCTTGGTGGGCAACTCTCCCAGGGGGATCGCGGTCATAGCTCGGAGGGAGAGCTTGTGCCTGATCTCGTGGATACCGCCTTACCAACACCCACGCTCGCCGATCCGCGTCCCCGGATAGCTGCTGCCTTGGCTGACGACGCCGAACTGATCGCCGCCTGTCGCCGCGGCGAGGCCCGCGCGATGGAGATGCTGTATCACCAGTTCAAGCGACGGGTGTTCGGCATGGCTCACCGCATCGTCGGTGCGAGCGACTCCGAAGAGGTCGCGCAGGAGGTGTTCGTCCGCGTGTTCCGCGGGCTCGCTAACTTCCGCGGAGACTCGGCGCTGTCGACGTGGATCTACCGGCTGACCGTCAACGCCGCGCTCTCGCATCTCGCGAAGCGCGGCCGGCGCCAAGAGGTCGGTGACGACTCGCTCGGCGAGCTGCCGGCGCCGCCCGCGACCGAGCGTGACCCGGGTCTCGCTGCGCGCATCGAAGCTGCGCTCGCTGTGCTGCCCGCCGGCTACCGCGCGATCCTCGTGCTCCACGATGTCGAAGGCCTCTCCCACGAGGAGTGCGCCGCGATCCTCGAGTGCCGCGTCGGCACCTGTAAGTCGCAGCTGCACAAGGCGCGCGCTAAAATGCGTGAGTTGCTCGGACCGCAGTTGGGCGATCATCGAGACGCACGTCGAGCCTCGAGCGAGGACGCTGAATGAATTGCACTGACGCGCGCGCGAAGCTGACTGCGTATCTCGACGGCGAGCTGGCCGACGAGCGCGGCAGTGCCGTGCGCGGGCACCTGCGCGAGTGCGCAGACTGCCGTCGCGTCTCCGAAGATGAGGCCGTGCTGCGCGACGGACTGCGCCGCATGCCGACGATGGATCCGCCGGCGAGCCTGTGGGCGAACGTGCAGCGCGAGCTCGCAAAGGCCGAGGTCGAGGATGCGCATCGTCCCGCGTGGCGCCGCTTTGTCTCGTCGCTCATTCCGCAGTGGCGCGCGCGCGATTGGGCTCTCGGCGTGACGGCGCTTGCGGCGGTCACGACATTCGTCGTGTTTCGCGCGTCTCGTCACTCGGCGGACGTGACCAACACACCCGTGATCGCGACGACGGCACCGATTGCCAGCGAACCCGTTACGCCGGTCGCGATGTCGAACAGCGACGTGACCAACGATCTAAAACACGAGCAGAGCGATCGCAGCGCGAGCTACGCGCAGACCGCGGACGAGCTCATGCATGTCGCGACCGACGCACGCGCGACGTGGGCGCCAGCGCAGCAACAGGAATTCGATCACAACGTCGCTGATCTGCGCGCCGCGATCACCAAAGCAGGCGAGGGCCGTCCGCAGCAAGCAGCGTATCGCTCGCTGATCCGGTATCTGCAGCGCTCCGCGATCCGCGACGACGTTGCATTTGCGGGAGCTGCGCTGTGAATCGCGCGCTTCTCGCTGCATCGCTACTGCTGACCGCACTCGCGTACGCGGACGACAAGACGCAGCCCGCAAAGCTGACGGAGCGTTCGCGCCTCGAGGTCCAGCCCGTCGACGGCACGCCGATCAAGCTGCTGTCGATCGACAACCCGCTCGGCGACGTGAAGATCGAAGGCTACGACGGCGACTCGCTGCAGATCGAGACCGTGAAGAGCGGCCCCGACACCGATGCGATCGATCGTATGCGCGTCTCGCTCGTCCCGAACCCCGACGGTACCGTTCGCTTGAAGACGACGGCCGATGCAGGCAAGGACTGGAAGCCGCTCAACCGCGATCGCATCCGCGTCGATCTGATCATCCATGCGCCGCACTCCGTACGGATCGACGCCGCGACCAGCGCGGGCCGCCTCGACGTCTCCAAGATGGATGGCGGCGGTGATCTCGACTCCGGCGCCGGCGCGATCCACGTCAGCAACGTGCAGGGCGACTTTGCGACGCACTCCGTGAATGGCCCGACGTCGCTGTCGGTCGTGTTCGGGTCCGTCGACGCGCAGACGCTCGCATCGGATCTCGATCTCGACACGATCGGCGGCGAGAACCTCGTCGCGACGGTCGATCGCGGCAAGATCGCGGGCCGCCGCGTGCGCTCGCGCAACGTCGAGCTGACCACGACGGAGGGCAAGATCTTCCTCGAGGCCGAAGCATCGCTGCGCGGTCACCTCGTCGTGTCGAGCTTGCGCGGCGACATCGACGTGAAGCTTCGTCGCACCGGCGCGGCCAACGTCCGTGTCCGCGGCACCAAGGTGAACTTCTCCGGCCCGATGGGGCAGGTCGATAGGTCCTCGTCAGACGGCTGGGTCGCGACGCATCTCGGGCGCATTCCCTCGCAGATGGGGCAGCATCCGCAAGAAGTCGGTCGCGGACCGCAGCAGCTCGACGATGCACCGGCCGTTGTTCAGATGCAGTCGCGCTACGGGATCGTGTCGTTCACTGTCGTCGAGTAACGCGACCTACGCTAGTCTGGGTCCATGGACGACCAACCACCGCCGCGCGTACGCGAGTACGCCGAACAGGTGGTCGCGTACGTCAAGAAGGCGCTGAACATCACGCTCGAGTACGACAGCGACACACTGCCGATCCTCGATCACTACCTACGAAGCGTCGAAGGTAGCCAGACCGAGACCATCCAGCTCGTCGTCGTGACGGCTGGCGCGTACTTCGGCGAGGTCGTTCGCCGCCGCCTCGGTGGTCGCTGGGAGCTGTCCGACAAGGACCTCGAGTGGCGCATGGTGCTGCCGACGGGCCTGAACTTCGCCCCGGCCGGGTTCGTCGCCGCCGCGATCGTCCAGGCCGACCTCGACGATATCGACAGCGAGCTCGAAGCCCCCGCGCGCGTCAAGCCGCACGTCCAAGCAGCCCTCGGCCGCATGGGCGAGGTCACCCTCGAGGACTACTACTCGCTGTGCGGCCGCCTCGACACGCTCGAGCACATCAATGAGGTCCTCGTCGCCGTCGCGGCCCAGATGATGGGCAACGTGGACGATGACGATGCGGACGCGCCCGAGGCCGCCAGCGACGAGCCGTCCGGCCCGGTCAACTGACCGTTTTCACGTAGCAACTCGCGCGCGGGCGGTGTTATGCCTACGTCGATGTCTCGGGGGACGCGCGCTTCGTCGCCAAACGCTTATCGCGGCTCGTTGGGCCGCACGCAGACCACCACGGTCCACGTGACCACCTCGCGCGGCGATCTGATCGCCGCGCAGGTCCACACCACCGTTGATGCAACGACGGACACGGAGCTCGTCGACCGCTTGTTCGTCGAGGATCCGGCGCGCGCGCTCAACGTCGTCAAATCCGAGGACGGCGAGGTCGTCCGCGTACAGGTGCCGGTCGTCTATCACGACCCGTCGGTGGAGCTGCTCGCGCTGGTGCTTGGCGATTCGCATCGCCATCGCGAGCTCGACGAGCGCATCGCACTGCTCCAACGCATGCGTACCGACGATGCGGCGATTCCGCCGTACGCGAAGGACTTCGCCGTCGTCTACGGGCCGGCAGGCCTGCGCGCCCTGCTGGATCGCCGCGCACAGAAGGCGATCGACGAGGCGAAGGCCGAGGACGAGGCCCGCGAGGTCGAGCGCCGCCGCAGCGAGCTCGAAGGCCGCGTGGCCGAGCTCGAGAAGGTACGCGAACAGCACGAGCGCCGCGGTCGCGAGCTAGAGCGCCGCGCCCTGGATCTCGACGGCAAGGCCGGCGCGATCGATCGCGCTCGCGGCGAGCTCGAGCACGCGCGGGGCGAGATCGATCGGCTGCGCAGCGAAGCACGCCGCACGATGATCGCCGCTGCCGCAGCCCAAGCCGGAGCCGCCGCTCAACAGGCCGCTGCTGCTGCCGCTATCAAGCCGGCGCCCGAGCCCGAGGAAGAGCGCGGCGAGCGCACCACGATCGGCGCTGCACCTGACGCACCGGCACCCGTTCTCACCCCCGCACCCGTATTGCCGGCCGGCATGATGGCGTTCGAGGCAGACGCCGAGCCCGATGCTACGCGACCCGTGCCGCTCGACGAGCTGGACGAGATCGAGACGTCCCTCGCACGCGTCGCTGCCGAGGAGCAGCGCATCTCCAGTGATCGCATCAGCACGGACGCGCTCGATCCTCCGACGGCGCCCAAGACGGCGAAGGCCTCGATGCCCGCCATCAGCCCGCACTCTCGCCACGAGCACACCAACAGCGTCGATCTTCACGCGCCCGACGACGAGGTTCCGGTCGACATGGGCGACGACGGCGACGAAGATGACGGTCACGAGCGCCAGACGCGCGCCGTGCTGGAGCACGTCTCCGCGAGCAACGGTCACCACGATGCGCCCGAGGCGCTCGAGGACGCCGACACGGGTGGCGCGTCGATCGTGCCAGCCGGCGCCGACCCGCTCACGACCGAGACGCGCGATCTGCCCGACATGCAGGCCGACGCCTGGCTCGAGAAGGTCGCCGCGCGCGACGCGTCCTCCATCGCCGTCGATCCGCAGCACGGCGCTCGGCTCGCGCTCGTCGTCGGAGAGCAGCTCGCGCGCTCGCTCGGCGGCAAGCTCGACATCCGCGTCCTTCTGCACCGCACGCGGCACTACCCCATGGTCGTGCTCGTCATCGGTCCGCCTCCCGCGCTCCGCGTGGTCTCCACCGCGCAGATCGCGATCGTCCCGCTCGATATCGCGAACGACGCCCATCGCAACGTCCTCGGCGCGCTCGCCAAGACGTTCGAGCTCACCATCGAGCTGATCGTGCGCGGCCGACGGATCCGTCGCGCCAAGCTGAACGCTCCGCTCTCCGAGAACGTCGGCTACATCATGCGCGCCGCCGAAGATCACCTTCGCGGCCTGCAATCGGGCGGCGAGGGCACACCCGCGTACGACCGCGGACGCGACCTGGTGCTCGGCGCTGGCTTCGATATGCTCGGCGTAGAGCACTCCGATGCGGCCGAGTTCCGCGACGACAAGCTCGCGCAGATCGATACGGCCCAGAACCTTCGTCGCGCGATCGCGATCGCTCGTCGGTTCGCGCGCCCGATGCGCGAGGACTATCTCGTGTGTACGCGCGGCTTCCCGCTGCCCCGCTGGCGCGAGCTGCGTCGCCACGTGCTCGAGAGCGCCGTCGCATGGGGGCTTTGGATGGGTCCCGAGCTCGCGCAGGTCGCCGTCAGCGAAGGTCTCGCGCGCTCGCGCCGCGACCTCGTCGTGCGGCTCGATCACGGGTTCGACAAGCTAAAGCGTCACCCGTCCGCGTTCGATATCGACGAGGAGGCAGCCGAGGACAACAGCAAGGCGCTGGCCGAGGAAGCGCGCGGCCTGGGCGTCGATCTACCCAAGAAGAACGGCCAGAGCTCGTCCGCGCTGACCTCCGAGGACATGAGCGCCGTCAGCGGCTCGATCGGATCGACGAACACCCCGCCTCGTGGCGTTGCGACGGCGACTCCGCCACGCGCAGTCACGCCTTCCAAGGGCGTGAGGGAGTCCAAGCCCAAGACCTCCGTCGAGGATCTGCTCAAGCAGCTCGACGAGCGCGAGCGTCGCGTCGCCGCCGCCGTCGAGCTGTGCGAGCGCGGTGACCCACGCGCCGCCACGCCGGTGATCAACGCGGTCGGCAAGATGAGCCGTGCAGAGGCCGTTCGCGTCCTCGGCATGAGCGTGAAGTTCGGCGACGCAGCCGCCCCGGCCCTCACGGCGGGCCTGCGCAGCAGCAAGAGCTTCTTGCGCCACGGCTGCGCCCTCGCGCTCGCGCTGCTCCGCACCGAGGACGGGACGCAGGCCGTCGTAGACCTCCTGATGAACGAGCCCACCGAGATCTGGCGCGAGGTCGCGCGCGCGATCGGGCAGGTTGGTCCGACCGGACTCATGCCGCTGGCCTCCAACTTCGGCCGTCTCGGCGACCGGGCGACACCCCAGCTCGCGGAGCGCGTGGCGTGGGCGATGGCCCACATCGCCGTCCGTGGAGGCAAGGCGGCCGTCGAGACCATGGCGAACGGCCAGAGCGTCGTCGCCCCGGTGGCACGCCAGGCCCTGGCGCTGCACGGATCCGCCGCAAATGACCAGGTCCGGGTCCGCCCGGGCGGCGGTGACGGCTCCCAGATCCGCGATGTGACGGTCAATCGGGCGTTCTCCCGTCGGTTCTTCGAGGCGCTGGAGGCCGGCCTCCCAGAGGCCTCCGCCGACGCTCTGGCCGCTCTCGACGCGTCCTCACCGATGGAAATGCTCGACGAATCCGACCTGATCGACGACGAAGATGACGCCGAGCAACTCGACGACTCGGATCTGATCCAGCAGTGAACCGCTTGCCGGGCACTTCAGGTAGTATCGAATCGTCGTAGATGCGGATCGGAATCTTCTCGGACGTCCATGCAAACATCGAAGCGATGAGTGCAGTGGTCGACGCGTTCCGCTCGGAGCGTATCGACAAGTACGTCTGCATCGGTGACGTCGTCGGTTACGGCGCATCGCCCAACGAGTGTTGTGACCTCGTGCGCAAGATCACGTCGACCACCATCCTCGGCAACCACGACGCCGCCGTCGCCGGCCGGATGGACTACTCGTACTACTACGACGCCGCTCGCCAGGCGCTCGACCTCCACGCTCGCCAGCTCTCCAAGGAAAACCTGGAGTGGCTCAAGAACCTCCCGTACGAGCAGCGCGATGGCGACGTCACGTTCTGCCACGGGTCGCCGATCAACCTCGAAGAGTTCGAGTACATCTTCTCGGTCGAGCAGGCGCAGCGCTGCCTCGAGATCTGGGACGACCTCGGCGCGGTCACGTTCATCGGCCACTCGCACCTCTGCAAGTCGTTCGCGCTCACCCGCGACGAGGTGTTCGAGGTCGTCGCGACGAAGTTCGTCATCCGCCCGGAGCACCGCTACATCATCTCGGTCGGCTCGGTCGGCCAGCCGCGCGATTACGACAACCGCGCTAGCTACACGATCTACGACACCGAAGAGCGCGTGTTCGAGTTCAAGCGCGTCGCGTACGACATCGATACCGCCGCGCAGAAGATCTTCGCCGCCGACCTCGAGCGGAACTTCGGCAACCGTCTCTTTCTCGGCGTCTGACGACGCCCGGTTTGTCGGCGCGGAGTGGCCGCTGCGGCACTGGCGTCTGAAACCACAACATGTGGCGCCAACGAACGCGTGAATTTCGCGTCCGCTTCGCTCGTAGTATCGGTCGATGAACATCACGCGCGTGATCGTGGTTGGTGCGCTCGTCGTCGGTTGCTCGTCGAAGGCGCCCGACAAGCAAGAATCGAAGACCGTCGAGCCGGTCGCGCAGAAGCCGGCGATGCACGATCCGGAACCCACTCCTGACGCACCGGTGGGCGGGCCGCAGAACGAGCGACTCGTCATCGAAGGGACGAACGGCAAGCGCGTGGAGCTGTCGATCCTCTGCCAGACCGATCTGGCGTGGAACGGATTCTCGGGCGTCGATCCTGCGCGACCGTGTCGTCAACATGGCCTCTACGACGGAGAGCAGCGCGATGAGGTGCTCTTCATCAGCAAGACGCGCTGGGAGGACGCCTGGCCGAGCCCGACGGTGTCGCTCGATGCCGACGTCGAGCTGCACTATCCGCTCGAGGCCGCGAAGTTGAAGGTGCGCATCACGTCGGTTCGCAAGGACGACCTCGGCTTTGCGATCAAGATCGAACCACGCGGTGCGCTCCCGGCGTCGATCAAGAGCTTCGCGGGAACGCTCTACGTCGTCACCGACTTCGGGGCCTTGTCGACGCTCGAGTCCGCGCCCTGGCGCTAGCGATCGTCGCGGATGGCGGTGGGCGTGAAGTCCATGCCGTCGCTGCGGTGCGCTTCGTACTCGTCGCTCGTGATCACGTGATCGCGACGCATGGCGCGCATGATGGTCTGGACGCGATCGGAAGACGCCGGGTCGAGACCACCGCGCTGGCGCACGCGCCGTGACATCGATGTCGGCTCCGACGTGATCGCAGCGAGGAACGCGGCCTGCTTGATCGTCAGGCGCTCGGGGGCGCGATCAAACCAGTACTTTGCCGCCGCGCCGATGCCATGGATGTGCGGGCCGAGCTCGATGAGGTTCAGATAGCGCTCGAGGATCTGCTTCTTGGAGAGGCGCGCTTCGAGTCGCCACGTCAGCACGACCTCCTGGACCTTGCGATCGAGCGTGCGTCGTTGCGTGAGGAACGCGTTCTTCACGAGCTGCTGGCTGATCGTCGATCCGCCGCGCGCGAGGCGATGCTCGCGGAGGTCGATCTCGAGGCTGCGCGCGATTTGCTGCAGATCAAAGCCGTCGTGGTCCCAGTAGCGACCGTCCTCGGCGGAGACGAACGCACCGCGCACCTGCTCGGGGATGTGCGTGTACTCGATCCAGCCGGGCTCGCCGGGGCCGATCGTCGTGCGCGTACCGTCGGGAAGCGTGTGCGTGCTGCTCGCGGTGAGCGTCGTGACGTCGGCAGCCGGCGGTTCCGCGAGTGCCGTACATGCGCCGGTGAATGCGGTCGTTAGTTGAGCGCCATCGCCGATGGGCTCCGCGAGATCGAGTGCGAGCGTCGTCGTCACACCGAGATCGCCTGACAGGACGATACCGTCGAGCGGGCCGCGGAGCTCTGCTGGCAGCGATGCGAGCAGGTCGTTACACGGCGCTTGATCGATGGACAGCTCGAGCTTGCCTGCCGTGGCCGGGCTCGCCGGGTCGAACGCGATGGTGCCGTTCGCGCTCGGGATAGGAAGGCCAGCATCGCGCACGGCCGAGCCCTTGCGGAACCAGCCGTTCGCGTGGAAGTGCAGCGCGCCGGCGTCGATCTCCAGGCGCGGCAGCGTGATCGCGTCGGAGGTGAGCGCGATCGTCGTGTGCACGGCAGCGGAGAACGGAATGGGTTGCGCCGCGAGCGTCGGATGATCGATCGCCACGTTGTCGACGGAGCCATCGAGATCGAGCGCGTACGTCGCGTTCGTGGCGCGCAGCGTCGCGTGGCCCGAGGCTCGTGCACCGTCGAGGACCAGCGTCTTGGGGGCGATTGCAGCGAGGCCGCCGAGCGGAACGTGATCACCGTCCGCAACGAGCGTGTGCGTGCTCGGCGTGTACGACACCGCGAGCGGGCGGGGGATGCCGTTGTCGTCGACAGCCGCGTGCAGATCGAGCGGGGCCTCTATGGAGAGTCGCCCCGCCACGACATCCGTCAGGGAGATGGCGCGACCGCCCGCCGTGATCGCGCCGGTTCCGCCAACGGCGAGCGCGCGGCGCACCTTCAGTTGCGGAAGGGATAGCTCGGCGGCGCTGCGAGCGAATGCGAAGCCGATGTCGACGTTGGCCAAGAGGCCCATCGACGATGAGCCGTGCGTCGTCATCCGCAGCGGCCCGGTGATCACGCGTACGCCGCCCTCGTCGGGAACGAGCTCGACACCATCCGCGGAAATCTCGCCAAGCCCCGCAATGCGCGCCGTGAGCGTGCCTTCGCTGACGACGATCCGGCGCAGGCGCGGGCCACCAGCGCGTGGAGATCCTGCATGCGAACCGCGACGCGACGCGAACCGCCGAACGAGGCGCGCGAAGTCCGAGTCGCCGTCGGCGCCGATATCGATCGCCACGCGCGGGCCAGCGACGGCAATCTCGTCAGCGCGGAAGTCGCCGGCCAAGAGCGACTCGAGCGCGACGGATGCCTCGACGGCATCTGCCTCGAACAGCGTGCCGAGCGCGACATCGGTGAGCCGAACCGCACCCGTCAGATCGGCATCGACGGCGCCGATCGACGCGGTGGTTCCGCTCGCGGCTCCCAGATCCCGCGCCAGATCGGCGGTGCGGCTATGCACCAACGCGAACGCACCCGCTGGAACGCCGACCGCGAGAGCCGCAGTTGCGAGGAGGATGCGGTGCTCGCGCCTGAAGGGCATGCGGCCTAGTGATGTTCGAGCGCGACCGGCTCGCGGCGCTCGTCGCCGACGAACTGACGCTGGAGAACGCGGCGCTCACCGCGACCGCGACGCGTCGTCAGGTTTGCCGACGCGAGCATCGCCTCGCACAGCTCTCCGAACGACATGCCAGCGACCTCCGCGATCTTCGGCAAGAGGCTCGTCGGCGTGAGACCGGGGACCGTGTTCACCTCGAGGATGAACTCGTTGCCCGAATCCGAGACCATCATGTCGACGCGCGTCGCACCACTGCAGCCGAGAGCGGCGTGCGCGCGCTGCGCGTGAGCGAGAATGCCGCGGTAGCGGTCCGGCGAGAGACGAGGCGGGACGAAGTAGTCGGTCGCGCCCTTGGTGTACTTGTTCGCGTAGTCGTAGAAGCCCGCGCGCGGCGCGATCTCGACGGCGCCGATGGCACGGCCGTCGACCACCGCCACGGAGACTTCTTTTCCGATGATGAAGCGCTCGACGAGGAGCTCGTCGTCGAAGCACAGCGCTTTTTCCACTCCCGCGGCCAGCTCTTCGAGAGACGCGCAGATCGTGACGCCAACCGAAGAACCTTCACGGACCGGCTTCACGACGCACGGGAAGCCGAAGTCGCCGTGGATGCCGGCGAGGTCCGACGTGTCGGCCTCGGTCATCGTGTAGTAGGCCGGCGTGGGGAGGTTGTGGAGGCGGAAGAGCTCCTTGGCCTTCGCCTTGTGCATCGCGAGCGCGCTGGAGAGCACGTCGGAGCCCGTGTATGGGATGCCAAGCGTCTCCAGGAGGCCCTGGATGCAGCCGTCCTCGCCCCACTTGCCGTGGAGGGCCACAAAGGCGACGTCGATCTTCTCCTGGCGGAGCGCTACATCTACATCGGCATCGACGTAGATCGGGACGGCGTCATGCCCGCGTTCGCGGAGCGCCTCCAGGACGGCCTGGCCAGTACGGAGGGACACATCGCGCTCGCTGGACTGTCCGCCGAGCAACACACCGATCTTCCGGGACTGCATGACGCTCTCCTTGATTCCTTATCGACGAGAACGCGCGAACGCCCCGTCGTCATTCCGACGCTACGGGCGCCATTGCGGGTGGGCCAGTTTTTGGGGTAAGCCACCACCCGATGAGCAAGAGCAGCGACGCCGAGCCGACCAACGCCAAGAAGAAGGCCCCGGCCAAGAAGGCGCCCGCCAAGGCTCCGGAGAAAAAGGCACCCGCCAAGAAGCCCGCTGCAAAGAGCGAGAAGAAGGCGCCGCCTAAACGCGCGAAGAGTCAGAAGATCGAGGTGATCGACGATGTCGTCGAGGCTCCGGAAACGGTCGGCGTCTCGGTGGAGACGGTCGATGCGGCGGATGCGGTGGAGGACGCCGTCGTCCTCGCCGAAACCCACGTCGAAGAAGATCTCCCCGAGCTCACGGACGAGGAGCGCGAGCTCTCCGCCATGTACGGAGACGATCTGAACGCCCCCGCGAAGGCGCACACGGAATATTCAGACAACAAGACGGCCGACGAAGACCGTCCGATGCTCCCCGAGATCAACGCGCGTCAGGAGCGAAAGGCGCACTGGCAGGATCGCCGTGACGGCCGTCGTCGTCGTCGCGACGAGCGCGATCGCGGGCGTCAGGAGCGCCGCGATGGTCGCCCGAACCCGAACGGTCAGCAGCAGACACAGGCCCCGCAGGGGCAGGGCAACGGCCAGAACCAGCAGCCGCGAGGTGATCGTCCGCGCATCGAGGATCGCCCGCGTCAGGACGGTCCGCGCCCCGAGGGAGATCGTCCGCGCTTCGATGGCCAGAACGGTCAGCGCCAGATGCAGATGCAGCCGCCCGTGCAGATCGATGCCGGCGCGTCGGATCCGTTGGCGCGCGTCGGTACACCGCTCGGCGATGCGGCCGCCACCGTCTTCGCGCAGCTGCGCAACGGTCAGCCGCTGCCGGTCCGCCAGCTCGCCGCGATGATGCGCAAGCGCAACCTGGTCGAGAGCGATCCGGAAGCACTCGCGCCGCAGCTCAAGGCAGAGCTCCTCGGCGACGAACGCAGCTATCGCACGCTCGGCCTGCGCCCGCGCATCGTGTACCGCGGCCGCGATCTGTTCGCGCCGGGTCCCGTCGCGATGAGCTCCACCGCCGACGCGGAAGCCGGTATCGCTACCGCGCTCTCGCGCCTCGCTGGCGCCACACACCGCGCGCTCGCGTATCGCATCACGCGCGCGTCCGGCGCCGGATTCGAGCGCCTGATCCACGCGTACCTCGTCGCTGCCGGCTACCGCGAGATCCAGTGGGTCAAGCGCGTCGAAGGCATCGCGTACGCGCAGGCGACGGCGCCCGGCATCGAGCGCTCGGTGCTGATCAGCGCGCGCTCTGGCGATGCGCCGATCGATCGTCGCGGGATCGGCGAGCTGCGCGTTGGCGTCGAGGCCAAGAACCTCGTCGCAGGCATCCTGTTCTCGGGCCCGGAGCTGTCCGAGGACGCCGAAAAGGAGCTCGAGCGTGCGGGCCGGTCGATCCACGTCATCTGTGGTGACCAGCTCGTTGCGACCCTGATCGCGGCAGGCGTGGGCGTCGTGAGTGCGGCGGCGCCGTTGCACTACGTCGACGACCAGCTGCTCGACGAGCTGCTGGCAGGATAATGGCCGCCCTTCCTACCCGCGTCGCTGTCCTCTACAACACGGACTACGATCACGAGCTGACGGGTCCCGGCATCGACGTCTCGTCGGTCGAGATCAGCGCGCGCTCGATCGCGAGTGCGCTCAAAGACTGCGGCTTCACCGTCGACCTCATCGGACTCGAGGGCCGCGAGGTCTTCGCTGTCATCGAGAAGGTCCGCGCCGCCAAGGTCGAGCTCGTGTTCAACCTGTGCGAGTCGATGGGCGGCGATCCGCGGAACGAGCCCACGTTCGCCGGCCTGATGGATCTCTACGGCATCCCGTACACCGGCGCCGACTTGCCCGCGCTCGCGGCGTGTCTCCACAAGCAGCGCAGCAAGGACATCTTGATCGGTCGCGGCATTCCGACGCCGCCGCACAAGTTCTACGCGAACCCCGCATCGCTCGCGGATCCGGCGATCGACACGCTCGATTACCCGTGGTTCCTCAAGCTCGGTCACGAAGACGCGTCCGTCGGCATCACCGAGGAGAACCTCGTGCGTACGCCGGCCGCTCTCCGCAAGCGCGCCGAGGACATGATGGTCGAGTTCGGTCAGCCCGTGCTCGCGGAGCGCTACATCGAGGGTCGTGAGATCAACGTGACCGTCATCGGCAACGGCGCCGACACGCGCTGCTTGCCGCTCCACGAGATCGACTTCGCCGCCATGCCGTCCGACCGGCCGCACATCGTGAGCTACGCCGCTAAGTGGGAAGAGGATCACGTCGACTACGTGGGCACCAAGCCGGTGCGCGTACGCGACGCGAACCCGACGTTCGTCGCGAAGTGCGAGGAAGTCTCTCGCGGTGCATGGGAGGCTCACGGCCTCCGCGACTACGCGCGCGTGGATCTGCGCGTCGACCGCGCGGGCCAGCCGTGGGTCATCGATGTGAACCCGAACCCCGACATCTCGCCCGATGCCGGTGTCGCGCGGGCCGCAGCGGCCGCCGGGATGCCGTACGTGGAGATGATTCGCGAGCTGACGCGGATCGCGTGGAAGCGCGTGCTCGAGACGCCGCCACCGCCTCCGTCTTCGTAACGGCGACGCCGGCTGCTCCGCCCCGCTCAGGGGAGTGCGCGTGGGGCGACAGCGAAGAGCCACAAAGAACGAAGACACGAAGGACTTTCGAACCTCGCCGGGCGAAGTACCCGGGCTAAACGCGCAACACGCGCGGGCTAGACGCGAACGCGCCCGGACTGGGCGAACGCGGAGAACCGCAAAGACGCGGAGACGCAAAAAAACGATCGATCAGATCAAGGGGCCCACCGTTACAGGCAAGGCCCGTGTACCTCGCCCGGCGAGGCCGACCTCTTCTTTGTGGCCTCGCGTCCTCGCGGTTCTCTGCCCCGCGAATGCCCCGCGCCGCTCGCCCGGCGAGGTAAAGACCTCTTCTTAGAGGTATTGGAGTTTTTGAGGTCCTTCCTCTCCTCGGTCCATTCGGGAACGACGTAGCGTTGGGCTATTCCTCGTCGGAGGCATCGTCGCCAGCGAGCCGGCGCAGCTTCTTCTGCAAGCCGAAGCGCGACAGACCGAGCAGGCGCGCCGCGACGGTCTGGTTGTTCTTCGCTCGCGCCATAGCGGCCGTGATGTACGCGTGCTCGGTGGCGGCGAGCGCGGGCTTGAGCTGCAGGTCTTCGCTCACGACGGGCTTGGTCGGCTCGGGGCGCGCGGCCGCGTTCGCGATGACCTCGGGCAGATCGCCGACGTCGATCACGTCGCCGCCCATCGCGACGCCACGAGCGAGCGCGTTCTCGAGCTCGCGCACGTTGCCCGGCCAGCGGTGCTGCTGGAGCGCGCGGAGAGCGGCGCGCGTGAGGCGGGGCGGGGGGCCTTTGGGCGCGAGGCGCGCGAGCAGACGCTCGACGAGGACGGAGATATCGCCTTCGCGCTCGCGGAGCGGCGGCACCGGGACCTGGATGACCTCGAGGCGGAAGCGCAGATCTTCGCGGAAGCGGCCTTGGGTAACGAGCGCGGCGAGTGGTTGCTGGCTGGCGGCCAGGACGCGCACATCCACCTTGCGGGTCGCGGTGTCACCGACGCGGCGGATCATGCCGTCCTGCAGCACGCGCAGCAGCTTCGCTTGCATCGCAGGGGTCGTGTCGGCGATCTCGTCGAGGAAGAGCGTGCCGCCATCGGCGACCTCGAACAGGCCGCGTCGATCGCGCTCTGCGCCCGTGAACGCGCCGCGCACGTGACCGAACAGCTCGCTCTCGAGGAGCGGCTCGGGGACGGCGCTGCAGTTGATGGCGACGAACGGGCCTTGAGCGCGCGGACCGTGATCGTGGAGCGCGCGAGCGACGAGCTCCTTGCCCGTGCCGCTCTCGCCGACGATGACGACGGGGAGTGAGGTGGCGGCGGCGCGATCGATGACCTCGAGCATCCGCAGCATGGCGGGCGAGCGGCCAACGATGGCCTCGTACGCTCCGCGCAAGCGCTCGCGCGCCGGCAGCTCCGCGCGCACGCGCACGAGCTCGGCGTCGCGATCGGCGAGCTCGGCGGAGAGGCGGCCGTTCAGGTCGTCGACCGCTTTCGTCGTCGAACGCAGGTCTTGCGTCAGGCGCGCGTTCTCGATCGCGATCGCCGCGATGTCCGCGAGCTCGCCGAGGACGCTCGCGGCGCCTTCGTCGAACGCACCGCCGCGGAGGCGATGATCGACGTAGATGCAGCCGGTGATGGTTCCTCGCTGCCGAAGCGGGACGGCGAGCACCGAGCGCAGTCGCATCGTCGCGACGGATGCGGCCGTTCCGAAGCGCTCGTCGACGCCCGCGTCGACCGTCATCACCGGCTCGCCCGTCTGGGCAGCGCGCTCTGCGATGGAGCGGCTGACCGCTCGCAGTCCCTCCGACGCAGCGTCGGGCGAGAGCTCGCCGGCGCCGAAGTTGCGAGCGACGACCGCCACCAGCTCGCCGTCGGGCTGGCGAAGGAGCAGAAACCCACGCTCTGCGTCCGTTAGCTCGATGGCGGTGTCGATGACGTCGTCGAGGATGCGCTCCACGCTCGCTTCGCTGTTCAGCCTGCGCGACAGCGTCAAGAGGCGCCGAAGCACGGCGTGATTGCCAGGTCGGAGCTCCACCACCGCAGCGTTTCGTCCGTTCATGCTGTCCTCCGCTGTCAAACCACGCAGCCAATTCAGATCCGGATCGTCGTCGAGCGCCGCACGGAACGCGGGCGCGGCCACGCTCACGAGCGACGCGTGCACGCTCTTCGCATCGCGCGCTTCTCGCATCGCGACCGTGGTGTCCCCGGCGCGCTGCGCGAGGCCCGACGCCACGGCGTGCGCGCGAAACGCTCGCTCGAGGCGATCCGCCATCGACGACCGATGCGCGACATCACTACACGCCTTTGCGAGCGCGAGGAGCTCGGGCACGGAGGCGTGCGGCTCCGACCGCATCACGAGCTTGCTCCGCGCGACCGTCCAGCGATCGGTATCGTCCTCGCTCGCGCACAGGGCCGCCACGTCCACCCCGTCCCCGTCGCGCAGGCCGGCCTCGGCGAGCGCGATGTGGGCGCTGATCTGTGCGTGCGAATCCTTGCGCTCGAGCGCGATGGCGAGCGCCTCGCGATACGCAGTCGCGCCTGCCTCGTGCTCGCCCGACCGCTCGAGCGCATCGCCGTAGACGATCAGCGCGAACGCGCGCAGGTGCGGCACGCCTGTCGTGCGGTCGACCGCCGCCTTGGCAGCGAGCTGGGCCTCCGCGAACTGATTCACGGCGACGAGTGCGTTGCCGCGGTTCAGCTCCGCCGCGCACAACTCCGTCGTCGCGCCCAGCTCGGTGAAGACGCGCTCTGCAGCGGCCAGGCGGGGAAGGCCTTCGCTCGCGCGTCCGCGCTCTGCGAGCACGGTGCCCAGGTTCAGCTCGGCGGTCGCCGCCGCGTGAATCTCTCCGACATCACCGAGCCGCTTCGCTGCCTCCGCGTAGCGCTCGGACGCGATGGCGAGGTGTCCGCGTTGCTGGGCGACCATCCCTCGCAGCGACAACGCGCGCCCCGTCGACAACGTGTCGTGCGCTGCGCGCGCGCCGCTCTCGAGGGCCGCGAACGCCGACTCGGCTGCATCCAGTTCACCCAGATAAAACGCCGCGAGCCCTGCGGCTTCCGCGCGCAATCCGCTCAACGGCGTGTTCGCGAGCGCACCGTTCGTCGCGACGCTGCGCGCGTTCGCGTAGCGCGATCGGGTCACGAGCAGGCGCGCGTACGTGCCGGCGATCTCCGCGTGCGCGGGATGGTCGGCGTGCAGACGCTCCAGCTCTCGCTCTGCGATCGCGAGATCACCAGCGCGCTGCGCGGTGCGTGCGAGCACGAGACGCGCTTCGATCGGATCTGCGCCGGCTCTCTCTGCTGCCTTCGCCTCGGTCGTCGCATCCGTGTAGGCACCCTGTGCCGCGTACGCGCGCGCTGCGATCAAGTGAGCGGAGCTCGCCGTACTGGACAACGACGCGCGCGTCGATTCGCGGGCGATCCGCACCGCCAACTTCGTCGCGAGATCCGCGCGCCCGCGGTCCAGCAGCGACGTCGCGACTCCGATGCCGAGAACTGCCGCGGGCTCGTCGATCGAAGCACGCCCCAGGAGCGCCGCGAGCGCCGTCGCGCCGACGGTCGCACCGACGCGCGTCGCAACCTCGAGCCCCGCGGTCGCCATCTCCGCGAGACGCGCTGCGTCCATGCGCGACTCGACGGCGGCGAGCGTGCTGCGATCGATCGCGAGCTCGTCACCGGTACGCGACGCCAGACCGGACCGCTCGAGCTCGACGATGCTCGTCAGCCCGCTCGCGGAAGAGGTGGCGAGCACGTCCTCCGTTCGAGCGCGTCCGCCCCACACGGCAAGCGCGGTGACGACGTCCAACGTGGCTGCAGAGATGCCGTCGAGTTGTCTCGCGCGCAGGGCGGTACTGCCTTCCGAAGCTCGCTTCGCCCAGTCGACGTCGAGTGGATCGCGCTCGGTTGCTGCGGAACGGATCAGCTCGATCGCCGTCAGCGGGAAGCCACCACTCGCCGCAAGCAGACCATCGAGCCACGCCGCATCGGGGCGTGCACCGAGCATCTGCCGCGCGAGCTCTGCAAGTCCGCGGACGTCGAGAGTCGACGCGAGGACAACCCGCATCGCGGCATGCGTCGGTGGTGTCTCGGTCAGCACGACAAGCGGCCGTCGCGGGCTCGGCGCGCGTGCGAGAGCGTGGACGAGCTCGGACGCTCGCGGATCCTCGACGACGTCGACGACGAGAGCATCGACCTCCGCGGTCGAGGTGACAGCGGCGCGAGCAAGCCGCTCGATCCATGCGCGCGAGCCGCGGTCCGTTGCTGCGGTCGCGACACGAAGCAGATCAGCGAGCGTATCGATCGTCGTCGTCCGCACGAGCGCCGACTGCTCGTTGGCGACGCGTGCGAGTTGCCACTTCGCGACGGCCGCATCGACGAGCAAGCGTCCACCGCCTGCCGACGGGCCGACGACGGCGATCGGCGTGCTCGATGCGAGCGCCTCGGCGATCGCTGCGATCGTCGACGCAGCGGATGGCCACGAGGCGGCGGCCGGAGATGCACCGATCGCCGGGCGGGCGCGGCGCGGCGATGATGGAGCCACGGCCGGGGCCAACTGATCGAGCTCGTCGAGGACAGCGAGCGCAGAAGCAGGGCGATCATCGACATCGCGCGCGAGCAAGCGCGTGATGAGATCGACGAGCGGCGCCGGAACGTCAGGGAGTGGTGGTAGCGGCTGCGTGCGCGAGACGACGAGCTGAACGAGCGCACCGATGGAGGGCGCGTCGAACGGTGGGTGACCGATCAGGGCCGCGATCGCGGTAGCACCGAGCGAATACAGATCGCTGCGCGGCTCGATGCGACCGACGAAGGCTTCGGGCGCCATGAATGCCGGCGTCCCGCGTGCCGATGCATCGCTGCCCGCGAGTCCGAGATCGACGAGCACCGCGCGCTCCGCTGTGACGAGTACGTTGCCGGGCGCGACGTCAGCATGAACCAGGCCGGCAGCGTGGATCGTCGCGAGCGCCCCCGCGACGTCGGCGAGCCAGGACCACAAGCGCGCGCCGCGCGTGGTCGTGTCGGCGAGCGAGGGCAGGGCGGTCGAGGGCGCGCCATCGATCCACTCCGCGACGAAGAACGGCGAGCCGGCCGGAAGCGCATCGATCGCTCCCCGCGTGCGGCCAACATCGTAGACAGCTGGCAACGACGGATGCGCCAACTTCGCGAGCTGCGCGAACTCGTCGAGGAGACGCCCCTCGTGGGGTCCCGACGGGACGACCTTGAGGGCACGCGTCGCCTTGGACTGCGTGTCGAGGACGCGAAACACCTGGCCGAACGCGCCCGACCCGACGGGGCCCAGGACCGCATAGCGATCGAGGACGAGCGGGGCCGAAGCGGGGGGCACGCCTTCATGTCACCGGCGTTGGCACTGCTTGTCAACGGAATTGGCATTGGCCGCGAATCCCCGTCGAGGACACGGGATTGGGGACGCGCCATGGTATCGTGGCGACCGTGCCGCCGGATGACGAACGGACGCGCCGTCGCATGTCCGACGACACCCGGGCTCGGATCGCGGATCTCGCGGATGGGTGGTCTACGGGGCCTGTCGCGGCGCCCGCTCCGGATCTGGAGCCGCCGCCACCACCGGTGGCGCCCCCGGTCGCGACGACCACCGACCCCGAGCCGCGGAAGAAGCAGAAGACGCTCCCGCCGCCGCCGCCCGGCAGTGATCTGCGCAGGGCGCTCGATGGTCTCGAGAACGACGACAGCTCGATCCGCAGGAAGCCGCCGACCGCGCCCCCGCGCGCAAAAGCTGCGACGAATCCGCCGCCGTTGCCTCTGCCGAAGCCGACGACAAATCCGCCTTCCGCCCGCACGCCGACCCAGCCTCCAGGAACGCGCGCGACGACCGAGATGCCGGCTGGGATTCCGACGGCGGCGCCATACACCGCGTCGGTCGTCAAGATCGAGCGCGATGACGAGAGCGGCGTCATCGTCACCTCGAGGCCAGCTGTCCCGACGGCAGGTCCGCCGGCGGTCTCGGCGCCTGTCGTCGCGTCCAAGCTCGACGCGAGTGTCGCCGCCGCGCTGAAGAGTCTCGACGACAGCGTGATTCGTGTCGAAGCGAAGAAGCCGGTCGCGCCAGCGCGCGTGATGGATGACAGCGGCATCGTGGTGTCGGGTCCAGATCCGATCGCGGCCGCCAAGATGCGCCACATCGATGAGAGCGGCGATGTCCCGCGCGAGC
>DASYDE010000038.1:0-147193 GCA_036499725.1 Kofleriaceae bacterium
GGAACATCGTCCCGCGGCTCAGGTCACGCTTGTAGATCGTGGACAGCTGCTGCCACGACGCGCACTTGAGCTTGATACTGAGCGGACCCGCAGCCATCGAAGAGCCTCGAAATCATAGGCCGATCACGGTTCCCGTGGCAACGCACGGTAGCGCGCGAGTACGCGCTCGTGTCGCTCTTTAATACGCTGGAGATAGTCGTGCTCTCGGGTACGTGCCAGGGAGTCGTGGGCGAGTTGCGACAGGCGCTCCACGACCTCGTCCAGGTCAGCCAACGGCTTCTGAACGAACCCCACCACCCCGAGGTTGGCAGCGTCGGTGGCCAGATCCGCGTCGATCACCGACGTCAGCAGGAATGCAGGTAATCCCGTGATTCGCTCGCGCAGCCGGCGGACCGTCGCTAGCCCATCCATACCCGGGAGCTGCGCGGCGACCAGGGCCAGATCCAGGCCTGTCGTGGAGGCGAGCGTCTGGGCCTCGCGCGCGGCCTCCTCGCCGGTGACGTACGCAAAGGTAGCGATCCCGGCCGTCTCGAGGCGGTCCGCGAGCTCGTCCGCAACTGCGCGATCGTGCTCGACGAGGAGCACCGCAGGGGCCCGCGTCTCGAGCTGGAGAGGGATGTCACCCGTCAGGCGTTCGTGGGCGGCGAGCTTCTCCTCCGCGTCGATCGAGCGGCGCTCGGTGCGGATGAGGTCCTTGAGGAGGTCCTCGATCATGCCGCGCTGCGAGTGGAGCATGATCGCTTCACCCGCTCGCGCACGCTGACGCCGTGCCACGCGCTCGATCACGTTCATCGCTTGCGTCGTGCCTTCGAGCTGCAGATCGATCACGTCGCCTGCACCGGCGCGAATGCACGCGACGATCGTCGACGCGTCGGATTGTCCAAGGACGGCCACAGGAAGCACGTTCGGCAGCGCTTCGATCACGCGCTGCAGAGCCATGGTCGCGAGGCGCGCATCCTCCGGCGCATCGCTCTCCACGTCGCGCAGGTCCACGAGGATCACGGGCGGCGTTTCGTAGGCGTGCGCGATTTCGACGGCGGCGGGCACTTCGTCGACGATGGTCGTGACGACACCGAGCGAGCTCAGTTTTTCGACGAGACTCCGCAGCGCTCCCGACACGCCATCGGGGGCGATCAGGATTGCTGCGTGATCGTTGGTAGGTTGCGTCATTCGAAAATCCAGCGCGACTCGCCCTGCGCATTGATCTCGTCCGCGGTACGCGGCGGAACGAAGTACTGCTCGGTCAGATAGTAACTGTCGAGCAGGTCGCGGTAGTGCGGGCTGCGGCTATCGTAAATCACACCGCCCGGGAGCGCCCAGTGCACGACGATCTGATTGTCGCTCGCACCATAGGCGACCTCCGCAACAAAGCGCTGCGCCGGCCCGTCGGCGACCTGCGAGAAATCCAGATCCTCCCAACCGTGATCTGCGCGATCGACGGCAACGTTGTCACCTGCTCGTGGAACGGCGGCCTGGTCGGACGGCGGTAGATCGAGCAGCGCGTTCGGAACGAGCGGTGAGATCCGCAGTGTGTGCTTTTTGCCCCACGCCCACTGCCCGACGTCGGTCGTGCCGTAGCCCGCGGGCGAGGCGAGCTGATCCATCGCTGCGAGGAGAGATCGGAGGATCTGCACCGTGCAGCTGTCGTCGCTCGCGCTCGTCATGTCGTCGCACACGACGGGCTCGCCGCTCGGGCCTTGGACGAACTGCGCAGGCCGAACGAGCAATCCGTAAACGATGTTTGCGAGCGCCGTGTCGCCGAGGCGCCAGACGTCGAAGGAGGGGACAGCCTCCGCGATCTCGTCGGAGAGCGCGCGGTCGATGAAGAAGTGCATCCACGTGTTGAACAGCACGGTCGCGGCACTCGCGCGGATCTGCGGCGCGGTGTTACCGAGGCCCGTCGGTGTCGCGTAGTCGGGCGCCCAATCGACGAGCAGCGCGCGCGCCGTCTCGAGCTCGGTGCGCTGCTCCGTCGTGAGCGACGCGCGGAACGTGACGAGGTCTGCGGGAGCCACGGCGCCCGTCGCGAGCTTGTCGAGCGCTGCGACGATCGGAGGCGCGAGGCGGCGCCCCATGTTCGATTGCGTGTCGCGTTGGATGCGCATCATCGTCTCTGCATCGATCGGGTCACTGCCCGCGACGGCCGCGCGCAACTGCTCCGTGATGCGTGCCTGACGGACACCCCCGTCGTAGGCGACGCCGGCGTAGAGCTGCGCGCCGCTCGCGTCGTATTGATTCAGCGGATCGCCGTCGAACGTCGCGCCGACCGGATCCGCATCCACGCTCACGAGAAACGGTTCGGCGAGCTGCGGCTGGTTGAAGTCCTCGGTCGCATGCGGGATGTAACGCGTCGCCATGGTGCCAGTCCACTCCGCGCTCCCATCGCCCGGCAGTACGAAGAACGGCGCGTTGCCGTCGGGATTGGTCGTCGCGTTCCACGTCATCGCCTCGGGGCTGCGATCGGGGACCGTGGCGTGCGTCGTCCACGCGATGTAGTCGAGGCGGTCGACCAGCGTCCAGTTCTGGCTGCCGTAGCCGACGTCAGCGAGGGCGCGAAACCCGTCGTTGAGCGATCCAGCCGTGCGCGCGAGCTTCCATAGCGCGCGGATCTCGAACGTTGGCTCGTAGCCCGTGTAGCGCACGGAGAGCGCGGTCGTATCGGTCCGCGGAACGAGCGTGTGATTCACGCGATCGATCTCGGGGATGATCGGTCCGTGGTGCGGCACCACTTCGTACGTCGCGACGATGTCCGCCTGCGTCGGCGTACCGAGGTTCCCGACGCTGATGCTCTCCGTGAATGACTCGGTCGGGACGGGCGTGCCGTTGAACGCGACGCAATTGCTGCCGCCCTCGCCGCCGCAGGGAACGAACTGCTCGAGGTAGACGTCGTTGACGTCGTGCTCGCTCGGCGTGCTCGACCACGCGACGACGTTGTTGGTGCCGATGACGATGCCGGGGATTCCAGGGAACGTGACGCCGAGCAGCTCGAAGTCCTCGATCTCGGGAGCATGGCCGGCGATGGTGCTCTCGACGTGCATTCCGTGGATCACGATATGCGTCGGATAGAACGTCGACGGGTTCGAGAGCGGCAGGTGCTGATCGCCGGCGAGCATGCCGTGCGCAGACATGCCGTCTCGCGTGACGGCCCACGTGTTGCCGCCGGCGCGAGGGACTCCATGTGCGAAGAACGTCCGCGCCCGAGCGAGAACACTCGCGGGAACCGCGGGACGGACGGCCGGTGATGCGGCAGCGCGAGCGGTTCCCAGTCGTTGGCTGACGTCATCACCGTCGGAGCGCGAGCCGTCGTCGTTTTGCACGTTCGGAAAGCCCTGGAGCGTCGAGTCCATCCCGATCGGCTGGATCGCGAAGAGGTCCTTCGAGATGCCTGCGCGCGCACCGGCCGCTCCACTCGTCGCCGCGTCGAACGTATCGCGCAGTCCTTGGTACAGCGTCGTCGCATCGATCTCGGAGTCGGCCGAGTACGACATCGCGAACGCTTCGTAGCGACCGATCACGAGCGAGTCCACAGGAGCCCAATCGCGAAAGTGCGCGGGATCAAAACTGCCGAGCACGTTTGGATCGAGAACCCATTGCGCGTCGCGCGCGTCCGTCGAGATCGAGTGAGCGTACGCGTTCACGCCGTCGGAGAAGCGCTGCAGCAGCGTGACGACCTCCGCGTCGTACTTGGAGCCCGCATCGGCCGCTTCCTGGATCGCGACCCAACTCTCCTCCGCGAGCGGGAGCATGCGGTGCATGCGCATCTCGAGATCGGTGTCGATGACGGTCGGATCGGTCGCTCCGTACAGCTCGCTCAGCGTGCCTGCGCCGGATCTCCGCAAGATGTCCATCTGCGGGAGGCGGTCGTGCGCCATCACGTACCCCTGCGCGAACGCCGCGTCGGCCAGGCTCTGCGCGTCGATGTGCGCGATGCCGTACTTGTCGCGAGCGACATGGACAGGAGCGGACATGCCCGCGACGATGTCCAGCTCGAGCGGGAGGCCGTCGAATGGCGAGCTCGGGTGGTTGTCAGAACAGGCGCCGAGGATCGCGAGCGATAGAACGGCAGCCCGCGCCCGGTGCATGCGGTGACCATATAAGATGTCGTCGATGTCAGGGTCGAACGAGCACCTCTTCCTTCGTGCGTGTCGTCGGCAACCGGTCGAGCGCACGCCTGTCTGGATGATGCGACAAGCCGGGCGCTACTTGCCCTCCTATCGCGCCGTCCGCTCCAAGGCATCGTTCCTGGAGATGTGCCGCACGCCGGAGCTGGCGTGTGAGGTGACGCTGCAACCGATCGATCAGTTCGGCTTCGATGCCGCGATTCTGTTCAGCGATATCTTGATCACGCTCGATCCGATGGGTGTCGAGGTCACGTTCCCCGAAGCGGGACCGAAGATCCTGAACCCGCTCCGCGACGAGGCCTCGATCGACGCGCTCGTAGTGCCCGATCCCACGAGCGCGCTGCCGTACACGTTCGAAGCGATCCGTCAGATCAAGACGGGCCTCGCCGGTCGCGTGCCGCTCATCGGTTTTGCGGGCGCGCCGCTCACGATGCTCACGTACGCCGTCGAGGGCGGTGGCTCCAAGGACTACGCGCACACCAAGAAGCTGCTGTACGGCAATCCCAAGGCGGCGCACACCCTGCTCGATAAGCTCGCGCGCATGTGCGCGACGTTCCTCGAAGCACAGGTCGAGGCGGGCGCTGACTGCGTGCAGATCTTCGACAGCTGGGGCGGCATCGTGTCGCCCGGTGATTTCCGCGAGTACCCGCTGCGCTACGCGAAGCAGGTCATCGCGCATCTGCGCGCGTCCAAGATCGTCCAGGCCAAGAACGCGCCCATCATCTACTTCGTGAATGGCTGCGCGCCGTACCTCGATGACTATGCGTCGTCGGGCGCGGATGTGCTCGGCGTGGACTGGCGCGTCGGTATCGACGAGGTTCGTCGCCGCGTCGGCACCGGTGTCGCCCTGCAAGGCAACCTCGATCCGGGGGCCCTGTTCGCGCCGCCAGACCAGATCCGCGCACGCGTGGCCGACATCCTCGAGCGCGCGGGCAAGACCGGCCACATCTTCAACACGGGCCACGGCGTTCTTCCGGAGACGAACCCGGAGCACGTGCGCGCGATGGTGGACGCGGTCAAAGAGCTGTCGGCCAGGGGATGACCATGACCCGCGTTTGCGTCATCGGCGGCGGTTTAGCGGGCCTGACCGCCGCACGCGCACTCGTGGCGGCAGGCTTCGACGCGCACGTTCGCGAGGCGAGCGACCACATCGGTGGTGTCATCGGCACCAACCGGGTCGACGGATTCTTACGCGAGACAGCCGCGTCTAGCTTCCTCGGCACTGCGCCGCACGGTGCGATGGCGTTGTGCGCCGAGCTCGGCGTGCCTGTCGAGGCCGCATCGCCACGCGCGAAGAAGCGGTGGATCTACATCGATCACAAGTTGCGCGCGCTGCCGAGCAATCCCCTCGCGCTCGTGCGGTCGGATCTGCTCACGTGGCGCGGCAAGCTGGATCTGCTCCGCGAGCCGCTTCAACCGACGCGCGGCGAGGGAGACGAGTCGATCTTCTCGTTCGCCGCTCGGCGCTTTGGTCCGGAGGTCGCGCGCGCTGTTGTCGCCCCGTTCGTGACCGGTATCTTCGCGGCCGATGCGCACGACGTGAGTCTCGAGGCAGGCTTCCCGACGCTGGCGGGGCTCGATCTCGACGGCGGGCTCGTCCGCGGCATGCTCAAGCGTCACGTCGGTGCCGTCGTCGGGCGGGCAAGAGCGCTCGTCGGTGGTCCTCCACCCAAACCCCGCCCCGCGAAGGGCCCGGGCCGCGGTCTGCAGGCTCCCGTCGGAGGTCTCGGCGCGATGATCGCGGCGCTCGAGTACGAGCTCGGCCCGCGCGTGCGGAAGAATGCGCCCGTTGCGCGCGTTGCTCCCGTCGAGAACGGCGTGCTGGTCGACGGTGAAACGTGGGACGCGTGCGTGATGGCGATCGCTGCGCAGGACGCCCGCGGTCTCGTCTCCGACGTACCGGGACTTCCGTCGCGGCTCGAACCGATGCGCCGCGCTCACGCTGCGATCGCGTACCTCGGCTATCCCGAGGCCGATGTGCCCGGCGCTGTCGACGGCTTTGGGTTTCTCGTCGCGCAGGGCGAGGAGCTACGCGTGCTCGGCGTCGTGTTCGAATCGGTCGTGTGGCCGGATCGGGCGCCGGCTGGGCACGTGCTCCTGCGCTGCATCTTTGGCGGGAGCCGCGATCCTGATGCTGCTCGGCTCTCCGACACAGAGATTCTCGAGCACGCGATGAACGATGTCGGCACGGTGCTCGGAGCGCGCGGCACGCCAGTTCACGCGAGTGTGGTGCGCTGGTCGCATGGCCTCGCTCAGTACCCGGTCGGTCACAAGGATCACGTCCGAGCCGCGGTCACCGCAGCTCGTTCTCACCGCATCGTGCTCGCCGGTGCGGACTATCGCGGCCCCGGCGTGAATGACATTTGCGCCGACGCTGCGGTGGTCGTGGACGAGGTTCGTGCGTGTACGTGATCCGCGCCTCGCTGATCGGTCTCTTCGCGTTGTCGAGTGCATGTTCGGGAAACAAGCCGCCGCACGTCGAGGATGCGCGGCGTGGCGTCGGTGATGGCAGCGGCTCGGTCGTCGCGCCGATCGATGCTCCGCCGGCACCCGAGGTAAAGGCGCCGACGACGGGTGACATCAGCGTGCGCGTGCAGTGGGAGAAGGTGCCGCGCGAAGCTCGCGTCTCCCCTGGTACGACGTCGTGTAACACCCCGCTCACTGCGCAGGTCTCGCCGAGCACGACCTGGGGCATCGGGGACGTCGTGGTGTTCGTCGAGGGCGCACCGCTCCGCCCCGTCACCGAAGCGCGGGTCGTCGCCGCTGCGTGCACCCTCTCCCCGCGCGTCGCGGTCGGAACGTCGCTCGCCATCGCGAGTGGCGCCGATCGCCCGTTGAAGCTGTCGCTCGCTCACGAGATCAACGCAGCCGACCTCGCCAAGGCCAGGGAACCTGCGCGCGCCGTCGGACTCCCGATCGCGGGACACGAGGTCACGAGCGCGCTCGCGGCGGGCGGCATCTATCGCCTCTCGTTCGACGACAAGGACAAGGGCGACGACGCGTGGGTCGTCAGCGCCGACGCGGTGATCACCGACGCGAGCGGCGTTGTCCTGATCAAGGACGTCGCTCCGGGGACGCACGCGATCCGCGCGTGGTTGCCGGCGCGGGGAAAGCTCCCCGCGCACACGGCGATGGGAACGATCGATGTCGCGGCCGGCGAGCTCGCCGAGCTCACGCTCTCGTTCGATCAGACCGTCGCGAAGCCGACTAGCGGCGAGCGCGGCGACGGCGCGCCATGAAGCCGAACGCGAGCGCGAGCGGCCACACTCCGACGACGCTCGCTCCACCGACGCTGCACGAGTAGTAGCTCGCCTCTTTATCGGTGCTCGTGTCGGTGGGCGCGTCTGCCATGCCGAGACCATCACCGACGAGCGAGATCATGACCTGACCACCGTCGTAATCAGCAACGAACGTGGCGTTCTTCTCGCCAACGCTCGTCGGCTTCGCGATCACGATCCACTGCGCGCTGCCCTGCGCGTCGATCGTCAGGCTATCGGGGAACACGACGATCGCGAACTCACCGGTGTCGTCGCCTTCGATGTGCGCGTTGCTGAGCGTGACCGGACCCGTCGAGCAGTTCGTGACGGTGACGTTCTGGCCGACCGTCGTCTGGCCCGGCTCGACGCCACCGAGGTACAGCTCGGAGGGCGTTCCCGTCACGCCTTCCGCGAGGCCCGTGACCGTCAGGTCGACCGCCTGCGGAACCGCGTTGGGAATGTCCGTCGCGACCGTGACGGTGCCGCTCGACGCGCCCGCGACAGTCGGGGCTGCGGTGACGTCGAACGTGTAGGCGTTCGCGCCGTTCGGCTGCACCGATGCCGGTAGGCCCGCGACCGTGTAATCGAACGCATCGCCGATGCCGCTGACATCCATGACCTTGAACGGGCCCTGGTCGTTCGCGACGATCGTGAACGTCTTCTTGGTCGATTGGCCGACGCACACCGGACCGAGGTCCACGCTGCCGCTCGGCGAGACAGACATCGACGTGTTCACGGCGCGGGCCGCGATCTCCGTCGTGCGCGTCTTACCGCCGTCGTAGGTCACGGTCAGTTGGCCGCTCGTGTCGCCCGCGGTCGTGGCCATGAACTTCACACTCGTCTGCGCGGAGCCGCCAGGTGCCAGGTTCGTTCCCGGGGAGGGCGCCGACATCATCTCGATATCGCCGCCCGTGACAACGACGCTCTCGATCGCCATCGGCGCTCCACCCGAGTTCACGAGGTTCAGCGTCGTCGTCTTGGGCTCGCCAACGCGCGCTTGCGCGATCGATGCAGGGCTCGGCGAGATGTCGAGGTTGCTGTCGATGCCCGTGCACGACAGCGACGCGGTGAGGTTCGCGTAGTTCGTGGGCACGCTCAGCGTCGCCGATTGGCCACCTGGGACGGTGGGGTTACACGTGATGCCGAACGGCTGCGTCTGCCCGGGCGCGAGCGAGGTGCCGCCCGTCGGGCCACTGACGATGTGAAACACCGAGTTGTTCACGCTCGGCGCACCGACCGTGAGCGTCGCGCCGCCCGTGTTGCGCAGCGTGATCGTCACGGGGCTGCTCGCGGTGGCGATGCGCACGCCACCAAAGCCGGCGGATGCAGGAATCACATCCGCAGAGAGCGGCGGCGGCGCTCCCGTTCCGTTGAGCGTGACCTGATACGTTGATGGCGTTCCGCCTGTGTCGACGTACACGGTCAGCGGGCAACTCGAAGCGATCGGTGCGTTCGGATGATACGTCGCGGTGAAGTTGTAGACCGTCGTGTAGGAACCGGGGCCGCACAGGACGTTCGCGCGCGGCACGCACTGCACGACGTTGGAGTTCGCGGCGCACGGATCGACCGGCTCGCAGTCTTTCTCGGCGTAGCCAGGCAGCACGGCCTGAACGCTGAAGTCCGAGCAGCTGTAGGTGATGTTCGTGATCGTGTTGTACGTGTTGCCGACCGGCGAGATCTGGATCGTGGTCGGTGCAGAGGTCTGACCAACCTGCGTCGTCGGGAACGTGACGCTCGGGGTTGGTGACGTCACGAGGTCCGACGACGTCGTCGAATAACTCGGATCGGCGGTCTGGCAGGCGCTCAACGCGAGCGCGACAGCCGCGACAGCTCCAAACCTGTGTAAGCCACGCATTAGTGAAGGATCACGCCAGGTCAATTGACCTTTGGCGCCGAGCGGTCGGGTAGGGACGTCTCCCACCTAGCGCAAACCCGGGTTTGACAGGACGGGGTTCACCTCGGATGATTTACCTCTCCCGATGCTCGACACGATTGTTGGCAGTTACCGCATCACCGGCAAGATCGCTGTCGGTGGTATGGGCACCGTCTATCGCGCCGAGCACACGCTGATCGGTCGCGTCGCGGCCATCAAGGTCCTCCACCCGGAGATGACCACGAACAAGGACATCGTGAATCGCTTCTTCAACGAAGCGAAGGCGACGTCGACAATCAAGCACCCGGGCATCGTCGAAGTCTTTGACTTCGGACACATGGAGTCCGGCCACGCCTACCTCGTGATGGAGTTTCTCGAGGGCGAGACGCTGTCGCAGCGCATGAAGCAGCGCGGCATCGTGCCCGAGGGTGAAGCGGCGATGTTGATGCGCGGCGTGTGTGGCGCCCTGGCTGCAGCCCACATGAAGGGCATCGTTCACCGCGACCTCAAGCCCGACAACATCTTCGTCGTCCCCGAGCCCGAGTCTGCGATGGGCGAGCGCACCAAGATCCTCGACTTCGGAATCGCAAAGCTCACCGACATTGGTCAGGTCTCGAGCCAGACCAAGACCGGCGCCGTGATGGGGACGCCAACCTATATGTCGCCCGAGCAGTGCCGCGGCGCAGGCGAGGTCGACCTGCGCGCGGATCTCTATTCCATCGGTTGCATGCTCTACGAGCTCGTCGTCGGGCGCCCACCGTTCGCGGTACAAGGCGCGGGCGAGCTGCTCGGTCACCATCTCTTCGTCGAGCCGGAGCCGCCCTCCCGCCACGGCCGTGTCTCGCCCCAGATGGAAGCGTTGATCATGACGCTGCTCCGCAAGAAGCCCGAGGAGCGCGTGCAGACCGCGCTGGAGCTCGGCCAGCATCTCGTCCACATCGCGCAGCTCTCTGGTTGGATCGCCGTGTCCAACACAGATCCGTCGGGCCGCTTCTCCGCGCAGCACATCCCGCCGACGCCGATGCACTACACGCCCGCGCATCTCACGCCAGGCGTCATGCACTTCACGCCAGGGCCCGCGCACGTCCCGGCGCTCGCGCCTCAGGCTCCGACGGTGTTCGCGCAGTCGGACAAGCCGACGACGCTCTCTGGTGCCGCGAGCCAGTCCGTCGTCTCCCACGTCGACGCGATGCATCGCCCGCGCCGCGGCCTGACGATCGCCGTCGGTGCGATCCTTGTCGCGACCGCCGCTGGCATCGCGTTCATCGTCGGCACGTCCAGCAAGACGGTCACGCCAGCGAAGGAGCGCGAGACCAAGCCGGTGGTCATCGACACCAAGGCGGCCGAGCCGGCGGTCCCTCCGCCCACCGCAAAGACGGAGCCGAAGGTCGAAGCGAAGGTCGTCGAGCCGAAGGTTGCCGAGCCGAAGGTGGAACCGAAGATCGAGCCGAAGGTCGAAGCGAAAGTGGAACCGAAGGTCGACACCAAGCAGACCGTCAAGACGACGCAGCAGAAGACCAAGACGCCCAAGACGAAGGAGGGCGACAGAGTCGACAAGCCTGCAAAAGGCGGCGATCTTCTCGAGACCGACCTCTGATGCAACTCCGCTCGATTCTCGCCACCACTCTTCTCGTTACCGCCGTTGCTCCCATCGCGTGGGCGCAACCCTCCGACAAGAGCGACGCCGGCAAGGAGGACGCGAAAGCGCTCCTCGCATCCGGCCTCAAGCTGTTCGGGCAGAAGGACTACCTCGGCGCTCTCTCCGTCTTTCAGAGCGCGTACGACAAGTTCTCTTCGCCGAAGATCCTTCTCAACATCGGCACCACGCTGATCAAGCTCGACCGCAAGGCGGAAGCCGCGAACACGTATCAGCGCTACCTGGATGCGAAGGACGTCGACATCACCAAGCAGGCCGACGCGCAGAAGATCCTCGCGGGTCTCGACAAGGAGCTCGGCGTCGTCACGATCGCCGCGGAGCCAGGCGGTGCCGAGATCCAGGTGAACGGCGCGGCCAAGTGGGTTCCCGCCGACACGATCAAGAAGGTCCGCGTGAACCCGGGCGACGTCACGGTCCTCGCGCGTGCGAGCCACTACAAGCTACGCGCCGAGACGTTCAAGATCACGGCGGGCGAGACGCGTGGCCTCGAGCTCAAGCTCGAGGAGGAGCCCGCTGTCGTCGAAACGGCGCCCACCAGCACCACGACCACGTTCAACGATAACGGCATCTCCAAGTCCGCCGAGTCGACGGAGCGCTCGCGCATCGCCGCCCTCGTCGCGTGGCACGTCGATCCCGTGAACAAGGGCAGCGCCGTCCTCGTCGGCTTCTCCGCCGACGTGATCAGCCAGCTCTCGGTGCAGGCCACTGGCCTCATCGGTCCACACTCCGGTGCCTATGCGGGCGTGACGTTCGCGTTCCTGCCCGGCAAGGTGCGTCCGATGATCTCCGCGGGCATGCCGATCATCTTTGCGGACGGTGCGCGCGTCTCGGCGCGTGGTGCGGCCGGTGTCGAGCTCGCGGTGAACAAGCACCTCGCTCTGATCGCCGAGGTCGGTGTCGAGCGCTTCTTGAACGCCGCCGACAACATCGAGCACAAGACGGTGTTCATCCCGTCTATTGGCGCGACGGCGCGCCTGTAGTCCCGCGCCCTGCGCATGTCAGCTGCGCGCGGGTGCCGTCGTCGACGCGGCGCATCTCGCGCCACCACTTCGGGGGCTTCGCCGGCAGAGTGCCTGCGCTCCACGACCTCGCCCTGCCATGTGTGTCGGTGCGGAGCGTGTGCTCTGCGTTGGGCTGCGGACGCTCCGCTGCGGCACCCCGCCGGACTTCGCCCCGCTCCGTGGTGGCACTCGATGCAAGCCGCGTCGACGACGGCACCCGCGCGCGTATCTCATGCGTCGAGATCGCGCGCGCTCATTTCGCAACGGTGGGCGGATCGCCGGGGCGCTTGATGGTGAGCTTGGTCTCGGGCATGACCTCGATGCGATCGTCGTCGGGCTGCGCGTCGACGGTGACGATGTCTCCGCGCTCGACGTTCTCCAGCGCGCGATTGCTCGCGACGCGGTTGCGCTTGAGGAGCCGCAACTTCGTGCGCCCGCTATTGCTGCAGGCGAGCACTTCGACCTTGCCCTTCTGCGCCCAGGGCGAACCGGTGACGCGCCAGGCTGATGCATCGTCAGAGAGCGTCGCGGCGGTGGTGCGAAGCACGAGATAGCTGAACTTCAGACCGTCGTCGCGCAGATGCGTGAGGCGCGCGAGCTCGGCGGTGCGGTGCGGGAGCTCGACGCGACGATGCTCGTGGCACCAATCGGTCGGATCCGCGAGCGCAGGGCAGGGAGCACATTGCCGGGTGCACGGCGCAAACACGAACGCATCACCGATGATCGCGTCGCGCAGCTCGTGAAGCGCGCGGGTCGTTTCGCGCAGCGCGGGCTCGAGAATGATCAAGGCGCCATCTGGCGACAGCGATGCCAGTGCGCGCCGAACGAGCGCCAGCCGCGCCGGCGCATCCAGCTCGTTGAGCAGCGTGCCCATCAGGACGAGGTCCGCCGGTGGAATCGAAGCGCTCGTCGCGTCCGCCTTTGTCGTCGAGAACGTCGCGCTCGGCGCGAACGCTTTCACAGCCGCCGCCGCGATCTGGAGCGCCTCGCGGTCGCGATCGATCGCCGTGATCTCCATCGGCTCGGTCAGCGTGGCGAGCGCACCGAGACTCATCGCACCACAGCCCGCCCCGAGGTCGACGACGCGCAGCGGCCGGTGGGAGGGCAGGGCGGAGCGCGAGACGAGCTCGCGCAACGGAATCGCGACCTTCGGTGCATCGGCGAGCGTGAAGAACACGGCCCGCGCCGCCAGATCTCCCGTTGGAGACGCCGGTCTCGCCAACCGATCGCGATCGCTCGTGTAGCGCGCGCTCCGATCGCGGATCGCTTCGAGCAGCGGGCTCGTCGCTAGCGCGCGCTCACCGACGACCGAGCGGGCCGCGGCGTAGACAACATCCTCGAGTGAAGTCCAAGCGGTCACGGGGACCGCTCTCAGGACTTCTTCTTCGACTTCTTTTTGGTGCCGCCAGACTTGTCGGTCTTCGGCGTCTTCTCGTCATCTTTGGCCGTGGCGTCGTCGGGATCGATGGACGCACGCTTGTCGTCCTTGTCGCCGAGCGGAGCGGAGCTCACGTCGGTGTTGCCGTCCCACGAGACGTCCTTGTTGCCGACGGGCACCGTCGTCGCGCGCTTGTTCGGCGGCGGGACCGTGTCGCTCAGGGAATCGGGCGTCTCGACCGCGCGCATCGGCTGCGTCTGGCGCTGTGCCATCGGCGAGAGCGTACCGATCATCCGCGGCGGCAGACCGGGCGGCATGTGCGAGGTCTCCGTCGGCTCGTCGGCGAACGGGTTGGCCGGGACTTCGACGGGCTGCGTGGAGTCCGCGCTAACCGTCTCCGGAACAGCCTCGGCAACGTCGAGGATATGGACCGTCACACCGGTGATGTTGTCGTGACCGCCGCGCGTCTTGGCGAGCTCGACCATTTCGCTGAGGGCCGCACCGGGAGCATCCGCGGAGAGGCGCTGCGCGATCTCCTCTTCCATCGGGAAGTAGTCGTGCAGCCCGTCCGAGCACAGGAGCAGACGGTCGCCCTTCTTGAGCGTGACGTGCGCCATCTCGACGCCGACGTCCGCGGAGACGCCGATCGCGTTGACGAGGATCGTGCGCAGCGGAGAGACCTGCGCCTCTTCGATCGTGAGCTTGCCCTCGATGACGAGGACCTCCGCGACCGTGTGGTCCGTCGTGATCTGCGAGGACTTGCCGTCGCGGATGAGATACGTGCGCGAGTCGCCGACATGCGCGACGAACGCTTCGGGACCAGCGACGAGCACGACGTCGAGCGTGGTGCCCATGCCCTGCTTGTCGGCCTCGTTCTGACCGCGCTGATAAACAGCCTGATGCGCCGCGAGCACGGCGTTCTGCAGCAGCTGCACGAGGCTGCGGCGGCCCGGATCCGACGGCGCCTTCTTGAACGCTTCGATCTCGGTGCGCGAGCTCTCGAGCGTCTTGCGGACAGTCTCCACCGCCATCGCGGACGCGACTTCGCCGGCAGCGTGACCGCCCATGCCGTCAGCGACAATGAAGAAGCCCTTGGTGGGCTCCATGTGCGCGGAGTCTTCGTTGTGCTCGCGCACCATTCCGATGTCCGTCACGAGCCACGCATCGAGGCTCACGCGAGAGACTTCATCTGAAGGTGTCGCAGTCATTCAAAGTACTCGGGAAGTGGGAGAATTCTCACTCGCGCCGGGAGCGACGGCAAGCGTTGCGAACCTAGATCACGACAGATGCACGACGAGGCGACGTCAGATTGGTGATTTCGATCGGTGGCGGAGGAGCCCCTGCCTCGGCAAGGGCCATTCCCTGCGTCGAAAGACGTGCTCGACAGGTTGCGATCGAGGCCGCTTCGCGATCCGCGGCCACGAACCGCCGCGCCAGGCGCTGGGCCACGGCGGCCGTCGTCCCCGAGCCGGCAAACCAGTCCCCGACCCGATCGCCGGGGACGGTCACCGCGCGCAGGATGCGCTCCACCAGCCGCTCCGGTTTCTGCGACGGATAGCCCGTCCGCTCCCGGTCGCTGTGGTTGAGCGTTTCGATGTCGGTCCACCAATCTTCGGGAATCTTGCCTGCCGCGACCGGGTAGCGGTAGACGCGCCCGGTGCGCCTATCGGTCTTCTCTTGCACGAGCTCCCCGCCGTCCCCCACGACTCGCATGTGTGAACCGCCCCGGCGGGCGACCCGGATCGCGTCGGCGTAGAACGCGTAGTCCTCGCCGCGCGCATACCAGAGGATGGTGTCGTGCTTGCGAGCGAAGCCGCGCCGCGACTTACCACCAACGGCGTAGCACCACACGATCTCGTTGATGAACCGCTCGCGCCCGAACAGTCGATCGAGCGCGACCTTCACGTAGTGGACGGCCCGGTAGTCGAGGTGGACGAACATCGAGCCGCTCTCGCTCAGAGCACGGCGCGACTCGACGAGGATGGGCGAGAGCCACGCGACGAATGCGTCGGGATCATCCGCGCGGTCGGTGTAGGCGTGTGAGCGGCCCCGTTGGACGAGTCCAGTGCCGAACGGCGGGTCGATGTAGATCGCGGCCAGCGAGCCCGTCGGTTGCGCCGTCGCCGCCGCGAGCGCATCGCCGTGGATCAGCTGGTCAGGGTTGAGCTCACCGCGCGTTCCGCCAAAGGTGATCGTGCTGCTCGTCCTCGTCACCGGTCGCCACGGTACACTCGAAGCGTGCGTTTCTGTCCGTGGTACCCGCTCGCGTCAGGCGGGGATCACGCCCCCGCCGAGCCGGGTGTCCTCCAGCTGCGCCTCGCCAATGGGCTCCTCGACTATCCAAGCGGCAAGAGCGCGATGGTCTGGTACGGCGTCTCGCCCGACGTGAGGGCGACGGCACAGGAGTTAGCCCGCACGCATGCCGGGTCGCCGCTCGGGCCGCTCGTCTGCCGCCATCTCATCGAGGTCCAGGAGCGCGAGACGGACTTTGCTGCGTTTTGTGCCAAGTTACGCGATGAGTTCGTGCGCCGTTTCGGTACGGTTCCGGTACTCGAGCAATGAACCTCGTCGAAGCCGAAGAAGTAGGGCCGGTCGAAGGCGATGCGCCGCTGGTGACGCCGCCGCGGCCGCCGCATCGGCGCGTCTCGGTCTCGCTGTTGTTCACGATGACCGTGCTGATCGGGACCGTCGTCGCGATCTATATGCGCTTCCCGGCGCGACACGACGTGCTGCTCGATGAAGCGATCGCACGTCACGTCGAGAGCGACCACGATTGGGACCTCACCTCGCCGACGCCCGCCGAGGCGCGCGCATGGGTGAAGGGCTTCGCTGGCAAGGAGCTCCCGCTCCCCGCGTCGATCTCGACCATCCAGGGTGCCAAGCAGATCGAGATCCTCGATCGCTCCGCGGCGGTGATGCGCCTCTCCATCGGCAGCGACGACGTCACCTACCTCTGCCAGCGCGCGCGCGGTGTCGCGCCGGGGCATACGGAGAAGAAGAGTGACTCGCTCGTCGCGTACGCGTTCAAGCAAGGCGTCTTCACCTGCGTCGTCGTCGGCACTGCCGCGACCGAGTCGACGTGGCACGCCGCGTTCCCGAAGTAATCGCGCCTGGGGACCAACCACGTCGCCGAGAGACGGACGCCGGTCGCGCGCGGGGCCGCTGCGAACGAGAAGAGAACCGCGAAGACGCGAGGACGCAAAAGAGACGATCTGGTGGAGGCGCTCCGACTGGATCCGGTTCGATGCGGTTGGACGCCACTCGCCCGGCGCGGTCGACCTCTTCTTCGTGGCCTCGCGTCTTCGCGGTTCTCTGCCCTACGAATGGCCCGCGAGTCCGCGACGACTACTCGGGCGCGATCGTGACGCACGCCTGCGTGGTCGCGTCGAACGAGACGCAGACACGGTTCGCGTGCGCGCCCGTTAGCGTGAATGCACCGGGGAGCACGACGCGATTGCCGCACGCGATCGTCGCCGGGGCGAGCGGGCGATCCGGATAGGGCTTGGTGTCGAGCTCGACGACGGTGACGTCCGTGTGGACCTCGTCAGCGGGCGGGCAGGTGAGCACGAGCTTCCAGCGATCGCCGGGCGCGAACGTGTGTGCATCCTCGGCGATGGCGCCACCGCGCTCGCGCACGGTGCCGAGGATGACCTCGCCGACACCCTTCACGATCGCGACGTCCTCGCGCACGACGTGCGTGCCGCCCGGTCGCTTCGCGACGATGAAGATCACGGCGGCGGCCGCCGCAGCGGCGAGGAGCGGAGCGGCGGTCTTCCACCACGCGCGCTGCGCCTTCTTCACCGACGACGGCATCACGAGCGCAGGCAGCGCAACGGTGTCCGCGCGCAGCTGCTCCAGGCAGTGGCGGCACGCGGGGCACTCCGCGACGTGGGTGTCGACACTCGCGTCGGGCGACCCGGCTGCGAACGTCTCGAGCCGCAGCCACGAGATGGGCTCGCCGATGCACGCGAGGTTTGCCGCGGAGGTGCTCATCCTGCCACCTCCTGGCCGCGCAAAGAGATGACCTCATCGCGGATGCGGTCGAGCCGCTTCCCGATCGTCTTGCGCGACAGTCCCAGGTGCGCCGCGATCTCTTCCTGCGTCATGTCGTCGACGAAGCGCGCGACGAGAACTTCCATGTGCCCTTCGTCGAGCCGCTCTGCGAGCGCGGCGATGAGGCCGACGCCGACAACGTGATCCTCGAGCTTCACGCGTCCGACGGGCGCCGCGCTCGCTCCTTCGCGCTCGAGCAGGCGCGCGCGGGTTCCTCGATCGCGCACCATGTTCAGGCAGCGATTCGTGATGGCGCGGTAGAGGTACGGGAGGTTCACGTCAGGGTTCCAGGTCGGAATCAGATCGACGAACAATGCGTGCACGACGTCCGTCGCATCCTCGCGATTGCGAAGAATGCGTTCGGCCTTGCGGACGAGAGCGGCCCCGTGCGCGCGATAGGCCGACTGGGGATCAGGTGCAGGTTCCACCCTCGATGCCGACTTCTGTGCACGGTCCAGGCTCGAGCGAGAAACCGGATTGCGGAGGACACAGCGTGCGATCGCCGCCAGGACACGACCGGCCGTCGTCGCACTGATAGCGAGGTGTGCCGTTGCACGCCCCGCTCGCGCAGTCCGCGTTGTCGAAGCACGACTGGCCCGTCGTGCGGTGGCCGAGCTTGTAGGCGCAGACGTTCGGTCCGTAGAGGAACGTCGTGCCGCACGTGTCGCCAGCTCCACAATCAGCGGCGGTCCTGCACGTCGAGCACACGCCTTGGACGCACGTGCTGTTCGCGCACTGCGAATCGTCGTAGCAGCGCTGGCCCGTCTTGGCGCTGTGCGCCGGTACGCAAGCGTGGATCACGTCGTCGAGCACCGCAGAGAACGGCTCGACCGCGCCACAGGTGTCGGTCGCACCGCATGTTCCGGAGACGCCCGGCGCGCAGCCCTGGCACGTGTGGTTGTCCAGACCCGGTACGTGCGACATGCCGTTGCACATGCCGCTCTCGCACTGCGTGTTCAAGTCGCACACCGTGCCGTTGCCCTGCGGATCTGCGAGCGCCGACGAGAATCCGTCACATGCGCCCGGATCGATGTTCGCGTCGATCTGCGCGATCGCTGCGTTCCCGTTGCCGCTCTTCGCGATCTCGAAGCGAGCGCCGTTGTAGTCGCGGTTCATGTAGATGTCGTAGACGAGCAGCTCCCAGTGGTCGGAGACCGGGAAGCGCTCTGTCTGGTCGACGGTGCCGTCATCGCCGATGTCGACGCGTAGCTCGATCTGCGCGCTGCCCTCGACCTTGGAGAGCAGCTGGAACTTGATGCAGTGGCCGTCCGTGCTGTTCACCGGCGACACCTGCGAGATGGCGCTGTCCGCTCCGAGGAACGCGACGCCCGGATCATCCGCGTGCCACGTCCCGATCTTTGCGATGCTGCCGCGATCGATCTTCCAGCTGCACAGCGTGTCGCCGCACCACAGGTCGAACCCCGGATCGCGTGTCACCTGTCCGCCCTCGCCGCAGCCGCCGCCGTCGGTGGCGCCCATCTGCGAGACGGCGAGAACGATGAACGGAGCGAGCGCGATCTTAGAACGCATAGAACAACCCCAACGTGAGGCGATGGCCACCCGACGCGTGCGTGTCGCCGTCGAGGTTGTCGATCGCGTGCAGGAATTGGAACTGATAGCCCATCGAGAATCCGACCCCGCCCAGCAGCGAGCTCTCGAACTTGATGCCGGCACCGACGGCGAACGCCGGTCCGCCGAACCACTCGCGGCTGGTCGTGTCCTCGGTCGTCATCGAATGGAACGTGGTGCGCGCGATCGCGAGGCCGAGGGCAGCGTCACCGTAGAGAGCCAAGCGAGACAGTCTGCCTTCCTGTGCGAACGGAAGCAGACCTTGCGCCGTCGCCATCGCCGACCCGGTCGTCCAGCGGATCGAGAGCGACGAGAGTTGATCCTGGCGTAGCCACGGCTGGCTGGTCTCGTACGTCGCGAGGCCACCGACCCATAGGTTGCGCGTCAGCCGGTGCAGCACGGTGACCAACAGGCCGCCATCGCTCGCGCCGCTGTCCTCGCGGTACTGGAAGTTCGTGAGCTCCTGCGTGTACGCGTCGTGATGTTCGTCGCCGACGGTGAGAGCGACTTCGATGCGCGTCTTTCCCGAGTACGTCCCTTCGCGCTCGGTCCACGCGTCGACGCGCTGCTCCTCGGTGAGCTCGCCGCCCTTCGTGACGACCGCGACGACTTTCTCGCGCGGACAGCGTGTGATGTCGACGGTTGCCGTTCCGGTGACGGGCGTCATGACGTGGCAGCGCGCGAGCTCGGTGCCCTGCCGCACGAGCACGTCGTACTCACCAGGCGGGACGGCGATGCGGATCGCGTCCGCCTTTGCCTTGTAGAGCTCGGCGATAACGGTCTTGGCTCGCGTGTTTTCGATGATCGTCGAGCCGTCGAACCCTGCCGGCAAGAGCAGCGACGCCGTCGATGCCCTGGGAAATGACATCGGCACTTCGCCGTGACCCTTGAGGTCCACCTCGAACGTGACGTGCTGTCCTCCGACGGCCGTCTCCGCTGTCGCGAGCAGGGTCTGGTGATACGCGTAGCGATACGCCTCGTCGATGGAGACTTGGCCGTCGCCGTTGGCATCGCCCGCGCCGCGCATGCCGGTGAGCAAGTTGTGCGTGAAGTAGCTGCCGCGCAGCTCCTCGCTCTCCTGAGAGAGCTCGCTGCCCGTCGACGATGCGAGCACCGCGACGCCCGTTGCATCGAGCTGGCTCTTGGAGTTGTACGAGAAGTCGGCCGCCGGAGCGCCGCCCTTCACCTGCGAGAACGCACCGCTCTGACACGCATCGAGAACGACGACGGTCACTTGCGCGGTGGATGCGAACAGCCGCGTGCGCAGCTCCGCGAGTGGCAGCTGCGCGCTGCCGAGATCGAGCGCCGTCGCACGCGCGTGGCCCGAGTAGTAGAACGTCACGCGCGAACGCCGACCCGCCGCGCTCTCCGCCCCGACGCGCTTGGCGAGCGCATCGAGGTGCTTGCGCAGCTCGTCCGGTGTCGGCGACAGCACGGTATCGACGTGATCCTGCGCGTAACCACCGAGCTCGACGAGCAGCGATCCGACGCGCTTCGCGTCCTCCTCCGCGTAGTGCAGCGTCGCTTGGCCCGGGCCGCCGGCGTTGGAGCCGATCACGAGCGCGAACGTGGTCACCTCGCCGGCTGGCGCGGGCTGCGCCGAGGCCGTGCTCGCGAGTGCGAGCGCCGCAGCGAACAGCAGGGAACAGGCGAGGCGGTTCATCGGCTATGCCCCTATGACACGCGAGCAGGCCGCGATGGGAACCCGAAACAGCGCGGCAAACCATGACGAATTGCACGCAGTTGCGTCATTCGTCACCTTCGCCGTCGAGGTGGACGGCGCGCTTGATGGTCGCTTTGCCGAACTTCGCCGTCAGCTTGTCCAGGGTGTCGCCCAACCGCTCGCCCTTCGCGCGGTCCGCTTCGTCGAACATCAGCTGGCGCGGCGCATCGCGGTTCTCGAGGTGGGTCGCAGAGATGCCGATCAGGCGCACGCGCTGACCCTTGCGCGAGTCGATCGCGACCTTGCCGAGCAGGTCGATCGCGGTGCGAGCGATCACGCCGCCGTCACTCGACGCCGTCGGCAATGCGGTCTGTCGCGTGATCATGCGGAAGTCGTCGTAGCGCACGTGCAGCACCACCGTGCGGGCACGCAGCTCTGCCGCTCGCAACCGCGCAGCCACGCGATCGGCTTGATCGAGGATGACGATCGCGAGCTCGTCCCTGTCATCGATATCGTCATCGAACGTCTCGCGGTGACCGATGGAGACCTGGTCGTGCTCGGAGACGACGGCCCGCGAATCCTCTCCGCGCGCGAGTGCGGCGAGGTGGCGCCCGGTGTTCTCGCCGAGCCGCCCGACGAGCGCGTTCTCCGGATACCGCGCGACATCGCCGATCGTCGCGAGGCCCATCGTCTCGAGCGACTTGCGCGTCTGCTCGCCGACGCCCCACAGGCGCGTGATCGGAAGAGGGTGCAGGAAGGGGAGCAGGCCGTCGGGCGTGACGATGCGCAGCCCGTCGGGCTTGTCGATATCGGATGCGATCTTCGCCGCGAACTTGATCGGCGCGATGCCGACGGAAGCGACCAGGGAGAGCTCGTCGCGCACTCGCTGCTTGATCGCTCGGGCGATCGTCGGGCCATCGCCGAGCAAGCGCTCGCTGCCGGTCACGTCGAGGAACGCCTCGTCGAGCGAGAGACCCTCCACCTCGGGCGAGAAGTCACCGAGGATCGCGAAGAACTTCTCCGACGCGTCGACGTAGCGGTCCATCCGCAGCGGCACGACGATCACGTGCGGACAGCGCCGCACGGCTTCGGCCATCGGCATCGCGCTGCGGACGCCGAACTTGCGAACCTCGTACGACGCCGCCGAGACGACGCCGCGGCGCAGGCTGCCGCCGACAATGATCGGCTTTCCGCGCAGCGCTGGATTATCCCGCTGCTCGACCGCCGCGTAGAACGCGTCCAGGTCGACGTGCAGGATCGTGCGGTTCACTCTAGTGAGTCGGAGCGAACATGATCGGTCCGCGGATCACCATGATCACGATCCCGACGATGCCGACGAGGAGCAGGCTCCACATCCACTGCGGAACCGCGGGCGTCTCGCCGCGGCTGAACTTGGCCACGCGCGCGCGCAGCATGCCGTGCACCGAGAGGATGCAGACGACAACGAGCGTCAGCTTGATGTGAAACCAAGCCGCGCCGGGGGCCGCGAACAGGTTGCTCGTCGGGTGCGTGCCACCGTGCGAGACCGCCATCGCGATGCCGCAGCCGATAGCGAGCGTGGCACCGAGATCCATGGTCAGCGCCATCGAGCGCTCCATCAACGTCAGCTTGTCGGATGCGTCCTTGGGGGCCTGCGTATGGAAGCGCAGGAGCCAATAGACGGTGAACATGCTGCCGATCCACAGAAGAACACCGATCAAGTGCCCCGTCTTCAGCCACTCGTACATGAGGGCAGGGTAACACCCGCGACCACATACGCGGGCGGATCGCCTCCGTGTATGATCTGTTTTGCCTCGTCGTGAGCGTCCTCAAGATTTTCTTCCACGACGCGTGCTTCGACGGGACCACGTCGGCTGCGCTGTTCGCTGCGTTCTATCGGGACGCGATCGCTGCGGGCACGAGCGTCGTCCCTGTCGGAATGACTCACAAGGACGGCGATCCGTTCGAGGGTATCCCCCTCGACGCTGACGACCACGCGTGCGTCGACTTCCGGTTCTGCGCGGATCCGCGGATGCGCTGGTGGTTCGATCATCACCCGACCGCATTCCAGCCCCCGACGCTGCGCGAGGTGTTCGATACCAGGCACCTGCCGACCTGGTTCTTCGACCCGAAGTCTCCCTCGTGCGCGGGGCTGATGGCCCGCTCGCTCGAGCAGAAGTACGGCTGGAAGTTACCAGCGTGGCTCGTCGAGGCGGTCGCCTGGGCCGACACGATCGATGCCGCGCAGTTCGCCTCCGCCGAGGATGCTGTCGCGCTCGTGAATCCTGCGCAGCGACTCGCTGCGTGGCTCGCGCACGGACGCGAACCCGCTGACACCGCCGCGTACGTCGGATGGCTCGCGGAGCATTCGCTCGCCGAGATCGCGGAGCGGCCCGAGATGAAGGTCGCGCTGAAGCAGATCACAGACGAGCGGGCGACGGAGCTCGACGCGATCAAGAAGCTCGGCGTGTGGAGCGGCGAGACGATCGTGTTCGATCGCTTCGACGATCTCGGCGCGCGCAGCCCCGGCTTCCTCGGCTATCTCCTGTATCCGACGGCGCTGTATGCAGTGTCGGGCACGCGCGCGTCGCACAGCATCAAGATCTCCGTCGGTGTGAACCCGTGGTCGGGCAAACAGCGCCGCCATGACATCGGCGATCTATGCGCGCGCCACGGCGGTGGTGGTCACGCCGTGGTCGGTGGCGTCACGCTGCGCCCCGACGAGGTCGACCGCGCGCGCGCCACGCTCGCTTCGATCGTCGACGAGCTCTCGCGCTAGCTGAGCTTCGCGAGCGACGCGGCGAGGCGGCCGATGCCGTCGCGAATGTTCTGCATCGAGCACGCGTAGGACAGACGCACGAAGCCCGGCGCGCCGAAGCCCGAGCCGGGGACGACGGCGACCTTGCCGACCTCGAGGAGCCAGTCGCAGAGCTGGACGTCGTTGTCCATGATCGCGCCCTCGGGCGACTTCTTGCCGATGTACGCCGAGACGTTCGGGAACGCGTAGAACGCACCCTTCGGCTCCTGGCACTTCACGTTCGGAATCGCGCGCAGCAGCTTCGTCATCTCCACGCGGCGCTCGTCGAACGCTTTGCGCATCTCGGCGACGCAGTCCTGCGATCCCGTGAGTGCAGCGAGCGTGGCGATCTGGGAGACCGTCGTCGCGTTGGACGTCGACTGACCCTGGATCTTCGACATCGCCTTGATCAGCGGCGCGAGGGCGGGGCCGACAGCGGTGTAGCCGATGCGCCATCCGGTCATCGCGTACGTCTTGGAGACGCCGTCGATGAGCACGGTGCGCTTCGCCGCCTCGGGGTGGACGCTCGCGATCGACACGTATTCCGCTCCTCCGTAGACGAGCTGGCGATAGATATCGTCGCTGATGATCAGAAGATCTTTCTCGACGCAGATCTTCGCGAGCGCCTCGATCTGAGCGCGCGTGTATGTCGCGCCGGTCGGATTGGACGGGTTGTTGAGGACGATCGCGCGCGTGCGTGCCGTGCAGGCGGCGCCGACGGCGGCCGCGGTGACCGCGAAGTCGTCCTCCGCGCGCGTCTCGAGGATGACGGGGCGACCGCCCGCGAGCATCACCATGTCGGGGTACGAGACCCAGTACGGCGCGGGGATGAGCACCTCGTCACCTGGATCGAGGAGAGCTTGGAACAGGTTGTAGAGCGAGTGCTTCGCGCCGTCGGAGACGAGCACGTTGTCGGCCTCGATCGGCATCCCGTGCACCGTGGAGAGCTCGGCGGCGATCGCCTTGCGCAACGCGAGCGTGCCGCTCACCTCGGTGTACTTGCCGGAGCCCGGCTTATCCATCGCGGCGCGCACGGCGTTCTTGATGTGCTCGGGCGTATCGAAGTCCGGCTCGCCGGCACCAAAGCTGATGACATCGACGCCGTCGGCTTTGAGCTTGGCCGCCTTTGCGGTGACGGCGAGCGTGATCGACGGCTTGATGGGATCGAGGCGAGAGGCGAGCTTGAGCGGAGTCGGCATGTTCATTTCCTATACTTGGCGGCGAGCGCCGTAACGACAGCAGCAGGGACGAGACCGTTCACATCGCCGCCGAGGCTGGCGACCTCTTTGACGAGCGAGGACGACACGTAGTGGTTCCGCTCGTCCGTCATGAAGAACATCGTGTCGACGTCAGGCGCGAGACGACGGTTCATGTGGGCGAACTGGAACTCGTACTCGAAGTCGGCGAGGGCGCGGAGACCGCGGACGATCACCGTCGCGCCCTTGCTCCGGCAGAAATCGACGAGCAGGCCCTCGAACACGGCGAACTGCAGCCGGTCGCCATACTGCGGCAGCGCGTCCTTGATGAACTGCATGCGCTCGTCCGTGGTGAACAGCGGATTCTTGCGGATGTTCGGTGCGATCGTGACGATCACCGTTTCGAACAGCGCGAGCGCTCTCTCGAGGATGTCGAGATGGCCGTTCGTGATCGGGTCGAAGGTACCCGGGTAAACAGCCAGAGGACGTGATTGCGTCATGCCGACACCTCGTAGAACGAGAGCAACGTGTCGCCGTAGCGACGGTCATCCGTTCGTAACATTGAACCGAGTCGCTCGGGGGGCGCGTTGCGGCGATCGTGCTCGATGACGACCATTCCATCGCGCGCGATATTGGCCGCTGGTATCGCGTTCACCGCTCGCAGCGCGAGGTCCGAGGCGTAGGGCGGATCGATAAAGACGAGGCGGTACGGTTCCGGAGGCTGCAGCTTGGCCGCCCATGCGACCGCATCGCCTGGAAGCACCCGGGCGCGGTCCGCCACTCCCATATCGGCGAGGTTCTGCTTCACGACCGCGAGCTGTGGTTTCCCGGAGTCCACGAACGTCACGTGGGCCGCGCCGCGGGATAGCGCTTCAATACCCAGCGCCCCCGAACCCGCAAACAGGTCCAGGACGTGGGCTCCCTCGAGCGATCCCAGGCGGTTCGCCAGGATCCCGAACATGGCCTCGCGGACCTTCTCCGATGTAGGTCGCGTGGCCGCTCCTGGGGGCGCGCGGAGCACCCGTCCGCTCAGGTCACCTCCGACGATGCGCATACAGGACGCCCGAACATGCCCGATCTTTTTGGTGATCGCCCGCCGGGTCCTTTACAATTTCCCTGCATGTCGCAGGTGGGCAACCTGGCAGCGTGGCTCCTCGAGGGCGCGCTGGCGAAAGCTGCGGGATCTCGTCCCGCGCTGCGCGAGGGGAACCGCGTCTGGACCTACGCCGAGCTCGACGCGACTGTCGGCAAGCTCTCGGGGGCGCTCCGCACCCTCAAGCTCGCGCGCGGCGAGCGCGTCCTCATCCTGATGCGCGACACGCTCGAGTGCGCGGCGGCCATCCTCGGCGTCATCCATGCGGGCGCGGTTGCCGTTCCGGTGAGCGAGCTGTCCACGGCCGATGATGTCCAGGAGTACGTCGTCCACGCGGGCGCCGTGATCGCGATCGTCGATGACTCGCACGAGACCGTCGTCGACGCCGTGCGCTCCGAAACGCCGCTGCTCCGCGAGGTCATCTGCGTCGGTCCCAAGCTGCCGGGCAGCCAGGACTTCGCAAAGCTCGTCGCGGAATCGCAGGCCCAGCCGTCCGTTCCGATGGGTGTCGACGACGTTTCGTTGCTGCTCTACTCCGCGGGCTCGGGCCCCGGCGAGCTGCGCGCCGTGCCGCACAGCCAGCGGACGATCAACGCCGCGTTCGAGTCCTTCGCGAAGGGCCTCCTCCAGCTGACGGACAAGGATCGCATCCTCAACGTCGCGCGCCTCTGCACGGCGTACGGGCTCGGTTCGGGTCTACTCCTGCCGCTCGCCGTTCCCGCCGAATCGCTCCTGTTCCCTGCGCAGCCCAAGTCGGACTCGCTGTTCAAGGCGCTCGAGTCCTACCAGCCGACCGTGCTGTTCGCGACGCCCTCCGTCTACGCGCAACTCGCGCACGACGCCGAAGAGCAGAAGCTCGACAAGCCGCTCGCGCAGCTCCGCCACGCGGTCGCTGGCGCCGAGGGCATGCCCGAGCGCCTCATTCCGCGCATCCGCGCCGTCCTCGGGTGCGAGGTCGTCGTCGGCTATGGTCTGACCGAGATCTTCCAGTTCGCGCTCGCCGGGCGCTCCAACGATCCGGGCGCGCGTCCCGGCGTCTGCGGCAAGCCGCTCGGGGGCGTCCAGGTTCGTCTGCTCGACGACGATGGTGACCCCGTCGGCGTCGACGAGATCGGGACGCTCGAGATCCAATGCGGTTCGCTGTTCGCGGGCTACTGGGGCGTCGGCGCTGCGCACCAAGGCAGCGAGATCGATCTGCGCACCGACGGTTGGTTCCGCACGCGCGATCGCTTCATGATCGACAGCGAGGGCTACTACCACCACTGCGGTCGCGTCGATGACCTGTTCAAGGTCGGCGGCAAGTGGGTCTCGCCAGGCGAGGTCGAGCGCGCGCTCACCGCTCACGAAGCGGTCTGGGAAGCGGCCGTCGTCGGCGTCGACGATTCCGAGGGCCTGATCAAGCCGCTCGCGTTCGTCGTCACGAACGTCGGCCAAGAGAGTGGTCCCAAGCTCGAGAAGGAGCTGATGGACTACGTGAAGAACGTGCTCGCGCCGTACAAGTACCCGCGGTGGATCGAGTTCGTCGAGACGCTGCCGCGCGGACCGGGCGGCAAGTTGCTTCGCTACAAGCTGCGCACACCGAAGCAGCGCCGTCGCTCTGCCGAGACCGGCCTCAACAAGATCCCGACGGACAAGTAGTCACGGCGCCACGACGCCGACCTTCAGGATAAACGCGTGATCGCGGAGGCATTGGCGGCGGCCGTTTCGTCGACGGAGCGTGCGCATCTCGCGCCGCTGCTGGCGCGGATCGGTGGCCCGATCGGCGAGCAGGCTCGGGAGCTCGTGCGCGCCCGCACTGCAGCCTCTGATGCGGAACGCAAGTCGCTGCGGGCGGCGTGGTTGGTCGCGGCGCGCGCTCCATTGCCGCCGGGCATGCGCGCCATTCACCCGACCTGGATCGAAGCGGCACTCGTCGGGCTTCCCGATCGCGCACGGGCGGTACTGAGCGGCGCATCGACGAGCGCACCGAAGTCGCTCGACGAGCAGGTCGACATGTGGCTCGCGCGCTGGGCGTGCGCGACGTTTCCCGCGATGCCGCCCGTCGACGATTCGCTCGTGCGCCCACGCGATCCGGCGGACGTCGCGAGGATGAGCGCTTCGTCGGCCCTCGCGTGGCTCACCGGCGTCGGCGCCGATCAGCTCGCATACGCCGTGGGTGATGCAGCGCCGCAGTTCGGCCCGCAGGTGATCGCCGCCGCGGCGCGCATCGCAAAGGCACCGCGCGTCCACGAGCTCGGCACGCGCCGCGACGCGATCCAGCGCGCAAAGGTGACCGGACCTGCGTGGCAGCAGCTGCACATCATTGGCGCTCGCGCCGTCGCTCCGCACCTCGACGCACTCACCGCGAGCGTCCTTGTTCATCGACTCGACCGAGCGATCGGTGTCGTCCTCCGGGAGGACCTGCGCGCGACTGCGTCGACGGCCACGTGGTCCGCGCTGCGCGCGACGTGACTACTTCTTGTCGTCGGAGCGGAACGTGTACTGGAGCGGCAACTTGCCCGGCTTGCCGAGCGGCGGCAATGCGAGCGATTGGATCGTGTCGCGCAAGCAGCCTTCGAGCGCCGGATCGAGCGGCGTCCCGTCGGCGTCAGTGAGCTTGTCGCTGTCGACGATCGTTCCGAAGTCCGGATCGGTTGTCATCACCATCATCGCGAGCGCCGTCCGGGACTTATCGCTACCGCTACCGACGACGGTGCTTTCAGGATGCTGCTCGTAACACTCGCCGAGGATCGAGACGGATTCGTCGAGCGCGCTCTTGAGCTCGGGGCCGACATCCTCGAGCGTGAGGAGCGGCTCGTCGAGCGACGGCGCGACGTTCGAGCCCGGTGAGCCCGACGCTCCGTTGGTCGCTGCATTCGCAGAAGCGCGCTGCGCGAGCGACGCGTGAATCTGCTCGGCGAGCTTCGCGCGGTCTTCCTTGGAGAGCTTGCGGACGTGCGATGGAGTGGAAGATGGAGCCGCGGCGGGAGCGGGTTTCATCTGGTGTCGCAAGGCGCGCTCGGCGATCTCGTCCTGCTCGCGGTCCCTGGCTCGGTCGCGCCACGCGATGAACACACCCGCCAGGATGGCCACGACGAGCGCAAAGTAGATCCGGCTCCGCATTCTCCTACACGCGCCTACCTAAGAATCATCGTTGCGCGACACAAGGGGGACGTTTCATCATTTCGCGATGCCCAAACTTCTCGTTGGCTCGAGCTTGGCGCTGCTCGCGGCGTGCGCGAACACCGTTCCGCAGGACAGATCGACGGGGCCGGACGGGAAGTTAAAGGGAGCTGTTCCCGTAGCGCTCGAGGAGGGCGAGGGAAAGACCCACGGCATCGTCACGTATCCAGGCGGCGATCGCGTCGACTGGAAAAAGATCGAGCTGCCGAAGGATCAGCGCGGTCGTCTCGATCTGGAGATGACGTACTCGACGCCGCGCCCGGGTCTCAAGGTCACGTTCGACGTGTTCGATCAGTGGCAGACGCCGGTGAAGCTCGCGGCGCTCGGCAGGGGCCACACGAAGTCGATGTCGATCGACCGCGCACGGGGCACATACTTCGTTCGCGTGTACGCGCCGAAACGCGGTGACGCCGGCACGTACAAGCTCAAGGCGGACTTCCAGCCCGAAGAGACGCAGGGACCGTGGAATCCCCACGATCTGAACATCGCGGATCCGCCGCGCTTACCAGAAGTGCCGGCGCCGCCGCCGACGTCGTGCCCGCAGTACGACGCCTCCAACCCGGTCTGCCAGACGGTGTGCGCGCCCGGATCGCCGGCGAACCTCAAGGTGTGTCTGCCGCCCGAGCCGCCGCCGCCGCCGCCCAAGCCCGTCGAGCCGGAGAAGGTGCTGCCGCCCGCCTATGGTCGCGTGATGAAGCAAGAGGTCGGCCCCGATGGCTCGACGATCGTCACGCTCAGCGTCGGTGCTGACAACGGCGTGACGAAGGATTGGAAGGGCACGCTTCAGCTCGGTGAGAAGGATTCGCCGCTCTCGAACGGCAAGCTCACGATCATTCGCGTCAACAAGCGCACGACGACCGCGAAGGTCGAGCTGCAGCCCGATGTCGTGTCCAAGAATCCGAACGTGGTGTTCAAACCGAAGTGATACGCTGGGCTCGTGAAGCCCGGGCGTGTCATTGGCGGGGACGAGCACGAGGCTCGCGTCGAGGCGGAGAAGATCCTCGACGATGCGCGTGCGAAAGCGGGGCGGCTCGAGCAAGACGCCACACGACTCGCAACAGAGATCGTTGGAGCAGCGCGCCGCGAGGCGGACCGCGCGGGCACCAAGGCGGAACACTCGCTCGCCTATGATCAGACGACGAGCAACCCGATCGTCGATATGCCGGCGGGGACGGTGGACGAGGTGGTCGGGCTGGTCGTACGAGCCACGCTGCCCGGCGTCGCGCTCGGCGAGATCGTCAAGATCGATCGGCGCGGGCGCGGCGAGCTGTTGCCGGCGGAGGTCGTCGGATTTCGCGGTGAGCAAGCGGTGCTGTTGCCGCTCGGCGAGCTCGGTGGTGTAGCGCCGGCGAGCTCGGTATGGCGCACGGGCGGCCCGATGACCATCACGTGCGGCGACGAGCTGTTGGGCCGCGTGCTCGACGGGCTCGGCCACCCGATCGACGACGGACCGCCGCTCAAGGGAGAGACGTGGGCGGTGGAGCGTCCCGCACCGAGTGCGCTGTCGCGCCCGCCGATCACGACGCCGCAACCGACGGGCGTGCGTGCGATCGATTCGATGCTGACGCTCGGTCGCGGCCAGCGCATCGGCTTGTTCAGCGCAGCGGGCGTCGGCAAGTCCACGCTACTCGGGCAGATCGCGCGGACGCAGACCGCGGACGTGATCGTGCTGTGCGTCGTCGGCGAGCGTGGGCGCGAAGTCGCAGAGCTGCTCTCCGACGAGCTCGCGTCGGCACGACAACGCACGGTCGTCGTATGCGCGACGAGCGATGCACCCGCGCTGGTGCGGCTGCGCGCCGTGCATGTCGCGACCGCGATCGCCGAGTGGTTCCGCGATCGCCGCGGTGCGAACGTGCTGCTGCTGTGCGACTCGCTCACGCGTGTGGCGCGGGCGCAGCGCGAGGTGGGCTTGTCCGCGGGAGAACCGCCGGCGCGGCACGGCTTTCCGCCGAGCGTGTTCGCGCTGCTGCCGCGGCTGATCGAGCGCGCGGGCGCGACAAAGAATGGCGTCATCACCGCGGTCTACACGGTGCTCGTCGCCGGCAACGATCTCGATGAACCGATCGCGGATGAAGTGCGCAGCCTCGTCGACGGACACATCGTGCTCGACCGTCGGTTCGCTCAGCGCGGGCAGTTCCCACCGATCGATGTTGTCGCATCGACATCGCGCCTGATGCATCGAGTGGTGGATGCGGCGCACGCCGATGCGGCCGCCGTGCTGCGCGCGCGGCTCGCGACGTACGAGGACAACCGCGACCTCATCACACTCGGCGCGTACCAGAAGGGGCGAGACCCGGTGATCGATGACGCGATCGCGGCCTACCCGGCGATCGAGAAGCTGCTCCGGCAGAAGCGGACCGAAGCGACCGAATGGGACGAGACCGTGGCGCTCCTGATGGCCGTCGCGCGCTGAGCTTCCCCCCTGACAGGGTCTGGCCAGCACTGGCTGACACTGGGGCCATGGCCCCAGAAGAAGCCCCGATCGAGACGTCTACGTTGCAGGGTCGACGCCTCAGTTGATGTAGCAACGGGGGGCTGGCCTACGTTCTGTTAAGCAAGAACAGTGGGTTGCGCGGGCGCTGGCGATCGTGCGGCCATGTCGTACTGTGGCGCACCGCTTGCTGTTCTCCCGCTTCGGCATGCAGCACCGCCGGCGGCCGATCAAGAGCACCAATCCTATGTCCCCTATTGGCCCACTGCCGTTTGTTGGCCGACAGGCGGAGCTGTCAGAGCTCAAGGAGCACCTCGCTCTCGTCTCGCTCGTGTCACTTCATGGCGCGCTCGGCGCGGGTAAGAGCCGTCTTGTCAGCGAGCTCGCTCCCGGGCTCGGCGCCCCGTGCACCGTCATCGAATGTCATCCCGGCGACCGCGCATCGGCACTGCGAGCCCGCGCCGAACGCGCGTTGCGCTGCGTGCCGGGAACGCTGACCCAGACGCTCGCGCAGCAATCGCGCGTGCTCGTGATCGATGACATCCAGCACCTGCGCACGGACGAAGCGACCAGCTTGCTCTCGCCACTGCTGCTCGGCCCGACCTCGCTCGGTCGCATCGTCGTCGTCGGTCGCGATCCACTGTCAGCCGCTGTCGGCGCGCAGATCGCGGAAGTCGAGCTGACCGGTCTCGACATGGATAGCGCGAGCGCGCTGTGGACCTCGCTCGAAGAGACGTACGGCGAAGCGACAGGGTTCGACGCGGCGTTCTCGCGCACGCGCGGATTCCCTCTCGCGCTGCGCCGCGAGTATGCGCGTGCTCGGTACGGCGCCACGGCGTGGGACCTCGGTGCGCTCGACGCTCCGACTCGCACCGCACTCCAAGCTCTCGCGATCCTCCGCGCTCCGGTCGCTCCTGCCGCGATCGCGGCGCTCGCGCCGGGCGTCGATCTCGAAGCATCGCTGACGAGCTTGCTCGCGCGTCAGCTCGTCGACGGCGTCGGCGATGGCCGCATCTCGGTCCACGAAGTCGTGCGCGTCGATGCGCTCGCGCACCTCATCCCCGAAGATCGACTGCGCCTCTCCGCTGCAGCCGCCGAGCTCGTCGCATCCACATCAGCGGTGTCGACCGGGCCGCGTCTCGCGTGGCAGGCCGGCGACGATGGCGCATTTGGCGCGATGGATCAGATCACGCGCGTGCGGGAGGTCGTGTGGCACTGGATGAGCGCCGGCGATCGCGATCGCGCGGCAGATGCTCTCCTCGCGGACCGCGAGCTGGCGGCGCGCAGCGGTGGAGCTGGCGAGTTCGAGTCGCTCCTCGACGCGTTCAACGAGCGCCCACGCCGTCGCAGCCAAGGCGGTGACGTCGCGCAGACCGGCGTCGCCGAGATCGTGCGCGCACCATTGGATCCCGAGCGTGCAAGAGCGCTCGCGGCGCTGCGCGTCGAGATCGCCGTGCGCGGTGGCCGGTATACGGAAGCCTTCGAACGTGCGAGCGCGGCCCCCGGCGCCGTGTCGCCGTTCGTGCAAGCAGAGCTCACGCTCGCCTCGGGCGACGTGTCTGCGGCGCGTCGCGCGCTGAGCGGCCTCGTCAACGCTGCCGATCCGACGGAGCGTGCGCGCGCGGTCGCATTGATGGCCGAGCTCGAGCTCCTCGCCGGTAATCCCGATGCGGCAGCGGCGCAGCTCGCAAACTCGGGTGATCTCAACGACGCCGATCCTCTCGCCCGCGCTCGCGTCCACCTCGCGTGTGCGCGCCTTGACGAGTATCAGGGCAGGGTCGCCGCCATGCGGTCCGCTCTCGCGCGTGCTCACGGCGCCTGCAAGTCGGTGCCGGTGTGTCTCGAGGCGTCGGAGCTCTCCGCGATTGTCGACGCGCGTCGCGCGATCGGTCTCGCCCGTGAAGGCCGCCTCGTCGAGGCCGTCTCGGCTCTCGATGCCGCCGATGCTGCGGCTCGCGATCTCGACGCTGTCGCGATCGCCGACGAGGTCCTCGCCGCGCGGGCGCTCGTCGCACGCCGCCGCGGTGACAGCGCGACGTCAGCCTCGCTCCTGCGAGACGTCGTACGCGCCCGCCGCGAACGCGGAGACGAGCTAGGTGCATTGCGCGCCGAGCTCGATCTCGCGGAGCTCGAGATCTTGCGCGGCCAACCCACGCTCGCCGCGGAGCTGGCGTCGGCCGCCCTCGCGTCGAGCGTGCGCCGCGAGCTCGGCCATCTCGCGGCTCGCGGTAGCGCTGTCGTCGCGGCGATCGATCTCCTCGAGTTGCGCCTCGAGCAAGCGCTCCCACGCCTCGAGCAGCTCTACGGGAATCCGGCGCTCGACGCGACCTCCGGTGCCTCCGTCGCCGTGCTCCTCGCGACCGCACGCGCCCTCAGTGGTCAGCGCGCCGGTGCCGTCGAGCTCGCACAGAACGCGGGCGCCGAATCGCGTGACGAGCTGGATCGCCGCCTCGCGGCTGCCGAGGTCGCGCTCGCGACGGGCGATGTCGCCGTTGCGCTCGAGCTCGCTCGCGATACCGCCGTGCTCGCCGAACGCGCGCACCGCACCATCGAGCTCGCGAGTGCGCTCGTGATCATGGCTCGCCTCGAGCTCGCGCGCGGTGACCGCGGCAATGCCCGCGCCGCCGCCAGTCGCGCCGCACGCGAAGCTGCTGCGGCCGGCCTCGTCCGCGTTCGCGTGCATGCACTCCTCGCGCTGTCTGCGCTCGCTCGCGATGATGACGATCAGGCCTCCGCCGTCGCATACGCGCGCGATGCATCGGATCTCGCGGCGGGCGCAGGCCTCCCCGTCGAGCGCCTCGTCGCGCACGCCGCGCTCGATGCGATCAGCGGCGCGGAAGCAGTAGCGGATCCGACAGCGCCGAGCGCGGCCACGATGACGCCGGCCGCGATCGAAGGCGCCGCGCGCTTGCTCACCGACCTCGGCCTCACCGCGCAGCGTCCGTTCCGAGTCATCGACGCGGAGGGCGTGCCGAGCGATGTCGCTGACGCGAACCCCGAAGTGCTCCGACTCTCGGGCCGCGCGCTCGCCGTCGACGGCGTCCGCGAGGTGATCTGGCGCCATGGTAGCGAGCTCGCCGACCTGCGCCGACGCAGTCTGCTCAAGCGACTGCTGTTCCTGTTCGCCTCGGCACCGGGCAAGGTGTTCAGCAAGGAGTCGATCGTGCAGGCCGTGTGGAACGTCGAGTACCACCCGCTGCGCCACGACGCCGCGCTGTTCACGAACATCATGCGTATCCGTCGCCTGCTCGGCGAGGACGGCTCCGAAATCATCCGCGTCACCGAGGACGGCTATCGCTTTGTCCCGCCGCGCGACTTCATCTTTGTGATTCCGCGATGAAGAAGAAACCCGTGAACAAGAAGGCCGCCCCCAAGAAGAAGGTCGCCCTCAAGAAGAAGCCGAAGGCCGCGCCGAAGAAGATCGCGCCGAAGAAGAGGCCCGTGCCCAAGAAGAAGAAGGCCGCGCCGAAGAAGCAGGCTGCGGCGTCGAGCAAGTGGCTCGGCTTCGTGAAGAAGCACGGCGTCGTCCTCGCGTCCGCGAAGGGGCCGGTGCCCAACCTCGCAGAAGCGATCGTCAACGAGCCGATCGTGGGGAGCTGGTGGTCGCATCCCAAGGCGCACCTCATCTTCGACGTGCTCTCGGCGATCGACGAGGACGTCGATGTTCGGTGCTTCAAGCTCGTCGACGGCAAGGTCACGTTCGTCCACCGCCGCCTATGGCCCGCGATGGTGTCGCTCGCGCGCGCGGGTGTGATCACCGCGCAGCAGGCCGAGTCCGTGCATCAGGAGCACACGGAGGGCGGCGAGCACCGCAACTTCAATATCGTGTTCCCGGACTGGGTCGCAGAGGACGTCGCCGCCGCGGCAGACGCGCTCTCCGTCGACGCTGCGAAGAAGCAGCTCGGCTCCGCTCTCAGTTGATCCACTTCGGCGGTTCGGGACGTTCGTCGTCCTCGAGCGGTCGCAGCTGGCCGTGAACGTCGAGCCGGAGGCCCATCGCCGCCAGGCGCGCGCGCTGCTCGGCCTCTGCCTTCTGCATCGCTTGGCGCTCCTGCTCGTCCCACTCGGCGATCCTCTTCTTGTTGATGCGCTTCTTGCGCCACCACGCGATGACGACGAGGAACGCACACAGCACCCAGATCGCGAGGCCCATCAACCCGATGGGCGCGAGCATGTAGCGGTGGGTCAGATCGGTTCGCCACTCGTCGAACAGCTGGTGGATGTTGCGACCGTAGGCGGTCGTCGCGGCTTGGTTCAGGTCACCGGTCTGGCCGACGATCGTGAGGAAGCGGCGGAACGGCCACCGATCGCCATCGTCGTCCTTATCCTCGTGGCGGCCGCGGCGCGAGAGGTAGCCGACAAAGTCGTAGCTCTCCGCGTATGCGCGTTGCGCCGGTGACTCCTGCGCGGGGAACGAGCGATCGAGATCGTCGATGTCGATGATGCTGTTGAACCACGCCATGCCGGCGAGCGTTTCCGTGCGGTCCCACGACCACTCACCGGAGTGCTGGTACGCGAACCCTTCGTGCAGCCAGTGCGGTGCGCGATCGCCGATCGCGGCGCCAAGTGCGATGTGGCCGAGCTCGTGCTCGAGCGTGCTCTCGGCGTCGAGCTGCTGCGCTCCGCGGTTGACCGCGACGGTGATGACCCCGAGATCGGGATACGCGACACCAACGGCGTACGCGGGCGCACCGCGGCCCTCGGGGGCAGCGGCGGCGATGTCTGCTGCATCGCGCACGAGGCGCACCTCGATCGAGCGCGGCGTCGGGAGATCGACGAGGTCGGCGCGAATCCGCGCGAGCGTTTCCTCGGCGCCGGCCGCCAGATCGCGCGCGGTCTTTTCGAGGCCCGCCTCTGCACGGACGGTGACGCGGCCCTTGTGCGTGGAGTACGTGAAGACCGGGTCTGCGTCAGCTCGCAGTGGCGCGAGCCACGCAACGAGCGCGAGCACGAACGCGACGATGGACACCTTCATGGGACATGAACCTCGATGCGCTGGCTCGTCGTTGACGTTTCGCTGAGGTACAGCGCGCCGATCGCGATCGCTGCTGCGCCGCCGATCGCGCCGTAGACCCACCACTTGGCAGGCTCTTTCTCGACGCTCTTGTCGCGCTGGAAGCGACCGCTCGTGTTGGATTCGGTGAGGAGCTCGCGATCCGGATCAGGCGCGTGATCGTTCCACGCGGTAACGCGTTCAGCGACGAGCTTGGAGATGTGGTCGAGATCGTCGAGAGACCCCGCGCCGTCCTCACCGCCGAGGCGGATCACGGGCTCCGCGCGACCCGCATGGCCCCAGGCTTCGATGGAATCGCTGTGGCGAACGATCGCAACGCGCGCGTGCACGCTCGTCAGGATCTGAGCGATGTCGGCGGGGGAGGGCGCGCTGCCGTGATAGCTGGCGATCTTCGCGGCGACGGCAGGGTAGGGCCCGCGCTGCTTCGTCGTGGCAATCACGAGCTGCGTCTGGCTCTTCACGACGGAGCCGGTCGCGAAGCCGCGTCGGTCGCCAACGGCTGCGGCGATCACGTGATCACCTGCATGGAGAATGACGTGTGCGGGTGCGGGCCCGACGAGCTCGCCGTCGACCCAGACGGTCGCGCCGGCCGTGTCGGCACCGATGTCGAGCGGATACGTCTCGCGATCGAGCAGCGCATCGACCTCGGGATACTTTGCCGCGATATCGGCTGGTACGTCGGTGCTGCCGCCAGCGAGCCGCAGCTGCGCCGACGCACGCATCGCCGTTCGCGTGTCTCCGGCGCGATCCGCGCACAGCAACACGTACGTCCACGCGCGCGAGAGATCGGGAACCGCGAGTCCCGCTGCCTGCCGCGCCGACGCGATTCCGATCGCTTGCTGAGCCGCGGTCGTCGTCGCGGCGCAATCGAGCGCTCCGAACGCGCGCTGCGCCTCCGCCATCGCCGTTGCGAGTTGTTGCGCATCCGGCGTGACATCCACGCCAGCGAGCGCGTCATCCACCCCATTGCCGGCGAGTGGCTTGAGCCCTGCGCCGGTTAACGCCGCGGCGATCCGCGCGCGAGCTTGTCCACTGTCCGTGGGACCGACGTCGATGATCGCGACGTCCTCTGCCCGAGCGATGCTCGGCGCAGCGACGGCTACGACGGCGAGAGCTGCTTGAAGAACTCGTTCAGCGCCCATACGTCACGCGCGCGCAGACCATCGAACTGAACACCCACGCTGCGATCGTCCGACCAGCGCACGGTCGCGCCGATGTCGATCGTCTCTTCCTGCGTGGGAACCTTGAACGCGATGTGGCAACGCTCGCCCATCGGGAACTTGGTGGTCGCTGCAAGCAGCGCTCCGCCGAGCGAGAGGTTCACGAGCGTGTAGTCCACCGCAGCCGCCTTCCCGACCGCGAACTTGCAGACGATCGAGACTGTGTGACGGATTGCAGTGCGGCGATTGTCGGCCATGTCCCCTGCACACCATTGTATGCGCAGCCGCTTCGCGGATGTCGTCGGCCTGCGCCAGATCCATGCGGAAATCATGGATCCGAATCGGCGTCGCGCACCTACCTAATCGGTGACTACCCCTGCAGCCGCTATTGCAGCTTGATGTCGATGTACGCCTTCTTGCGTAGCTCGTCGAGCCAGACGTTCGTCTGCTTGTCCATCTCCTTGCGGCGCAGGTCTCGGGAGATCTGTTCTTTCATCTGGTCGTAGGGCTTGAGGTTCGAGGTCTGGACCTCGGTCGCGAGGAACACGTGGAGGCCCTGCGGCCCGGGGACGGGACCGCGGATGTCGCCCTTCTGCATCGCGAAGACGATCGGTTCCCACTCGGGGTTGGCCAGGCTCTGGCGCTGGAACCAGCCCAGCTCGCCGCCGGTCTGTGCCGTGCTCACGTCCTCCGACACTGCTGCTGCGACAGCTGCGAACTCTTCGCCCTTGTTGACGCGCTCGATGGCCTTGGCCGCTTTGTCGCGCGCCTCTGTGACCTGCTGCTCGGTCGCATGCTCCGGGAGCTTGAACAGCATGTGCGACAGCTTGACGGCGGAGACCGACTGGCTGCGGCGCGCCATCTCGTCGTACTTGGCGCGGATGTCGTCGTCGGTCACGGAGATCTTGGGCGCGACGAGCTGGTTGACCGCGCGCAAGCGGAGCAGCTGGCGACGCAGATCCTGCTTGTAGTTCGCCATCGAATAGCCCTGCGCGGCGAGTGCCTGCGCGAGCTGCTGGTCATCGAGGTTGTTCGTCGACTTGATCTCGTCGAGTGCGGCCTGCACCTCGCTCGACTCGACATCGATCTTCGCCGTCTCGGCGGCCTGGACGATCAGCTCTTCGTTGACCATCTCGTCGAGCACGGTCGACCGCAGCTTCTCGATGCGGCGCTCGCGCTCCTTGGGATCCTGGATCTGCTGCGCTTCGCCGATCACGGGAATCATGCGGGCCTCCAGCTCGCTGCGCAGGATGATCGCGTCGTTGATCACCGCGACCACGCGCTCGAACACGACCTTCTTGCCGCCGTTGGGGCTCTTGGTCTTGTCACTCTTCTCCGGCTTGTCGGCCTGTTCTGCCTTGCCCGGCTTGTTGTCCTTGTCGTCATCCGCGTGCGCCAGGAGCGGCGCGCCGATGAAGGCCAAGGTCAGGACGGCAGAGAGCTTGCGCACAGTCATTCTGACTCCAGTTCCAGTCACGGGGTTGCCTCGGGCGGATTCTCGGGGGGCGACGGATTGTCGGTGGGCGGCGGAGTGGCGTCGTGACCGTGGCCGTCGTCGGAGGCGGCCGACGTGTCGACCTTCACCTTCGCGAGCGTCGCCTCGTCGATCTCGATCTTCGCGCCGGCCTTGAGGCCCTCCACGAAGTCCTTTTGCGCTTTCTGGCGCTGGTCGCGGAACAGCTTGTTGCGGATGGCCGGCTTGGCCTCGTCGAACGTCTTGGTCATCGCGACACGGCGCCCGGTCTGCTTGATCACCCAGAACGTGCCGTTGCCCGCATCGATCGACGTGGACACGTCGCCCGTGTTGGTGAGCGCGAACGCGGCCTTCACGACCGGCGCGGGGATGTCCTTGTCGTCCGTCGAGAAGTAGCGCATGTCGCCGCCGCGCAGCTTGCTGTCGTCGTCGGTCGTGTACTTCATCACGAGGTCGCGGAAGCCCTTGTTGGTCTTACCCGCATCGCCGCGCGCCTCGACGGCAACACGGTCGCCCTGCGCCTTGGCCTTGACGATGATCGCCGACACGCGCACCTCGGCCGGCTTGACGTACTCGCTGACGTTCGCGTCGTAGTACGCCTTCATGCTGTCGTCGGTGACCGAGTCCGCGGTGACCTTGTCGTCGAACTGATCGCGCATCAGCTTCTGGATCATCACCTGCTTCATCGTGCGGATGACTTCCGGATCCTTGTCGAAGCCGCGCTTGTACGCTTCCTTCGCGAGCACCTCGAAGCGGATCAGCGAGTCGAGGAACTCCTTCTTCTGCTCGAGCGACGTGTAGCGCGCGCGGATGTACGGCGACTGGCGGTTGATGCGGTCCTGGAAGTCGCCGAGCGTGATCACCACGTTGTCGATCTTCGCGAGCGGCTGGCTCAGCTCATCCGCACTCTGTGCCAGGAGACCGGCGGCCGCTTTCTGCGCCGCGGGCGCTTCGTCATGCGAGGGCGACGATTGCTTCTTCTGGCAGCCAACGAGCAGCGCGCTCGCGAGCAAGCCAGTAGCGAAAAAGCGAATCATCACAATGAGTCACGTAACACGAGCCAGCATGTCCAACAAGGCCCGTCTTGCCCCGGCAGCCCCCCCGGGAGCGGGCGGTGTGATCGACCACCGACCGTCCGGCAAATGCTTCCAATTCGCCCAGCTAGCCTGCTTCACGAGGTCGCTGGTGGGGGGGACGGCGATGGCGACGCGAGTCCCTGAAATCTCGAGCGCGAGGATACCCGCCTTGCGAGCGATCGCCTTCACGCCCATCAGCTCGCCGAGGAGGATCACCTCACCCGGGATGCCACCGTAGCGGTCCCCGATCTCGCCCATGACGTCCTTGAGCTCGTCGTCGTTCTCGATGGCCGAGAGCCGCTTGTACAGCTCGAGGCGCTGGCCCGGGTCCGGTACGTAGTCGTCGGGGATGAAGCCCGGCGTCTCGATCTGCAGCTCCGGATCGACCTCCGAATGGATCGGTCGCCCATCGAGCTCTGCGACCGCCGCGTCGAGCATCTTCACGTACTGGTCGAAGCCGACGGCCGCGATCGAGCCGGACTGCTTCGCGCCCAGCAGCTCGCCACCGCCGCGGATCTCGAGATCCTGGGATGCGATCTGGAAACCTGCGCCGAGCTCCGTGAACCGCTGCAGCGTCTCGAGGCGGCGGCGCGCTTCCTCGGAGATGTGCTCGGGCTCCGGCACGAGCAGGTAGCAATACGCGCGCTCCTTGCTGCGGCCGATGCGACCGCGGAGCTGATACAGCTGCGCGAGTCCGAACGCGTCGGCGCGAGCAACGAACATCGTGTTCGCGCGTGGAATGTCGAGGCCGCTCTCCACGATCGTCGTCGCGACGAGCACGTCGTACTCGCCGTTCACGAAGCCGACCATCACCTTCTCGAGCTCCTCGGCGGAGAGCGAACCGTGACCGACCGCGATCCGCGCTTTCGGCACCAGGTCGCGCAGGTACTGCGCCCACTCTTCGATCGTGCGGTCATCGTCGCGCGGCTTCGTCTTGCGCTGCGGGCGATCGTCGTTCGGTAATCGATTGTCGGGCGCCTTCTGCGCCATGCCGCCGATCGTCGGCGTGATGAAGAAGATCTGACCGCCGCGTGCGAGCTCGCGCTCGATCGCCTCCTTGATCGTCACATCCTCCACGCGCGACACGAACGTGCGCACCGCGCGACGATCCGCAGGCGGCGTCGCGATGATCGAGAGATCGCGGAGGTTCGCCATCGCGAGGTGCAGCGTGCGCGGAATCGGCGTCGCCGTCAGGGTGAGCACGTCGACCTGCGTCCTCGTCTTCTTGATCTTCTCCTTGTGCGCGACGCCAAAGCGCTGCTCCTCGTCGATCACGAGCAAGCCGAGGTCCTTGAACCGCACATCCGACGACAGCGCGCGGTGCGTGCCGACGACGACGTCGAGGTTGCCCTCGGTGAGCTTGGTGATCGTCTCGATCTGCTCCTTCTTTGTCTGGAACCGCGACAGCTTGCCGAGGTTGACGCCGAAGCCGTTGTAGCGCTCCGTCATCGTGCGGAAGTGCTGCTCCACGAGCACGGTCGTCGGAGCGAGGATGCACGCCTGCTTCCCACCCTGGACGCAGCGGAAGATCGCGCGCAGTGCGACCTCGGTCTTGCCGTAGCCGACGTCGCCGCACACCAGTCGATCCATCGCGCGCGGCGCTTCCATGTCGCCGAGCACCGCGTCGATCGCAGCGAGCTGATCGGGCGTCTCGTCAAACTTGAACGTCGCTTCGAGCTCGCGGAATGAATCATCCGCCGGCGGGAACCGATGGCCGGGCAGGCTCGCTCGCTGGGCATAAAGCTGCAGCAGCTCCTCGGCGAGCGCGCGGATGTGGCGCTTGACCTTGGACGTCGTCGCTTCCCACGTGACACCGCCGAGCTTGTCGAGCCGCGGCGCGTGGCTCTCCGCGCCCACGTAGCGCTGTACCTCGCCGAGCCGATACACCGGCAGGTACAGCGTGCCGCCGTCGTATTGCATCTCGAGCGCATCGATCTCCTGGAGCTTGGGCGCCGTCGCTCCGACGCGACTCGTCTCCAGAATCGAGACCGTGCCGACCGCGATCTTCTTGAGGCCCTTGTACTGACCGACGCCGTGCTTCTGATGGACGAGGTAGTCGCCGGCGCCGAGCTGCGAGAAATCCGCGACGCCACCGAGCAGCGCGTCCTTGGCCTTCTTGCTCTGGCTCTTCGCGCGATGGGTACGCTCGCCGAATACGTCGGCCGCGATCACGATCGCGAGTTGATCCGCCATCGACGCGAAGCTCGCACTCGGATGACCCTCGACGAGCGTGACGCCCTGTGCGCCGGGGCGTTCGCCCGCCACCGCCGCGCGCAGCTCGATACCGCGCTGGCCGAGCACGCCGTGCAGCCGATCCGCGCGGTTCTGCGAGTCGCACGCGATGACGACCGCAAGACCGTTCGCGCGCCACTTCCTGATCGCATCGACGAGCGGCTTGGCGTGCTCCGTGTCGCCGAACGTGCGCGCGTGATCGAGCTCTTGCTTCAACACGCGCTGTTCGTCGATCGCGACGCGCACCTTGGTGCCCGGCGTATCGACCAGCTCGAGCGTCGGCAGCATCACGCGCTTTGTCGCTGACGCGGCCCCGAGCCCCGCCTCCGCTGCTTCGACGAAGTGAGCGGTTGGCGGATACGCGAGGACGCGGTCCTTGGTTCCTGCACTCGCGGAGCGCTCGGCAAAGCGGCCCTCCGCCTCCGTCCACAGATCCACGATCGCGCGGCGACACGCATCGGGATCGACGACGATCCAGCGTGCACCCGCGGGGATATATGCGAGCGGCGCGACCATCTCGTCGTGAAACGCCGGCGTGAGCCCTTCGATGCCGACGAACACTTCACCCGCCTGCAGCTGCTCGATCGTCTGACGCGTCGCCTTGCTCGGGAACGAGATCTCGTCCGCGTACTCGCGAATGCGAGTCTTCACGTCGCGCGTACCCGTCGGCACCGTCTCGCGCACGGGATGCAAGATGACTTGCTCGACGGTGCGCAGCGTTCGCTGACTCTCCGGATCGAACGTCTTCATGCTCTCGACGTCATCGCCGAACAGCTCGATGCGCACCGGATAGCGCGCGAGAGGCGCGTAGATGTCGATGACCCCGCCGCGCACCGCAAACGTGCCGGCCTCGTCGACGACCGGCGTGCGTGCCCATCCACCGGCCACGAGCACCGCGATCACCGCTTCACGATCGATCGTCTCTCCCACCTTGATCGTCATCGCCCGCGCCGTCAGCTCTCCGGGCGCGAGCGACTTGCGGGCCAGCGACTCCGCGCTCGCGATCACGATCCTCGGGCGCAGCGCAGGGGTCGCGAGGCGATACAGCGTCGCGAGCCGCTCCACGACACACGTGCGATCCGGAGCCATGTCCGCGTACGGCGACACGTCGATCGTCGGCAGCGATGCGATGTCGTCGGACTCGCCACCGCCGCGCCAGAACTGGACGTCCTCCGCGAGCTTCTGTGCCGTCTCCTCGTCGGGCGCGACGAGAACGACGAGCTCGCTATCCGCGCGCTGCGCCGCGAACCACGCCGCCCATGCTGCGGTCGCGCCATAGACGACAACTTCGTCATCTCGCAGCGCTTTTTGCAGCTCCGGGTTCATGGGGGAACGCACCCTAGCGCACCCGCGCCGAATGCGCTGCTAGCCGTCTAATAACGCTGCGATGTCGTCGCGCTTGCCCTCCCAGCCCTTCGCCATCAACGGATAGCCGGGGTGGTCGTCGGGGAATCCCGCGTGCTCGAGATGCAAGCGCGTTCCCGTCGCGGTCGGTGTGAGCGTCCACGTGACAACCGACTCCAGCCGATTGCCCGTACCGCCGCCGTGCCACGAGTAACGCAGCAACCGCTCGGGTTCGATCGCGAGCACCTCGCACTCCACGGTCCCATCCCAATCGCCCATCGGCTTGCTCTGGAACGTGAAGCGATGCCCGACGACCGGCGCGATGTCATTCGCCATCAACCAGCGCGCGAGTAGCGCCGGCTCTGTCAACGTGCGCCACACCTTGGACGGCGGGCCGGGAAGTTCGTAGTCGACGATGATCGATTTCATTTCATCTCCTCCAACAGCGCTTTGAGTTGCTGCAGATGCTCGAGCCAGAACACCTGGTAGTGGCCGATCCAGTCGACGAGCGGTTTGAGTCCCGCAGGCTCGACGCGGTAATAGGCGAGTCGCCCTTCACGCCGCACATCGACGAGGCCGCTCTCCCGCAACGCGCTCAGGTGTTGCGAGATCGCTGGCTGCGAGACGCGAAACTTCTTGGTCAGGTCTTTGACCGTCGCCTCGCCCCGCGTCAGCCGCTCGAACACGGCGCGCCGAGTCGGATCCGCGAGAGCGCGAAAGACGTCCATGGATAATCAATAAGCCGATGCTTATGTGTTGGTCAAGTACGATCAGCGACGCGATCGAAGGACCTCAAACGATCGTGCGTTATCCTGAGTCCGTGAAGAGGTGGTTCGCGCTCGGTGTGCTCGCAGTGATGGCCTCGTCGGCGCACGCGGGCCAAGCGACGTGTAGCAACCCGGGACTGCCCGTCGGCGCGACCGCATCGAGTGACCTGCTACCAGGGCGGCTCACGATGAGCCTGACGAGCGGCCTCCTGCTGCTCAGTGATTCCGAAATCGTGGTCGAGAACGCGGGCCGCCTCCGCTATGACTCGACGCTGAAGCTCGTCGAGACGCGCCTGACGGCGGAGTACGCGATCACGTCGTGGCTCGCCGTAGGTGGCTCGCTGCCGTATCGCGTCGTCGATGTCGGCGTGAATTACTTCGATGCTGCGTCGGGCGTTCGCGTGCAGAACGGCTCGTCGATCCATATCCGCGACGAGACGTTGAACGGCTGGGGCGATCCGCAGCTCGCGTTGCACGGTGCCTACGAGATCGCGGGCTGGCGGCTTCACGCGCGCGTCGGTGCGACGTTCCCCGTCGGCAACACCGTCGAGAATCCGCACGCACTCGGTGCGATCGGGCAGGAGCACGAGCACATCCAGCTCGGCGCGGGCAGCATCATTCCGATGCTCGGCATCGAGGCGCAGCGCGCGGTCGGCCCGGTCACGCTCGCCGCGTTCGGCGTCACGTACATCTCGGTGAGCGAGAACGACAAGGGCTACAAGCCGGGCACGCGCATCTCGGGCGGCATCGCGGGTAGCTATCCCGTGTTGCGACAGCTCACCGTCGGCGCGGCGGCAGAGGTCCACGGCGAGACAGCGGAGAAGTGGGACGGGCAGGTCTACAGCGACGAAGGGAACGACGGACGCACCGACGTGCTCGCGGGCCTCTCCGTCGCGTACCGTCCGCTCGATCAGCTCGCGATCATCGCGGACGCGAAGGTGCCCGTGTACTCGCACATCGATGGTACGCAGGTCGACTATGGCCCCGTGTTCGGGCTCGGCGTCGTCGGCACGTTCGATACGCGCAAACGTGCGAGCTATGGGCATGCGGATGTCGCGGACCTCGGGCCCGCTGGTTCCGCGGCACCGCTGACGCCCGTTGCTGGCAAGCTGACGGTGTTCGATCTGTGGGCGTCGTGGTGCGCGCCGTGCCGCGAGCTGGACGACCGCCTCGCCGAGCTCGCCCGCAACAATCCCGATCGGCTCGCCGTGCGCCGCCTGGAGGTCGTGGACAACGACAGCGCCGCCTGGACGACATACCTGGCGCCGGGCCACTACGACCTGCCGCACGTGCGCGTCGTCGACGAGAGCGGCAAGATCGTCCTCGAGAAGACGGCTCCGCCCGCCGAGCTCGTCGCGGCGATCACAACACTCCTTCATCCCGCACCGACGAGTCAGCTCACGTGTCCTTCCCCGGTCGGAGACCGTGCGCTGTACACGCTCGCGACGAGCGACGAGATCGCCGCGCCCCAGACCTGCACGAGGAGTGATGCAGATGAAGCGTTCATCCGCGTCACTGCTCACGGTTCTCGCCCGTTCTCGATCATGCCGCCCGGCAAGGCGACGGGATGCACGACTCCCGATGCACAGTGCGACAGCGTCGATTTGACCGCGTTCCTGATCTCCGTGGGCGCCAAGCTCGAGGCCCGCGGCATCGGTCCCGTGAGCACGATGGGCATGGGCCGCTGCTGGGAGAACGGCGCCACGGAGTGGAACGATCGTCACCTCAGCATCACGATCTACGATTGGAAGTACGCCAATGACGCGGTGACTGTTCTCGACGAGGAACTGCACGCGTGGAACGTCAATGGCTCGTACGAGGTGGATGTCGAGCACATGTCCTGCGGCACGGCGCTGTGACGACGTCGCTCACCATGGCGATCGCTGCGCTACTGCGGTAGGACGATCGAGCGGATCACCTGGTTGCCGGTGTCCGCGATGTACAGCGTGTTGTTCGCGAGCTCGATGCCGTACGGGCGCTTGAGCGTCGCTTCGTTCGCCGGGCCACCATCGCCGTCGTACCCGGACTCGCCGCACGTGCCCGCGATGGTCGTGATGGTCTGGTCGGGGAGGATGGCGCGCACGCAGTGGTTGTAGACGTCCGTGAAGTACAGCGTGCCGTCGGGCGCGAGCGCGAGGTCGACGGGATTGTTCAGCTGCGCGGAGAGCGCGGGGCCACCGTCGCCCGCATAACCATCGACACCTTGCGTGCCTGCGACGCGGTGGACCATGCCGTTCGTGTCGATCTCGCGGATGATCGAGTTCACCGTGTCGGCGAAATACAGATTGCCCTGCGCGTCGTACACGATGCGGCCCGCCGGATCGGCGGACTGACCGAACGGCTGACTCATGCGGAAGCTCATCGCGGGTCCATCGTCACCGCTGTACGCAGGCGTGCACGCGGCGGAGCACACGGCCACGGTCCCGCAGAAGAACTTGCCCGAGTTGTTGGGGCACGCCTGCGGCTCTACACCGACGGGGCAGGGCCCCATGGCGAGCGGAGCCGGCGCATCGACGATGCACTTACCTGCGATGCGATGGATCGCGCCGGCAGAGTCGATGCGACGAATGACCTGGTTCGCCTGATCCATCACGACGAGCTCGTTGCTCGGATTGAACGCGAGGCTCGCCGGCAGATCGAGCGATGCCGTCAGCGCCGGACCTTCGTCGCCGAAGTACGCGCGGCGACCGTCGCCGGCGTAGTCGGTGATCACCCCGCTCGGGAGGTCGAGGATGCGGACTTTGCTGTTGTGCCAGGCTGCGATGTACATCTTCGTGCCCGTCGCATCGAGCAGGATGCCCGTCGGGTGATTGAAGTCATCGTTTGCCGGATCGTCGAGAGTTCCGCCGAGCTCACCGCGACCTGCCACGTGGCGGATCGTGCCGTCACCGGGTAGCGAGCGGATGCGGTGGTTGTTCCAGTCGAGGATGTAGAGGACGCCATCCGGCGCCATCAGCGTGTCCTGCGGCAGCGAGAGGCGCGCCTCGAGTGCGGGGCCATCGTCGCCCGCGTAGCCGCTCTTGCCGCTGCCTGCGATCGTGCAGATCGTCCCGACCTCTTTGGGATCGCACGCCTTGGTCGCCGTCGCGTCGTCACCGCCACACGCAGCGAGGAGCAGAACAAACGGGATCGTGCGCATCACGGGGTCACCTCGAGGATACGGCTGTTGATCGTATCGCAAATGAACAGGTGGCCCTCGGGAGAGAACTCGATGCCGAATGGCCGCGCGAGCAGCGTCTCGGTCGCGAGCTTGCCGTCGACAGGATCGAGTCCGAGCTCACCCGTGCCGGCAACGGTGCGGATCTCGTGCGTCGTCAGATTGATCGCGCGGATGACGTTGTTGTCGGTGTCGGCGAAGTAGAGGTCGCCGTCGGGACCGATCTCGATGTCGCGCGGACCCGAGAGCTGCGCGGAGAGTGCTTGGCCACCATCGCCGCTGTAGCCCTCCGTACCGGTGCCGGCGAATGCCGTGATCATGCCCGTGGTCTGATCGACGACGCGGATCCGATTCGCGAGCGAGTCGGCGATGAACACGAGGTTGTCCTTCACCGCCAGACCGCCGGACGGCTCGGGATTGGATCCGGCCGCGAAGTCGAGCTTGGCCATCAGCGCGGCACCGCCATCGCCGTCGGTGCCTTGCATGCCGCTGCCTGCGATCGTCGTGATCACGCCCGTGTCGTGCGCGACCTTGCGCACACGGAAGTTCTGCTGGTCGAGGATGTAGAGGTCGCCGTTGGCGGCGCGCACGAGCGACTTGGGCTGCTTGAACAGTGCCGTGCCCATCGCCATGCCGTCGCCCGCAAAGCCGGGACCTGCGCCGGCGAGGATGCGAACGTGGCCCGTCGCCGGATTGATCTCGCGCAGCTTGTGGTTGTGCCACGCCATCACGAGGATGCGACCGTCATCGCCCTCCGCGAGGTCGGTGGGATGGTTGAGCTTCACGTCGGTCCCGAGTGCGCCGTCGGGCGTGCTCTCCGAGGAGCCGTTGATGCCGTCGCCGGGGAACGGCGGATCGATCCACCCGACGACGCTCGTCACGAGATCATGGTCGACGCGTCGGACGAGGTGGTTATTCCAGTCGATGAACCAGATCACGCCATCGGACCCGAACAGCATGTCCATCGACCAGTAGAGCTCCGTGTCGCGACGGTCGAGGCCATCGCCGTTGAAGCCCTCGACGCCCGAGACACCGGCCCACACGCATGCATGGCCGCTCTCCGGTTTGCACACGGGACGCTCGACGGATCCCTCGAGGTTGTCACCACACGCAGCGAACGCACAGAGCGCGAACGCCGCGACGACCCCAGCTCGTTTCCACACGTACGGAGCGTGCCATCGGGCTGGCGACCACGCTAGGCAAAGGCGCGGATCGTTTGTGGTCGGAGGATTGTCACAGTCGTCGCTGTAAAACAGCGCGAATAACCTCGGTCGGTGCGCCGGCGATGGCACGCACGCGATGTTCCGAGAACGGACGTCCCGTCCTTCGCAGCAGGTCGGCGTACACGGCGTCCCGGAGGTACGACTGCTCGAGCCACCGGGGAGGGGCGATCGCGTCGAGCTCGGCGAGCGCGACCTCGGCACCGCGCCACTCTGCGACGGCGACAGCGCGATTGAGCGCGTTCAGCGGTGAGGGCGCGACGCGATCGAGAAGTCGATAGAGCTCGACGATGGCGCTCCAGTTCGTCTCTGCGAACGACGGGGCGATACTGTGCTCGGCCGCGATGCCTGCCTCGGCGTGGTAGCGCGAGAACGTAGCTCCGTCGGCAGAGCGAGCGAGCCACGTGAGGCCACGCTCGATCTGATCGGGCCGCCATTGCGAGCGATCCTGCTCCTCGAGCAGTAGCAGGCCACCGCTGGCATCGGTGCGCGAGCTCGACCGCGCTGCGTGCAGATGCATCAGCGCGAGCAGCGCGAAGGTTTCGGGCCTCGCGCCGAGGGGATGCTCGGCGAGCAGCGTCGCGAGGCGGATCGCTTCGTCGGTGAGCTCGGTGCGAATGGCCGCATCGGCACGCAGGGACAGATAGCCCTCGTTGAATACCAGGTAGACAACGTGGTGAACGCTCGGGAGCATCGCGCTCATCTCGTCGTGCGTCGGTTCGAGCTCGCCGAGATCGCGCAACGCGATCCGCGCGCGCTGTAGTCTCTTATGCACGCTCGCCTCGGTCGTGAAGAGACGATGCGCGATCTCGTCGGTGCTGAAGCCGCACAACGTCTTCAACGCAATGACGATGCGCGACTCCTCGGGGATCACGTCGCGACAGCATGCGAACAGCATCCGTAAGAGGTCGTCGTGCACCTCCGACGCGAGTCGCGCCGCTGATTCCGCTGAAACGTCGACGCCGGGATTCGCGTCGAGGATGCGGCTGCGGTTTGCGTCCTGCCTCAGCGCACTGATGACGTTGTTGTGCGCGACGCGAAAGAGCCACGCGCTCGGTTCGTGCGGCGTGCCGTGACCGCCCCATGTATCGAGAGCAGCTGCGAGCGCGCCTTGCACCGCGTCCTCGACGAGCTCGAGATGACGCAGTCCCACGCGACGCGCGAGCTGCGCGACGAGGCGCCCGTACTCGTGGCGAAAGAAATGTTCGACGAGCGTGGACGTCACATCTTGGCGCCGGCCAGCTCGCGAATCTCGAGGACCGAACCGGGGCCCGCGGGCATCTCCTGCGCGATGACCGCCGCTTCTTCGTATGACGCGGCCTGCACGATCATGAACCCGCCGATGATCTCTTTCGCCTCGGGAAACGGCCCGTCGCTGATCGTCGTTCCGGACACCACGCGACCAGTCGGCTTCAGCTTGTCACCCCAGTCGACGATGTTGTCGGCGAACCTGGTTTTCCACGCGTTCCACTTCGCCATCATGGCCTGCATCTGCTCTGGCGACGATCGTTCGCTGGGAGCCGAGGGCGCACCACTACTGCGGTGAAGAAAGAGGTATCGGTTGCTCATCGTGTCTCCTTGTCCTCTGTGACGCGCGGGGGCATGGCGATTGGACACCCTGGACCGATTCTTTTTGGCGATGCTGGCGGTCTACACGCGGATGAATCTCCCCACCAAGATGCGAGCGCTCCAGCAGACGTCGCTCAAAGGGCCGAAATACCTGCAACTTATTCGCGAGGAGCCCGTCCCGGTACCCGGGGTCGGCGAGCTCCTGATCCGGGTGACCGTGGCGGGCGTAAATTTCGTCGATATCTCTCGCTCGCACGGCACGTTCGGCAATAACCCGACCGCACCGTTCATCGCGGGGTTCGAAGCTGTCGGCGAGGTCGTCGCTCATGGCGAGGCCGTCTCGCAACCAGCGATCGGGACGCACGTGATCTGCGCGGGGCCCGGTGCTTATGCGGAGTACATGACGTCATCGGCGCGGGCCGCGATGCCGGTGCCCACGGGCTGGACCGACGAACAAGCCCTGGGGCTCGTCGTGAACTGGCCGACCGCGCTCGCTGCACTCCGACTCGGCCGCGTGGCGTCGGGCGAGACGGTGGTCATTCATGCCGCGGCGGGGGCGACGGGTCGCGCCGCGCTCGTCCTGGCGAAGCACTTCGGTGCGCGTGTGATCGCGGTCGCTGCGTCGGCCAAGCACGCTGCGCTTCGCGCGGCGGATCACGTTCTCGATTCGAGTGACCCCGCGCTCGGCTCCGCGATCAACGAGCTCACGAGCGGGCGTGGCGCCGACCTCGTCATCGAGTCCGCGGGTGGCTCCACGTTTCAGGCGAGCCTCGCCGCCACCAAGCGCATCACCGGGCGCGTCGTCGTTCTCGGCCTTGCCGGCGGTGAAGCGTCGGTGAGCAACTGGGACCTCGTCTACACGCATCAAGTCCAGCTCATCGGATTCAACCTCGGCGCGTTGATCCAGGCCGCACCCGAGGTGTTCGGACAGATCATGGGCGAGCTCGGTGCGCTGATGGCCGCCGGCATCGTGACGCCGACTCGCGCGACGACGTATCCCCTTGCCGAAGGTGCGAGAGCGCTTGCGGAGCTCGAGAACCGCACGACGACGGGAAAGCTCGCACTGATACCCTGATGCTCGCGTGACAGATCAGGGTCGCTTCACCGATGAAACGGAACGCTTTCGGCGAGAGCTGATCGCGTTCTGCTACCGCATGGTCGGATCAGTGAGCGACGCGGAAGATCTCGTCCAGGATGCGTATCTGCGAGCGTGGCGCGCGTACGGCGCGTTCGAACGCCGGGCGTCGGTTCGCTCGTGGCTCTACAAGATCGCGACGAACGTGTGCTTCACGGCGCTGGAGTCGCGTCGTCGTCGCGTACTTCCGTCAGGGCTCGGCGGTCCTCACGATGGCGATCGGCCTCCGACCGAGGTCGCCGACGCGTCCTGGCTCGAGCCGTTTCCCGACGAACCGGATCCGTCGACGACGATGATCGCCCGAGAGTCGTTGCGCCTCGCGCTGATCGCGAGCCTGCAATTCCTGCCCGCCCGCCAGCGCGCGATCTTCATTTTGCGCGAGCTGGTCGCGTTCTCCGCGGAGGAGACGGCCGAATTGCTCGATACGTCTATTGCGGCCGTGAAGAGTGGGTTGCAGCGCGTGCGCGCGCGCCTCGACGAGCTGGAGCCGGATCGCGAGGCGCTCCTCGAGCCGACAGATCCTCGTGCGCGCGAGCTCCTCGACGGTTACATCGCTGCGTTCGAGCGCGCAGATGCGTCGCTGCTCGTGCGCGTGTTGCGCGCCGACGCGACCCTCGAGGCGACGCCGTTTCGCGATTGGCAGGCGGGGCGGGTTGGATGCATCCGCTTGCTCGAGAAGTACATCTTCGGCGCGCCCGGTGATTGGAGGATGGTGCCCACCGTCGCGAATGGGCAACCTGCCGCGGTCGTGTTTCGCCGCGACGACCACGGAGCGATGCAACCGAACGGCATCGTCGTGCTCTCCGCCACAGCAACGGGCGTGTCTCGCGTCGTCGCGTTTCACCACGATCCACGGCTCGGCGCACGGTTTTGCTAGAGCAGCGCGCTCTCGACGCATGCGCTACGCTACGCGCATGGGTCGGATCGCAGCCGCGTTGCTCATCGTTGCCTGTGCCAGTGCGCAGGCTGCCGCCGACGCTTCGCTCGACAAGCTACTCGCGAGCACCGGCGCCCTCGCGAAGGAGGTCTCCAAGATCCGCGGGTTGAAGCTGAAGAAGCCTATCCCGCAGGATGTCGTCGACGAGGCCGAGCTCCGCAAGCGCCTCCTCGCGATGGCCGCCGAGGACAAGAGCCGCAAGCAGACGCTGGGCGAGGGGCTGATGATGAAGCGGTGGGGGATGCTGCCGCAGAACACTGACTACGAGGCGCTGCTCGTGGACCTACTGACGGAGCAGATCGCCGGCTACTACGATCCCGAGACGAAGAAGCTCACGATCTCGCAGACGGCGGGAAAGGATGCGATGTGGGCCGAGCTCGTTCTCGCGCACGAGCTGGATCACGGGCTGCAGGATCAGGCGTTCGATCTGCAGAAGTACGAGGACCTTCCCGACGGTTCGGACGATGCGCTCAACGCGCGCCACGCGGTCGTCGAAGGTGACGGCATCGCGCTGATGATCGAGCTGATGCTCGCGCGCAAAGGACAGGCCGCACCGTGGTCGAACCCCGAGGTCGCGACGATGCTCGAGAAGGGTATGAGCGTTCCAGGCGAAGGCGCGGACAAGTTCGACAAGGCGCCGCTCGCCGTGCGCGAGGGCCTGATCTTTCCGTATCAAGCGGGCATCGGCTTTGTGGCGGCGCTGCGCAGGTCCAAGCCGTGGAGCGCGGTCGATGCCGCGTTCACGAACCCGCCGCTGTCGACGGAGCAGGTCATGCACCCCGATCGCTACTTCGCCGGCGACCTACCGATCGAGGTGACGGTGAACACGCCGCCGTCGCTCGCGGATTGGAAGACGGCGCACTCGACGGTGTGGGGCGAGCTCGGCTTCTCGCTGTTCTTGCGCGCGAACGGTATCGACGCGGGCACGGCCGCGCTCGGGGCCGAGGGGTGGGGCGGCGATCGCGTCGTGACGCTCGAGCGCGACGGCAAGACGATCGGCTTTGGTCGGTTCGATTGGGACAGCGAGGTCGACGCGATCGAGGCAGAGGAAGCAGCCGTCAAAGCGCTCGACAGCACGGTGAAGGGCACGCTCGTGCGCACGCAGACGACGGTGCGCTGGATGACGCAGGATGGAACGGTCAGCGTGATCGATCGCAAGGGTCCGCAGATGGTGATGGCGAACGGCGTGCCGCCATGGCTCGCGGATCAGTTCGCGACGGAGATGTGGATCGCGACCGGCTCGCGCGATCCAAAGCGCGGCGCTGATCCGGCGGCAAAGCTGCCCGCCAAGAAGAAGCTAGCCCCCACGTCAGGACAATAGCCAGCGCTCGAGCCCGACGAGGCGATCCACGTCGTGCACGTCGCCATGCTGGAGCGGAACCTGTACGACGGTCGTGTGCGCGCCGCCGGCGATCCCGAGCTTGCCGACTGCTTGCTGATCCGCGGTCGCGAGCGTCTCGAGCTCTGCGTGCGCGGCGAGCAGCGCTTGAGCCGCCATCGTGCGCGACGTGCCCGAGAGACCGAGTGCAGCGACGGACGGCTCGGCGGCGAGCGCCGCCTCGAGCTGCGCAGACGTCACCGCGACAGGGTGCGCGGGATGCACCTTGTTGACGACGAAGCCAACGAACGGCATGCCGGCGGCGATGAGCCGTTCGTGGAACGCGAGTGCCTCGCGCACGGCCATCGGTTCGGGACTCGCGACGAGCACGAACCCGACGCGCGGCTCGCGCAGCAACGAGAACGTCTCCTCTGCACGCTTCTTGAATCCGCCGAGGATGTCGTTGAACTCGGTGAAGAACACCGAGAGGTCGTCGATGAACTTGCTGCCGACAAACTTCGCGAGGCGCTTCATCACGAACGAGCCGCTCTTGCCGATGATCGACCAGCGCGAGCCGCCTTCGCCCTGCAGCTTGCGGAACCAATCGATCGCGGGCGAGTCGATCGCTTCGGTCAGCTTGCGCGGCGCATCGAGGAAGTCGAGCGCGTGTGACGTGGGCGGCGTGTCGACAACGATGAGGTCGTACTTGCCGCTCTTGTCGAAGTCGTGGAGCTTGGTCAGCGCCGCGTATTCCTGGGCGCCCGCGAGCGAACCGCTGATCTGCGCGTAGACGGGGTTCGCGAGGATGCGCTTCACGGCCGCTGGATCCTTCGCGTGCTTCGTGACCATCTCGTCGAACGCCTGCTTCTGATCGAGCATCATCGCGTGCAGCTCGCCGGTCTGGCTGGGCGCACCCGTGCGGACGAGCTTCTGATCGACTTCCTGAACGTCGTGACCGAGCGATGCCAAGCCCAGCGAGTTCGCGAGTCGGCGCGCCGGGTCGATCGTCAACACGAGCGTCCGCTTGCCACGGCGTGCCGCGGCGAGTGCGAGCGCGGCGGCCGTCGTCGTCTTGCCCACGCCGCCCGAGCCGACGCATACCAAGATGCGTCGCTCTAAAAGCACGTCGAGCAGGCGCAGAGACGGCACGAGTCCTCCGCAGTTAGCACGCCATTGCAGGCCGAGGCAATGCAACGGCTGTGGTACAAGCGACGCCGATGAAGCGCGATCTCATCGTGACGGCCGCAGGGGCCGAGCGCGCGGTCACCATCGACGGACCGCGCCCGGATGGCAGCTTCGGCGTCATCGTGGACGGCACGGAGCGCGCGGTCGACGCCAAGATGATCCGCCCGGGGACCTGGTCGCTCGTTCTGGACGGTCGCAGCTTTGTCGTGGAGCTCGACCAACGGCGCAACGGCGTGGCCGCGTCGGTCGGCGCCAGCGAGGCGCTCCTGCAGGTCGAGGACGCGCTCCACAAGAAGCTCGCCAAGGCTGCGTCGCCACGCGCGGCTGCCCGCGGTGAGTCGCTCCGCGCTCCTATCGCAGGCAAAGTGGTCAAAGTTCTCGTCGCGGTCGGCGATAACGTCGCCGCCGGCTCGCCGGTCATCGTCCTCGAGGCGATGAAGATGGAGAACGAGCTCGTCGCGGAGCGCGGTGGCACTGTCTCGCAGATCACCAAGCAGGCCGGGCAAGCCGTCGATACTGGCGAGCTGCTCGTCGAGCTGACCTAGTTATTCGACAAACACGTCGTCAAAGTAGACGACGACGTTGTCCTGGTTCGGTTGGACCTGCGCCTGCTGCAGGCCGATGCTGATGGTGGCCTGGGGCATGGGCTCGGAATCCGGCAGCCCTTCTTCCTCCGCGGCCGCGCTACCGATTTCCACGTCGATGGCGCCTGCGCCTTGCGTGTACGTGAACACGATCCGGATCGGGACCCACATGCCGCGCGGAATCGCGTCGACCAGCGAATGCCCGAAGTCCGTGGTGCTCCCGAATCTCGATGTGACCGTGCCGCCGAAACTTCCGCTGGCGAACATCGTCAGATCCGTCGTGTTCGTCACGATCTCGAAGATGGCGATGTCACCCGCCATCGCAGGCGAGATGTAGACAGCGAACCCGTAGGTGCTGGCGATCCCGAACTGCGTCGTGTCGGTATTGATATCGTGGGAGACGTACGCGCGCGGATTGGACCCGAAACCGACGGTCGAGAAATCGATCTCCGTGCGCATCGAATGCAACGGAGACCTCGCCTGCTCCTCCGACAGCTCGAGCGTGCCATTGGCGACGATCGGCAAGAGGCCCGCGAGCGGTTGGGCCTCCTCGAAGTCGAGGCAGTATTGCGTCTGCGGGCCCCGCGTCGAACAGAACGCTTGTTCCGGCGCCGCATCGCGAGCATCACCAGGCGTGGCCCCGTCGCTCTGCCGCGCGTCTGCGGTGATGGGCGTGCCTTCGCCGATCAGGCCGAATACGCGATCGCAGCCCGCCGCAACCGTCGCGCCCGCGAAGAGTGCAACGAGCGCGAAGCGCGTCACGGCGCCGCAGCGCGCAGCGGAGCGCTCGACGTGGGCAGGCCAGGGGTGCGATCGCGCGGGATGTGGTACCGCGTCAGGATCCGAGCCTGCGCCTTACGCACCTCGTCGGCGTCGAGCATGATGATGCCGCCCGACGTGGTCTCGATCTCGACGACGCCGACGGCGGCCGAGAGACGAGCGACGAAGTCCTCCATGTCGCGCGGAATGACGCCATTCAGCTTGGCGACAGCCTCGTTGAACAGGTGGCCGTAACCAACGTTGATCTCGTCGGCGAGGATCTGCGTGAGGATCACGACCTCGTTCTGCTCGAGCGTGCGGTAACCCAAGTAGTAGAAGTTCAGGAACTCCTTGGGAGCCTTGTTCCACCACTTGTCCCACGTCGTCAGGTAATCGCGCGTCAACATCTGGAAGACGAAGCCGCCGTAGACGAAGTACTGAGGCAGCTGATCGTAACGGGCGCGCGGGACGAGTGGCGCCCACGGTTTGAGGTCGACGGTGACGGCGCGTGCGATTCCTCCGCGCTTGATCCCGAGCTCGATCTTGTCGCCGATGTAGCGATGACCCAGGACGACGTCGTAGCGCGTGCGGTGCTGACCGTCGTACTGGACGGTTCCGTTGTTCGCGATCGGCAGTCCGTCGATCGACGTGATCACATCGCGCGGCTGCAGGATGCCTTCGGACGAGCCCGCGTAGTCCACGTGGAGTACGACGACGCCGCGCTCGTTCGCGTTGAGACCGAGCTGACGACGCAGCAGCGGATTCTCGAGGTTCTGTGTCGTGATGCCGAGCGCGGGGATGTCCGGGCGCTTGCCGCTCTGAACGCCGTCGAGGAACGCGCGAATGAGCGGCGGCGGAACCATCTCGCCGATGTTGTCGACGCCGGTCAGCTTCTGGAATGCGATGCCGACGACCTTGCCGTCGGCGAACACGGGACCACCGCTGTTGCCGGCGTTGATCGCCGCGTCGACCGTGACGGCGAGTAGGTGGCGCTGGCTGTGCGAGTAGCGCTGCACCTCGATGCGCGAGACGACACCCTCGGTGATCGAGATTTCCTCGCCACCGACCGGATAGCCAACGACGGCCACCTCGTCGCCCAGCTTGGGGATGGGGCCGAGCTCGGCGGGCACGATGTCATCGAGGAAGTCGGGCGGTTCGAGGACCTCGAGGAGGGCCAGGTCACAGTCGTGCGAGACGGCGCGGACCCGGGCGATGGCCTTGTCGGGCTGCGACGGTTTTTGGACCTGCAGGAATGTCGCATTCGCGACGACGTGGGCGCCCGTCAGCAGCATCCGGGGGCCGATGACGACCGCCGAGCCGGTGCTGTTCGATGGGGTTCTGGCCTGCCACGGGCCGTCGAAGTCGGGGTCCTGGGAGGTCGCAAAGACGCGGATAACCTCTGGGTACGCCACACATAAAGGGTACCGTGAGCCTGCCTTTCGGCAAAGCTATGTCGGGGTAACGGCTGTCGAATCGTGTCCGCTCTCACGCCTGTCTTGCTCTATAAGTCCCCCATGGTCCCGCTGCAGGCGGTCACGCCGGCGCAGCTCGCCGCGCAAGTCCCCGCGATCACGCTCGCGGAGGCACGCAAGCTCGTGGCACAGGTCCACCGGGGCGAGCCAGTGACCGCGACCTCGGCGATTCGGCGCACTGCGGCAGACGCTGTTCGCGCGATCGGTCACGTCCCCCAGCTCGAGGTGATCGAGGAGGCGGCGAGCCAGCTCGATCCGTTCGTGAAGTACCTGCTGGCAGCGGGAGAGGATCGGATCGAGACGGTGCGCATCCCGCTCGCGATCGCGGGGCGCTTCTCTGTCTGCGTGAGCTCGCAGGTTGGATGCGCGCTCGCGTGTGCGTTCTGCGCGACGGGGCGGCTCGGACTGCAGCGCAATCTCGCCGCGTGGGAGATCGTCGAGCAGGTCCGCATCGTCCGCGCGCGTCTCCCTCAGGGGCGTGTGCACGGCGTCGTGTTCCAAGGCATGGGCGAGCCCCTCGCCAATCTCGACGCGGTCCTGACCGCGATCGCCGTGATGACGGAGCCGAGTGCGCTGGGCATCGATGCACGCGCGATCACCGTGTGCACGGCGGGGCTGCCCGTTGGCATCCGTCGCCTCGCGAAGGAAGCACCGAACGTGCGCCTCGGGATCTCGATCTCGAGCGCGATTCCGACGCACCGCAAGCGCGTGATGCCGATCGCGGAGAAGCACTCGTTCGAGGACGTCATCGCGGCGGCGACCGAGCACGCCCTCGCGACCGGTCACGCGCCGATGTGGGCCATCACGTTGCTCGACGGCATCAACGATAGCGACGACGACGCTCGCGCCCTCGCGGAGCGGGCACAGGTTTTTGCGACGGCGACGGGCAAGCGGCCACGGATCAGCGTGCTCGACTACAACACGATCGGTGCGGGTGACCCGTTCGCGCGCAGTCCGCGCCTCGCTGCGTATCGCGACGTTCTCTCTGCGGCGGGATTGCCGTCGCACCGTCGCTACTCGGGCGGCAGCGATGTGGCTGCCGCGTGTGGGCAGCTCGCAGGTTCGTCTACTTCGCCGGCGGCTGGTAGCGAGTGATGCTCTCGCGGATGATCTTGAGAGCGTGGTCCTTGCCGTACATGTCACCGATCTCGACCTGATCCGCTTTGCCCTCGAGGACTTTGTAGTCGCGGAAGAACCGATCGAGCTCGCGCATGATGTGCGGCGGTAGCTCGGCGAGATCGAAGTAGTGCGCGTACGCCGGATCGTCGATGCAGACGGCGACGATCTTGTCGTCTCCGCCGTGCTCGTCGACCATGCGCAAGCCCCCGACGGCGCGCGCACGCATGATCGTCAGCGGTTCTACCGCTTCTTGCATCAGCACGAGGATGTCGAGTGGATCGTGATCCTCGCCGAGCGTGCGCGGGATGAAGCCGTAGTTCGCCGGGTAGTGGACGGCCGAGTACAGGACGCGATCGAGGCGGAGCAACCCCGTCGGCTTGTCGACCTCGTACTTGAGGTGCGAGCCACGCGGAATCTCGATCACCGCGGGCACGTACGCGACGAGATCGTCCGGCAGCTCGATGTCGTGGACCGGATGCATCAGACGCTCGCCGATGCGCGCTCGCCAACGCGGGCCCGCCACGCTGCGAGGTTTGGGGTGACGGCTGGATCGATGCGGATCTGCGAGACCTTACCGAAGTCGATCGCGCACATCGCGGTGATGTCCGCGACCGTGAAGCGATCGCCGGCGATGTACTGGCGCTTCTCCAGCTCGTGATCGAACCACTGAAAGCGCTCCGTCGCGAGGTCGCGCATGATCTGGGCGAACTCCGCTGACTGCTTGATGCGGCCGATCCAGTACTTATGCGAGTTGCGGAACACCTGGGAGATCGGGAACAGCAGCTCGAGCTCGGCGTGCCGGTTCCACATCTCGATCTGGGCGCGCTCCCACGGGTCGGCACCGAACAGGTTGGGCTCCGGGTTCAGCTCTTCGATGTAGCGGCAGATCGCCATCGACTCGCGGAGGATGTGACCGTTCTCGAACTCGGCGACCGGCAGGAGCGCGATCGGGTTCTTCTTACGGAACTCCGGGGTCTGGTGGGCAGCGTTCGCGATCAGGACCTCGATCGTGTCGTACGCCACACCCTTCTCGGCAAGGAACACCCGCACACGACGGGGATTGGGGGCGTGGGGGTCCTGGTACAGGAGCATTGGCGCACTCTACCTCACCCCCAGCGCTGCTTGCGCCGGACCAAACGTGCACTCCGCTCGTGGAATTACGTACAATTTGGTTCGTATGCGGATCGCTGGCTTCTTCCTGTGCATCGTCCTCGCGTCCGCTGGCTGCAAGAGCAAGGACGGTGGCGCAGCCGGCTCGGGCGCTCCGGATCCGGCCGCGTTGAAGGCGCAGGAAGCGCTGATCAACCAGCGCAACCAGATGCAGGACGAGTACAAAGACCTCGTCGCGAAGAACGAGAAGCTCGACCTCCAGATCAACGACGTGACGGCCAAGGGCGGCGACGCCACCGAGCTCAAGAAGCAGAAGGAACAGCTCGAGTCGCAGATCGCCGAGAAGAAGGGCAGCATCGAGTCGCAGTCCGGCGAGATCGACAAGATGAGCGCCACGCTGTCCAGCAAGCTCGACGACGCCGGCAAGATGGCGCAGCGCGAGAAGAGCCTCGCCGACCGCGAGAAGGCGCTCGCCGAGCGCGAGCACGACCTCACCGACCAGGTCATGAAGTTCGCGCAGGTCCAGAAGGACAGCGCCGTCGCGTGGCAGGCGACGTGTCAGAGCGGCGGGACGATCATCCAGCAGGTCGCCGCGCCAAAGAACGGCAATTACAGCCGCAAGGAGGTCGACGGCCTGATGGCGAAGGCCAAGGGCGCGATGTCCAAGAAGGGCCTCGTCGCGTCGGACCTCGGGCCGCAGGCCACGCTCGAGGGCGAAGTGACGAAGGCGATGAACGACGAGGACTGGGGCCGCGCGGGTGTCCTCGCGAGCCAGTACGCGGCGACCGTGGATGCGATCCAGGTCAACCGCCTCTTCATCCAGGGCAAGATCGCTCGGCTCCAGGCGCGCGCGAAGTCTGGAAAGCTCGACGACGCGACGAACGCGCAGCTCGCGTCAGCGATGAACGAGATCTCGAGGTTCTACGGTGACGGAGACTTCGCGAACGCGAACCGCCGCATCAATCAGGTCTTCGCCGTTCTCAAGTAGCTACTGCGTGCACATTTCGCCGCCGACCTGGCGGCACGCATCCCCGTTGGGGAAGTCGTGCGCGAGCCGGTAGCTCGTGTAGCCGATACCAATCGCGAGAACGACGATCACCGGGACGTAGAACACCGGCTTTCGATAGAAAGGTGGATCGACGTATTGGATCTGGTCGGTGTTGATCGGCTTCCCCTGAACGTCGTGCTTGATGACAGGGAACTGCTGCATCGGCACGTCGACATCGAGGGTCTTCTCGAACGGGATGTCGACGAAGCGGACGAAGTCGCGGTACTCGGGATGCGTCACGCGCACGGCCTGCGTTCCGACGAGAACGGGAATCTCGCCCTTGCCGTTGGGCGTCGCCTTTTGGCCGTTGATGTAGACGGTCGCGCCCTTGACGTCGATCGCGAGGTGCAGCGTGCCCTTGTAGCGATCGGGCTCGAACAGGCGCGCCGCGGCGCCAGCTGCGCCACCGGTCTTGTCTTCCTTGCCCGCCGAGACCTGGAGCGTCACGGAGCGCAGCTCGTTGCCCGACGCGACGTCGGTCGCGCCCAGGTAGACGACGCGCGAGTCGCCGAGGCCAGCGACCTGACCATCGACAACGATCGTGGCGCCGACCAGCTTGCCGAGATCGCTCAGGCACTTGGCGTCGCCCTCGCAGACCTTGAGCTGCGGTTTCTTGGCCTTGGTGATCGCCTGCGTTGTCTGCGCGGCGGTGATGACCTTGGTGTTAGGCAGCGCGCCGATCGCTTGCTCGATCTGCAGCGTCACCTGCTTGGTGGCGGCCGACGTGTCCTCGGTTCCGAGCGTCGAGAGCGGTGCCATCGCGACGATGCGAACCTGCGGTGCCGTCGGCGGGGCGGGAGCCTGCGCGAATGCGGGTACCGACGCTGCGAGCAGCACAGCAGTGGCGACGATGCGCTTCAGCAATCGACCTGCCCCTTGTCCACGCCGTCCTGATAGAGCGTGCACTTCACCTTGCCGGTGCTGTGGCCGATCAGGGCGGCGGCGGCGACGCCAACGACAACCGCACCGACGATGAACCACGTCCGTGTGTAGAACGGCCGGCGCTCGATTTTCTGCACGCGGCCCGTTCCGACCATCTCCTTCGCGACGAGCAGGCGCACTTCGACCTGCGCCACCTTCTGGAAGTTCACGGTCACGTTGTCGTCGAACGGATCGTAGCCGGGCGCCTGCACGTGGAGCTTGTGCGGTCCCAGGCCGAGCTTGGAGATCACGCCCTGGTTGGGGAGCGGGGTCTTGCCGACGAGGTCACCGTCGAGGCGAACCTCTGCGCCGACGAGATCGGTCTGGACCTGTACCGATCCGTGGAGCTGTTGAGGTGCGAGCAGGCGATACGCGGCGACGCGCACGTTATCGATCAGCTCGTCGGGGCTGCCCTGGAGCGGCTCGGACTGCGTGCGCTTGATCGTCTTGGCGGTCGCGACATCCACCGCCTTGATGTCGAGCACGTAGTTGCTACCGAGCGAACCGACCGTGCCGGTGACGACCACATCGACGCCGAGCTTCTTGCCGATCGCGGCGAGGCACTTCTCCTCGCCCGTACACTGCAAGAGATCGCCGGTGACCTGGCGCTCGATATCGCGGCGCGACGGCATCGCCGTCTTCGCTAGGCGCGAGAGCTCGTTGCGGAACAGCGTCTCGAGGCGAGCGGCGATATCCGCATCGATGCCGAGCGCATCGAAGCGCCAGACGGCGATCTTCGCATCGAGTGCCGCCTCGGGTTCACTCACGTCCGGCGTACCCGCGGGCTGCGCGGATACCGACAGTGGCGCGACCACGATCGCAGCGCTCACGACGAGCGACAGGAGCCTCCGCACCACGGAACGATCCTATCATCGCTGGGTCGTCGATGCGTCGTCGCGGTCGTGTTAGCGTGCCCACATGTACCGCCCGACGATCGCTCTAGCGCTCGCGCTTGCGATGGTGGGCTGTGCGTCGGTCAAGACGGCACGCGTGCAGCCCGATGCGGTGTACGCGGGGCCTCACCTGCGGCCGATCGCGATGGTCCACGCTCAGGTCACGTGCGGGTACATCCTGTTCATCCCGCTCGGCGGCGAGGTCTCGTTGGATCGGGTGGTGAACCGCATGCTGCTCGCGGCTGCGAAGTCGATGGGGGCAGACAAGGTCGTCGACATCCAGGTCGACATCACCCCCGACGACGGTATCTGGTCGCTGCGGAAGCTCTTGGGGTGGCGCAGCGCGCAGGCGAGTGGCCTCGCTGTGAAGGTGGAGGACGAACCTGCTACGACTCCTCCAGGCACTCCGTGAACTTCGACAAGAAGCTCCTCCTCGTCGTCGGTAAAGGTGGTGTCGGTCGCTCGACTGTCGCCGCCGCCATCGCCGGTCAGCTCGCGGAGCGCGGCAAGCGCGTGCTCCTGTTCGAGACCAATGCGAACGACCGCTTCGGCAACTACTTCGATAAGCCGCCGGTCAGCACGGATCCAGTTCAGCTCGCTCCGAACCTGTGGGCCGTCAACGCCACGCCGGCGACTGCGATCGCCGAGTACGGCCTGATGATCCTCAAGTTCAAGACGGTCTACGACATGGTGTTCGAGAACCGCGTGACCCGCGCGTTCCTCCGCGCCATCCCGGGCCTCGACGAGTACTCGCTGCTCGGCAAAGCCTGGTACCACACGCTCGAAGAGAAGAAGAGCAAGCCCGTCTACGACACTGTCATCTTCGACATGCCGGCGTCGGGTCACTCGCTCTCGATGCTGAAGGTGCCGTCGGTGATCGTGGACACGGTTCCCGAAGGTCCGCTCACGCGCGATGCGCGCACCATCAAGGCGCTGCTCGCCGACCCAGCGCAAACCGGCACCGTGCTCGTCACGCTCGCCGAAGAGATGCCCGTCAACGAGGCCATCGAGCTGGAGCAAAAGCTCGGCGCGATGGGCATCGTCGCGCAGCAGATCATCGTCAACCAGGTGTTCCCGGAGCACTTCCCGGTCGGCTCGCCCGTCGCAAAGGTCGTCGACACGCTCGCCGCGCAACCTGGGCTCAGCTCACCGCTCGCCGAGGTCACCCACCACGCGTTGCTGTCGCGCGATCGCCGCGCGCTCAACGCGCACTACCTCGCCGAGCTCGCCCAGCGCGCGAAGGCTCCGATCACGCAGCTGCCGCAGCTGTTCACGACGACGCTCGGTCCCAAGGACGTGCGTGCTCTCGGTCAGCGACTGGCAGCGCCGACGAAGTGAGTTTCTTCGGGCCTTCGCCCGACTTGCTACTCGCCAGCGGCGCGCATCGGGAACAGCGGCTCGCCGTGGATCTCGAGGCGATAGACGCTGTTCTCGGTCTCGACGTAGATCATCTTGCCCCCCGGCTCGCCGAGCACGCGCTTCACCGGCGTCGTGATCATGCGATGCCCGTGCGGGTCGCGGAAGATGACCATGCCGCGTCCGATGTACGGATACGAGATCAAGTAGCCCGTGTAGAGACGACCACTCGCACCGGATGGTCTCTCCAGTGCAAGCTCACGAATCTTTCGGGCCGTGACGCTGACCATGGTGGCGCTACAAATTTAGTGTACGAGATGCGAGTGCTGTCGTCATCGTCTTCGTGGGTGAACGGTGGGTGACCGAACAATCGAGTCACTGTACGAACAGGTGCGCGGCGTCGCACCGAGTGGCGATGTTTTTACGCACCACGAGGTGGTCGAGGTTGCCCCGGGGATTCGCACCCTTGCGCTGCGTACCCCCACGCTCCCGCCGGCCGCACACACCAACGTCTACCTGGTGGGCCCCGTCGGGGGGCCCGTCGTGGTGGTCGATCCCGGGAGCCCCTATCCCGAGGAGCAGGCCGCGCTGGCCGCCGCGCTTACGGATGTGCCCATCGCTGCCATCGCACTTACCCACCACCACGGCGACCATACGGGTGGGGCGCAAGCCCTGGCGGACGCGCGCGGAGTGCCGATCGTGGCGCACGCGGTGACGGCGGACGCGCTCGAAGGCATCGTCACCGTGACCCGCACGCTCGCGGATGGCGAGGACATCGATGGGTTGGTCGCGGTTCACACGCCAGGGCATGCGTGGGGACATCTCTGCTTCACATTGGGCAACGCGACGATCGCGGGCGACATGGTCGCTGGAGTCGGGACGATCTTGATCGCACCTGGCGATGGCGACATGGCGGTGTACTTCCAGTCGCTCGAGCGGCTCCTCGCGGTGGGCGGAACGCTCTTGCCCGCGCATGGTCCGCCGATTCCCGACGGGCCCGCGAAGTGTCGCGAGTATCTCGCACACCGTCGGATGCGCGAAGCGCGCGTCGTTGCGGCGCTCACGGATACGCCGTCGACGCTCGCGGACCTCGTGACTACCGCGTACGCCGACACGCCGCGCGCGCTGTGGCCGCTTGCGGAGCGTTCACTGGCATCGCACCTCGAGAAGCTCGTGCGCGAGAGTCGCGCGACGTTCGACGGTGTCGATCGATGGTCGCGGTGAGCAATCCAGCTATAGTGCGTGCCGGTGGCTCGGACGTTTGACACGTTGCCAGATGTTTCGCTCGCGCGAAGCCTGCTGACTCGCTGGTGGGGCCTCGAGCTCGGCCTGACCGATGCCTCGGGGGGCGGCGCCGATCGCGTCGCGCTCACCACGAAGGACACGCAAGCTCTCCTCGTCGCTCCGCTGGGCGAGTTGCTCGCGACCGCCGCCAAAGCAAAAGTGCGCGGCGCCGTCGTGCTCCCCGGTCCCTGCGGGCTCGTTGTCGTCGCGGCGCCCGTCCTCACCACCGCGGGCGTCTATGGCCTTGTCTACGCGAGCGTCGCGCGCCCGACCGATGGCGCCGTGACCGTCGCCGGCCTCGCCGCTCTCATCGGCTGCACCGAAGTGGAAGCAGCGGCGATCACGGATTCGATTCCCGCTCTCGACGAGACCAACCTCGGGCGCGTCAAGGATCTCGTCCTCGCTTCCGCGTCGGCCGTCGAGCGATCGCTGCCTGTCGACGTCGCCCCGACGACGTTCTCGCACCCGTTCACCGAGATCGTCGGCGACGCGCCGGCCGTGCGCGACGTCGTCAAGCTGCTCACCAAGGTCGTGAAGTCCGAAGCGACCGTGCTCGTGCACGGCGAGTCCGGCACCGGCAAGGAGCTGATCGCGCGTGCGATCCACTATCACGGCCCTCGCGCGAAGAAGCCGTTCGTCGTTCAGAACTGCTCGGCGTTCAACGACAATCTCCTCGAGAGCGCGCTGTTCGGTCACGTGCGCGGCGCCTTCACGGGCGCGGTCAAAGACCAACCCGGTCTGTTCCAGATCGCGGACAACGGGACGTTCTTCCTCGACGAAATCGGCGACATGTCGAGCGCGCTCCAGGTGAAGCTGTTGCGCGTGCTGCAAGAGGGCACGTTCACGCCCGTCGGCGGCACCAAGCCGGTAAAGGTCGACGTCCGCATCATCGCGGCGTCACACAAGGACCTCGCGACGATGGTCGCGCACAAGCAGTTTCGCGAGGACCTCTTCTATCGCGTCAACGTCCTCAAGATCACCGTGCCACCGCTGCGCGAGCGCGCCGCGGATATTCCGCGCCTCGCCCAGCACTTCGTCGCCAAGCACTGGAAGCAGCAGCGCGGAGTGGAAGAGGGCCGACCGGCGCCGTTGCTCTCGCAGCAAGCGCTCGCGCGTCTCGTCGCATACCAATGGCCCGGAAACATCCGCGAGCTCGAGAACGAGATCGAGCGGATGCTCGTCCTCGCGGGCGACGCGACCGAGCTCTCGGGAGCCATGGTCTCCACGCGCGTCGCCGGCATGGTCGCCGCGCCGCCCAAGTCCATGCGCGATGCACTCTCGACCGCCGAGGCCGAGACGATCGCGCAAGCCGTCGGTCGCCATCTCGGTGATCGCGATACCGCAGCCGCGGACCTCGGCGTAAGCCGCAGCTATCTCGACGCGCGGTGCACCGCGCTGGGACTCTCGACAGGCGGCCCGAGGCTGTAATCGAGTGAAGCGTCCGTGCGCGATCTGTCGCCGCGAGGCGATCAAAGACGGCAACAAGTTCTGGCCGCTGTGCTCGGAGCGTTGCCACCTCCTCGATCTCGGTAAGTGGCTCGGCGAGGAGTATCGCGTCGCCGGCGAGCCGGATGTCGAAGCCGTCGAAGCGATCGAAGCCGCAGTTGCAGCGTCTGAAGAACCGCCCGAGCGTTAACAAACGCGTGCTAGCCTTTGCGGCGTGCAGTCCGAGGCGAACACGTGGCTGACGACCGATGACTTCGGTGTCGTCGACAAGCTCGGCAGCGATCCGGGAGAGTCCGAGTCGATCGTCACGAGCTTCTACAAAGCGTGGCTCCCGATCTGGCCCGAGTCGTCTGCGTACATCATTCGCGACCCCGACGGCTCCGAGCGCCGTATCGCGATCCCGCTGCAGCGCCACAGCGTGATCTTGGGTTACCTGCGCGCGCCGCTGTGGGTGCTCGCGTTCCTCATCATCGCGCCCGCATTGATGGTGCCCGAGCGTTTCCTGCTGTTGCTCGCGCCAGGCGTCATGATCGCGACGTTCGCGGCGCTGTCGACGTTCGTCGCAGGAAAGCTGCCCGAAGAGGAGATGCTGCGCCGCTCGCTGCTCCGCCGTGTGGTCGGGTTCGGGGCGCCGCCCGAGCTCCTCACGGACGATCTGCGAGCCGAGGTCTGCACGAACCTGCTCGTCATGTGGCGCGCGCGTAGCAAGCGCAAGTGGGTCGACGCGATCGAGCGCGGTGAAGCGAGCGAGATCCTGATCGCGCTCGCCGAGTACCACCTCGATGGCCCGCTCCTGATGCAGGCTCGCGCGAACAACGCGAACAAGCTCTGGAACTGATCGCCGCGCACGTTTGACAGCTCGTCCGCGGCCGTCCGCCTGCGCTCAAAGCTCGTCGAACTTCTGCTCTCCTCGCGCTCAGCGTGTTGTGCGCACGGTTCGCATCGTTCGCTTCTCTTTCTTCTACGGTGGGCGCAGTGCGTCCGTGGTGGGGAACTGGGACGAGACGGGCGTCATCTGGACGGCGGTGTCGTTGGCACGTGCGGCGATGCGGTGGCGGATCATCGCGCTCGCGGCGGCGCGGACCTGATCGCGTGTGCGCAACAGGGTGGGGCGATAGCGATCGCAGAACGCGCGACCCGAGCGACCACGCTCCTTGTTGAGAGCGCGCGCGGCAGCGACAGCGAAGCCCTGCATTCCGCGGGCGAGGGCGTGGCGACCGTGCGCTTCGACGACGAGGTGCACGCGGCCGTCGCGCACGACGAGCTCGATGATCCGGAAGTCAGTGCGGCCGAGCGTGCGCTGAACGCCGCGTCGAATCGCCGCGTACATCGCGCGGCCCTTGAGGGATGCGACGGCTCGCTCGAGGCGCGTCGTGATGCGGACGGGACATTGATAGGGCAGCTCGGGGCGTCGCTGATGCCGCTCCGATGCGATCGGGCCCTTCTTTGGCCGGCCCGCACCGCGGCGCGCACCGCCCCACGCTGCCACCTTCACGGGTGCGATCGATCGCCGACCGCGCTCGCGTTGGCTGATCAAAAAGCACCCGGTTCGCGGCGCGCGCAGTCGCGGCTTGCGTGAAATTTTTCTATCTGTGATGTGGGTGTGAGTGCGCGTTCTTGCGGTAGTTCCTCGTCGAGAAACGCGCACGGCCTGTCGATGACTTGTGGATAAGTCGCGGCCGCGATCGCGCTGAGGTGCGCGCTCCGTGCAGAGGAGCGCTGTGGACAACTCGCGAAACTGATCGCGCTCCGGCGCTGTGGATAAGTCGCGCGAAGGTTGGGGATCGAGTCGGGTAGTGACGACGAAGATCGGATCTGTGATCGAGGCGCGTCGGGTGTGAAGAAGCGCCCGAATTGATCACGGAGCGAGGGGCGAGAAGGCATCGATCTGCTGCGGCGAGGTGAGTGCCGCAGCGGTTGTGAATTGTTTGGATCTCGTCGGTGGCGGACGCGATCCGTATCGTGTGCGACATGCACGCACAACATGAAATCGCCGAGATCTCCTCGGAGCAACTTTCCACTCCGGATTGTTGTCACTTCGGGAACGACTTCTTTAAGGTGCAGACAACGCGATCGTGGCTGTGATCGTGTCAACCAGGAGAGTCATGAACGTCGACGATGGAGCGGGGCAACTCCGTGGCGGATTGGCTGCAGACAAGCTCGAGACCGGCGCGGATCGCGCGACCGATGTGAGCGATGCGCAGTACCAAACCGGGGGGCGCGAGAATGCGGGGACGCGGAAAGGCGTGCGACGCACTCCTGGTCGCGAGCTGGAGGAGAGTGACGGTCGCGTGAGTGACGGCGGGGAGCGCCGCCGGCTCGCAGAAGGCACGGGCGTGATGAAGGCCATCACGGTCGATGCACGGCCGAGCGTACGCACGCGGTCGCGCAGCGAGGCGACAGTGGACACCGCGCCGAAGTCGCCGATCGAGGCGATCGGAGAGGCGGCGCTGAAGAAGGTGCTCGAGCTCAAGGCGATGGGCGTGCGGATGGACGCCGCCGTCGCGAACGCGCGCATCTCCGAGCTCGAGCCGGGCAGGTTGTCGATGCTCGACGCGTTGTCGTCATTGATCCTGCGCACGGACCTCGGTCGTGCGGATTCCGTGCGCAACGCGCCCGTCCGCCTGGACGTGATGCGTACCGAGGAGTCTCGCCTCGAGACGCTGCGCACCGAGCTGGCGCGCGGATCGAGCCCCGACCTGCGCGGCGAGCTGACGCTCGATACGGACGTCGAGCTGCGAGCCGACGCCGAAGCCCTCGATCTGGATCTGGATATCGCCGATGGCGTCGATGTCGAGGATGACATGGCGGCGAGCGACGACGACGATCAGGTCGCGCCCGCGTCGAGCAAGCGCGTCCGCCGCCGGACCAAGCGCAACCGTCCGCGCAGCAAGACCATCGCGATGAAGCGCGTCACGCGCGCGGAGCTGCAGGCGGGCGCGTTGATGTACCCGCCCGTCGAGGACATCGAGCGGCCCAAGACGCGCGCGCAGTGCAAAGAGGAAGCGCGCCCGTGCCCGTGGGTGTCGTGCAAGCACCACCTCTATCTCGACATCAATCCCGAGACCGGCTCGATCAAGATCAACTTCCCTGACCTCGAGCCGTGGGAGATGCAGCACACGTGCTCGCTCGACGTGGCCGAGGCCGGTGCGCTGACGCTGGAAGAGATCGGGTTGATCACCAACCTGACCCGCGAGCGGATCCGTCAGGTCGAAGTGCGCGGCCTGTTGAAGCTTCAGGTCCGGCGCGAGCTTCGCTAGCTCGGGCGCAGAAGTTTTGATGGGTTGAGTCGTGCTCAAGTCGAGCCCGCGCCCGAGCCCGCGCCCGCGATCTCAACGACCATCGCTGGGTGAGCCTTGCGACGACACGCAGCAGCAGACTTCGACCGTTGCGTGACGTGGTCTCGTCGGAGAGCACGAGGACTCGACACGCGTCGAGAATCGCCGCCGATTCGTCCCTGACCGGGCAACGCGGGCGAGTTGCCCACAAAAAAACACGCGGGCTCGGGCTCGGGCTCGGGCTCGACCAACCGGTCAGATCCAGTGTGGCCGAGTACTCTAGCTCGGGCGCAGAACGAGCACGGGTAACCGCGTCGCGCGCAGCAAGCGATCCGCGACGGAGCCGACGATGGCGCGCGTGATGCCCGAGCGGCCACGCGACGAGATGCAGATGACGTCCACGCCGTTGCGAGCGGCAGCCTGGGCGAGTGCATCGGCGGCGTCGTCACCGCGGACGACGTGCGCGAGAACCGTCTGCGCGGCGTTGACCGGCGCGAGGGCGGCGAGCTGACGCTCGAGCTCGGCGAGCTCGCCCGCCGAGAGCTCCTTGTCGTCGTCGACGACGTTCACGATGTGGACGGTCCCATCGGGCGGCGTGATCGAGAACGCGTAGGAGACGGCGCGGTTCGCGAACTGCGAGAGGTCGGTCGCGACGAGCGTCGCGCGAACGCTGGGGACGGTGATCGTGGGGACGTTCGCCTGCGGGGGCACGCAGATGACGGACTGCGGAGCCTCGAGAGCGATGACGGTGGACACGGAGCCGAGGCGACCGAGGCCGGTCTTCTGGCCCGTACCGACGACGATCGCGTCGACCTTTTCGTCTCGCGCGAGCTCGAGCAGGTGATCGCCGATGCGACCCAGGCCGCGGCGAGGACGAGCTGCGACGTGTGTAGGATCGCCGCCGAAGCGACGCACCAGGTCGCGTGCGAGGAGACCTTCGACCTCGGGCAAGCGATCGATGATGTTGTCGGCTTTGACGCCGTAGTGCTTGCTCGCGTCGTCGGGGTAGTAGATGCCGCCGAGGATGATGTCGAGTGGACCTTCGGCGCGCAGACCCTGCGCGAACTGCATCGACAGGTCGCACGTGGACGAATCGTCGATCCCGAGGAGGACGCGTAGCGGGCGCTCCTTCTTCGCGAACGCGAGCCAAGGCTCCGGAGCGTGGACGCAGAGAACGGGGACGCGCGTGTGCGCGATGATCGTGGTGGCGGTCGTTCCGACCCGGCCCGTACCGCGGCTCGCGCGCGCGATGACGATCATCGAGACCGACTCGGTATCCGAGAAGTCGACGAGCGCTTCCTCGACCTTGCCGACGAGCAGCTCGACGCGGATCCGGCCGCCGGGGAAATGTGCGTGCGCGGCCTGCGCATCGAGCTTGATCCGGCGGTCGGAGAGCTGCTGATCGCGATCTGCGTCGTCCTCGTCGAGGTCCGCGACGTGGAGCAGGATGACCTCGGTCTCCTTGCGCATCGTCGCGAGCGCGCACGCGACCTCGAGTACGCCGGCCGATGCAGCCGAGAGGTCGCTACCGCAGAGAATGGGCATCGAGCGTACGTTACGTCAGGTCGCCGCGGCGAGCGCTACGAGAGGTACGCGAACCGACGGATCAGCTCGAGCAGCGCCGTGCGCGTCTCGTCGTCGAGAGCGACGAAGCGGATGCCCATGCCGGGGTGCAGGTTGTCGGGCGCGCCGGGACGGTACGGATTGATCCACGTCACCTCGCCCTCGGCCTCGATCTCGTTAGGGCCGCCGCGGCCTTCGGGAGAGAAGCGGAGGTTCAGGTGCGTTCCGGGCTGCTCCGGCGTCGTCGTGCGTACGAAGATCCCCGTCGCCGAGATGTCCGTGATGTACGCGAAGAGGTAGTTCTCCTCGCTCGCGTAGTCGACTTCGAGGTCGACGAGGATGCGTGGGGCGCGCCGGCGCTCTGCGTCTGCCGCAGCGTCCTTCAACTCGCCCGTGACCTTCGCACCCATCGCCGCGGGTCATAACCCCGGGCCGTCGGGTCGTCAACGCTGTTTCATTCGAGGTGGATCGTCGCCACCTTGACGCGGTCCACGCTGTCGCGCATCGCCGGGGGCGAGTCGCTGATCGGCATGTTCTTGAAGTTGGGAGCGGTGCCCGTGAAGAAGCCGATCCATACCTGGTAATCGCCGGTAGAGAACGACTTGCCACCCGCGGTCAGCGTGTAGCTGTCGACGATGTAGTCGCCGGGCTGCCACATGCCGCTCGCGCAGACGTCGTCGATCGGCCAGTGATCACAGCAGCCGCCCGCGTTGAAGCGCATGGCACCGTCGATGTGCATCAGCACCTTCCACTTGCCACCCGGTGGCGCGAGCACCTTGTAGTAGAGCTTGATCGTGTAGCGCTTGCCCTTCTTCATCGTCTCGGGAATGTCCCAACCGACGAGCTCGATCTTCTTGTCCCAGATAATCTTGGCGTCGGGCTTGGGGACCTGTCGCATCTTCGTGGGCGCCGTGTGGAGGATCGAGTCCTTGAGCGGATTGTGATCTGTGGCGCCGTCGATCTTGTTGGACAGGAGGTGGCTGCGGACGTTGCGGTCGTCGATGATGAAGTAGTCCTGCTTCGCGAGATCGCGGTGCAGAGAGCACAGCTCGCCTTCGGGTGCGATCGCGAACACGCGCGACGGTTGTGACAGCGCTTTCACGAGACCTTCGCGGCCCGTGACCATCTCCACTTTGTCGTGCGCGTAGCTCGTCGCAGCGGTACCGAGGTCGCCCATGATGACGAGCTTGTCGCCAGGTTTCTTGAGCGCGTCGTAGGTCTCGAACATCGCCTTGCTCGAGAGATTCTCCGCGAGCCGCGGCTGCCACACGAACGGCCAGAACGCGGCGATGACGACGGTGCCTGCGATCGCCGCGACTGCGCAGATGCGGCACGCCTTGCGCGACCACACTGCATACGCGCTCTGTCCGTCGCGCCACAGAGCGAGCGCGAACGCGAACGCGAGACTCGTGAGCGAGCCGAGCACGAAGATCCACAGCTTCGTCGGCAGCCACAGCAGCAACGATTCCTTGGGGTACTTCAGCGGTTCGGCTCCGACGACGCCGAGATCGCCGACGACGAGTGACGTCATGCGATCCGGGTACGCGTAGAGATCCTTGCCGAACGTCACGACGGCGAGGAGGAAGAACACGGCGATGAGGATCAAGCCGCCCGTGGGCGCGGACTCGGCGGTGGAGCGAGCGCGGCGCGCGAGCAGATCATCGAGCCACACGCCGATCGCGAGCGCGAGGGCAGGGAAGCCCGCGAAGATCGCGTAGCCGACTTTGCGCTGGAACACTTCCGTTGCGATGTACGCGGTGCCGGCCCACGCGAGCGCGAGCGCACCAGCGCGCTTGCGATCCGTGTCGGCTCCCACGAGCAGCGCACCCGCAGCGACGGGCGCGAGGATGCCCCACGGGAACGTGCCGTACGCGATCTGCTCCCACGTGCTGTCGAAGATCTCGGCGACGTTGTCGTCGGGGCGCCACAGGCCGCCGAGCATCCTGGACCAGCAGTTGTCGCTGACGAGCGCCTTGCCGAACACCTCCCGCGGTGCGGGCAACATGCCTTGCGAGAGCGGCTTGAGCTCGTAGATCTGGTGAACGAGCGCGGCGATCAGCGCCGCAGCGACGACCCACGCGATGAACGGAACGATCTTCTCGCCGCGCGACTTCTCCCGCCACGGCAACGCGAACATCCCTGCGAGTCCCGCCGCGAGGATCGGCACGAGCAGGCCGAGCAGCGCACCACCGCCGTAGAAGCCGAGGTACGAGCCGGCGGTCATCGCAGCAACGGCCACCGCTGCATCGATCGCCGCGAGCACCGTGCCGTATCCCGCGCCGAGCCGCATGAACGCGACGAGCGCGTAGACGATCAGCGACGCGCCGCACGCGGTCCCGATCTCGGTCGTGAGCATGCGCGACTGCATCGAGAGCATCGGCATCGCGAGCAGCACGATGGTGGTGAGCACGGCCGCGCGCCCGCCCGCCAACCGCATCGCGATGCCCGCCGTCGCGAGCACGCATAACAGGCCCATCAACGCGAACGGCAAGCGCCGCCCGCCGTCGGTGTCGGAGATGTCCTTGCCAAATTCGATCGCGCGCGATTGCAGCGATCGCGCTTCGGCGTCGCGCGGCGCCGTGCGTGTGCACGAGTCCTCGGGCTTCTGCACGGGAGCCGGCGTGACCTTGCCGGTCGGGCTGACGCTCGGCACCACGGGGATGGGCGTCGGTGTCGCGCGATCGGACGCTTGGCGCTCGTTCGGCTCCCACAGGCCCGGTCTGCCGAGGCCCGGCAAGAGCATTGCGGTCGCCAGGACCACGATCACCGCGAGTGCGCCATACCAGGTCGCCAACATGCGAGCGAGGGAGCGCAGCAGGGCCGTCACGGGGGCCGAACATACCGGCAAGTTGCGCCCACCGGGAACCCCGGCGACAGTGGACTCACCTGCGTGTCGGCGAAACCGCCCACCGACGACGGCGTGCCGCTCGTCATTCCAACGACGCCCGACACGGGACCGATCTCCTCGCGCGCGGCCGAGCTGGCGCGCCTGCACCGCGGGGTCGACGTCCGCCGCTACCGTAGCCTCGTCGGGCACTGGCTCTCGCGCTGGTTCCGGGCCCCGCGCCCCGCGCGCCTGGATCCGGTACCCGCGTTCTCCGCGGGCGAGCTCGCGCTGACGTTCGGCGGCCACGCCACGGTGCTGGCCCGGTACAAGGAGCTCGCGATCGCGTTCGATCCGATGCTCGGACGCTGGATCGGTGGAATCCGCCGCGCCGTCGAGCCGGGCCTGGCGCCCGGTGACTTCTCCGACGTGCGGTTGATCCTGATCTCGCACCGTCACGCAGATCACATGCACCTGCCGACGCTCCAGCGCCTGCCGCGCGATGCGACCGTCGTCGTGCCGACGGGGGCCGCCGCGTGGCTCTCGCCGCTCGGCTTCTCTCGCGTGATCGAGCTGCAGCCGGGCGCGGATCTCGAGCTGCGCGGCATCCAGGTCATCGCGGTGCCCACGTCCCACGGGGACACGGACACAGCGCGCGGCCTGGCGTACGTCATTCGCGGCGACGGTCCGAGCCTGTTTCTATGCGGCGATAGCGGCTACTTCTCCGGCTTTGCCCGCGTCGGCGAGACGTACGCGCCCGACGTCGCGTGCCTACCCATCGGCGGCTTCCTTCCGACGTCGTTCCGCGAGCGGCACATGTCCCCGCTCGACGCGCTCTACGCGTTCGAGGATCTGCGGTCCCGCCTCCTCGTGCCCATCCACCACGGTGCGTTCGCACTCTCCTACGAGGAGCTCGACGAGCCGGCCCGCTGGCTGGTGGAGCTCGCGAAGCAGCGAGGTGTCCGCGATCACGTTCTCATGATGACGGCCGGTCAGAGCGAGCGCCTCGTCGCGGCGGCTCCCGCAGATAAATTCGACATCGACGTGTGTTAAGACGCCGGTAGTGACCGCGCCCGACGTGTCGATCGTCATCCCCGTCTACAACGAAGAGGGGATCCTCCGCGAAGCAGTTTCCGAGCTCGTCGCGGGGTGGAGTCACGTCAAGGCTGCGCTCGACGCGCCGGACCTGACGTTCGAGGTCATCGTCGCGGAGAACGGCTCGCGCGACCGCACCGCCGAGCTCGCCGAGCATCTCTCCAAGGAGATGCCGCAGGTGCGCTCGTTCTCGCTGGGCGAGCCCAACTACGGCAAGGCGCTCAAGCGCGGCATCCTCGAAGCCAAGGGCACGTACGTCATCTGCGAGGAGATCGATCTCTGCGATCTCGACTTCCACCGCCGTGCGATGGAGCACCTGCGCCACGGCGACTGCGACATGGTCGTCGGTTCCAAGGCGATGTACGGCGCCTCCGACGAGCGCCCGATCTTCCGCCGCGTCGCGACGCGCGTGATCAACGGGATGCTTCGTGTCGCGCTCGACTTCCGCGGCACTGACACGCATGGCCTCAAGGCGTTTCGCCGCGAGACGGTGCGCCCGATCGTCGACGCGTGCGTCATCGACCGCGACCTCTTCGCGAGCGAGCTCGTCATTCGCGCGGGGCGCGCTGACCTGCACGTCCTCGAGATTCCGATCCGCCTCCACGAGAAGCGGCCGCCCGCGATCAACCTCGTCAAGCGCGTCCCGAACGTGCTCAAGGGCATCGTCAAGATGACCCGCGTGATCCGGTTCGGCGGCAAGCCCTGACGATGCGCCCGCGCTGCGCGATCTCGATCGATCTCGACGCTATCGGTTGCTACTACCGGATCCACGGCCTGGGCACGCACCCTGCCGAGCAAGAGCACTCGATCCTTCAACGCGCACTGCCGCGTGCCGCCGCGTTGTTCCAGCGCCGCGGCCTGCACGTGACGTGGTTTGTCGTCGGCCGCGATGCCGATGCTGACGCGGATGCGTCCGATCGCAGCGTGCGTGCGGAGAATGCGGCGCGACTCGGCGAGCTCGCCCAGTACGGTGACGAGCTCGGCAATCACTCGTACTCGCATCCGTACGATCTCGCGCGCCTGTCCGCCGACGCGATCGAGCGCGAGGTCGCAGAGTGCGATCGCGTGCTGCGTGCAATCACCAAGCGCGCCGTTCGCGGTTTTCGTGCGCCCGGCTACGACGTGTCGCCCGCGATGCTCGATTCGCTCGCGCGCCACGGCTATCGCTACGACTCGTCGATCTTTCCCGCGCCCGGCTACTACGCCGCCAAAGCCGCGGTGATGGCTGCGCTCGCGATCGTGCGTCGGCCGAGCGGCGCCGTGATGATCGATCCGCGCTCGCAAGCGGCGCCCGCCGAACCGTACCGCCCCGCGATGACGGCCCCGTGGCGCCGCGGTCAAGCGCCGCTCGTCGAGCTTCCGATCGCCGTCACGCCGTGGCTGCGCGTTCCCGCCATCGGCACGTCTCTCCTCATCGCGCCGGAGCCGATCCGCTCGCGGGTGATCGCCGCGATGTTGAAGCGTCCGTTGTTCAACTTCGAGCTGCACGGCATCGACTTCGCCGACGCGGAGAAGGACGGCATTCCCGGCGAGCTCGTCTCGCGCCAACCGGACCTGCGGCTGTCGATCGACGAGAAGCTCTCCCGGCTCGACGCGCTCCTGGACGAGCTGCAGCGTGGGTGGGATATGTCGACGCTCGCCGACGTCGCCGCCAGCGTCCAGCTCGCCGCGTAGACCTCGCCGACACGCAGTGGGCGTGCGATCATGCAGGCAGCGTGCGCTCTGCCGGTGTCCTGTTCGCGCTCTGCGCCCTCGGCGCATGCGGACGCATTGGCTTCACGGACGCGCCGCTCGACGCCGCGAAGAGTGACGACGACGCGAGCGATGCGGGAACACCCGACGCCGCGCCCGACGCTATCGACATCACGGTCTTCAACCGAGAGATGAACACGGCGACTCCTGTCGCCGGCTCGATGGTCGTGGTCGACGACGGCGTGACCACACAACTACTCGAACCCGACGCGGGCGGGCACGTCCACGTTATGGTGTCGGGGAACGTCACGGTCCACGTCGCAGTTCCGAACGCGTCGTCGCGCTGGACGATCACGACATACGAAGACATTCCGCCCGGTACGTCGATCCTCGTCGGTCCTTCCGCGGACTTCGAGAACGGGACGAGTCGCATCTGGCCTGTGCCGGTCGTCGCAGGGACCAATTTCTATGCGACCTCCGTCCCCGCCGAGTGCGGAGGAGGCGGCGGCTCGTCGGGGAACATGGCCGTGTTTCGCTCGTTCGTCGCGTGTGACAACTCGTCGATTCCCATCGTCGTGCGCGCGAGCGATAGCGCGAACAACCTGTTAGGGATCCTCCACGCCACGGTTGTCCCTGCGACCACCACAACTATCCCCGGGCCGTTCCAGGCGCCGACGACAACCGAGATCGCGTTTCCGTCGAACCCGCTGCTCACGTTCTTCACTGCGATGACCTATCACCGCGATGGCGCGCACTGGGTCAACACGTCGGGCAACGTGGCAGGACAGTCAAGCAACGTCGCGACGCTGCTGACGTCCGATCAAACGATCGATCGCGTCGAGCTCTACTGGGGCACGGGAACGCACACGCACGAGCTCGCGACCCCGGTGGATCCCGCCGTTGGCATTCGGAGCACCGTCGGCAGTGAGCGAGATGCGTTGACGTTGGCGACCATCACGCGCGGTCCGAATCACACGCTCAACTGGACGTACGCGCTGACATCATCCGTGCACCTGGGCAGCACGCTCGTGATGCACGAGAAGTACGGCAACGTGACGCACGTCTACGTCGTTGATCCGTCGCGCTCCTCCATCACGCGACCGCGGTTGCCAGCGCCGCTCGATACGCTCTACGACGGAGCGGACGTCGTAGGCATGTACGGGTACCTCTTCCAACTCGACGAGCAGACGTTCGCGCAGTCGCTCTACAACGCGGAGTACCTCGCGACGGGATACGACCCACCGAACGACTACTTCGTCCGCGAGAACCTGCTTATCAACCAGTGACTAGCGACGACGGCTGACCGCGCCGCGCGCGAGCTCGTCGACGCGCTCGTTCAGTGGAACACCGGCGTGGCCCGCCACCTTCACGAACTCGAGCTTCTTGAACTCTTTGGTCAGCACGCGCAGCTTGGCGACGAGCTCCTGGTTCGCCTTGGCTTTCCAGTTCTGCGACAACAGGCCAATCGAGTACGACGAATCCGAATACACGAGCACCTGACGCCCGCGCTCCGTCGCCGGCACCTCTTGGAGGCCGCGGAAGATCGCCATCAGCTCGGCGATGTTGTTGGTGCCTTCGCCGAGATACTCGGAGAGCTCCGTGTGCTTGCCGTGATCGATGATGACGACGCCGAGGCCCGCCGGACCCGGGTTGCCCGTGCACGCACCGTCCGTCCAGACCTGGATCGCATCCTCGGGGGCCGCACCGGGCGCACCACCCTTGGCCGACGCCTTCTCGGGAGCGCGCTCGCCCGCCTCGAAATCGACGACCGGGCCGTCGACCTTCGTGAGGTTACGCCCACTCGCGCGGTAGATCTTGGCTCCGGCGGCGGCCTTGTAGACAACCTCGACGCGTCCGTCGGAGTCCGTGACCAGCGCACCCGAGGCATCCACGCGCGCCCAGACGTCGGAGTCGCGCAAGCGATGAGGCATCCACGGCATGGACGACGTGTTATAAGCCCCGGCGTCCCAAAGGGACACTAGGAGATCACGATGGTTCGCAATCCTCGCATTTCGACTCAGTGGATGAAGGCGGCTCTGGTCGTCGGTGTTGCTCTCGCCGGTTGCGGCAAGGGCGGTGGTGCTGCAGGCGGCGGTGGTGCTGCTGGTGGCGGCGATGACATCAACATGCTGCCGGCCGATTCGGACGTCGTGATCGGGATGAACCTCGCCCAGATCGTCAAGAGCCCGCTGTGGACCTCCATGGTCCAGCCGCTCATGATGAAGGGCGAGGGCGGCAAGAAGATGCAGGACTTCAAGGACAAGTGCGGATTCGATCCGATGTCCTCGCTGACCAGCATCGTCGCGGGCTTCAAGATCGGTGCGGACGGCAAGGCGAGCGGCATCGTCGTTATCCACGGCCTCGACAAGACCAAGAGCCTCGCGTGCCTCGACAAGCAAAAGGCCGAGCTCGAGAAGGACGGCTCGAAGTTCACCAAGAACGGCGACATCGTGTCGATCGTCGACGACAAGGGTGAAGGCGGCTACCTCACGTGGGTGAACGACACCACGACGGTGATGTCGATGGGCGATGCTCCGAGCGAGGCCGCGCTCAAGACGGCGACCGCTGGCAAGTCGGGCCTCTCGACGTCGGCGTCGTTCACGGGCATCTACAGCAAGCTCAACAAGGGCGACTCCATCTGGGGTCTCGCGAACGGCGCGTCGCCGGCGATCGCAAAGGCGTTCGCGCCCGTCGGCGCCAAGCCGAAGGCGGTCTACGGCTCGCTCAACATCACCGACGGCCTCACCATGGACATCCGCCTGAAGCTCGACTCCGCCGACCAGGCGTCGTCGCTCGCTGGTCTCATCAAGGGCCAGGCCGATCAGGCGAAGATGTTCGTCGACAAGCTCGATGTGTCGAACGACAAGGACGAGCTCAAGGTCAACGTCGCGATGTCCGCGCAGAAGATCGACTCGCTCAAGGGCATGATGGGCGGAATGCTCGGAGGTCAGTGAGCGATGCGGCCCGCGCTCGTCGTCGTCGCGTATATCGCGATCGCTAGCGCGGGTTGCAAGGGCAGGAATGTGCCCTCCGGACCGCCGCCCGAGGTAACGGGCCTCGCGGCGGTCCCCGTCACTGCTCAAGTCATCATCGGTGCCGACGTTGCAAAACTGTCGGCTTCACCGATCGTCGGTAAGGCGGTCGAGCAGCTGTTGATGCGCGACCAGGAGCTCAGCGACAGCTGGTCTCACGTCGTCGACAACTGCAAGATCGACCTGACCAAGCAGATCGAGCACGTCATGCTCGCGCTCGGTCCCGCGGGTGTGGGCGCGGTGGGCACGGGCCCCGTGCTCATGGTCGCCACGGGCAAGGTCAGCGAGCCCGACCTCGCGTCGTGCGTTCGCACGATGGTCGGCAAAGGCGGCGGCTCGCTCACGTCCAGGACGGTCGGCGGTCGCACGCTCTACCTCGTCAAAGACGGCAACCGCACGATGCACTTCGGCTTCGGCCGCGCCGACACGATCGTTCTCGGCACGGACGAAGCATGGGTCACCGACGCGCTCTCCGCGGGCAAGAAGGTCACCGACAACGCCGAGATGATGGGCTGGCTCAAGCAGGTCGATCAGCGCTCGCCCGTGTTCGCCGTCGGCAAAGTCGACGATCGGACGTCGAGCGGCCTCGCCAAATCCTCCGGCGGCCAGCTCACCAAGGGGCCCGTCGCGTTCGTCGCATCGATGGACCCCACGAGCGGCGCGAAGGTCCTGCTCGGCGTCATCATGCCCGACGCTGCCTCGGCCAAGCAGCTGGAATCGTTTGCCAAGGGAGAGCTCAGCCTCCTCGCTGGCGTCGCGCAGATGAAGAGCCTCGGCACCATCGCGAACAAGGTCCAGCTCGCCACCGTCGACAACCAGCTCAAGTTCACTGCCTCGCTCTCCATGGACGAGGTCAATCAACTGTTATCAGTCCTTGACGAACCAGCGCCCCCCGCGCAAGTTACGCCCCCCGCGCAGTAAGCAGCAGGAACACCATTATGGCGACGAAGAAGACGACCGAAAAGGCGGCCCCGAAGGCGGCCAAGGCAACCACCACCAAGGCTCCGAAGGCGGCGAAGGCTGCCAAGGACACTGGTCCGCGCCACCCCAAGGCTCGCGCTGACAAGGCCGGCGGCAAGGCCGAGCTCGCCAAGACGATCTCCACCGCTCTCGCCCACGGCGACGAGTCGGCGAGCGACGTCGAGGCGCGCCTCAAGACGGCGTCGAACGCGCAGCTCCTCCGCCTCCAGAAGGTCGTCTCGACCGTCAAGGCGAAGTGGGGCGACCGCTCCAAGCTGATCGCCGCGATCGGCACGGCCGAGAAGAAGTCCAAGGACAAGGGCTTCCTCGACAAGCTCGCCACGCTCTCGCTGCCGCACCTGGTCGATCTGGCCGTGCAGCACGAGCGCCGCGCTCGTTGATTTAAGCTCACGACGCTGATGCGTCGCGCCCTCATTGCCCTCGGACTCGCGATCATCGCGAGCACTGGGGGCATTGTCGTTTCGGCCGACGAGCCGGAGGAGACGAGCGACTCCGCGCCGCCATCACTCCGCGGCAACGCGCTCGTCACGCTCGCATCGCCGTGGCGCTGGCAGATCGTCCTCGCGCCCACGCTCACGCCGCAGATCGGCGCGCTCGCCGCGAGCGGTCTCGACGTCGCGACAGGGCGAGCACCCGCCGTGATCGCTGTTCTGGGAACAGGCACCGAGCCACCGCGCTGGCCGTACGCCGTCGCGTCTCCGCTACCGACGCTGCCCGCTGCGCCGAGCGATCAGCGGATCGCCGCTGCGTTCGGCGTCACGACGTTCATGCTCACGCGCGCCGACGAGGATCTCGCGATGCTCGAGCTGCGCGTGAAGTATCAGGATGGCCTGATCGCGACACTCAACGGCATCGAGGTCGCGCGCTCCGGACTGCCGCGCTGGTCCAAGACCACCTCGCTCGCGAAGCGACCGCACGGACCCGAGTGGGAGACGTTCTACATTCCCGTCGGGCCGATGCTCCTCCGCCTCGGCGAGAACACGCTCGCCCTCGAGCTTCACCCCGCGAGCATCCACGACGCACCCAGCGCCGCCGTCGAGCTCTCCGCGCGCCGCGACAAAGGCATCGTGCGAGGCCCGACCCTCGCAGCCGTCACGGCGACCAGCGCGCACGTCGTCGTCGAGACCGATCCTGACACCGACGCTGTCTTGTCGTGGGGAACATCGGGATTGGATCACCAGGTCACGAGTCCGCCCGGCCGCCATCACGACTTCGCGCTCGAAGGTCTACCCACCGGCGCGATCCGCTATCGCGTGAACGCAGGCGCCGACCAATCCGCCGAGCAGATCTTTCACACCGTCCCCGCTGCGGGCGCGACGATCCGCATCGGCATCTACGGCGACGTGCGCGGGGGACACTCGACGCATCGCAAGCTCGTCGATCAGATGTTCGCAGAGCCGCTCGACCTCGTTGCCGTCACCGGCGACATGGTGCTGCGCGGTCCCGACATCGCTGACTGGCAGCGCTTCTTCGCCATCACGGAGCCGCTGCTCGGCGCGCTCCGCTACTTGCCGACGATCGGTAACCACGACCTCGGCCTGGACGGTGCGCAGATATTCGCGCTACCGCCGCTGCCCCCGGACCGGCCGACCGGCACGTTCTGGTACGCGTACGACTATGCGGATGTTCACCTCGTGTTCCTCGACTCCAACGCGTACGACGCGCGGGCGCAGGAGAAGTGGCTCGAGGATGATCTCAGAGCAGCGAGGGCGCGGAAGACCAGGGCGATCCTCGCGTTCACGCACGATGGCCCGTACTCGCGCGGCTATCACGGCGGCAGTGTCGACGCGCGCACGCGCTATGCGCCGATCCTCGTGCGCTACGGCGTCGACTATCTCTTCTCCGGTCATGACCACCTCTACCAGCGCGGCGAGCAGGACGGCCTGCGCTACATCGTCACCGGCGGCGGCGGAGCATCGCTCTACAGCCCGACCTGTGGCGTGAAGGGCAGGCGCGCGTGCGCTGTGCCCGACGGGATGAAGTTCATCGCGAAGGAGCACCACTTCCTCGTCGCGACCATCGACGCGACAACGGTCGAGGTCTGCGCGCGGAAGACGGACGGCGCGCTCCTCGAGCCATGCTCGCGCGTGCCGCTACACAAGTGACCTACGCGGGCTTGTGAACGAGCACGGTGAGCGTGCTCTCGAACTGCACTTCGATCTTGGTCTTCTCGACGATGCGCTGCACGACGCCGGGACCGAACTTGGCGTGCTCGATCACATCACCGGCGGAAAACGAGCTGCTCGCGAGATAGGGCAGGCGGGCTTCGGGCGCGATCTGGTCCACATCCGTGCGCCACCGCTCCGTGCGCACGCGCTCCGCCGAGCGCTGCTTGGGCGAGACCTTCTTCTGCTTCGCTTGCTCGCGTTCGCGCGCCGTCAGCTGGGTGCCCCAACCGATCAACATGTTCTCGGCGAACGGCTTGGACTCCCAACCATCACCGAGGTCGCCGAGATTGCGCAGCGCCTGCACCGGCGTCGCCGGATCCGCGACCAGCTTCAGCGACTCGCGAAACTTCTGCACCCACGCCGCGCGCCCATCCGCCAACGCGCCCAGCTTCAACAACAGCCCGCGCTCCGCGAACACCTTTGCGAACGCGAGGAACTTCTTTCCGAGCGCCGCGTTCGTCGCCGACCCCAACCACACCATGCGCTCCTTCAACCGCTTCAGCGCCGTGGCGCCATCAACGTACGCGTACGCGTCATCTTCGAACGCCGCGGTCGCGTTCGGTGGCTTGACGAACGCATCGCCATCGAGGCTGACGCTCTTCACGTCCTCCGGGTCGAACATGCCGAACCAGAACAACGGAACGTAGAGCTTCGATTCGAGCTGGGGCGCGACCCCGGTGCCGCTCTCCTCGTCCCAGCCAACTAGATACGAATAGTCACCCACGGGCAGACACTACACCTCAGAGCTGCGCACCACCCGTGACCCAGGCCTTGCGAATCAACCTTCCGCACGCCGCCGACGCATATCCTTCGCCCCCTGTGTCATTGCGCCGCGCCAGCACCCCATACAGCGTCCGGGCCTTGTCGACCCACGGATAGAACCCGAACGAGCCGGCGCTGCTGAACGCGCCATCTCCGACACCCGGATCGTCCTCGATCCAGTGCGCCAGACCGTAGTGCCACGCCTCGTTCACCCCCGCGCGCGGAATCGGGCTGTACACCGCTTCCTCAGGGCACACCGCCTTGTTGGTGCACACGCTCTCCGCCCCCAGCTGCGTCGCGATCGCGAGCGGCGTCGCGCTCCCCACCAGCAGCTTGCGCAAGAATTTCGCGTACTGCGTCGCGGTCGTGACCACGCCACCCGCGGGTTGGGGCTGGCTGTAAGTGAACGCGATATCCGTGCCGATCTGCGACTTCACCTCGGTCGCTAGCTCCGCGCTCGTATCCGCGCCCAACCCCAGGTTGCTCGCGAGCTTCTGCAGGTGCGCACCGTTGTAGTCGAACTTCCCCACCGAGCCAGCGACCACCATTCCCGCCGCACCCGTCAGACAACCATCCACCGTCGTATTGGGACACGTGTCACCTGCGAGCCCCGAGTACCCGCTCGTGAAGTTCAAGAACGGCACCGCCGACGCATCCGCCATCCCACCCTGCTTCTCCACCACGTACGCACCGAACAACCACTTGCTCGCTGAGGCGATCGACATGATCGACGTGGCGCTGATCTGATCTGCAGGTGCCGCGCTGCCGTGCAGCTCTGCACCATCGAGCTTGCCGGTCACGTCGCCGATCTCCCAGTAGAACGGCGTGATCGCCGTGCACAGCGCGTTCGTTGTTGCCGTCATCTCTGCTGCCGCCATGCGATCGGCGAGCGTGATGTCGGGTGCGTCGCTGACGGTAGTGTCGGGAGGAGCGTCGGCGCCTGCGTCGTTGCTCGAGCTGCCGCTATCGCCGCACGCTGCGAGCGAGAGGAGGGAGAGGAGAAGGGGCAGGCGCATGATCGGATCGTACGCCCGTCGTGTTGGAGCTGGCGGACAACTGTCGAGTGCTTGCCGTCGGTGCGTCGGCTTTGCGCTTTAACTAATGGGGCGAGTCGCGAGTCGCGCGGAGCCGCGTCCGCGTCCGTCGCCGCGTCCGCATCGGTTGCCGCGTCCGCATCCGTTGCCGCGTCCGCATCCGTTGCCGCGTCCGCATCCGTTGCCGCGTCCGCATCCGTGACCGCGTCCGTTTCCGTTTCCGCGTCCGTTTCCGCGTCCGCATCCGTCACCGCCTCCGCATCGGTTGCCGCGTCCGCACCCGCACCCGCACCCGCACCCGCGACCGCATCCGTTGCCGCACCAGCACCCGCATCCGCAGCCGCGACCGCGACCGCGACCGCATCAGCACCAGCACCCGCATCGGTTGCCGCGTCCGCATCCGTTGCCGCGTCGGCATCGGCATCGGCATCGGCATCGGCATCGGCATCGGCATCGGCATCGGCATCGGCATCGGCATCGGCATCGGCATCGGCATCGGCATCGGCTGCGGTTTGCGGTCGCGGTCGCGGTTGCGGTCGCCGTCTCGGTAGCGGCTGCAGTCGCGGTTGCCGTTGCGGCTGCCTCCCGACCTTGTGCTCGTCTTTCGCGCGTCACATGCCGCGTCTCCATCGTGCTCGTGCCGTCGTGGCTCGCCCACGCCGCTCTCGCGCACCGGACCACGCCGAGCGCGTGACTCACCGCGAAGAACGCGCGCGGTGTCCCCGCAGCTGCATGTCTGCGCCCGCGCAAGTGCCCGTGCGGCGCTCGTCATGGTCCGTGCGCTCCGCGGCTTGCGGGCGAGAGCCACGACGGCCCTCGCACTCAAGGAGCCACATCATGTTCGACGCACTCGAAGCCTCTCTCTCCGTTCTCGATCACCTCGCCCCGCTGGAGGGCAAGATCCGCCGCAGTCGCAAATCGCTCGCCGATGAAATCGTCCGCGCCTCGGAGAGCGTCGCGCTGAACATCAGCGAAGGTCGCCACCGCGCCGGTCTCGACCGCCCTGACTTCTATCGCCGCGCCGCCGGCTCAGCTGGTGAGCTCACGACCGCACTCCGCATCGCGCGCGCCCGCGGTCTCATCACGGCCGCGGAGCACGCCAGCGTCGACGCGGAGCTCGACCGCGTCCGCGCCATGCTCTGGCGCCTGACGCACTGAGCGTCCGGCGGCGCCCTCGCCACCCACCGGTTGGTGTGACGCGTTTCGCAGCACTCACTGCGTGCTTCTCCACTCGACTTCGCGTCGATGATTCGCGAAGGTTGGGTCATGAAAGTGGCGGCGGCGTTGGTCGCGGTTATCGGTCTGGTGGCGTGCACGAAGTCGAACCCGAAGTCGTGTCTCGAGGATGGTGTCTGCAGCGATCCGCAGTTCCCGTTCTGTGACACGCAGGGAACGCTAGGTGGAATTCAGGGCGAGTGCATCGCTGTCACATGCGAGCCCAACTCGTTCGCCGAGTGTCGGGATCATGTGGCAGTCACCTGCAACGCCAGCGGTGACAACTACTCGACGACAACCTGCGACCGCGCATGCATGCCCGAGACGAATGGGTGCCAGCTCTGTACTGCGAACGAGACCGCGTGCACCAACGGCACGGTGGCGACGTGCGACGGTACCGGAGAAGTCACTGCCTCCTATGCATGCCCCCTCGGATGCAACGACGAGGTTCGATGCCGAGAGTTGGACCCGTCCAACGGCCTCGGGACGTACTTCGACCAGACACCGTCTCCGATTGATCTGTCGCTTTCAGGCGTCACGATCGACACAGCGACGGGCACGATCAACGGCGCGGTTACGATTCCGAGCTTTCTCACAACCGCGCCTGATGGAGGCGCCGCGATACGAGTGTTCGTCGGCCGTCACGTTGACCTTGGGAACGTGACGGTTGTCGGTGGCTTCAACCAGCCCGCTCTCGCGATCCTTGCGACGGACGACTTGATCGTTTCAGGTCAGGTGGTGTTTGCGATTCTCGGTGGAGCGGCAGGCGGCGTGAACTTCGCCGATTGCAAAGGCGGAAGCGCCATCGTGTTTGCACATCTCAGTCCTGCGTATTCCGTCTCCCAGGGGGGAGGAGGAGGAGGCTTCGGAACATCCGGTGGCAATGGGGGGACGACGATGGGACTAGCGGATCCGCCACCACCCAGCGGCGGAGTCGTTTCGGGTGATGCGGAGCTCGTTCCACTCCGAGGGGGTTGCGGTGGCTCGTTGACCACCTCTGGCGGTGGGGCTATCCAGCTCGTCAGCCAGAAGTCGATCTATATCGGTGGAACGATCGACGTTCGCGGGCAAGGCGGCATCGTCTCTGAGCAGCAGACCGACGTCATGGGGACACTTATCCATATAGCGACCGCGGATGGTGGAGGCGCAGGCGGAGGCGTACTGCTGGAGGCGCCGACGATCTCGTTTTCTGCTGTGGCGCGGATTCTGGCGACAGGTGGATCGGGTGCATCAAGGGAGCAGGCTGGCGTCTCAGTTGACGATGGAACCCCGGCGTCTGGAGCACCGTGTCCGTCTGCATCTTCGACATGCGCGCAAGGAGGCAGTGCGGCTGGCGCGCGTCCTACTCCGTTCATGGCGACGGATGGAAGCAACCTTCCGAGCAGCCCCCAGGCCGAGTCATCCGCAGGCGGGGGAGGAGGGGGCATGGGACGCATCCGTATCAACACCGTTGACGCCACGTATCAGAGCGACATGTTCGGCACGGTGCTGGGGGGAGTGACGACTTCAGGTACCGTGACCACCCAATAGGTCTCCCTTTCGGTGTGAGCGTCGCCACACAGTTCAGGTGCCGCCCCCTTCCTAAGCGCCCGGCGTATATCCTGTGTCCTATGCGTATTTCTTGGTTCGGGCCTGCGGCGCTCGTCGCTGCACTCGTCGGCTGTGGCAGCGTTGCGGACACGACTAGAGACAGCGGAGGTGGCGACGACCAACCGAGCGACTTCGCGCTCACGGTTGCTCCCACTTCACTAAGCATCCCGATCAACTCCACAGGTACCGCGACCATCACCGTTGCCCGCACGGGCGGCGACGACGCGGTCACGCTAAGCGCCGACGCTGGCGCCAATCTGACAGTAGCGTTCTCGCCGAATCCGATTCCCGCTGGAAGCACCACGGCCGACGTTACGGTCACCGCGACGGGTGGAAAGCCTGCGTCGATGACGGACGTGACGATCACCGGTACGGTCGGAAGTAACCATCATGACGCGACTCTCTCGGTGACAACCACGACGCTCACTGTGAGCGGCATCGTCCGAGGAGCTCGGCAAGGCATCACGGTTGGTATCGTCGGAAAGAACGCGATCACGTCGGGCGCAGGTGGCGCGTTCTCCTTCAGCGACGTGGTTCCTCCGTACGACATCTATACGATCGCTCCGAGCGGCTTCAACGGAAACTCCACCGAGGTGAACTACTTCGCTGGGCTCACCAGAACCGACCCGACAGTGACAGCTGGCGCGACGTTTGGAGCGTTCTCTATCTTCTGCGGCATCAGTATCCCGTGTTCGACGTCCGCCGTAAGCGGAACCAAAAGCGGAGCTGGAAACGTTACTGATCCGGTCATCATCGAGTGGGTTACTGGTAGCTCGACGACAACTCTCGCTGGCAACAGCACCTATTCCTTCACCGCTTCGTACGGCACCGCTGCTACCAGCATCGGTAGTCTGTACGGTCTCCAGTTCACTCGGAAGGCGTCAGGAGGCCCGGATGTGTTTTTGGGCTTCGCCAAGTCGCCTGAGAAAACGCTGAGCAAGGGGGTCGCGCAGACGATCGATCTGGCCTTCTCAACTGTGGCCAATTCGGGGGCCGTCAGCGGCACGATCACGAACGTCGCTGGCTTCAACGCCCCGTCGATGTCCTTGTACCAACAGATCGGGACCGGGATCATGACGCTCTGGCAAACGAACACCACGACGACCGTCGACGCAAACTTCCCGATGCTGGCGACGGCCGGCGGGAACAGCTTCTACGTTTCGTCGAGCGACGGTACGGCATCCACGAACTACGTGTACCCGCTCACGCAGACAAGTGACGTCACGTTCCAACTCGTCACGCCTGCAACGCTCTCTGTGCCGGTCGACGCTGCTGTCGATGTTACGACGACGAGCCCGTTCCAATGGACGAGCCCTACTGGCGTCATCAATGAGTTGGGAGTGAGTTGCGGCGCAGTGCACTACAACGTCTTCACTACGGCGAACCAAGCGCATATCCCGGAGCTCCCGGGAGCGCCGCTTCCAGCTGCTCAGAGTTGCTCGTGGAGTGTCTCGGGCTACGCGCCGAACTCCGACGTGAACGCGTCAGCGGCGGCGAACCAACTCGAGACAGCATTGATTGGCGACTTCTCTGGACCGGCTCACGCGTCGACCGTGTCTGGGACGCGCACCTTCACGACACCGTGAGCGCGATGCGCGCTACTTGACGACGAACGTCGTCGACGTGGCGCCGACGTTGCCCGACGAGTCCGCAACGCGGACAGCCAGCGTGTGCGTGCCGCGCGAGAGGCCGGCCGGAATGTCGATGCGCAGGTCCTCCGCCGCGTCGTCGAACAGGCCGTCGGCCGTCGTGCCGAGCTGCCACGGTCCGTCGTCGACCGAGAACGACATCTCGGCGATGGTCGAGATGGAGTCAGCCGCGCGCGCCTTTGCGTTCGGGTAGGCGACCGAGAGCGCGTCGATGGTAGGGCGCGTGTTGTCGATCGCGAAGAGCGTCGTCTGCGAGGTCGACGTGAGCGCGCGGTCGGGCGAGTTGGCGGCAGCGTCGGACGAGGTCACGCGCACGCGATACCAGCCGTCGGGATAGGTCTCGGTGTTCCACTCCCAGTTGGTCGCGGTGAGCGGCGTCTTGCCGGTCATGATCGGGCGCCAGTTGGCTTCGCCGTCGCGGCGCGCTTCGAGGAGGTAGGTCGTGTCGTCGGTGTCGGGGTTCTCGACCTTCCACTTGAGCTTGAGGATCGGGCTGCGCGGCTTGGCGGCCGAGTCCTTGAGAGTGGGGAGCTTGTCGCCCGAGCCATCGACGGTGACTTCACTGACGGTGGAGGCCTGGTTCTGCGGGACGTAGTAGGTGGTCACGCGGCGGATGCGCGCGGCGTCGTCGTCGAGCGCGACGCGGAACTGGAGGTAGCGGCCGGTGGGCGAGGAGATTTTCCCGCCGTCGTTGCCGCCGCCGAGCTTGGAGATGGCCGACGGGGCGGCCCACTCGGACCAGCCCACGCCTGGCTTGGCGGTGTTGCCGCTGCGCGTTTCGATCTTGGTGTGGCCCGAGGAGATCCAGGAGAGCTTGCCCCAGCGTGCGACGGCCTTTGCGTCGAGCACGTCGGAGACGTACTTGGCTTGGTCGGCGCGACCGGTGGCGCGGTAGACGGCGGCTGCGTCGTCGGTCGCGAACGAGAGCGTGGACTTATCGAGCCAGAGCTGCGAGACCGCGCGCTCGTCGACATCGAACGCGGTGCCGACGGCGCCGTCCGGATCGACCATGTAGACGCGGCCCTTGTCGGCTGCGCCGGCGTAGACGGTTCCGTCGGGTGCGGTGACGACGGACGTGAAGTACGTCGCCGTGAGCGCGTGGAGTTGATCGAGGCGGCCATCGGGGCCGATGCGGAAGAGGGCGCCTTTGCCTTTCTTGGCGCCCTTGCGACCGAGGTCCGTGACGGTGGGCGTGTCTTTGTCGGCGCCGGGCTTGGTGCCTGCGTCGGGGACTTTTGCGACCTGGCCTTTGGCCGCGTTCGGTTTTTCGGCGGCCTCGACCTGGGCGGCGGACTTCGCCTGGGGCGGAGGCGCGTCGGCGAGATCGTTCGCCGCGGCGACAACACCGTCGCGGTACGGCGCGAGCGAGCTGATCTCGTTGCCCGCGAAGTCGGCCATCGCGCGCGTGCCTTTGGCGTCGTGACGGAAGACGAGGGCGCGGTCGGAGGTGCCGAGCCACAGAGCGCCGTCGCTCGTGATGGTGAGCGCGGTGATGCGCTTGTCTTCGGTGTCGAAGATTTCTTTCGCGCTGGTGCCGGTGATCTCGAACAGCTTGCCGGAGGGGCCGGTGCCGGCGTAGAGCGTCTTGCCCGACGCGGCGAGCGACCAGATGGTCTCGACGTCGTCCTTCTTGGAGCCCAGCTGCGGGCCCGCCGTGGCCTTACCGCCAGCGACGTCGATCTTCCAGAGCTTGTTGCCCGGCATCGCGCCGGCCCAGACTTGACCATCGGAGGTCTGCGCGAGCGAGACGATGGCGATGGCGCCGGGGATGGAGACGACGGTCTTTTTGGCGTCGCCTTTGACCGAGATGATGGAGCCGTTGGAATCGCTTCCGAGGAGGACGGTTCCATCGCTGAGCTTGAGCGACGACCAGACGGCGTCGCCTTCGATCGCAGTGCGCTTGGTGTCCCAGCCGGGACGGAGCTCGCCGCTGGACGTGATGAACGCGCTCGTCGCGTCGCCCGCGTCGAACTGCGGATACGTCTCGACGGTCCACGTGGACGTGACGACAGCGCCGGCAGGACCGGCAAGAGCGGCGATGGCAGCGCCGAGAAGATACGGACGAAGTTTCACGAGAACCCCCGAATGCGGTTTCTGGTTACGAAAGCGTTATTTCTTGAGAGCGCCGACGCGCACGAGCGTGGTGGCCGAGCCGTTGACGACTCGCGAGGCGGGCGCGACGGTGCGAGCCATGACCTTGAAGGCCGCAGCGCGTTGCGTGTGCGTCTGCGGATGGAGCTTGTCGGCGGCGGAGGCGGGCAGGTCGCGCACGAGCTTGCCGTCGAGCGAGACGCCTTCGTCGGCCGGGTAGAGCGTGACGGCCCAGACGTTACCGGGCAGCAGCTTGCGGAATGCGGCCATCAATGACGCGAGGTCGACGGGCGGTGCGGAGTCGAGCTTGGCGGAGTCTCCGGCCGTGACTTCGAGCGAGACGATGGATCCCGCGAGCGAGGCGGGAACGTCGACGGGAACATCCTCGATGATGTCCTTGCCGTCCCACGTTGACATGAGGACCTTGACGGTGTTGCGCGCGCCGGGAATGAGCTCGGGCGTGCCGAGCTTCACCTCTTTGATCTCGCCGAAGTTCGCTTCGAACTTGAGGTCGACCGTCATCGTGATGCCTTCGACTTGAACGGGCGAGTACGGGTTCAGCATCAGTGGGACGAGGACGCGGAGGCCGCGCACGCCGCCCATGACGGAGCCGGCGCCGTCGTTCGCGTACATGTAATCGACGAACGAGAGCGGCTCCATGCCCTTGATGTGCACGGTGGAGACGACACGCGCGGTGACGTCGTCGCGATCGGGGAGGTAGTAGCCGATCGCGTTCATGAGCGCGGCGCCGGCGAGCTGCGGCGTGAAGAACTTGTTCGAGAGGACCTCGACGTGGAACGCGCCCTTGTCGCTGTGCTTGCCGGCGGTGCTCGTGATGTCGATGTCGAGCGGAATGGTCGGCGTGCGAATGCCGGTGTCCGCCATGATCGCGGACTGTCGATCCTGCACGAGCGAACCGAGCTCGTTGACCGGCGTGCCCATCACGAACGCGGATTGGGCCGACGGAATCACCGTGTGGACGTACGCGGTGGAGACCGGTGCATAGGTCTCGCCGGTCTGGAACATCGGGTGACCGAACGCGAGCACCTTCTCGCCCTCGACGAGAGAGACGGTGCCGACGGCGGCGGCGGACATGTCACCGCGGATCAGCTCGACGGCGATGGAGCCACCACCGATGAACGCTTTGGGCTCTTCGTTGCCGGTACGCTTGGAGCTGCTGCTCGAACCACCTGCGCGTACGGGCACGATGTTCGAGTCATTGAACATGTGATCGATCGCGGCGAACGCGGGCGCGCCGAAACCGGAGACGGAGAGCGGCACGGATGCGCGCAGTGTTTGATCGCCGTCGATGGGTTGCGGCTGCGCGATGGGCGAGGGCAGTGGCGCGGCGAGCAACCAGCTCTGGCGCGCGGGGCCGAGTGCGTCGAGTGCGGCGCCTGCGTCCATCGTCGGCGTGAGGCGCTTCCAGTCGCCCATCGTGGCGGACGCTGGGTAGACCATCTTTGGGCCACCTTTGACCGCGGCCTGTACGGGCGTGTTGCGGCGGTACGTGTCGCCATCGCGCTTCATGTACTCGAGCGGCGTGCAGCCACCGAGCGCTACCTTGTTGAAGCGGAAGCCGTACGAGAACGCGCAGAGCAGCTTTCCATCGAGATAGAGCGGGCTGCCGGACATGCCTTGCCAGAAGCCGCTGACCTGCACCTTGGGGTCATCGCTCTTCACCAAGATGATGTCCTGCTTGGGCAGGAAGTTCGGGACCACGGAGACAACCTCGAAGCTGAACTTCTCTGGGGTCGTTCCCGCGAACGTCGTGAGCCCGTAGCCAGTCTGGCCGCGCTTGACGTTCGAAAGCGGATAGATCTCCGTGGGGCCGGCGTGAGCGACTGCTGTCGCGGCTGCCACCCCGAGGATTGCGGCGGCGCAACGCCGCACAAGTCCACGCATGTCTTGGAAGCTTACCGGCCGAAACCGGGGTGTGCCACTGCGACGGGCCGCGACTCACCGACGAGAAGCGCTTAATAACTCTCCGCGTACGTGTGAAAAAATCGCAGCACTAGGCGGCATGTGTGTGTCAGCTCTTGCGTCGTTTGCCGCTGACAGGTGGTGGACAGTTATCAACACTGGGCAGCCAGGCGATCCCGGAGTGCCTGTAGTTACAGTTAGTTGGCCAGCTGGTCGAACCAGGCACGACCACTGCACTTAGGTCGGGTCACGGAGGAATGAGAATGTCGAATTTCGTCGAGACCTGGAAGGGCATTGCAACCGCGCTGGGCCGTTCGGAGCGCTGGTGCCGCTACATGGCGCGTCGCGCGGCGGACCCGTTGCCGGTGTTCAAGGTCGGCGGGATCGTGCGCCTGAACGCGCCGGACCTCGAGGACTGGCTGGCTCGTCAGCGCGCTGGATCGATCCGCACGACCACGCTCGTCGCGTCGGACGACATCGGTCTTCGCATCGTCGCGTAACAGCAGCGCCCGAGGGTGCTGTCGAAGAGATGAGTGGTTTGTCGTCGTGGAGAAACGTCGGGTTCGACAGGAAAGTCGACTCGATGATTTTTCTTCGGCAGTGATGGGATGACGTGAGCGTGGGGCAGTTCGCCGCGCTCGCTGATCGTCTCACGTGAAACCGACGCTGTTACCCCAGCGGCGCTTTCATCGAGCTTTCCGTCGGTGATACACACCCGCGGATGACTCGGCCCCTCTCGGAGTTGCGCGGTCCTGTTCGCGCGTTGTTCACGGACGTCGATGGGACGATGACGACGGGCGATCGCGTCGAAGCGCAGACCTACGATGCGCTCGAGAAGCTTGGTGAGGCGGGCATCCCGTCGGTGATGGTCACTGGTCGGTCGGCGGGCTTCGCGCACGCGTTCATGCGCATGACACCGGTGCTTGCCGTTGTCAGCGAGAACGGCGGCGTGACGTTCGTGCGCGAGGGCCGCAAGATCCACAAGATCTACGGCGTCCCTGCAGCGACGTTGCCCGAGTGGCGCCGTCGCATGAACGACGCGGCCGTCGAGGTCATCACCAAGATTCCCGGCGCGCGTCTATCGACCGACTCGAAGTATCGCGAAGTCGATCTCGCGATCGATTGGAACGAGGAGTGTTCGCTGTCCAAGGAGGACGCCGATCACGCGATGCGGATTCTCGCGAAGGCGGGCTTTCTCGCGTCGCGCTCGAGCGTGCACGTCAACTTTGGTCCGCCGCACTTCGACAAGCTCAGCGCGTGCATGACGGTCGTGCGCCAGGTCCTTGGCGGCGACGCGAACGATCTGTCGCCGTACGTCTTCGTCGGTGATGCGGCGAACGACGCGCCGATGTTTGGCGGCTTTCCCAAGTCCGTCGGCGTCGCGAACGTGAGGCACTGGTGGGACGAGCTGCAGTTCAAGCCCGCCTACCTCACCGAGCGCCCTGAAGGCGCGGGGTTGCGCGAGCTCATCGCTCACCTGCGCACGCTGCCGAAGAAGTAGCTCCGGTCAGCGATCGAGAGCATCAGAGCGATGCGGACGTTGTAACCGTTGGTAACGAGACGAGTTCTTTCTACGCAACCGGCGCGCACACCGGCCGATAGCCGGCGCCGTGAGCGAGTTCGAGAGCCGCGGCTCGACCTATTCCGGCCCGGTCGCGGCAACCGGTAGCCTCGCGCCACAGACCCGTGAGCTCTCCCCGCAGGAGCACGCGCGGGACGCGATCGGGGCCGCGACGCGACGGGTCGCAGGGGTACGCGCGGCTCTCGCAGAGATGACTGCGGCGCATGGGGCGAGCGATCTCGCGCGGTGGAAGCGCGCACGCCACGAGGCGGACCTCGCGATCAGCAGGGCCGAGCGCCAGGTCGAGCAGACGCGCGGTCAGCTCCGCGATGCGACGGTCGATGCGATGACGGCGTTGGAGATCGCGGCTGTCGAGCTCGTTGCGGAGAGCGCCGCGATCCAGCAGGCCGAGCCGCCGGCCGGCTACGTCGTGATCGAACTGGAGAGCGACGTGCTCGCGGCGTTTCGCGCACCGAGCGTAGCGGGGTTCGCAGGGCGTCGCGATGCGGTGCACGCGAAGCTCGAGCGGCTCTCGATCGCGGATCTTCGCGTTCTTCGCGCGCGGATCGCGTCGCCGCAACCGGAGGACGAGCTCGCGGGCGAGATCTGGAAGCTCGGCCGGACGCTGCGCCAGGAGGTCGCTTCGTTCATCGAGAACGTCGATCGACGCAAGGCGCGCGAGCGAGCGGCGGCGGCGCGTGGGCCAAAAACTGATAGAGCGCCCGAGCCGGAGACGGTCGACACCACGCTGCGCCGCGCGGTGGAGGGCGGCAACAGCGAGGTCGAACTGATCGCTGTGATCGCGACGCTCGACGGTGGCGCGCGCCGCGCGCTCGCCACGCGATTGCGTACCTATCGACCCGGCAGTGGGGACGACATCGCGGCCCGGTTCATGGCGCTCGACGGCGCGGTCCGCCAGCGAGTCCTCGTCGAGCTCGCGAGCGAGCGCGGCACGGCCTCGATGGGATCTCCGCTCGCCGGACATCCCGGCTCGGTGTTTGCGCTCGAGGGGACGGCGCCCGCGGGACCGACCGCGGCAGACATCGCAACCCAGGTCGATCGCGCCGTCGAGCTCGCCACCAGTCTGATCCCCTCGGTGCACGCGAAGCCCGAAGCCTATCTGAAACAACACGAGGGCGAGGCGTGGGAGGTGGTCGCGCGCTACCTCGAGCGCGTCTCCTTTCCTTCGCCGAGCCCGCGCGCGGTCTGGCGCGACGACGTCGCCTTCGCCGCCGCGACCGTCGCGAAGCTGCGCGGCATGCACTTGTTCGATCGCCGCGAGGCGCTCCTCGAGGTGCTGTATCCGGCGAACCCGGACGCCGCGCTGGCGGCGCTCGTCCCGATCGGCAAGGCCTGGGTTCCGACCGTCGGCAGCGCGCTGGGGCAGCTGTTCGAACAGGCAATCGTCGCGTCACTCGCGCGACTCGGTCCGCGCTGGGTCGACCTCGCCGAGCACCACCCCGAGCCTGCGGGCCTCGCCGACGAGAACCAGGCGCTCGTCGCCGCGACCGCGCTGATCTCGAGCGCTCCGATCGATCGCGCTGTCCGCGAGGGCATGACGGTCGCCGGCGTACTCGCACTTGTCGGCGTCACCCCGAAACACGGCGGCGTGCGCCCGCTGCGCCCCGTGACGCTCGAGTGGCAAGGCGCGCGCGATCCGCAGATGTGGAACTGGGTTCGCGTGTCGTCACCGACGGATGCGACGGCCGAGGAGGTCGCGGCGGCGCTGTGGACGTCCGATCGTGCGACCGAGCACGCGTACGGACTCACGGTGTCCGGATCGTTCTTTGGCGTGCCGGCGAGCTGGGCGCGCCAGCTCGCCGCGGCGAAGGCGTTCGCACCGGCGGGTCACGACGTGACCGCGAGCGAGCAGCTCGTCCATCTCGCCAGTGGCACGCATGCCGACGAGCTCGCGCTCGACGCCGCTGCGCACGTGTCGCGCGCGAAGCCCAGGCTCGGGGCCGTCACCGGCTTGCTCGACGATGTCCGGATCCAGCTCGCTCACCTCGTCCAGATATTCGCGCCGTGGGGGCTCGATGCCGAGATCGCGACCGCGATCCACTGGGTCACCTGCAAGCAGCACGAGCTCGCTCTCGCCCACGACGACGAGCGCGCGACCTGGGCGCCGATCATCGCGGACCAGAAGGAGCGCGTCTACCGGATCGCTGACGCAGTTCGCGCCCTCGCGGCGAGCGCGAAGTCAGCGCCGATGATGCGGGTCCTCGCGCTCTACGCGCGCGCGACCGCGACGTCCTTCCTCGGTGCCGCGAGCGAACGCCTGATCACGAGCGCGGTGCAAGAGCAGACGACGCTGACGCTCGGTGCCGTGCGCGCGAGCACGAACGACCTCGCGGTGGTGGTCGGTGACGGCGCCGGCCTCGATTCGACGCAGGTCGCCCGTGCGGAGGAGATCGCGAGCGAAGCGCGTCTCCTGCAGACCGGCACCCTCGCCGGCAAGACGCTCGATCCCGATGACGTTCGAACGGATCACGCTCTCGACCCAGGAGCTCGCGCTCCATCTCCGCATCGAGCAGATCCGTCATCAGCTCCGCGCTTTGGGCGAGGCGGCGGCACGGGCCACCGACGGAAAGGTCGCGCTCGCGGTCGCCGCCTTCCCGGGCACGTTCCACGACCTCGCACCGATGACGGCCGCGTTCGAGAACCATCTGCAGATGGTCGAGTCGTCGTGGACGTACGACGTCAGCGGCGCCAGCCAGATCCGCAACCCCGACGAGTACGGCCGCCAGATGTTGAAGCTCCGCCGCACGGCCCTCGCGACCGCGCAGGCTCGGTTCGCGACGATCAAGACGGATGACGGCCTGACTACGTTCCTCCAGCACGGCGCGTCGGTGATCGAGCACGAGCTGCGCGTGGTCGGTTGGGTCACCGCGTGCGTGCAGCTCCTCGTGTTGATCGGCGTCGGCATGGTCGCGAGCGGGGCAGGTAGCGCGGTCGCCGAGACGGTCGCAGGCTGGGGCGCGAGCGCCGAAGCTGTCGAGAGCGTGACGATGCTCGCCCGGGCGACGCGCACTCTCGGCCGCCTCGGCGGGCTCGCCACGGAGGCCGCGATCAACACGGCCGGTCAGCGCATGTTCAAGCAGCCCGGCGACGACACCTCCTTCGTCGAGGGCATGGCCGAGAACGCGCTGATGTCGTTCGGCAGCGACGTGATCCTGTCGCGGATCGGAAGCTCGCTCGAGCTCGCGAAGGACATCGAACGCTCGACCGGCTCGCTGTGGGCGTCCACCAAGGTCGCCGGGGCAGTCACGCTCGCGAAGGGCGTCACGATCACGAGCCACGTGATCATCAACGCCGCGACTGCGTATGTCGCGCATCAGATCGTGAAGCTAGGCCACGCCGAGCCTTCCAACGCGACGCTCACCGAGTGGTTCATGCAAGGTGCCGCGGTCGCGATCGGCCGCTACGTTCACACCCAGATCGGCGGTCGCCGCGAGCTCTACGCGAAGCTCGCCGCGCTGCGCGAGTTCGAGTCCGCGAAGCGGCTGCTCCGCGACGGAGATGCGCTGCTCGCGCACGTGACGGCTATCGAGGCGGCCCCCGGCGACCACGATGCGCTCGAGCTCCTCGCGCGCCAGCGCGCGCTCCTCTCCGACGAGATCGCGGTCCTGGAGTCAGCAGCGAGCGACCCCGCGAAGGCTCGTGCGCTCGAGCTGACGGCTCCCACGCTTCGCGGGATGAAGCGCTTCGCGCAGGGCACGCTGGCCGAGCTCGACGCGACGGATTTGACAGAGCTCCCGCTCCGCAGTGCGCACCTCGACGAGCTCGTTCCGGGCGAAGTATGGAAAGGCACGCCCGCGCAGATCGACGCCGCGATCGCCGCGGCGGGTCGGGCGAGGATTCCGGTCGAGGCCGAGCGCGGCGCCGATGGCGTCTGGCGCATCAAGCTCGGCTCGCGCGAGGTGACCGTTCACGAGGCGACGCCGAGCGAGACGCAGAACGCGACCCTTCCCAGCGCGAATGATAGCGAGCACGGGCGGTGGTCGTCGACGGAACGCGAGCAGATCCGCGAGCTCGACGCGCGGTCGCGGGAGCTTGCCGACGCACGAGCGCACGCGCCCGAGCGGGTCGCGGAGCTCGAGCAGCGCATCGCGACGCTGGAGCACGCGCTCGGCATCGCGGGCGAAGGCGCGAGCGAAGCGCGCCGCAACGCGGTCGAGGTCCAGCGCGAGGTGCTCGCGGACGCGCCGCGCCGCGTCGCGGTCCGTCAGGCGCTCGACGGCGAGCGCGGCCATCCTGGCGTAGAGCTCCACAGCCACTTCATGGGCATCGTCGAGCCCGAGGTGTTCCGTCAGCGCGCCGCGACGGCCGGTGGCGGCAAGGACACGGGCTCGTGGCGACCGCTGCTCGAGAAGATCACGTCGCTCCCCGAGCTCGAAGAAGCGCACTACCGCGCCGCGGGGAAGAGTGCGTACGAGTCGGAGTATAGCCATCGCAAACACGGCGGTTCGATCGAGCATCGCGCGAAGGCCGGAGATGCCGGCGAGATCGCTAGCCGTGCGAGAAAACAGGTCCGTGAACTCGCGGTGCGCGCTGGCGAAGCAGAGACCCCTGCGGACCGCGCCGCTTTTCTCCGCGGCGCGGAGGTCGTCGCCGAGGAAGCGAGTCGCACGGCCCTGACGTCCACGCCGGAGACGCCGTTCGATGGCGCCTACGTCATCATCGACGCGCTCGTGAAGACCACGTTCGGCGGCGGTGCACGGCCCGGGGAAGCACCGCCGGAAGTAGAGCAGCGCGGCTTTGACGACTACATCGAACAGGCGCTCCTGCGCCTGGCGGAGACGGGGACGACCTATTCGGAACAGTCGACAGGGATCAACAAGCTCGCCGGCAAGGCGTCTCCCGATCGGATCGCGATGATCCTCGAGCGGCTCGTTCAGGACGGCCGGATCCAGCGCGGTCAGGTCGAGCTCAAGCTGCTCGGCATGGTGAAGACGCGGAACTACGGGGAGCGGGAAGCCGGCATGCCCTCCGTCGCGCACGATACGCAGTCGCTCGAAGAGGCCAGGGCACAGAACGCGCGGGTCCTCGCGAGCACCGCTCATCCGAGCACCGTGGGCCGCGATATCGGCGGACCGGAGGCCTACACGTTCAATCGCGCGGGCGTCGAGCAGTACAAGCGCGACTACCTCGCGATGGTCGGCCGGGTGATCGAGACGGGCCACGCGGTGGTCGATCGCCCCCACGTGGGCGAGGGCTCGGTCGATACCCAGACTGGCAAGCCCTTCCACACCGACAAGGATCGCGTTCTGCGCGGTGACAAGCCCGCGCACTACGACCGCGCGTCGGCGAACCTGGATCAGCTGCTGACCGCGGCGGAGGAGCTGCGCGCCGAGGGCGTCTGGGATCCCACGAAGGTCATCACGCGGTACGGTCACGCGACGCACGCCACGCCGGCGCAGGCGGCGCGGATGAAGGCGCTCGGCATCGTCGCCGAGGTCAATCTCGGCTCGAACGTCGCGACCGGATCGCTCAGCCAGACCGAGGGCTCGCACGGTCCGCGCGCGAAGCAGCCGCGCTACCGGGACCACTCGCTCGCGAGCCTCATCTACTACGAGACGTCGATCGTGCTGAGCACGGACGGTCCGGCGGTGATGGCGACGACGCTGGCGGCGGAGTACGGTCGCGCCTACCAGATCATCGAGGCGGTGCTGGCCGGCGAGCAACCGATCCGCGTCTCGGAGGCCGACGCGAGCCTCGACGGTCACCTCCGCGGCGACCCCGTCGCCGACGGGCCGGGACAGCGGGAGCTGTACGTCGAGGAGCTCACGCCGACCGAACGCGCGCGCTTCCTCTCGGCCTACGAGAAGCTGTACGCCGACGCGCAGGAATACCTCTTGCGGCGCCCCAAGCCTGCGGGCCCGAGCCGCCACCACACGACCGACGCGCTCGAGCACGGGCTGGTGTCCACACTCGGCGAAGCACAGTTCTCCGGGACCACTGCCAACGTGCTCGCCACCGCGAAGGCCTATCGCGCGGCGGGATACACAGTGGTCGGCGATGACGTTCGCCCTGGCGAGCCCCTCTACGTGGTCGTGTCGATCGGCGACGCGTTCACGACGACGCTCCTCGCGAGCGATCGACCCAGCGACTACACTCGGAGCGTTTCCCCATGAGTATCCCCGTCATCGGCTATACACGCAGCAGTTCCGAAGTCGACTTCTGGCTCCGCCTCCACGGGTGCCCGCAGTGCGGCTCGCACGAGCTCGGCGAGACACAGATGCGCGGCTACGGGCGATACATGGATGTGGCGGGACAACCGCGTGGCGCGATCATGGGCACGACCTGTCCTCGCTGCGGCTTTCATCGCGACGTCCAGTTCTACATGCATCCTGCGTACGACACGTGTGACGTTCGCGAGCTCGGTGGGCCGATGCCGTCGACGATCATCACGCCGCTCGAGTTCGCGACCGAGATGCGCCGGGCTCTCGCGCTGGTTCCTGTTGCGTTCGAACGTCTGAGCGACCAAGAACGGCGAGCCATCGCCGCCGAACGCGCGCTCGCCTACAAGAGCGCGGTCGAGCTCCTCAAGTTCATCCCGGCCGGCGCGAGCGAGGTGCCCGACGCGCTGTTCGGCGACGACCTCGCGTACAAACGCGCGCACGCGAGCGAGCTGACGCGCGCGTATCTCGAGGAGAAGGCGGCGTACCTGACGGACTATCTCGAGCGCATGTACGCGCTGGCCGAGCGCGCGGAGGCGGCGAAGGCGGCGACGGGCGTCGTCGAGCCGCGGCGCCGCCTCCCGATTCCCGCGTTCTCGCTCGCGTCCCTGAAGCTGCATGAGCAATGGGTGCTTCACGGGGAGGTCGGCGAGAATCAACCGTTGATCGCGCATGCGGCGGACGCGACCGAGATGAAGCTGTCGGCGCGCAACCTCTCGAAGGCCGAGATGGACAAGGTCACGCTCGACCGCGCAGATCTGTCGTATGCGACGTTGGACGGTGCGCGCCTGGTCGACGTGTCGTTCCGCGGCGCGAGCCTGGAGAATGCCTCGGCGTACGAGGCATCGTTCGTCGGGTGTCACTTCGAAGGCCTGGACGCGTTCCTGTTCAAGCTGCGCGCGACACGGTTCGAGCGCTGCGACTTCACCGGGGCAAACCTGATGCGCTCGGTGTGGACGCAATGCGCGATCACGACCAGCGCGTTCACCGGCGTCGACCTTCGCAATGCGCGACTCGACGAGGCGGTGTTCACCGATTGCGACCTTCGCGACGCCGATCTGTCTGTTCCGGAACCGGGCGTCAACACGGCGCGGGGCGCCCGGTTCGTGCGCTGCGATCTACGCGGCGCGAAGTGGGACGGGCGCGATCTCGACGGAGTGGAGTTTGTGGACTGTCGAGACGATCCCGGGACCGCGCCCCCGTCGCGGTAGCGCGCCCAAGACGGTACGTCCGCGGACGCTTCACATGGGTAATCGCGAGCTGCAGCACCGCGACCGGATCAAGGCCGCCCTGCTCGACGCGCTCGTCAGCGTTGCGCCTTCCGGAGAACGAGCCGTGATCGCCAACCACCTCTCCGATTACTTTCGTGTTCAACCCGCCGCTACCTCCACCGCAACGATCCAGCGCGTGCTCGATCTCGCGCTGGGCCTGTGAGGAACGATCCCATGAGCATTCTGTTGAAGGACTATGACCTCGATGCGGCGAAGGAGCGCATGCGCAGCCACATCGACTTCGAGCGCCGCCTCAGCACGGACTTCGGGTGGACGCAGGCGATTCGCGAGTGCAAGGCCCCGCCGTGGGCTGCAGAAATGGTCAGCTATAGCTTGTTGGCGGCGCTCGAAGCACTGCCAGTCAGCGAAGGCGGGACCGCCGCGCCAGTCGGTCCGAACGGCGCATGGGAAGCGGTCGTCGAGAACCTCACGCTCGACCTCCCGCTCGTGCAGGCGTTGCTAATGCTCTCCGCGTATCCGGGGCATCCCGGCTTCCACGGAGTGAAGTTCGAACGGCCCGGGCAGACGAACGGCCCCAATCCCGGCCCGGTGATCGACGCTCTGCGTGCCGCGCACCCGCAGACGTGGGATCTCGCGAAGGCCCGCGACCTCATCTTCGACGGCATGTGTCGCGCGTTCGGAGACAGCACGATAGATCCGGACTGGCTCCCCGACGAGATCTATCCGGGATCACGGATCAGCAACTACACGCACGGCCTTCACGACATCCTGCTCTACGACATGTTCGGCGCGTTCGACCCACGCTTCACCCGCCAGGACGCGCTCTGCGGCGAGTGGTGGCTACTCCAACCCGTGAGCCCACGGCTCGTACAATGGCAGCTCGCCTCGCGCGTGGGACTCCAGCTCGCCGGCTACCTCCCGCCGAACTACGTCGACGCCGAAGGTCGCGTCGTCCTCGTCTGCTACGCCCGCGACCGTATGTCCGACGCTCACCGCATTCAGCTGATCGAGAACGAAAGGTTCATCGCCGGGTGGCAGAAGGTGTTGTGGTCCAAGGACTGTTCACCTCTCGCTGATCCGACGTTCGACCTCGTGACCGGTGGCTTGAAGGGCGTCACCGAGAACTCGTACGGCCCTTACAGGCACTCCGCGGAACTGCCGCCGTGGCCGCCATCGATGGCGACCTGAGCGATCTTCGGCCTGATTACCTCCGTGAACAAAGGAGGCCGCAACCTCGTGGATGTCCCAGCAGCGAAGGCCGAAGTGGATGCATACTTCGCAAAAGTGCAAGCCTTCATGGATGCGCCATGAAGTGGACGCTGTGTTTCTTTGTTCGTGATCTCGAGTCCCGCAGGATCGTCCACCACGAAATCGAGGAGATCGATACCGCCGCCATGCTCGCCACTGAACGTGGCAGGATCGAAACCCAGAAGCTCGACCAACTGATGGATCGATATCCGCCGAACAGGTTCGACGTGTTTCTGCAGGGCTTCGATTCGCTTAACGCCCTCTACGCAAGCTGGCCGGAGTTGTCGCCGCAAGCCGAGACGCCTTGATGGAATTGCAGGACGCGTGACTCGCGGCCTGGCGTTTGCGGCGCCCTCACACGCCAACAAACAGTCCCAGGTAGCGACCTACCGTACGTCGCGCAAGCCTGGAGAATGCCTCAGCGCACGAGGTTTGTTCGTCGGGCGTGACTTCCAAGGCCTCACCTGCGCACTCTCGCGAAGAAGTAAGCGCCTGCCGCCGAGCGCCTTGAGCTCGTCGTCGGAGAACAGCGTCCACAGGATCGGGTTCATGTACTGCTCCTCGGCCGCCATGTGCGTCAGGTCATCCGCGACGAGCGCGCCGAACGCGAGGTACAGCGCATGCGCGCGCGGCGTGCGGTCCGACGATCCGTTCGACACGGCCGCTTGCAGCGCGACCGCGATGTCCTCGATCGCCGTTAGCGCTTCCGCGTGCTCGACGTGCTCGCGCGCGTTGCCGCTCGTCGCGCCCGCCTTGTGCTGAGCCAGACCGAAGGCCCGCACGGTCCGCGCGCGAAGCAAGCGCGCTATCGGGATCACTCGCTCGCGAGCCTCATCTACTACGACACCTCGATCGTGCTGAGCACGGACGGTCCGGCGGTGATGGTGACGACGCTTTCAATGGAGTACGGCCGCGCCTACCAGATCATCGAGGCTGTGCTGGCCGGCGAGCAACCGATCCGCGTCTCGGAGGCGGACGCGAGCCTCGACGGTCAGATCCGCGGCATCCCCGTCGCCGACGGGCCGGGACAGCGCGAGCTGACGCGCGCCTACCTCGAGGAGAAGGCGGCGTACCTGACGGATTATCTGGAGCGCATGTACGCGCTGGCCGAGAGCGCGGAGGCGGCGAAGGCGGCGACGAAGGGTGTGTCGGGTGTCGAGCCGCGCCGCCGCCTTCCGATCCCCGCGTTCTCGCTCGCGTCCCTGAAGCTGCATGAACAATGGGTGCTTCACGGGGAGGTCGGCGAGAATCAACAGTTGATCGCGCATGCCGCGGACGCGACCGAGATGAAGCTCTCGGCGCGCAACCTCTCGAAGGCCGAAATGGACAAGGTCACGCTCGACCGCGCGGATCTGTCGTATGCGACGCTGGACGGTGCGCGTCTCGTCGACGTGTCGTTCCGCGGCGCGAGCCTGGAGAATGCCTCGGCGTACGAGGCCTCGTTCGTCGGGTGTCACTTCGAAGGCCTGGACGCGTTCTTGTTCAAGCTGCGTGCGACGCGGTTCGAGCGCTGCGACTTCACAGGGGCGAACCTGATGCGCTCGGTGTGGACGCGATGCGCGATCACGAACAGCGCGTTCACCGGCGCCGACCTTCGTAACGCGCGACTCGACGAGGCGGTGTTCACCGACTGCGACCTTCGCGATGCCGATCTGTCTGTCCCGGAACCGGGTGTTAACACGGCGCGCGGCGCCCGGTTCGTGCGCTGCGACCTACGTGGCTCGAAGTGGGACGGGCGCGATCTCGACGGAGTGGAGTTTGCGGACTGTCAACAAGCTCCCGGGACAGCGACCTCACCGCGTTAAAAGGAGCGAGCTCAGAGCGCCCCGAAGCGCACGTTGCCGAAGAAGTACTCAACGCCGCGGAGGTTCGTCGTCGGTGGGAACACGGCTGGTTCCGCCGCCTTCGCACGGCACGACGTTTAATCCGTCGGCGCAGACGTTCAAGCGCGTGCCGAGGTCGGCGTTGTACGAGTGAAACGCCGCGTTCGTTTCGTCCCACATCGTGTACTGGCTCTTCCACGCCATCACACCGCCGATGACGCCGACGATCGCGCCCGTGAGCATGAGCCCCTTCTTCCACCCTGGTGACCCGTCCTGGTCGTCGACACTCGACGCGAACAGCCCGAACGCCGTTACGAACCCCGCCGCCGCGACGAGCCCCCACTTGGTTGTCGTCGATTTCGCTCGGTCTGCGGCTGCCGAGTGTCTGGCCGTCGCGCTGTCGTCGGCGACCAGCGGCAGGAGATCCGATTCGTGGAACACATGCGTACCGTCAGCGAGGAACACGGAGCGGTCCTCGGAATGGCCACCGCACCGTTGGCCATCGCACGTGCGGGTCTCCTCGACCGTCGCGTGCCGCCGCATGAACAAGTCAACGCGTTCGTTCGGGGCGATCGTCGCCGACGGCGGCTCGAAGTGCGCATGAGGATGCGTACATGCTGCAACCACCATCAACGCCGCCACCCGTCCACGCATGCGACCAGCGTATCACCGCCTCAGCATCCAAGAACGAGCTGACGGACTGGGTGGGGACCGAGCCGCGCCGCGCCTTGCCGGGCATCCTGGCGTCGGTCTCGCGCATGCTCTTGCGTCGCGCTCCGCGCTTCCGAGCGGTGGTTGGAGTTTCTTATCGGCCGTTCGCCGAGTACGTTTGGACACATGGGCCGGCCCGATCCACTCACCGAAGCGCTCGTCGCGCTGGATGCAGGGCAGGGCGTCGCGATCGCGACGGTCGTCGGCGCGCAGGGCTCCACGCCGCGCCACCTCGGCGCTCGCATGGCGATCACCGCCGACGGTACGCAATGGGGAACGATCGGAGGCGGTCGCATCGAGCAAGTCGTCGTCGAGCGCGCGCGTGAGGTCGCCGCGGGCGCCATCCCGACTGTCGTGCGGCAGCACCTCGTCCGCGATCTCGCGATGTGCTGCGGTGGATCGATGGAAGTGGCGCTCACCCCCGCCGCGTCGTCCCGCGCCGCGCTTGTCGCTGTCGTGAACGCCAAGCCGTCGCACGCACGCGCCGCGCTCCCCATCGCGCTGCTCACGCCGGTCGACGGCAGCCCGTTCATCACGCGCGAGCCACTCCCTGGCGATCCGCGCGCGCATCATCCCGCCGTTCGGGACGGTGCCCTCGTCGAGCGCTTCGGCGCCGTCGAGCGCGCGATCATCTTTGGCCTCGGCCACGTCGCGCGTTCGCTCGGGCCCATCCTCGCTTCGCTCGGCTTTGTCGTCATCGCGTGCGACGACAACGAGACGGGTGCGACGGACGCTCGCCCCGCGTGGGCCGCCGACGTGATCGAGACGTTCGACGCGAACGAAGTCGCACACCGCCTCGGCGGCTTCTCCGGCGACGACTCGATCCTGATCATCACGCGCGATCACGCCGTGGATCAAAAGATTCTCGAACAGCTGATCGCGTACGACGAGCTCGCGTACCTCGGCATGATCGGCAGCCGCGGCAAGGTCGGCCGCTTTCGCAAGCGACTCGCCGCGAAGGGCCTGCTCGACGGCGACGTGGGTGCCGCGCGCTGGGCACGTATCCGCGCTCCGATCGGGCTCGACCTCGGAGCGGAGACGCCCGACGAGATCGCGATCGCGATCGCCGCCGAGCTCGTGTCTCTCCGCCGCCGCGGCGCGCCGACGGTCGGTGGGTGGGAGCACAAGCGGCACCACGAGGACAACGACTGATGACGCAGCCCGAGCTCGGTGTCGTGATCCTCGCCGCGGGGGCGGGCACGCGCCTCGGTGGGGTCGCGAAGGCCACGCTCGTCCACGAGCGCGCGACGTACCTCGAGCACATTCTCGCCAAGTGCGACGCGGTCGGTGTCGGAACGCGCATCGTGGTCGTCGGCCCGCCCCACGCCGCTGAGGTGCGCGTCGACCTCGAGCGGATCGCGCGTGCGCGATCGCGCGCGAGCCTCGAGTCGATTCCGTCCGTCTCGCGCCCGAACCTCTACGTCGTCGATAATCCCAACCCCGAGCGCGGCATGGCGAGCTCCATCTCGCTCGGCTTCGCGGAGCTCTCGCGCGCGGTTCCGCGAACGGTGACGGCCGCATTCCTGTGGCCCGTCGATCATCCGTTCGTGCGCGAAGCGACACTGCGCGAGCTCATCAAGGCATTCGTCGACTCGGGGCATGCGGCGACGGCAGACCCCGACATCGCGCTCGCGGATACACCCGATCCAGAGGCGAGCGACGGTGAGCTACGGAGCGTGACGTCTGTCGAGCACGACCTCGTGACGTCGGTCGCGGACACGGAGGTCGTTCGCCCTCGCTACGGTGAGCACGGCGGTCATCCGCCGCTCGTCGCACGCGCGGTGTGGTCAGCGCTAGCGACGTGCGCGACGGATCCGCTTGGCGCACGCGGTGTGCTCGCCAAGCGCCGCACGCGCGACGTTCTCGTCGAGGACAGCGGTGTCGTGTTCGACGTCGACACGCCAGCCGACCTCGATCCGCACTCATAGCCAATGACCAACGATAGAACCTTCGACGTGGTGATCGGTTCTCTCGAGAGCGAGCACGTCGTCTTGCGTCCGAGCCCCGTTGATTCCGAAGGGTGGAGTCGCACGACCGTTGATGTCACCGTCCGTGGATTCAGTGGCCGCGTCGTCGGAGACATACTGCTCGACGAGCTCATGACGTTTCGGGACGCGCTGCACACGCTCGACCGAAGCCTCCTCGGTGAAGCGGAGCTCGCCCCGTTGGAGGGATGGCTGCGGATCCGATTTCGTGTGAATCGCCTGGGGCACTGCAGCGTGGATGTCGAGGTCCGGCAGGAAACCGGCATCGGGCACCCGTTCTACAACACGTTGAATTGCATGCTCCCGAACGTCGACCAAACTCAGCTGGCGGGCATCGTGCGGGCTCTCGACAAAGCGATCGCGAAGACGAAGTAGATTCGCCTGCGCGTGCGATAGTTCGCGCGTGAAGTTGCTCGCTGTTGTCTGTGCGATGGCGTTGCTCGCCGGCTGCCCCGGCGGGCGCTCGCGCAACGGCGGCAAGCTCGCTGATCCGGTGTCGAGCAACGAGGGAAACATCGGCGGCTCGATCACGACGGAGCTGCAGAACGACGTCCTGACGTCGTACGAACGCGACGAAGCGCCCGATGTGGACACGGGCATGATCCCCGCCGACATCGGCGGAGCGCGGATTGGCGTGGGACCTGGCGACGTGCTGATCGCGTCCGAGATGGCGCGCGCGCCGAGCCGATGGCCGCTGCGCGTGGACGCACCGACGTCGGTCGCGAGCAAGCGGCTCGAGACGCATCTCTCGCGCGATGGATCGGCGGCGTGGGTGTTCGACGAGGTGAGCTGGCGCATCGCGACGTGCGGGCGCATCGCGGTGATCCCGCTGCGCATCACGATGCTGTATGCGCGCGATGGTGATCGATGGGTGCCGATCTTCGAGCACATGTCGTTCGGGCACGCGCCAACGCCGCGGCTCGGCGATCTGTATGGCGTGCGCATGCCGAGCAAGTCAGTGGCGTCGTCGGACTTTGTCGACGAGCTGAGCTCCTCGATGAGCCCGATGCTGTCACTGCAGCCGCAGGCCGCGGGTGCACGCGTGGCGACGGGACCCGAAGCGATCCTCGTTGGGCCCGACGTGACCGACGAGTGGCACGGCTTGGATCTCGCGAGCGCGAAGCTGGCAGCAGGGCCCATGAAGACCGTCGAGGATCGGCGCATCGGCTACGTGGGCCGCAGCCTCTCGCAGGCGACGGTCGCGTACTGGATCGGGAACGTCGTCGCGGATCTACCGGCGCGACCGGGCGTCGGTGCGGGCAAGGCACGCATGCGCGTGACGTTCGTGTTCGAGCGCCGACGTGCCGTGAACAACAACGACGGCGCGACAGAGTCGGAACGCAAGCGCCGCGAGGCGACGAGCTGTGCCGAGGACTCCAAGGACTGCCACTGGGTGATGGTGCAGGGCCACGTGAGTCAGCCGATCGGCGACTCCGAGCTCGCGACGCAGGTGTTTGGGACCGCGCTGTTGAGCGGCAATCTCGAGAGCGGCGAGCCGCTCGAGCTCGCCTGCGAGTAGTTACTCCTGCGGCTGCTGATCGGCAGGCGCGGCCGGAGCAGCGAGAGCGAGCGTCGAGAACCCAGCGATGTGCTGATCGCGCAGGTACGTGTCCGTCAGGCGCTTCTTCTTGGGCCAGAACGGCAACGCTCGGGGGACGATCATGAGGAGCGAGCCGATGCCGCCGAGCGCTTTGCCGCCGTATGCCTCGGCGACGAGAGCGGCGCGCTTCATTCCACCGAGCTCGGCGAGGGGACGGTCGAGCACACCGATCCGCTGCAAGCGCATCTCGGCGCAACGGTTGGAGTGCGCGAGGAACGCCGGCAGGTGCTTGAGCACGACGTGCTCCGCCGGCAGGCGCTTCTGGATGAACTTGGCGAGCCGCGCGACGGCCCACATCGACACGAGCGACAGACCGAGCAGGCGGCGGCGTAGCCACGGCTTGCCCTCGATCGCCTTGCGGGTTTGGTCCTCGCCAAACTCGACGTGGCGCTCCTCCTGCTTCACGGCGCGGCGCAGGATGTCGACGCTCGGCTTGTGATCGAGCGTGTCGATGACAGCGTAGAACGCCGCCAAGACGAAGCCTTCGCCTTGCGCCATCTCCAGCGCGACGTGCTCGGCCCACGAACCACCCATCATGCCCGTCGCGAGGAAGCGCACGGCCGGATGCGCCGGCTTGGGTTGGCATCCGAGCATCGCCATGATGCGCAGGAAGTTGTCGACGTGCTGCATCTCCTCGAGCGACTGCCGCGCGAGGAACTTGGCCGCGTCGAAGTCAGGTGCGTCGTAGAGCCAGTGGCCGACCTGGATGCCCGTCACCTCGCCATAGAGGAACTGGTTGAGCATCCACTCCAGCATCTCGCGATCCTTGACCGGGTCGAGCTTCGCTCCGCCGAAGTCGTAGGTCATCTCGTCGCGCGTCAGCAGCACGAGGTCAGGATAGCAGCCAAACGCGCGTTAGCGCCTAGGGAAACAACCGACGAGCCGCCGCGGTCGCATTGGTGCGGATCTGCGCGACGTCGGCGCTGAGCAGGCGCTGGTCGCGCACGACGAGCGCGCCGTCGACGGCGACGTGGCGGACATCGCAGGCCTTCGCGGCGTACGCGATCGCGGACCACGGACTGCCGTTCGGGACGGAGTGGAGCGCTTGGAGATCCACAGCGATGACGTCGGCGCGCTTGCCGACCTCGAGCGAGCCAACGCGCTTGTCGAGACCCAACGCACGCGCTCCACCGAGCGTGGCCATGCGAACGGCCTCGGGGGCAGGCAGGGCGAGCGGGCCGTGCTTGGGCTTGTGCAGGAGCGCAGCCAGGCGCAGCTCCATGAAGCCGTCGAGGTTGTTGTTGCACGGCGCACCGTCGGCACCGATCGCGACGGAGACGCCCGCCGCGATCAGCGCGGGGACGTCGGCGATGCCGGACGCGAGCTTCAAGTTCGACGACGGGCAGTGGCAGATGTGAGCGCCCCGCGCGGCGAGCAGGCGGCGCTCCTCGGCGGAGAGATGCACGCCGTGCGCGATGCAGATGTGATCGCCGAGCAGGCCGAGCTCGTCGAGCACGGTGATGTTGTCCTTGCCGAACCGCTGACGAACGATTCCGATCTCGCCGGTGTTCTCGCTCGCGTGCGTATGGATGCGCACGCCGCGCGCCTTGGACTGGACGCCGACCTCGCGCAGCAGATCGTCCGTACACGAGAGAACGAACCGCGGTGCGTACGCGTAGCGCAGTCGATCATTGGCCGCACCGTGCCAGCGACCGATCAGCTTGGCGGATGCGTCGAGCGATGCGGACGTCGACTCCTGCAGCCCCTTGGGAATCTGCGGATCGGGCAGATCCATCATCGCCTTGCCGGCGGTCGCGCGAATGCCGAGCTTCTCGGCGGACGCGAACACGGCGTCGGTGTGATGCACCGTTCCCATGTCGAGGATCGCGGTCGTGCCACCGAGCAGCAGCTCTGCATGCGCGAGCTCGGCGCACGCTTGCATCGCGGGCTCGTCGAGCGACGCTTCGTACGGCCAGATGACCTTGCGCAGCCAGTCCAGCAACTCCATGTCGTCGGCGCGGCCGCGCGCGAGCGTCTGGCACGTGTGGATGTGGGCCTGCACGAGGCCCGGCATCACGACGCAACCGGTGCAATCGACGATCGTGTAGTCGCGCGTCTGCGGCGTGTAGCTGCCGCCCACCTGCACGAGCGCGCCATCGATCGACGCGACATCACCCGCGAGCACGCGGTGCTGCGGATCGATCGTGAGGATCGTGCCGCCGCGGAAAATGACTTCGCCCGCCATGGGCCCAATTTTCGCTGTTATGGAAGCTCGGCGCCAGAAAACCCATCGGGCAGTAACTGCGCGACGGTCCAGCTCCGCTGCTCGCCCTTGGCGTTGATCGCGGTGACGGTGACCTTGGTCGGGTCGCCCGTGAACTCTCGCAGCACCTGGCGGCAGGCTCCGCACGGGGAGCTAGGGGGCGAGGCGTCGGTGATGACGACGCACTCCTCGAGCTGGTGCGCGCCCGCGACGACAGCCGCGAACATCGCGGTGCGCTCGGCGCAGATCGAGAGGCCGTACGACGCGTTCTCCACGTTCGCGCCGATGAACGTCTTGCCGTTAACGCGCAGCGCGGCTCCCACGTGAAACTTCGAGTAGGGCGCGTACGCCTGCTTCTGCGCTTCCGTCGCGAGCTTCACGAGATCGGGCGAGGCTGTCATGCGATCTCCTTTTTCGCGACGAGGCCCGCGAGCACGCTGTCGAGCAGCTTCACGAACGTGGTGTGGACGCGGTTCGCGGTCTCGGTGACCTCGTCGTGCGAGAGCGGCTGCCCTGTGATGCCGGCTGCCTGATTCGTGATGCAGGAGACGCCGATGCAACGCGCGCCCATGTGCCGCGCGACGATCACCTCGGGCACCGTCGACATTCCCGTCGCATCTGCGCCGAGCGTCTGGAGCATTTTAACTTCCGCCGGTGTTTCGTAGGTGGGGCCGGGCATCGCGACGTAGACGCCCTCTTGCAGAGCGATACCCGCGGTGGCGGCGACCTCTTTGACGAGCGCGCGCAGCTCGGGCGCGTATGCCGTCGTCATGTCGGGGAAGCGGGGGCCGAGGCGCTCGTCGTTGAGACCGCGCAGCGGATGATCGCGCAGCATGTCGATGTGATCGCGGATCAGCATCAGCGTGCCGGGCTGCCACGTCGGGTTGAGGCCGCCGGCCGCGTTGGTCACGATGATGACCTTCGCGCCGAGCGCGACGAGCACGCGCGCGGGGAACGCCACTGCTTGCGCGGGGTGGCCTTCGTACATGTGCACGCGGCCCTGCATCGCGATACAGCGCGCGCCCTTGCGCGTCCCGACGACGAGCCGACCCTTGTGGCCGACGACGTGCGAGCTCGGGAACCCAGGGAGCTCCGCGTAGTCGATCGCCTTTGCGTTCTCGAGTCCGTCGGCGAACGCGCCGAGACCCGAGCCGAGGATCAAGCCGACCTGCGGGGCCGTCGCGTCGGTGATCCCACACCGCTCGCGAACGATCGACGCGGCGGCGTGGACGCGCTCGTAAAGACCATCTGCGCTCACCTGATCACCTCGAGGATGCGCGACGCGCGAACGGGTGGGGCAGGAGCATCCGCCGGCGCGATCGTGAACGCCTTCGTGATCATCGCGCGCGCCTCGGTGAGCCGCGCATCTCCAGTGGGAAGTGAGTGCTGGAGCATCACCGACGGCGGACCGTCCGCTGCGATCACTTCGCCGAGATATGCGTCGACGACGAGGCCCGCGCTCGGATCGATCGCGTCTTCCTTGGTACGGCGACCTGCGCCGAGTACCAGTGCGGCCATGCCGAGCATCTCGCTATCGATCGCGAAGATGCGGCCCGGCGAGAGCATCAGCTCGTCGCGAGATCTGGGCTTCGGCAGAACGGAGCCTGGCGAGTCACACACCTTGGGATCGCCGCCTTGGGCCGCGACGACCTTCCGGAACACCTCGAGCGCGCTGCCGTTGGCGAGCACCTCTTTGATCTTCGCCTGGCCCTCTTCCGGCGTCTTCGCGACGCCGCCGAGCACGAGCATCTCGCCGCCCAGCACGTGCGTCAGCTCGCGCGTATCGACGGGGCCGCCGCCGCGCAGCACTTCGATCGACTCGCGGATCTCGAGCGAGTTGCCGATGGTGCGGCCGATCGGGGATTCCATGTCCGTCAGCACGCACGTGATCTGCTTACCGGCGCGCTTGCCGATCGCGATCATCAACGCGCATAGCGCGCGTGCGTTCTCGATCGTCTTCATGAACGCGCCGTTGCCGACCTTGCAGTCGATCACGAGGCCATCGATGCCTTCGGCGAGCTTCTTGGACATGATCGACGACGCGATCAGCGGCAAGCACTCGACCGTCGCCGTCACATCGCGCAGCGCATAGAGGCGCTTGTCCGCGGGCGCGATGCGTTCGGTCTGGCCGATCAAACAGACGTTGAGCTCGGCGACGAGCTTCTTGAACGTCTCGACCGGCAGGTTGACCTTGAAGCCAGGAATCGATTCGAGCTTGTCGAGCGTGCCGCCCGTGTGGCCGAGGCCGCGCCCCGACACCATCGGCACCGCGACGCCGCACGCAGCGACAGCGGGCGCGAGCGGGATCGAGATCTTGTCCCCGACGCCACCTGTCGAGTGCTTGTCGACCTTGCGACGAGGAATCGCCGACAGATCGATCACGTCACCCGAGCGCGTCATCGCATCGGCCCACGTCGCGAGCTCGCGATCGTCCATGCCGTTGAAGAAGATCGCCATCAGCATCGCCGCGACCTGGTAGTCGGGGATGGAGTTGGTGGTCACACCGTCGATGAACGCGCGGAGCTCGTCGTCCGCGAGTACGCCACCATCGCGCTTCTTGCGGATGAGCTGGACGGGAAGCATTAGTAACCCTTCGACTTGCCGTCCGCCGTACCCGTGACGATCGCGACCGACGCCGAGGCTCCGATGCGGTTCGCGCCCGCGGTCGCCATCTTCAGAACATCTTCCGCGGTGCGCACGCCGCCGGACGCCTTGACGCCGATGTCGTTGCCGACGATCCGGCGCATCAGCTCGACGTCCTCGACGGTCGCGCCGCCCTTTGCAAAGCCGGTCGACGTCTTCACGAACGCGGCGCCCGCGAGCTTGGAGAGTGTGCAGCCGATGATCTTTTGCTCGGTGTCGAGCATGCCGGTCTCCAGGATGACCTTCACGCCGGCCGGCGCGGACGCCTTCACGACGCGGCAGATGTCCTCGAACACGGTCTCGTAGTCGCGCGACTTCAACGCGCCGATGTTGATGACCATGTCGATCTCTTTGGCGCCCGCGCGCACGGCGTCGCGCGCTTCATAGGCCTTGGCCGTGGGCAGCATCGCGCCGAGCGGAAACCCGACGACCGCGCACACCATGACGTCGGTGCCCGACAGCAGCGACTTCGCGAGCGGCACCCACGTCGTGTTCACGCACACGGATGCGAAGCGGTGCTTGCGCGCTTCCTCGCACAGCTTCACGATCTCGTCGCGCGTCGCTTCGGGCTTGAGCAGCGTGTGATCGATGAGCTTGGCCATGTCGCCGGGCACGGCGCCAACGCCAGCCAGCGCGCCGACGCGCATCGCGCCCGCACCCTCCATCGCGCGCACGGACCACGGCCGGCGAACGACGCACGAGCCGCAGCTGGCGCAGTCTTCACCCGGCGCCGAGTCGTCCGTGCACTCGCCGCGGTCACGAGGGGCCAACGCGAGCTTGTTCTGCGGCTGCATGCGTTCGCGCACGCGATCCACGATGATCTCGACCAAGCGGTCGACGTCGCTCATCCCCGAACTATATCCAGTTCACCTAAAAACTACAGGCTCTTAGCCGTTCTAAACGTGACGGCTTTCTGCGGCGAATCGGTCAGCTTCTGGGTCTTCCCGTGCTGGCGCGCGATCTTGTTCTTCTCGTCGGGCGAGTCGACCCATTCGAAGATGTCCTTCTCGACCACGAAGCCGGGCGTCACCGCGGCGGCATCCCATTCGTCGCTCGTCAGCAGGCGGCGGCCTGCGGTCAGCGCATAGGACTTGGCCTCGGTGTACGAGACGTTCTCCACAGGGTCGGTCGCCTTCGCGTCTGGATCGTGCTTCGCGAACAGCTGGCGATATCCGGCGTTCGTGACCGACTGCGCGTCGACGTAGAACCACGGCGTGCCGTCGTGCTTCTTCACGAGGATCATGCCGTCGGGGACCTTCGTGTCGACGGGCTTGGTCGTCGGCTTGCCTGCCGAACCACTGCCCGTGGTCGTGCTGCCGGATCCGGCGCTGCCTGATCCCGGGGGTACCGTCGCGCCCGCCGTCGCTGGCTTGCGCAGATAGACGACGAGGCCGGCCGCGAACGTCGCCATCGCGAACAGCGTGACGATGACGAGCCAGATCGGGAACGAGCGCTTCGGGAGCATCTCGTCGAGGCCGCCATCGCTCACCGTGGCCGAGTGATCGGGCACGCTCAGCTCCGCGCCCGGACCGTGGGGACCGCTCGGCCCGATGACGTTCGGCCGCGATCCCCGCGTTGCGGAGATCACCATCGGCACCGCGCTCGGATCGAGCCGCGCGATGATGTTGGATAGCCGCGCGACGAGCTCGTCGTACGTCGGCCGCTCGGCGGGCTTCTTCGCCATCATCGCGCGCGTGAGATCCGCGAGCTCGCGATCGACGCGCGGATTGGTCGTGGCGGCGTCGGGCGCGGGATTGCGCAGGTGTCGCGCGACGACCTTGAGGTACTTGTCCTCGGCGGGCTTGCCGGTGCGGAACGGCGGGATGCCGGTCAGCAGGAAGTATAGCGTCCCACCGAGCGCATAGATGTCGACGCGTTCGTCGATGGGCTCACCGCGCGCCTGCTCCGGTGCGATGTAGTCGGGCGTTCCGACGACGACACCCATCGCAGTGAGTGCGGGCTCGCTGCCCGGATCCATCGGCTTGGCGAGACCGAAGTCGGTGACCTTCACTTCACCATTCGAGAGCCGCACCAAGTTCGACGGCTTCACGTCGCGATGGATCAGCCCCGCCTTGCTCGCGGCTGCTAACCCTTGCGTTGCATCGAGCGCGACGTGCGCGGCACTCAATGAATCGAGCGGACCCGTCTTCTCGACCGTCGAGCCGAGATCGGTGCCGTCGAGCAGCTCCATCGCGATGTAGGGCCGCTCGTCGAAGCTACCGGTCGCGAACACCTGCACGACATTGGGGTGACTGATCGCAGCGACCGCGCGTCCCTCGCGCACGAAGCGCGCGCGCAGCTCGTTGGAGTCGCGATGCTTCTCGCTGAGGATCTTGATCGCGACCCGGCGGTTCAGCCCCGTGTCGACGCCGCGGAAGACCTCTCCCATGGAGCCCGCCCCGATCGTCCCTTCGACGCGGTAAGCGCCGAGGATCGTTCCCGCCTGCGGGTTAGGCACGGCGCCATCATAACGCGCTTCGTCACTACTGGGGCCAGGTCGGCCGTCCTGGCTAGCTGACTAGCCGCTGCAACGTCGGACCAGCCAGGGACTGGATCCCCATCCACCGTTCCCGCGCACTTGGCGCGCGGAGCCAGATCGCCTGGCGCTGCCCCGCGTGGCCTTGCCCGTGCACTACCTCGCCACATCCACCTCGGAGCCCCCCATGGCGAAGAACGAATCCACCGCGATCAACAGTCTGATCAACATTGCTCGGGGCCGCATCGTCGATGGCCCGGGTCCGGATTTGTTCTCTACGAACGGTCAGAGCCAGAACCTGTTCGCTGCACCGGTGCAGATGCCGATGCAGCAGATGCCGATGCAGCAGATGCCGCCGGTTCAGCCCGTCGCGCCCCGTCGCCTTGCGAACGGTACGCCGAGCCCCATCGCGCGCGGTCCGGTCGCTCCGGCTCCGGTCGTCCGCGCGCACTACAAAGCCCAGACGCGCCTCAATCCCGTCTCGCAGCAGCACGCCGCGGCTGTCGCGGAGATGTCGTCCTTCGAGGACGATGACAACGTGATGACCTGCCGCGTGGATCCCGCGCTGCGCGAAGAAGCTCTGCGCCAGGCGAATGCAGAGATTGCGCGAAAGGCCGCCGAGCGCGCGGTCTCCGATCTCGAGCAGTCGGGCGTGCGTACGGGCGAGCGTCAACCTGCGCCGTATGCCCCGTCGTATGCACAAGCGCCGACAGTTCACGCGCAGCCCGTGTATCCGCAGCAAGCGTACTCGCAGCAGGCGTACGCGCAGTCCGGTTACGCGCAGCGTCCGCCGTACGTTCAGCCGACGTACCCGCAGGCCAACTCGTACCCGGCGCAGAGCACGCCGATGCACGCCGGTGCGTATCGCGCGTACGGAGCAGCGCCGCGCTCGCAGCGCCCCGTCACGTACCTGACGTTCGGCCAAGAGATTCGTCTGCTGCTCACGCGCTACACGCTGCAAGCGGGTGCCGTCGTGGTCCTCCTCGCGATCTCGGTCAGCTACGTGCTGCTCCATCGCAATCACGCGCACGCCGCCCCGGCACCCGCGCTCGCTGCGAGCCTGACGGCCGCGCCGGTCATCTCGGTGGATGTCGCCGCGCCGGTGATGCACGCGCCGACCGTCGAGCCGATCACGATGCCCGCGCCGTCGGTGACGCCGATCGTCGAAGCGGCCCCCGCTCCCATCCGTGCACCGGTCGCCGCCGCCCCCGTCGCGCCTGCGCCCGAGGTCGTCGCCGTCGCCGCACCCGCTGAAGACATCGAGCTGGCGCCGGTCGCGGCGAAGAAGCACCACCATCACCACGAGAAGCGCGTCGCTGCGCGGACCGCACCCGCGCCCATGCCTCGCGCGAAGACCGAGAAGCCCACGCGCGAACCCGTCGTGAAAGTTCAGCGCAGCAAGAAAGAGATCGCGAGCGACCCCGTGCTCGCCGAGCTCTCGAAGCCCGTCAAGGGCAGCAAGGGCGATCCGACCGGGCCCGGCAAGGTGTCCATCACGAGCAACGAGCCCGCGAACATCTACATCGACGGCCGCGCGTCGCAGATGCAGACGCCGCAGACCATCAGCCTGCCGCCCGGCGCGCACCGCATCACGCTACTCAGCGTGGCGACGAACAAGGCGAAGACGTCCGACATCGACATCGAGTCGGGCAAGACCATCAAGGTCACCCGTCAGTTCTAAGCCGCGTCCGCGCCCGAGGAGACGGGATCGTCGACATCACGGTGCTGCGGCGAACGCGACCGAGACCGTGCAGTAACCGGCCGCGACCGTCTGATCCCAGAGTGCGATGGGGGCGGTAGTCGCGGTCGGCGACAGGTGCGCGAAGCCGTCCCCCGCGGGCCCGGTGTCCATCACGTACTCGCTGCCGGCGACGAGTCCGAGCGTGAACGCCTGCGCGCGCACCGTCGCAATGACGAACGAATGCGGCTGGGCGACGGTGAGCATCGGACCTGTCATCAGCGTGCTCGCCGTCTCGTCATCGAGCGCCCCGACGGTTTCGACCATCGCCTGTCCCGGCCACGCCACCTCCCAGGCGACGACGGCGCCCACGGCACCGGTCGCGGCGATGGAGGTAGCTCCGGCATGCGCGTCGGCCGTGTACCAGAGCTGGATCCCGGACGAATCCGCATGGGATGCGCACTGGCCACCGGCGATCAACGAGAACGTGCTCGAGCCGGCCGGCGCGTTGTCCACCACGGTGGCCGTGTCGTCCAGCGTCTCGAGAGCGACGACGAGCAGGTGTCCGTCACCGGTAGGTGCAACGACCGCACTCTGACCGAAGTCCCCACTCGTCTGCACGACAGTCCAGACCGCGTCGCCAGAAGCGTCCATCGCAGCGTCGACGGCCCTGCTATCGGCCTGCCCACTGTCGACACCTGCGTCGCTCACGAACCCCACGCGACCGCACGCGGCCAGCGCGCTCAGCGTCAGGTACTCGAGTGCGGGGGACCGCCATCGCATGATTCGTTGTAACCCGAGCTGCGACCGGTCGCTCTGGTGATTGTCAGCGCGGCTGCAACGTATGGAGCACGTCGAGAGCCTCCCGTGCGTTGTCGACCGTGATCACGAGGACGCGACCGCCCGAAAGATCGAGCTTCAACCCTTCGCCTTTCCGGATCACGGCCGCGGCCTTCTTGAACAGCCGCAGTCCGCCGCGATAGCCCCACCCGCCGTAACGCATCGGCGACACGTCGATGACCTCGGCGCGGTCGACCTCGCTCGTCGGTACGCGCACCCGCGGAAATCCGAACGGCCCGAACGCGATGACGATGTTCTCGCGATCGATCGTCAGCTTCAGCCACGAGAACATCCACATCGGTAGGCCGGCGAGCGCGATCGGAATCCCGATGAACCACACCGGCGCCACGATCATCGCTGCGACGCCCACCGCAACAGCGACGAGTGGGAGCAGCTCGAGCGCCGTGTTCGCCGCGCGTCCTTCAAACGTCTTCGTCGTCAGCGGTTGGCTACGCGCCATGGCACTTCTTGTACTTCTTGCCGCTGCCGCACGGGCAGGGCTCGTTGCGACCGACGGTGGCCGCAGCACGCACCGGCTCGCGTGGTCGATCCGTGATCACGTCGCCGTCGGTGTAGACCCACGCGCCATCGACGCGCCGAAACCGCGAGCGCTCGTGCTGCGCGAACACGTTTCCGTTGGTGGAACCGCGCGCGATGAACTCCACGATGCCGGTCTGGTCACTCTCGTCCCCGCTCTCTGTCGAAACGATCTCGAGGCCGAGCCACCCGGTCTGCTTGGCCCATGCGGCGATGGCAGCGCGGTCGACGCCCGTTCGTGTCGCCGGATCGTGCGTGGCCATCAGGTAGTCGATCTCACCGCGGACGTACGCGCAGTAGCGCGAGCGCATGAGTGCTTCCGCCGTCGGTGCGCCATCGCGTCCCGCCCGCACCGCGTCGTGATAGCGGCCGCAGCAATCCGCGTACGCCCGGCCCGAACCACATGGACACGCCACTCGTGACCTCGGGCGCTACTCGTACGAGCGCGGCGGAGCGTCGCTGCGCTGCGAGAGATTTTCGAAGCGCGTGTACCGGCCCTCGAAGCGCGTCTCGACCGTGCCCGTCGAACCGTGACGGTTCTTGCCGAGAATCACTTCGGCGATGTCCGGGTTCTCGGTGTCCGGGTTGTAGATGACGTCGCGGTAGATGAACATGATGACGTCTGCATCCTGCTCTATGGCGCCGGAATTATGGGAGATTATGGAAGTTGCGGCGACCCACGCCGCTGGCCCCGGAACAGTGAGGTCATAGACGGGCTCTAGTCCTGCAGGCCCGATACTAGTGATCCGGTCCCAGAACAGATCGCTGGTGGCATGGGCTCGCAGTGACCTGTCGTCGAGAAGGTCGGCGTACTCAGAGATGAGGCGACGTGAGGGCGCAAACGTTGTTCGCTTGCTGATCTGAGCGACTCCGCGTCGACGGGAGACCTCGGGCAGACTCAGTCCGCGAGAAGCGATCGCCTGTCTCACCTGTTCGAACACTTCGACCGGAAGCGTGTCCACATTTGTGTTAGCGACACGCCCCTCTGCGTAGCGGTACCAAGCCTGGGCCTGAACGATGCGAGGACCGTGGACACCAACGACGTCCAGGAACCGGCGCTGTTGATCGACTCCGTAGATGTCGACCGGATACATCGACTTGTAGCGTCCTTGCTCGATCTGACGAGCACGCGTGATGAAGCCGAGCCGCCGCAGGAGTGCTGTGACGTCGGACGAGAGACCCGGACTATTGGTCGTGAAGAAGACACGTGCGCGTGACTCGTGCTTGTCGACCCAGATCGAGCCATCCGTTGCCCAGAGATGACGAAGGAACAACGCGATCTGGCGATTCGACAGGCGGAACACTTCCTCGGGCACGCGCTTCTGGTGCGAGCGCTGGTTGAAGATGCCTAGGTCGCGCAGCCACTTGTTCACGCCAGCCGGATGCCAGCGATTCCCGTTGCCGCTGATCAGCAGCTGAAACCAGTTGCGGCGACCAGCGTAGCGCTTCACATCACAGCCGAATTCTGCGGCGCCGGTAATCACGGACTGCGCGTTCTCTTCCGACTCGGTCGTGTACCGCATCGGACCGTGTTTCAAGTAACTACCGTCGCCGATGAGCTGACCGAGCAACGCAACCTTCGCATCGGACCACTCGATGGTCTCGGCGGGCTCGGGAAGCTGCCGCGCGATCGCGAGTCGGTCGCCAGCGGCGAGATCCTCGACACGCTTCCAGCCATCGGGCCCGTAGAGGCGGTGCTTCCCGGTGCAGCGGATCGTCGCGCCGCTCGCGAGATGCACGTCGAACACCTCGCGCTCGCCGACCTTCCACACCTTGTCGCTGTGCGCCGTCGTGATGCGACCATCCGGAAGCATCGTCACGACGTCGGGCTCCGTGCCGACGAGCGTTTCGATCGGCACATGCCGCCCGTCCGCGAGCGCGACGAGCGTGTCGCCCGTCACGCACTCGCGAAGGTCTGACAGCTGCGGGCGCTTGTCGGTGCGGTTTTCGAGCGAGCGGTTCAGCTGCGAGAGCGCGAGCACCGGGCAGTCGAGCTCCTTGGCGAGGCTCTTGAGACCGCGCGAAATCTCGCTGATCTCTTGCTCGCGCGATGCTTTGGCTGCTTGCGGCGAGCCGCGCATGAGCTGCAAGTAGTCGACGAGGATCAGGCCGAACTTCTTGCCGCCTTCCTTGGGGAACAACGTCGGATCCGAGCGGAACCGGCGCGCGCGTGCACGCAGCTCGCGCAGCGAGAGGGCAGGCGTGTCGTCGATGAGGATGGGCGCCTTGGACAGCGTCGCCGCGGCGTACGTCAGGTTGGTCATGTCCTGGCGCTGCAGCTGACCGCGACGCAGCGCAGACGAGTCGACGCGCGCTTCGCTGCAGAGCATGCGCTCGGCGAGCTGCGTGGAGGACATCTCGAGCGAGAACACGAGGCACGGCCAGCCCTGACTGGTCGCTGCGTTCTGCGCGAGCGAGAGAGCGAACGACGTCTTACCCATCGCGGGGCGCGCCGCGAGAATGATGAGCTCCGTCGGCTGCAGGCCTGCCGTCTTGGCGTCGAGGTCCGTGAAACCCGTGGGCAGACCCGTGATGCCGCCTTCGGACTTGAAGCGCTCGTCGAGCGAGCTGAACACCTTCTTGACGAGCGACTTCACAGGCTCGGGGCCGCTCTTGGCCTTCTTCTGCGTGACCTCGAAGATCTTTCCCTCGGCTTCGTCGAGGTAGTCGCGCACCTCGAGGCCGTCCTCGTAGCCCTTCTCGTGAATGTCGTTGGCCGCGAGCATCAGCTTGCGAGCTTGGTGCTTCTCCTGAACGATCTCCGCGTACGTGAGAACGTTGTCCGCGGTGGGCACGCGCATCGCGAGCTCGCCGAGGAATGCGATGCCACCGATCGCGTCGAGCTTGCCCTGCTTCTCGACCTCGACCTCGACCGTGACGACGTCGATGGGACGTGCGGCGGCTTCGAGGTTGCGGATCGCCTGCCAGACGACCTTGTGCTTCATGTCGTAGAAGTCATCGACCTCCAGCGTCTCGAGCTGGATGAGCACGTCATTGCGCAGGATCACGCCACCGAGGATCGAGGCCTCGGCGTCGAGATTGTGTGGAAGAACTCTTCCGCGCGCCATCGCCGAAAACTACAACGCCGCTCTGATCGTGGGAACAGAGCGGCGTCGCCGATTCAAATCCGCAGCAGTGATGCTGCGTTTTCTCGACGGAGAATCTACTTGTCTTTGCCGACGACCCAGAACTTGAGAGCAGCAGTGACGCCGCCACCAAGCTTGACCGTCGTCTCGTACTTGCCGAGCGCCTTGACCGGCTCGTTGAGCCCCACCGTGCGGTGGTCGAGGTCGATGCCGGCCTTCTTGAGCTGGTCCGTGATGTCGCGCGAGGTGACGGAGCCGAACAGCTTCTCGTCTTCGCCCGTTTGACGCTCGAACTGCAGCGTCATCACGTTGAGCTTCGCGGCGATCTCGGTCGCGCTCGCGCGCTCCTTGGCCACCTTGCGCTCGATCAGAGCCTTCTCGTGCTCGAGACGGTTCTTGTTGGTAACGGTCGCGCTAACGGCCATGCCGTTGGGCACGAGGAAGTTACGGCCGTAGCCGGGCTTCACCGAGACGAGCTCGCCGGCCTTGCCGAGGTTGCTCACGTCTTGCGTGAGGATGACTTGCATTGCCATGATCAGTCTCCGTTAACCGAGAACGGCAGCAACGCGAGCATACGCGCGCGGCGGAGTGCCGTTGAAATGACGCGCTGCTGGCGCGCCGAAGCACCGCTGATGCGGCGCGGAATCATCTTGCCGCGATCGGTCACGAACGAGCGCAGGATCTGCGGGTTCTTGTAATCGATCTTGGCCACGATCTCGTCGGAGAGGAGCTTGCGGCGCGCACCGGCGCCACCGCGGCCCTTGCCGCCACGGCGATCGTCGCCATCGCGGTCGAGACCGTCCTCGTCGCCAGAGCCCATTCCGGGGTTACCTGCACCACGCGGTGCGTCCATACGGGTGGTCATGAATTACTCCTTGCCCGGGGCGGGGTTGTTGTCGAACTCGGCGCCGACGTGGCTGAACTCATCGTCGTCGTCCGAAGAGGACGAGTCGTCGCTGCCGCGCGAGAGGAACATGTCCTCCTCGTCGGCCGCGGTCTGGGCTGCCTTCTCGTAGGACGCGTCGTCGACTTCGACGGGGCGCGCACCAACATCGACATCCTCGTCGACCTTGATGGTGAGGAAGCGGATGACGGAGTCGAGCATGCGGAGGTTGCGCTCCGTCTCTTCGACGACACCCGGCGCGGCCAGGTACTGCCAGTAGAGATAGATGCCCTTGCGCTCCTTGGCGACTTCGTAGGCCAGGCGGCGCTTGCCCCAGTTGTCGACCTTGATGATCTTGCCGCCCATGCCCTCGATGATGCCCTTGATGCGGGCGTTCACCTCGGCGACGCCTTCGTTCGGCGTGTTGGGGCGCATGATGTACGTGGTCTCGTACTCGCGCGCGGTACCCGGCTTATCTTTTTGTGACTGCAGACGTGCCATGTAGCTGCCTCGTGGGTGTGAAAGCCCGCCGTTGGCGACGACGAGCGAGGTGGAATCCGTCGTTTTGACGGACGCGGTTCATATCACGGGGTCGCCAAATTGGAACGCCCGTTGTGCTGATTCATCGCCGGCACGATGCCCTTGGCGAGGACGGTCTCGATGTCCTCGCAACCTGCCTTGATCATGGCGTCTAGCGTCGGCTGCTGAGCGACCGGGAAGTCCTTGAGGACCCATCCCGCCGCGTCCTTTGCGCCCGGAAGGGAGCTCGGGTCGCGGCCCACGCCCATGCGCAGCCGGGCGAACTTGTTCGACCCCAGCTGCTCGATGAGCGAGCGCAGACCGTTATGGCCGCCGTGGCCGCCCCCGTTCTTGAGGCGGACGATGCCGAATTCCAGATCGATCTCGTCGTGGACGACGAGGATGTTCTCGACCTCGATCTTGTGGAACGCGGCCGTGCGCTGCGTCGCGTAGCCCGACAGGTTCATGAAGCCCATCGGCTTGAGGATCTGTGCGCGCTCGCGTCCGCTCGGCGTCGCGATGAGGCCGTGCGTTGCCTCACCCGCAGCGCTGCCGGACGAGCCCGACGGCGCTGCCGAAAACGCCTCGAGCCCGTGCTTGCGCACGAGCTCGTCGACAACCATGAAGCCGATGTTGTGGCGGTTGTGCTCGTACTTCTTGCCCGGATTCCCGAGCCCGACAACGAGCCACACGACACAGCCTCCGCTTGCTTACTTCTTCGCGGGGGCCTTGGCCGCCGGAGCCGCAGCCTTGCCAGCCGCCGGAGCAGCCGCCTTGCCGCCAGCCGCCGGAGCCGCCGCCTTCGCGCCTGCTGCCGGAGCAGCCGCAGCACCAGCTGCCGGAGCCGCGCCTGCCACTGCTGCCTCTGCCTCGGCCGCAACCGGAGCATCCTCTTCCGGCTTGGAGCAGGTAACGACCGCGAGGTCGCGACCCGTCGTGACGCTGACACCGTTCGGAATGGCGATGTCGGAGACGTGGATCACGTCGCCGATGCCGAGCGGCGTGACGTCGACCGAGAGCTTGGTCGGAAGGTCGTTCGGCTTCGCGCGAACTTCGAGCGCGCGCATGACGATGCGGAGCATACCGCCGTCGACGGTGCCCTTGGGCTTGCCCACGAACTCGAGCGGGACGTTCGCGGTGACTTCCTTGTTCGGGTCGATCGCGAGGAGGTCCACGTGCGTGATCTCGCGGCGCAGCGGATGGAGCTGGTACTCCTTCACGAGCGCGTGGAGCTGGTGCTTGGTGGTGCCACCCTCGACCGTGAGGTCGATGACGGTGTTCTGCTTCTTGACCGGGTCGAGTGCGGCCTTGAGGGCCTTCACGTTGACGACGATCGAGAGCGGCTCGATCCGACCGTCGACCGACGCGCCGTAGCAGACCCCGGGGACGTTGCCCGCAGTGCGCAGCGCACGCGACGCGCCCTTGTGGCCGGTGGTGTTACGAACCTGAACGGTGAGCTTTCCGACTTCCATGACGTTCTCTCTTGTTCCCTAGGGTCTGACTTCCGAACTCAAACAAACAAACTGCTGATCGAATCGCCGTGATGAATGCGCTTGATCGCTTCGCCGAGCAAGCGTCCAACGGACTTCACGCGAATCTTGCTACACAGGGCGCCCTGCTCGGACAGCGGAATCGTGTTGGTCACGACCACGTGCGACAGCGGCGAATCGTTGATCCGCTGGATCGCCTTGCCGCTGAACACGGCGTGGCTCGCGGTCGCGGCGACACTGGCAGCGCCAGCGTTCATGATGGCGGTGGCCGCGTTGGTGAGCGTGCCGGCCGTGTCGATGATGTCGTCGACGATGATCGTCTTCTTGCCGCGCACATCACCGACGATGTTCATCACCTCGGTGACGTTTGGCGCGGGGCGGCGCTTGTCGATGATGGCGAGGCCCGCACCGAGGCGCTTGGAGAACGCGCGAGCGCGCTCGACACCGCCCGCATCGGGGGAGACGACGACCGTACCGTCGCCGCCGTAGCCGAGCGTGCGGAGCTCTTCGATGAGCACGGGCATCGAGTAGAGGTGATCGAACGGAATGTCGAAGAAGCCCTGGATCTGACCAGCGTGCAGATCCATCGCGAGCGCGCGGTTCGCGCCAGCGGCGGTGATCAGATTTGCGACGAGGCGCGCCGTGATCGGCGTGCGCGGCTTGGCTTTGCGATCCTGGCGCGCGTAGCCGTAGTACGGAATCACCGCGACGATCGACGCTGCGGAGGCGCGGCGGAGAGCATCGATCATGATCAGCAGCTCCATGAGCGACTGATTTGGCGGGTTGCACGTCGGCTGAACGACGAAGCAGTTCACGCCGCGGACGTTCTCGCCGATCTCGACGTAGATTTCTCCGTCCGAGAAATGCGTCACATCGGCGCGCCCAAGCGGAATCTCAACGAACTTGCAGATTTCATCTGCGAGTGCGCGATTCGAGTTGCCCGTGAAGATCGAAAGCGACTTCAGCACCGTGAAATTCCCGTAAAGGAATCGGCGATCTACCGCCGTTAGCGCGCCAGGTCAACAGCGCAGTCAGGCCGTTACTAAGTCGCCGGAATTGTGAGGCCCAGTTCCTTGGCCCGCGTCACCAATCCGGACACTTGGACGTCGGTCAGGGTCTCGGCCTCGTCCGCGAGGAGCACCGGTACCCCACGCTCGACCCGATAGCGGAGCTTGGAAGCGGGGCAAACCAGGAACGCGTCCTCCTCGCGGGAGTCAGCGGTTCCGCGCGGGAAGTAGATCAGCGGCTGCTTGCTCTTCGGGCAGGCGAGGACGGAGAGCAGATCGTCTGGCAGCACGTGAGTTGGATACACCGCCGGTCGAACCCGTAGAAGCGTTGTCGTGGACTTTGACGGGGTCCTCGTGGCTTCGTGGCTCTGGGATCTGCCGCATCTCCGAAAACGAAACGGGCCCTCCGAAGAGAGCCCGTTGGTCACGCGAAGAGCGTTTGCTTACTTCGTCGGAGCCGGAGCCGGAGCCGGAGCCGGAGCCGGAGCCGGGGCCATCGCCGGGGACGTGTCGCCACCGGTGAGGTTCGAGATCAGCTTGAACTCGACGCGGCGGTTCTTCGCGCGCGCGGCCGTCAGCTTGGCGCCCTTGAGGTCCTTCGGATCGACCGACGGAACCGTGTCGCCGTAGCCCTTCGAAGACAGGCGGCCGTCCTCGATGCCCTTCGACACGAAGTACGCCTTCACGGAGTCAGCGCGACCCTGCGAGAGCGCCAGGTTGTCCTGGTACTTCGCGCCGGCCTTGGCCTTCAACGGCTGGTCGTCGGTGTGGCCCTGGATCTCGAGCTTGAGGTCCGGGAACTCCTTGAGGACCGCGACGGCCTTGTCGAGCTGCTTGTTCGACGACGCGAGGAGCGCCGCATCACCCGTCTTGAAGTTGATGCCCTGGATGACGCCCGTGAACGCCTTGAGCTTCGCGGGAATCTCGTCGGGGCAACCGTCCTCGTCCTGGAAGCCGTTCTTGGTCTCCGGCTCGGTCGGGCACTTGTCAGCCGCGTCGAGAACGCCGTCGCCGTCGTTGTCCGGATCCGGGCAACCGTCGTCGTCCTGGAAGCCGTCCTTGTCCTCGGCTTCGTTCGGGCACTTGTCGGCCGCGTCCGGGATGCCGTCGGCGTCGTTGTCGACATCGGGGCAGCCGTCGTCGTCCTGGAACGAGTCCTTGTCCTCGGGCTCGTTCGGGCACTTGTCGTTCGCGTCGGCGATGCCGTCAGCATCGTTGTCGGCGTCGGGGCAGCCGTCCTCGTCCTGGAACGAGTCCTTGTCCTCGGGGTCGTTCGGGCACTGATCAGCTGCGCCGATCACGCCGTCCTTGTCCGGATCGTCGTCGACCGGCGGAGGAGCGATGACCTTCTCGACTTCCTTGCGTCCGAACTCCTTGTAGATGGAGAGGAGGAGCTCGAAGTCGGTCGTGATTCCGTCGTCCTCGCTGCTCGGCGGGAAGAGGATGCGGCCGTCGGCGCGGAGGCCCCAGCCGTTGTCGACGCGGTACTTGGCGCCGATGCCGGCGTAGAGCATCGCGTCCGTATCTTCAGAGATGACGTCCTTGTTCTTGGACTGGATGACCTGGAACACGCCGCCGCCCGCGAGGACGAACGGAACCACCTTGTTCTTGGGGTTCTTGGCGCCGAACTGGGCGACGAGCTGGCCGCGGTACGTCAGGTTCCAGATGTCGAACACGAGCGTGCGCGACTCGCTGGGAACAACGCCGATTTCACCTTCGACACCGATGATGTCGTTGAAGAAGACGCCGAGGCGCAGGCCAAAGAGCGCCGAGTTGCGTTCCGACGGCGCGTCCTTGATGTCGGGGACGCCGAGCTCGTTGGTGGTGCTGAAGACGTGGATACCGGCTGTGCCGCCGATCTCGACGTTGGGCGCCGCCTGCGCGGCGGCCGCGAGGCCACCTACGGTCAGAGCAGCAGCGAAGAGGCGATTCTTCAATGACATGCGAGCGATCCCCATCGGTGGTTGCCTAGGTTTGATATCTCCTCACTGGGGGTGAAATCCAGTCCTTGCGCCGGCTTAGTGCGCAGGAGATCGTGAGGTCACCTGTCGGAACGCTTAGCGCGCGACAGAGAGCGACGGCTTGCGGGCCGCATGGCGCGTCGCGATCGCGGCGACGGCGTCGACCCAGGGAGCGGTCGCGTTGAGCGACGGCACGAGCACGAGCTCTTCGCCGCCCGCGGCCTTCCATTGATCGACCGCGCGGATCCCGATCTCCTCGACGGTCTCGAGGCAATCAGCGACGAACGCGGGGCAGAACACGGCGAGGCGCTTCACGCCTTTCTTGGCGAGCTCGTCGAGGACAACATCCGTGTACGGCTGGATCCAGGGCGTGCGGCCGAGGCGCGACTGGAAGCACACGGTGTACTTCTCCGCTGGCAGGTGGAGGCGCTTCGCGAGCTCGCGGGCCGTGAAGTAGCTCTGCGCGCGATAGCAGTTCGGGTTCGCGAGCGTGTCGCAACACGTGCTGTTCGCAAAGCAGTGCGCGCTCGCCGTGCCCGCGTCCGGATCCGTCTTGGTGATCTGACGGACGGGCAGGCCGTGAAATGAGAACAGCACGTGGTCGGGCTTCGCTGCCGCGAGCACGGGGGTGCCGACTTTTTCGAACGCGGCGAGGAAGCCGTCGTCATCGAAGAACGCGGGCACGAAGTCGAGGGGAGGAACCGTCCACGCCTTTGCGGCGAGCTCCATCACACGCGCGACGGCGGTGCCCGTCGATGACGATGCGTACTGAGGGAACAGCGGCAGGACGACGATGCGATCGCAGTTCGCCTTGATCAGGCGCGCCAGTGAATCCGCGAGCGACGGCTTGCCGTAGCGCATCGCGAGCTCGACCTTCCAGTCATCGCCGAGCTTGGTGGCGACCGCAGCCGCGAGATCCTGCGAGTGATACATGAGCGGCGAGCCGCGCTTCGGATCCCAGATCGACTGGTACGCGTGCGCGCTCTTCGCGGGCCGCGTCGGCAGGATCACGAGGTTCAGGAGCAGCGCGCGCCCGATTCCGGAGATATCGAGCACCCGCGGATCGCCGAGGAACTCTCGGAGGTAGCGACGAACCGCCGATGTCGTGGGTTCGTCCGGCGTACCGAGATTGATCAGAAGAAGCCCGTGCGGCATCGATCGAGCCCCCACTTGGAGGGGTCGAAGGCGATATGTCAAGGCGCCGACCGCACGCCGATCCGGGTATTCGGGAAGCGTCTGAAAACGCGCGCGGAGTGGCCCGGTTTCGTGGCGAGCCATACCAAATTCCGGGAGCATGGAGATCGGGGCGAAATCTAATGATTACCGAATTCTAAAAGAAGTTTTAGGCTTCCTGTTTGACCTCCCGCGCAGGCACTGCATTATCGGCTCGGTCATGGCTGGGTACCCGGGACATCCGCTGCCGAAGAAGTTGGGCATCAAGGCAGGTCACACTGTCTGTCTGCTCAATGCACCCGGCACGTTCGAGCGCACGCTCTACGCGTCGATCGATGTCTCGTCCGAGGCGCGCATCACGCACGACCTTCGCCTGCCGATGGTCGACATGATCGTTCTCTTCGTCGATTCGACTGAAGAGCTCGAGCGCCGCTTCAGCGATGTGACCGGTCGTCTGCACCCGGCCGGTGGGCTGTGGGTCGCGTACCGCAACAACTCGCGCAAGATCTCCGAAGATGTCGTTCGCCGGATCGCCCTCGCGGGTGGTTACGTCGCGAACAAGGCGCTCGGCATCGATGGCAGCCACGACGCGGTTCGGTTGATCATGCGCCCCGAGAATCGCGACGCCATGGTCTACCGAGTCGAGCCGCCGCCCGCGATCAGCCGCATCGGCCGTCGCACGCGCCGTCCGACTGCTCGCATCGCTCCGCGCGTTGCTCGCGCATCCGCGAGTGGCGCTGGTAGCTCGCTTCGCCGTGCGCGCGCGTCACGCTCGAAGTAGAGACGATCCGTTCCAAACTGTAGCGCGCATTGTTTCAGCGCTGATGAGGTAGTGTCCGCGGGATGAGAAGCCTGCTGATCACTGGAGCGCTGCTCGCAGCGGCCTCCGGCTGTGGCTCCGACACCGACGACCGGCCTCAGACGCTGGAGTTCATCACGCAGACGATCCTCGCGCCCTCGTGCGCGACGGCCAACTGCCACTCGTCGTTCACGCAGGCAGAGGGCGTCATCCTCTCCAACGTCGACGACGCGCGCACGACGCTTCGGAACTATGTCTCTCCCGGCGACGTCAGCACCGACGACGGCGGGCTGCTCTGCTACCTGCTCTCGCCCGGCGGGAAGGACGCGCCGTGTAAACGGATGCCGTACGACGCTCCGCTGGCGAACGCGGACATCAACCTCATCTACCTGTGGATCCAGAGCGGCGCGGAAGGGCTCGACAAGTGAGCTCCACCCTTCGCATCTCGCTCGTCGTCGTTGCCCTCCTCGTCATGAGCGGCATCGCGCACGCGTATCCGCAATACCAGCTCAGCCACGATCAGACGTGCACGGCCTGCCACATCTCTCCGTCCGGCGATGGCCTGCTCAACGAGAACGGCTTCGCGATGGCGGAGACCGCGTCGCAGTTCGGAACGGCACCAGAGTTCCTCAACGGCAAGCTCAAGACGCCCAAGTGGCTCACGCTCGGCGGTGATATCCGCACCGCGTCTGGCTACATCAAGACTCCCGAGAACACGCTCGCCGCCTTTCCGATGCAGCTCGAGCTCGCGGGCACCGCGAAGTTCTCCAACTTCTCGATCCACGCGACCGCCGGCTATCCCGGCCTCGGCGCACCGCCCGTGTTCTCGCGCGAGCACTTCATCCAGTGGCAGCAAAACGCCGACGGAAACGATGGCCTCTACATTCGTGCCGGCCGGTTCATGCCCGTGTTTGGTCTGCGCTTCGCGGAGCACCAAGAATACACGCGTCGCTACGGCGGCGTGCCGCTGTGGGGAGAGCGCTACGGCCTGGGAGTCGCGTATATCAAGACCGGTTACGAGGTCCACGCGACGGGTTTCATCCAGGAGCCGCTGCTCGATCCGGTCGTCTACGGTAACGGCGCAGCGTTCTACGCGGAGAAGCGGGTCTGCGAGTGCGCGACGATCGGCATCGAGGGAATGTTCGTCAAAGCCGACAACGACAATCACACCCACCTCGGCGTGACCGGCAAGTACTTCATCGAGTCGCTGAACCTGCTGCTGTCCGCCGAAGCACAGTTCGTCCGCCAGCGGGTCTACAGCGCTCCCAAGAGCGATGCGCCGCTCCAGCTCATCGGAAACCTGATCGCGACGCTGCAGCTCAGCGAGTTCGTGCAGGTCGATGTCGGCATCGGTCACTACGACTCGGACATCCGCATCAAAGATCTCGATCGCGACGCCGCGGACCTCAACATCCGCTATTCGCTGACCTCGCACGTCGAGCTCCAGCTGAACTCGCGCATCGAGCTGCTGGCGTTTGGCAACGGCGGACCGACCGGCGCCTACACGCTCGCGCAGCTTCACTATCGTCTCTAGCTCGTCACGTACGCTCCGAGCGCGCGTGATACCAATACGCATGCGCCTTCGCGTGCGCGCCGCAGTAGTGGCGCACGGCCTGATCCTTTCCGTTTTCACGTTTGGATCTGCGCATGCGCAGCCGGTGAGCTCGCCGAGCCAAGCGGACGCCGGTGCGCCACCAACGGCGAACGCCGACGAAAAGGCAGAGCCGAACGCGACGCCCGCGAAGCCGGCCCCCGACGCGCCGATCGCCGAGGGCCCCAAGCCCGCCGCCCCGAAGTTCACGATGGAGGCGTTCGGTTACCTGCGCCTCCAGTACAAGGTGGTCCGCAACGATCCGACGGTCGTGTTCGTCGGGCGCGATGACGGCTTCGAGCTGCAGAACGCGCGCTTCGGTGTCCGCGGCAAGCTGCAGGATCTGGTCGCGTACAAGCTGGCGCTCGAAGGCGCCGTCGACGAGCGCACGCAGGTCAACGATCCGAACGGCAAGCTGCGCGTCGGCATCAAGGACGCGTACTCCGACGTCTCGCTCGGCTCGGGCATCACGGCGCGCGCCGGTTACTTCGAGTCGCTCGTGCAAACGGATCTCGATGACGACACGTCGCGCGAGATGGTCGACAAGCCGCTCGAGATCAACGGCGTGCGGCCGACACAGGGCTATCAGACGAACGGCCTCACGCCCGGTCGCTCGCTCGGCACCGCGATCCGCCTCGATCCCGCGCCACCCGAGTCGGGCGTGCGCTTCGGCTTCGAGCTCGCGATGCAGAACGGCGCCGACGAGTTCGCGTCGGATAACGACAACGACACGCCGGCCGTCTCCGCGAGCGGTCTCGCGCGCCTCGCGCACGGTGGCTTCGCGGTCGCGTCCGTGCGCTACAACCGCCGTACCGAGGGCGATCTCCCGCTGCGTCGCACGGAGGATGACTTTCAAGGCGCGTTCGGCGCGAAGATCGTCGCGGGCGCCGTGTCCGTCGGCGGCGGTCTCTTCTTCCAGCGCACCGAGTTCCCGACGACGGGCGGTCCGGCGCGCACCGGCTACGGCGGTCACGGCCAGGCGTTCTTCACCGTTCCTGGCACGACGCCGTTCGCGTTTGGCTATCGGTTCTCGATCCTCGATCCGTCGAGTCTCATTCTCACCGACCGGGTGATGGAGCACTCCATCGGTGCGGTGCTCGCCGTGCCGGCGTACCGCATGCGCTTCCAGCTCGAGATCACGCACGCAGCAGAGCAGGGCGCGCGCCAGCTCACCAACGACCGCGCGCAGATCGCAGCGGAGCTCGCCCTGTGAAGGTCGTCGTCGCAGCGCTGCTGTTGGTCGCAGCGTGTGACACGTCTCCGCATTCGCGATCGCAGCGCATCGGATCGCTCGAGGAGACGATCGGCGGACCGCACGCGATCGGAACGATCGGCGACTTCCTCCTCGAGAACGATCAGATCCGTCTGATCATCTCCGACACGGGCGTGAACGCCGATCCGACGAAGCTGTCCACGTACGGTCGCGTGAACACCACGTACGGCGGCTCGCTCGTCGATGCGGATCTGGTGCGCGTCGGTGGTGGCAATGCGAAGGGCAACGATCAGCTCGCCGAGCTGCTGCCCGGCCTGCTGTTCACGGTGATCAATCCGACCGAGGTCTGCGTGCCCGTGCGCGCCACGGGTCGCTGTCCGACGATGCAAGAGAAGGCGAGTGGCGCCGCGCTCGCGGATGGCGCCGACGGCCTGGACGCCGAAGTGGTCGTCGTCGGCACTGGCGGTGACCTCTTGCAGATGGTCTCGCTGCTCAACACCGGCCTCGTGATGCCGTCGGGCCTCGAGCTGAAGAACACGTACAAGCTGTTCCCCGGCAAGAAGTACGTCGAGATCGAGACGACGGTCACCAACAAGTCCTCGGGCGCGCATCCGTTCCCGTACTTGAACCCGACGGATCTGTCGGACTTGCTCGGCGGATACGTGCCCGACATTCCGATCCAGATCTCGGTCCCCGCGGGACAGTTGCCGCTATTCGGTGGCGAGCAGGATCTGTTCGCGCCCGGCGTCGCTGGTTTCAACGTGAAGTACGCGATCGAGGACAGCTACCCGTTCGCCGGCGGCTTCCCCGCGTTCCCCGGACTCGCAGTCGATTTCCTCGCGACCAAGGGCAACGGCGTGTCGTACGGCATCTCGATCCCGGACTCTCCGAGCAACTTCGTGTCGACGTACGCGACGGGCTATCCGGGGCAGGACGTCACGCCGTACTCGATGGTCGTTCCATTCACGTACGCGGGCGTCGCTGCCGCGTACACGACCAACCCGCCGGCGCAGCTCATGGCGGGGCAGAGCTTCTCGTACACGACGTACTTCACGGTCGGTCGCGGCGACGTCGCGTCAGTCGCGGAGACCATCTACGGCATCCGCGGTGTCCCGATGGGATCGTTCGGCGGCAGCGTCGTCGACGGCCAGACGCACGCACCCGTTCCGCACGCGAACGTGCTCGTGCTCGACGGACAGGGCCGCGTCGTCAATCAGCTCGAAGCGGACGGCGACGGCGCGTTCGTCGCGAAGATGCCGGTCGGTCACTACGAGTACCAAACGCTCACCGACGACCGGATGGATCCCACGCCCACCGCGTTCGAGGTCAAAGCGGACGAGAAGACCGGCGTCCTCATCCAGCTCACGCCGCCCGCCACGCTCGCGGTGTCTGTCGTCGACGAGAAGGGCCGCCAAGCGCCGGTGAAGATCCAGCTGATCGGCACGTACGACCCGTCCAACGTCGGCAAGGATCCGCGCGACTTCCTGTACTCGCTGCAGAAGGGCCAGAAGCGACGCGTGACCGCGTTCGACGGCGGCAATCGCTACATCGAGAACGCGTGGTGGACCAAGGATGGCCTGCTGCAAGCGCACGTTCGCCCGGGCACGTATCAGCTCGCGGTGTCGCGCGGCCCCGAGTACGAGGTCACGACGGTGAACGTGAAGATCGCCGCCGGCGCGTTCGTCGAGCAGACGCTGACGCTCACGCCCGCGTACACGTCACCGGGTTGGGTCGCGGGCGACTTTCACATTCACGCCAATCCGTCGACGGACTCCGGCGTGCCGATCGCCGACCGCGTGATCAGCTGCGCCGCGGAAGGCCTCGAAGTCGCGGTGGCCACCGATCACAACTTCATCACCGACTACGCCGCGACGATCGGATCGTCGGGCCTCGACCCGTGGTTGCTCGGCATGCCGGGCATGGAGCTCACGACGTTCGAGATGGGCCACTTCAATGGCTATCCGCTCAAGATCGATTCGGGCTCCACGCGCGGCGGCGAATTCCGCTGGGCAATGGAACCGCCGGGCACGCTGTTCAAGCAGCTGCGCGAGCTCGGCGTCGATCCGGCGAACACGATCGTACAGGTGAACCACCCGCGACAGACACTGCTCGGCTACTTCCAGCAGTTCTTCGTCGATCCCGCGACGGCCCAGCCCTACACGCCGACGGGCATCCTCGGTGTGTTCGCGCCCTACGGCGACGAGTTCGCCGCCGATCAGTTCAGCTACGACTTCGATGCCGTCGAGCTACTCACCGGTCGCAAGACGGAGAACATCCACAACTTCGTCGCGCCAAACCCGCTGCCGCCGGGCACGTTCCCGAATCCACAGCCGGTCCCGGGCACGGTCGTCGTCGATCCGGACGGTCGGCCGAAGTTCCCCGGCGTTGTCGAGACGTGGTTCACGCTGCTCGATCGCGGCAAGGAAGCGACGGGCATGGGCACGTCGGACGCGCACGACATGCTCGGCGACGAGCCGGGCTACGCGCGCACGCTCGTGTTTGTCGGCACCGGCAAGGACATCCCGGGCGGCTTCTCGCGCAGCGATGTGGTCAACGCGATCAAGGCGCACCGCGCGATCGTGACCACGGCACCGTTCGTCGAGATCCACGTCGGCAGCGCGATGATCGGTGACACCGTGAAGGCGACCGGCGGCGGCGTCGATGTCGTCGTGCACATCAGCTCGCCGAGCTGGGCAAAGGTGAACAAGCTGATCATCTACTCGAGCGGTGGCGGCAAGATCGAGCAAGCGATCCCCGCAGACAGCGCGACCGAGTACACGACGACGGTGCATGTCGCGACAGCCAAGGACTCGTGGGTCACCGCGGAGGTCACCGGCGACGCGAACATGTTCCCCGTGTCGACGCCGGTCGAATTTCCGCCGCTCGACGCGACGGTCATCATCAGCGCGCTGTCCGCAGGACTCGATCTCTCGTCACTGCCGATCGCGTCCAACCTCAAGCCGAACACGCAGCACGCGTCCACGCCGTACGCGATGACCAATCCGATCTGGGTCGACGCGAATGGTGACGGCACGTGGACGCCGCCCGGACAGCCGCTCCCGAAAGCAGCGTCGCCACTCATGCCTGCTCCCGACGTTCGCGACCAGTTCGCGCACTTGCCCGAGATCACTCCATGAGGTGGTCTGACTGGGCCCGCCCCGCGAGAGCGCTCGCACTGGCTACTGGCCTTGCCGTTTGCCTGGCCTGTCCAACAGCCTGGGGCCACAAGTTTCCCGAGCTCCGAACGACCGTCGTGCAGGTCGAACCATGCAGCGTCGCGCTGCTCGTCGGTTACAGGCCCGCCGCAGGGGAGGCCACGGACACCGTCCTGGCGAGGACCTCCGGGGCCCACGGAGCACAGGGCCTCAAGGCCCTCCGCGACACGCTGGCGGCCTCCGCGATGGCCGCTCTCAACGTCGCTGTCGACGGGGAAGCGCTGGTGCCCATCACCGCAGACGCCAAGCTCGCGGCCGAGCCAGGCGGTGTCCGGCCCATGGTCATCATGCTCGTGACGTATGCGTTGCCGGCCGGCAAGACGCTGGCGATCACGTCGCGCGAGCCGCGAACGTCCCGCTTCTCCTGGACTGACCGCTCGCGTGGCCGCATTGCGTCATCTGGCGCCCCAAGCCAGCGGATCTGGCGAGACGGCGTGGCCTCCTTCTTGCTGCCTCTGGCGGTCGGAGAGTCGACATGCGCCACATCAAAACGATCCTCGCAGTCTGCGCCACGCTCGGTACCGTAACCGCTTGCGACAACGCGTACGACCCGGGTGCCCCGGCTGTCGACCCGACCGCGCCGCGCGTGCACATCACCACGCCGGAACGCGGAACGATCGCAGGTGACGTCACCACGCTGACCGTCAAAGGCACGGCGACCGACGATCAAGGTGTCACCTCTGTCACCGTGAACGGCGTCGTCGCCGCAGTGAACGTAGACGGCACCTTCGAAGCAGCGGTCCCCGTTCAACCCGGCACGTACCTCCTCCAAGCGATCGCGAAAGACGCGACCGGCAACACCGGCAAGGAAACGCGTGCGGTTGTCGTCGGCCCGATGGAGCCCGTCGCGCAGTCGGTTCCCGAATCCATCTCCGCAGCCATCTCCGCTCAAGCGTTCGACGCCGTCGGTCGCGGCCTCACCGGCTACGTCACCGGCCCGACGCTCATGTCGACCGTCACGCCGCTCAACCCCGTCGTGAACTACGGCGCCCCCAACGGCCCCGACTGTCTCTACGTCCAAGGCTCGATCACGTCGCTCCAGATGGGCGGCTCCACCAAGATCTCGCTGCAGCCCATGCCCGGTGGCATCTACCTCGACGCCACCTTCGATCACCCGACGATCGGGATGCAGCTCCAGTACGCCGCCGCCTGCATCGATGGTGGTCGTCCCGTCACCGCCACCGCGCAAAAGATCCACGTCACCGGCACGCTCAAGCTCGGCGTGAACGGCAAGGACTTCGCGATCAGCTTCGAAGATCAGAACGTCCAGATCACCGGCTTCGACGTCGACCTCGGCGGCGTCCCCGGCGCGATCGTCGACATGCTCCACCTCGACACCGCCATGGGCCCTGTCATCGGCTGGGTCACCGAGAACGTCGCGGTCCCGTACGTCAACAAGATGTTCTCCGACCTCAACAAGACGCAGACCATCACCGTGCTCGGCACGCAGGTCGACATCAACCTCAAGCCCGCGCGCATCACCTGCGACGTCAACGGCGCCATCGTCGAGCTCGACTCCGAGATCCGCGCTCACAACGACGCCGGCTCGCCCGGCTTCGTCTATGTCCCGAACGTCGTTCCGAACATGTCCCTCGCGCAGGGCTTCCAGATGGCAGTCGCCGACGACGCCGCGAACCAGCTCCTCGGTTCCTTCTGGGCCGCGAAGGGCATGGACGTCAAGCTCGACCTCAAGAACGGCAGCTACGGCGAAATCGGCACGCTCTACGACAAGGTCGAGCTCTCCGCCAAGGTCCCGCCGTTCGTCGACGCCTCGGGCGACAAGCTCCGCCTCACCATCGGTGACCTCATGGCCACCTTCAAGCACGGCGACGAAGTCGCGACGCAGATCGCGCTCAACGCGCGCCTCGACGTGAAGGTCGTCGCGGGTGACAACGGCGCTCTCCGCCTCGACGTCGGCACGCCCGAAGTCTTCATCGACGTGATGGACGAAGGCGTGGAAGGCGCGAACCAGCTCTCCAACGCGCAGTTCGAAGCCGTCGCCTCCTTCGGTCTCTCTCGCGTCGTCGCCTTCGGCTCGGGCGCCCTCGGCGCAGTCCCGCTCCCCGCATTCGGTGGCGTCTCCGTCTCCGACGTCGCCATCAACCCGGCGGACGGCTACCTCATCGTCGGCGGCGACATCAACTAACTCTCCGCTCACGTCCCCCACGCCGGTCGCCGCAACGCGATCGGCGTTATTGTTTTCGGATGGAGCTAGCCGAACAAGCGCGCGCTGTTTCCTCGCACGCCGAGCTCGTCGCGTTCATCACTGCGCTTGTCGCAGACCAGCAGCGCGATGACACGGGCTTCATGAACGTGGACCTCGGTTCGTTCCTCGAGGCGATGGGCGGGTGGCTCGCTGACGCAGACGGCTTCTATCAGAACCAGGGCGAGCAACTCGCGCAGCAGTCGCCGTGGCGCCTCATGGCCGACGCGCTGATGGCCGCGCGCACGTACGAGTAGCGAATGGCTAAGGAGGCGCTAAGCTTTTCGTTCGAAGACGGCCGTCTCGAGGATCCCGCCGATCCAACGGAGCTCGCAGTGCTTCGCGCGGCCGTTCCTCAGCTCCCCGACGACTTCATCGCCTTCCTCGCAAAGACCAACGGAGGTGAAGGTCTTGTTGCTCGGTCGTACCTGCGCCTGGAGCCAGCCGAGGGACTGCTGGCATTCAATCGCGACTACCAAGTGAGTGTCTGCGCGCCTGGTTTCTTTCTCTTCGGGGGGAACGGCGGCGGCGAAGCGTACGGATTCGATCTCGAGGTCTCGCCTCCTTCGGTGGTCATCATTCCGCTGATCGTCATGGAGAGAAAGGCTGCGATCAAGCAAGCGGACTCGTTCACACGGTTTCTGTTGGGGATGAAGACGGGCGCACTGCCCACGTTCAACGACGACCTTCCAGCGGTAGCGCACGCCGTACGCGTAGGTGCCCACGCCGGGCTCGAGTACGCGATCGCGATTGCGAGTGCACGCGCCGAAGGACAGGACCGCGCGACAGTCGTCTACATCGACGGCGGCGTCGTGATCGCGCTTGCGGATGGCGCTGGTGGCACGTTGCGAGGAGGGCAGGCGGCTGACGTCGTCATCGCCGCGATCGAGGAGCGACCGACCGCAGAAGCGGAGCTCGTGCTGAACGAGTTAGACGATCCAGCCGTGATGGGCGGCGAGACGACGGCTGTGATTGCAACGGTGTCACGAGACCGCGTTCGCGGTGCAAGCGTTGGCGATTCCGTCGCCTGGGTCATCGCGGCGGACGTAATCGAACTGACAAAGGGGCAGCGCCGCAAACCGCTGCTCGGCGGAGGCTGCACACCCGTCTCGTTCGACAGGAGCATCACTCCCACAGCGACGCTCGTCATCGCGTCGGATGGGCTCGCGCGATACGCGAAGCTCGATGACATCGCGCGTGCAGTGCGCGGAATGGACCTGTCGGCCGCCGCCGGGGCACTCCTCGAGCTTGTGCGACTGCCGACGGGCGCGTTGCAGGATGATGTCTCGATCGTGCTCTGCAGGGTTGCGTACTAACCTCCTCTGCATGGGGGACAGTCTGGCAGGATATGATTTCGCTGCGCCCACCCGCTGACGTCGAGGGGCTCTTGCGCGAGCAACAAGCTGTGCCCCTCTCGTACGCAGAGGTCGGTGCGACGCGCGGCGAGTTGCCCGCAGGCTATCGCGTCGATCGGCGCACCGATGCGATCGGGCGTGGGGACGACGCGTTCGAGCAAGCGTCGCGTGCGTTACTCACGTGGCAGATGCACGAAGGCGCCGGCGTGCGCGTCACGCCGCACGAGACCGCGCGTGAAGGGCTGACCGTCGCGCTTGTCGTGCGCGCGATGGGCCTCTACACCATCAGTGCATGCCGCGTCGTGTACGTCATCGACGAGCCGGACCGGCGCGGCTTCGCCTACGGGACGCTGCGCGATCATCCGGTGCAGGGCGAGGAGCGCTTTGTCGTCTCGCGCGCGCCGGACGGAGAAGTCACGAGCGAGCTGCTCGCGTTCTCGCGGCCGAGCTCGCTGCTGTTCAAGCTTGGCGCGCCGGTCACACGACGCACGCAGTTTGCGATCGGCGCGGCGTACGTCGAAGCACTTCGTAGAAGCGTGTCTCGATCGTGAGCGCAGGCGTCCACGTGGACGCTTCAGGCCAGCCCCTTGTTCGGAACAGCTTGTAGTGCGGCGCGCAAGATCTTGTCGAGCGTGGAGCTCGGGCCGAGCTTCGCGAGCGCGGTGTCGACGGAGATCGTCGCGATGTGGGGCTCGCCCGACGGCGCGTCGGTCAGTCAGCAGACGTCTACACAGAAGCGCGGCACTCTGCACACCTGGCGCCGCCGCGTGGCCCGATGTCGCTCGTGTCCTCGAATGGACGACACGCCGCACGAGGATCTCGAACGATTGTTAGGCGCCCCAGGTGAGCGTGAGCATCGTGCGCGCTGCATCCCTGCTCGTCCTCAGTAAGCCCAGAAGCTCGTCGAGACTCGCCTGTTCGAGCGCGAGGACGTAGCCCGGTGCGTCGAGCACACTGCTGCCGTCGGGCTGAGCGGTAGCGCACGCATCGCGCGCTCGCTGGATCATCGCGGTGAACGTCCGCGTCTCGACCTCGATGAAGAGGTCGTAATCGTCGGCGTCGTACTTCCATCGGGACTTGCTCGCGCGATTCTCGAAGAACGTCGAGATCGAGACGAACGTCTCCTTCTCGTCATCAGCCATGTCGCTCTGGCAGCGGAGCAAGGAGCGTAGGAGCCATGTGAACGCGATCTGCGCCTTCGGGCGTTCGGTTTGGTAGCGAACCTCCACGATCTGCTCCGCGGCCTCGTCACCAGTGAGCGGGTAGACCTCGACGTGGTACTTGGCCAGGCGAGCGAGCTGTTCGCACGTGAGCTCGACGAGCATCAGCGACCGAGGACCCGCTTGAAGAAGCCCGGCTTGTGCCAGTGCGCGTGCGGCTCGGTGGAGATAACGCCGAGCGCGGTCGCGACGCGGTGGATGCCGCTGCCACTCGCGTGCACGAGATCCATCACGGTGGATGCGTCGCCGAGCTTGCGAGCGGCTTCGTAGCGCGCGATGTCGTCGTCGCTGATGTCGTCATCGAGCGTGTCAGGCCAGTGCGTGGCGAGCTCGACGGGACCGTCGAAGAAGAGGACGGACTCCCACGGCTGCGGTGCGCCGATGACCTCGAGCCAGCCTCCCTCGTCGCGCGAGTAGTCGAGGCGGCGCAGGACGTTGCCGCGATCGAACGCGCGGACGCCGTGCACGTCGGACGTGGTCTGCATGATGAGACCGACGGCGAACGTCTGAAGCTGCGCGGAGAGCGCTTGTGCGAGGCGCGTCGAGGTCTCGAACTCGATGTCGCAATCGATCAGCGCGCGCGGGGGCACGGCGGTGAGGGATGGCGTGATGCCGTGCGCGCGAGCGATTTCCCAGAAGTCGGCGCACCCTGCGGTGTCGACGATCGTTGCGACCCAGCTACCCACCGCGAAGCAGTAGCACTGGTCGTGGAGAGGTTGGAAGTCGCTGCTCCGGTTGTAGTCACGCCGCCACACGTCGCGCGCGAACCGCGTCAGCGAACGAACAAGGAGCGTCGGAAGTAGTTGGGGGGCAGCGGTAGCTCGGGCCGCTAGTGCGTACACGTCGCGATCGCATCGGCGAGAGCGGATGGACTCGCGAACGTCGGCGAGCGCCACGCGATGTAGCCGTCGGGACGGACGAGCGCAGCACCACCGGGAGAGAGGCCAAGCGCGGCGAGCGTTTTCGCGTCGATGCGAACGGTCTGCGCACCCCAGCGCCTGTCGTCGGAGAGCACGACCCATCCGCGCTGCAGGACATCGAGCAGCGAGAGCGTCGGCGCGAGCCACAGGTGCGGCGCGCGCGTGCCGGGCTGACCGCACCACTCGTCGGGTGTTGCGGCGGGCGGCAGGTCGGGCGACGCGCCGATGACCGCCGACGAGCGATAGAGCTGACCGAGCTCGAGCGCGATGTCGGGATAGATTGTCGTCGCACCGTGGCCCGCTGCCTCGGCCTTGTAGTCCTGACGCGCGAAGATCTGATCGTGCCTGAGCCACGCGATGGGTCGGCGCTCGGCGTCGTACGTTTCGAGCAAGCGCGAGCCAGCTGTACCGTCGAGAACAGCCGCGAGCTTCCACGCGAGGTTGTGCGCGTCCTCGATGCCCGTGTTCGCACCAAAGCCACCGCGGCTCGGCGGGAGCGTGTGGGCTGCATCGCCCGCCAGGAATACGCGGCCTTCGGTGAATCGATCGGCGATCAGCGCGGAGAGCTCCCAGCGCCCCGTCGTGAGGATCTCGATGGGAAGGTCCGTCCGGCCGAGTGCGCGATGGATCGCAGCGAGCAGCTCGTCGTTCGTGTGCTCGCGATCGTCGTGGAGAAACAGCACCCAGCGACCGTCGTGATAGGTCGTCAGGAACGCCTGGAAGTCAGGCTGATTGATCTGGAACTGCGCGATGCCCGACGCGAGGTACTCGTCGAGCGGTGCCTTGAACAACACACTGCGCAGCACGCGCATGCCGCCGCGGCCTGTACGCCCGATGCCGAGCTGCTCGCGGACAGGGCTCCGCGTTCCATCGGCGGCGATCATGTACTTCGCGTGAATGCTCGCTTCCTCGCCACCTCGCGGCCGAACGGCAGCGGTCACGCCGTCAGCGTCCTGCCTGAACGACACAAGCTCCGTCGCGAGCCGCACGTCTGCGCCGAGCTCGATGGCGCGAGCGCGCATCAGGGGCTCCAGGTGATCCTGCGCGACCGCTGCGCCGCGCTCGGGGGAGGGCATGACGGTCGGACCGTCGTCGGTCCACGCGGACTCGTCGAACCATTTGCCGGCGAGCGATTCGACGCGGATGCGGCGCAGGCGGAAGCCTTCGGGCGCGGCCGGAACCTGATCCGCAATGCCGACGGCACGGAGCAGTTCCATGGTGCGCGCTGTGTAGCCAACGGCGCGAGGGTGCGCGGAGCTGCCGGCATGCTTTTCAACAAGCGTGACGCGGACACCGCGCCAGGAAAGGAACATTGCCGCGGCGAGGCCAACGAGGCTGCCACCGACGACGAGAACGTCTGTTTCTGAGGTCTTCATGACTTTACATAGGCCACTATGATTATGCATAGGTCGCTATGCAAGTGGAATTCTGCTAGGCTGCGGAAATCATGAGCAAGTGGGATCCCTCCGGCCATCCCGCCTACCTGTTGGGGCGTGCGGCGCGACTGTTCGAGCGGCGCGCCCACGAGCGGCTGAAGAAGCTCGGCCTGTCCAACGCACACATTCCCGTGCTGCGCGCGCTACGCGATGGGAACGCCATGTCGCAAACGGCCCTCGCGGCGGTGGCGCGCACCGAGCAGCCGACGATGGCGCAGATGCTCGCGCGCATGGAGCGCGACAAGCTCGTGCAGCGCGTGCCGAACCCGGCGGACGGGCGCAGCAGCCTCTATTCGCTGACGAAGAGCACGCTCGCGAAGGTCGGCGATGCGCAGAAGATCCTGGAGAAGGGCGGGCTAGAGCTCCTCGCGCCTCTGTCGGCGAGCGAGCACGCCGCGCTCACGACGATCCTCGGCAAGATCGTCGCTCACATGGACGAGCTCGACTAGTTTTTCTTCACGACGAGGTGATGGATCGGATTCAGCGACGGATCCATCGAATCCCACGCGAGGAACTGCGCACCACTCGGACCCACCGCGCCCGCGACCGAGATGCCGTCGATGAGCGCGCCGCTCGCGACGTTGTTCGTCGTCCAGCTGTTGCCCTTTTGCGCGACGTAGACGTCGGACGCGAGCCCGTCCTGATACGCGATCGTCGGCGCGCCATTGACCAGGTAGATCGACGCGGAGGCGCCGACCGGGTGCGTGCGGTCGCCCGTGCGCTGTCCGTCGTCGACGACTTCCGGCGTGCCCGCCGCACCGTTGAACGTCGTGTACATCAGCTCGTCGCCAATCGCGTCCTGGTAGGCGACGTGCAGCGTCGAGCCATCGGAGACGGCAGACGACCACATGCCGCGATCACCGGCTGCGTCGAGAACGGTCTCGGCGTAGTCGCTGGCTCCCGCGGAGCCCTCGATGGAGACGGCGAGCGAGTGATGCGCGCGATCGTAGTAAGTGACCGCGATGCGATTGTCGCCCATGCGCGCGATGCTCGAGTAGAGGCCGGTGCCGCTCGCGATGTCCGTCGCCGTCGGGGCGGGAACGATGTCGGTGCAAACGTTGGCGATGCACGCTTGGGTGTCGCTGCACGCGGCGGTGCAGGCGCTGGTCGCCTTGCACGTCTCCGGATCGGGGTCCGCCGCGGGGATGCAGGCGGTGCCGGTCGCACACAGACCCGCGCAGGTGCCAACGCCCGTGACGACGGTCGTGATGTGGAAGTCCCCGGCCTGGCCCGGCGTCTTGGTCCCCGCGCGTGCGACGCGGAGCTCGCTCGTGAAGTGGCCGGCGCCATCGTCGATGCCGGTCGCGAGATAGGAAATGGTCGGGTTGCCGCTGCCGTCGACGGTGATCGACGTGTAGAGACCGACGTCAGCGCCGTCGGTAGAGTCGACCTCCATCGTGCGCCACTTGCCCTTGTCGTCCTCGCGCGCGTAGCGCAGGGACTTGTTGTCCACGTCGTAGTACGCGATGTGCGCCTTGTGATCGGCGAGCACGATCGACGTCCACATGCCGACGTCGGGACCCGCGTCCATGATGCCGCCGCGATAGGTCTTGGGATCGTAGATGGGCGTCATGTCGGGTACGCCGTCGACGACCGTGAGCTCGACCTTGTCGGGATTGGTCGCGTCGGCGACGACAAGATCACCGAGGCCGGTGTCGTACGTCGCGGCGAGAACGCGCTTGTCATCGCCCGCGATGCTCGTGAAGCGACCGAGGCCGCCGTTCGCCTGCTCGCCGTCCTTGCACTCGACATCGCCGCACGGCTTGTCGTTGCTGCAGCTGCAGCCGGGCATGCACGCGAGAGCCGCCGCCCACACGATGGGGCCGAGCTTCTTGGCCGCGGAGCCGACGCTCTTCATCGCGCGGCGCGACGTGCGGCGCAGCGGGAGGATGATGCCGAGCATCACGAGCGCGAACAGGCCCGCGGACGTGCCGCTGCCCGACGAGTTGCAGGCGCAACCAGCGGCCGAGCCCTGACCGTGGAACGCGATCGCCTTGGGCGGGTTGAGGAGCGAGTCGCCGAGCGTGACTTCGAGGCGCTCCGGCGTCACGTCCATCGTCGACGGGTCGTTGATCTTGCGCGCGCGGACCTCGATGACGTGGCGGGCCGGGATCCAGAACACGCGCGGCGCGAGGCGCGGCTTCGCGTTGGTGGACCAGGCCGACCACGAACCGTTGTCGACGCGGGTCGAGTACTCGAGGCCGGCCTCGTCACCCATGTCGAGCGTGACGGCCGGCGTACCCTGCGTCGTCCACGCGGCCGGGTTGCGGATGGTATCGGGCGAGGCCTCGACGATGTCGGAGATGGTCGCGTGCGTCTCGATCGGCGCGAGGCGCGGCATCGCGGTGGTGAGGTTCGCGAAGATCGCGAGGAAGGTGTTGTTGTCGATCGACGTGATCGCGGTGGGCTGGATCGCGAGCGGGCCGAGCGCCGGGAGGTCGAAGCCACCGAGGCCCGCCGAGAGCTGCGGAAGCACGAGCGAGAGGATCGTCGGGAACAGGCTCGCGAGCTCGGCCGGCGACTCCGTGACGGCGTCGTTGTTCTTGACGGAGAGGTTGGTGAACGCCTGGTCCGTGTTGCCGATGACCGGAACGAGCTGACCGGTGCCGCTCGTCTGCAGGCCGATCGGGAGGTGCACGTCGGAGACGACGGTGAACACGCGGATCCACTGCTCGTCGACGCTCGCGAAGAAGTCGATC